>CAIQVJ010000105.1 GCA_903875225.1 uncultured Pseudomonadota bacterium
GGGAACCGGTGACGGCGCAGGCGTGGCGGCGGGCCGAGCCGCTGCCGCGGGAACCGGTGACGGCGCAGGCGTGGCGGCGGGCCGAGCCGCTGCCGCGGGAACCGGTGACGGCGCAGGCGCAGCCCCGACCGGCGGCGGGACGACCGCAACCGGAGCCGGGGCGAGGGTCTCCCGGCCCACATCGGGCCCGGGAAACCGGCGGCCGGTCCGGGGGGACTTCGGCCAGACCCCGACGGGGTCTGCACCAACGGCCTCCGACCGGGGCGCGAGCGTGGGACGCGCCGTAGAGGGGGGCGGTGACTTCGGGGGGAGGGACTCGCCGAAGCTCGGCTCCGGCGGGGGCATCGACCGCGTAGGATCCGGCGACGCCTTTGTGAACGGCGCCATCGACTGCCCCGCCGGCGCCGCGGCCATCGGGGCGGGCGCCGCCGAGACAGACGGAGGAAACAGCGGGACCGACGGGGTCGACTGGGGAGAGTACGGGTCCGGCGTGTCCTCGGTCACGAGGTGCATGCCGACTGAGAGATCGTCCATCCCGGCCTCGGCGAGGTCGGGCAGCACGAGGCGCTCGACCTGGTGCTCCGGAAACGGGCTGCGGCGGGTCACGGTCGCGAGATCGGGCAGGGGCTGCGTCTGCCGGGGCAACGGCATGGGGCGAACCCGCGGAGGCAGGCGATCCGTGTGGTCGCGCTCCTCCTCCGGGCCGAGGAGGATGTCGTCTGCAGCGTCGTCATCCCCGGCGTGATCGAACTCGAGATCCAGCTCGGTCGCGCCCGTGAGCTCCGAGAGCCCCATGTAGTAGTCGCCGATCAGCACCTCGTCGCCGGGCACCATCGTGAGCGTCGAGACGCGGCGACCATCGGCCCCGACCACGCCGTTGTGGGAGCCGAGGTCCCGCACGGTGACGCGCCCCCCGAAGAGCTCGAACACGCAGTGATGGCGCGACACGCGACGGCTGGGCAGCAGGATGTCGCAATCTTCAGCCCGCCCGGCCACATTCGGGCCATCCTCGAGCCGGAACGGGCCCAACACCTGCGGGCCACGCCGAATATGCAGCTCCATCACCAACCTCCCAGATCGAGAACGCCCCGCACCGTATCCCCATCCACCGAAACACCGGTGAACAACCTGAAGCTCTCTGCCCCCTGGTGCACCAGCATCCCGATCCCTCGCTGAATTCGGACACCGCGCCCGGCACAAGCCACGAGCTGCGGCGGGTCGGGCATCCAGTAGTTCACGTCGGTCCAGAGCGTCCCGGCGCGCAGCCCCCTCACATCGAAGGCACCGACGGTCTCGGCCGCGCCGCCCGAGGTGCAGTTGACGACGATGTCGAAGCTCGGCGAGTACAGGCGGAACGAGCCCGCTGCGAGCGGCGCCGCCTGGAACCGGCAGCCGGGGTGCGCCTGGCTCAGCGCCTCGCACGCTCGCTCCGCGCGCTGGATCGTCCGGTTGAAGAAGGTGACCGAAACCACGCCATCCGCAGCCAGGGCCGCCGCGATCGCCCGCGCCGTGCCCCCGGCCCCGAGGATGGCGACGGTGCGGCCCTGCGGCTCCGCGCCAAGCTCCTCCTTGAGCGCCCGGAGGTAGCCGAGCCCATCCGTGTTGTGCCCGATCAGCTCACCGTTCTGCGACACGACCACGTTGACGGCGCCCGCGACCGCAGCGGCCGCCGAGTACCCGTCCAGATCGGGCAGCACGCTCTCCTTGAACGGGACGGTCAGGTTCACGCCGGCGAGCCCGAGCGTGCGTATCGCGCTCGCAACGCCCCCAGACTGGCTCGGGAGCACATCGAACACCGCATACAAAGCGTCGATCTTCCGACGCCTGAACAGCTCGTTGTGCATCGCGGGCGAGAGACTGTGGCGCACGGGATGGCCGATGAGGCCGAATACCCGCGTTTGTCCCGTGATCATTCCGTGAACTCCTCGGCTTGGGGCGCGAGCAGCGCGCGGGCATTGGCGACATCCACCTGGATCTGCGCGACGAGCGCCTCCGCAGAGGGGAACCGCTGCTCCGAGCGCAAGGCCGCGATCACGTCCACGTCCAGCGACTGCCCGTAGAGATCCCCGCTCCAGTCGAGCACATGCGCCTCGATCCGGAGCTCGGTACCAGAAAACGTCGGTCGCTGGCCAATGTTGAGCACGCCCGGCAGCGATTCGCCGTCGAGGATCACGCGTACGGCGTACACACCGTTGCCCGGGAGGCACAGCTCCGACGGCACAGAGATGTTGGCTGTCGGAAAGCCGATGGTTCGACCTCGCGCCTCCCCGTGGATCACCTGTCCCCGGATCCGGTGCGGGCGTCCGAGCAGGCCCGCCGCCGCAGCGACGTCGCCCGAGAGCACGAGGCGTCGGATCCTCGAGCTCGAAACCGGCGTGTCATCCACCAGCAGCGGGGGCACCTGCTCGATCGAGACCTTCGGCAGCGCAGCCCGGAGCGCGTCCACGTCGCCCCCCCGGCCGACCCCGAACCGGAAGTCCCACCCGACCACGATCACCTCGGCGCCGAGGCGCTGCGCCAACGTCGTGGCTGCGAAGCCGGCCGCAGTCTGTGCCGCGAACGAGGGTGAGAATTCCTCGATGATCACCCCATCCACGCCCAACTCCTCGAGCAGCGCGAGCTTCCGGTCGAGCTGCAGGAGCCGCGGCTGGTGCCTCTCCGGGACAAGGATCGCCGTGGGGGCAGGATCGAAGGTGTACACCCAGGCGGGCAGGCCGCGATGGCGGGCAAGGCTCAGGAGCCGGGTGAGCACGTGCCGATGGCCCACGTGCACACCGTCGAAATTGCCGATCGCCACGGCAATGCCGGGGCGTTCGCCCAGCGCGCGGGGTCGGTCGTTGCCGGTGACGACGTCCATCGCGCGGGGGCTAACGAGAAAATCGGCGCGAGGTCGCGGGGCGGTCCGCTACTTCTCCTTGATGCTGTAGTCGAAGCTCGCCCAGAGGTCTTCGTCCAACGCGAGCATCTTCTCGAAGTAGAGCGCCTGGCCGGCGAGCGGGAGCTGCACGTCCACCGGCTCGACACCCTGCCCCATCGTGCCCGCCATGCCCTCGGCTGCGTTCTGCACCGCCCGCCGATCCTGTTCGGTCACGGTCGCGTTGGGCGGGAGCTGGGGCGACGTGGAATACCACTCGACATGGCGGATCGAGCCCTCGAAGCTGTGCTTTGCGATCTTCGCGTTCTCGGGGAAGTACACGGTCCATTGCAGCTGGCTCGTCGGCGCGTTCACCGTCGGCAGCATGATCTTCTCCGTGCCACTCGTCCCAAGCTCGACCCCGGCCTCCACGTACACGAGATCCACGAGGAACGCCGACAGGGCGCCCGAGGAGGCGTCGGACCGCACCAGCGGGACCAGCACCCCGCCATCGCCCTTGGCCACCTTGACCCCCCGCCCCGCGACCGTGGCGCTCCACACCTCAGCGCCCTCGGGCAGCTTCACCCTCAGGAACTGGTTGCGGTTGTTCCGCACCGCATACTGCAGGTGGGTCATGCGGCGACCGTCAGCGGTCACCAGCGAGTCGATGATGGCGCTGTCCACGAGGGTGACCAGCATGTCGACGTCGGCATGGGTCTTGACCTCGAGCGGGATCACCGCAGCGGGGTCGCGCGACTTGTAGCCGAGCAGCACCGGGTAGTCGGTCTGGCCGACCAGCGCGGCGGGTAGCTCGCGGACGTCGACGGGCACGGCACCTGTGGCCTGCCCGGCGACGACCTCGACCGCGCTGCGGGCGTCGACCCCCACCCAGGTGACCGACCGCGCGACGTCGAGCGCCGTGACGAGCGGCACCTGCGTCGCGCCCGAGAGCGCACGCTCGTAGTCCACGGTGAGCCGGTAGGCACCGAGCGCCTCGTAATTGAGCGCCACGTCGATGTTGCCGTCGGGCCCGAGCTTCCAGTCGCGCAGTCCCGGGCCCTGCACGTCCAGCACGGTCACGTCGGTCGGCACGTGAACGCGCACGTGGTCCACACCCTTGTGCAGGATCGTGTAGTTCACGTTCGCGCGCCCCTGCAGGAAGCCCTCGCTCACGCCCACAAGCACCTGACTCTCGGCGTAGATACGGGTCTCCTGCTTTGCGGCATCCTCCTTCACCTCTTTCTGCCAGCTGATCGCGAGCGAGCCCAGCGAGGGCACCACGGCCTCGACCCGCTGCGTCGCTCCAGTCGTCGTCTTCACCACCCCGCGCCCACCGGCGACCGTCAGGTCCACCGGAGAGGACGACTCCACCGAGAACGACACCTCGGTGGCCCCGCTCGGCGCGAGCGGCAGCGCAAAGCCGGTCTCGCCGTCGGCCGTCATCAACGACATCGCGACGTCCAGCTCGGCGGTGAACGCACCGGCCCGGTTGGTGATGAGCGTGTAGTAGCCCTGCGACAGGTAGATGGCGGCGTCCTGCCCGTTCACCTTCGCGGTCTTGAGCGCGGCGTTCGTGGATAGCAGCGGCACGCTCGCCCACGCGTTGTCCTTGAGCATGCGGCCGCGCAGGGACACGTGGATGAGCGCGTACGCATCGTCGCCGGTGCCCACCACCTTCCCGGTGTAGACGGCGTGATCGATGGTGTAGTCCAGCGGGGCGATCGCGGGCGGGTCCTTCGGTGCCTGGCCGTTCTCGTACAGCGTCTTGAAGTCGGTCCAGGGCATCGTGACCTCCGCGCGCGGCTCGGCGAGGGCAGGACGGGCAGCGCCCAGGGCAAGCAGCGCCAGGGCGGCCAACAGGGTGGGCCGGAAACGCGGGGAAAGGCGGAGGCTGGGCATGAGCGACTACTCCTTGAAGGTGTCGGACTTTGGATCGGGGGAGACGTTGTAGGTGAAGGTCGGAAATTCGCCGGCTTCGATGAGCGCGGCGGTGTGGTCCAGCCGGGCGCCGTCGAGCGGGAGCGCGGGGGTGAGCGGAGATGCGTCCACCGCGAGCGGGTTCCGGCGCTCCCGGGTGTCGGGCGCGAGGTTCCGGTTGAGCTTCGTGCGACTGGCGACGGCGTGGCTCTGCGCGCGCTCTTCGCGCAGCTCGTGCTCGAGAGCCACCTTCTGCTTGGATTTTTCGATCCGGGCCTGCTCGTCCGACTGGGCCTCGTCGGGGCCGTACCCGCGCCCGGCGTCCTTCCCGTCCTTGCGTGCGGCCTTCTCCGGCTCCGGCTTGTGTTCTGTCCACGTGGGCCCGGGGGCGTTCAGGTAGCCCAGCGCACCCGCGCCGTAGCTCTCGGTCTCCACGGGGCTCGGTCCCAGCGCGTGCGCCGCTGTCTGACGCGCTCCCGACGCCTGGGGAGAGCCGGCCGGCACCCTGGCTGCGTCGGCCTTGGCACGGGGGGACGAGTAGGACGTGGGGCTCGGCGAAGCCGGGGTGGACGCGACCACGCCCGCTGCCTGGCTCACGCTCTCCTGGTAGGAGCGCCCGGTCGGGATCGTGCTGAGGAATTCGGATGTCATGGTGGTCGCCGCAGGCTCGGCCGCATCCGCGGCGGCGGGCTCCGCGTCCGCGGGCACGTCTGCGGCCCAACTGTCGGTGAGTCCGTCGTCCGCCCCGGTCTCCGGCGCCTGCTGCGCGGGAGCGGCGGACGCTGGGGCCGGGGCCCAGGCGACGACAGGGGGCGGCGGCGGCGGAGCGGGCGCAGGGGCCGCCATCGCCCGCTCGGCCTGCACCATCGGCGCCGACTTTCCGCCGGCCGGCCTCGGGCTCGGCGCCCTCGTGACCGGGCCCGCGTCGTCGCGGTCGGGCACGGACACCGGGGAGGGCAGGACCAGTTCGTCCTCGACGTCCAGGCTCTCGAAGTCGATCTCGGACCTGGACCCGGAGTCGACCGTGCGACCGTTCCCGGCGCCGACCTCGTCCCTGTAGGCCTTCCTGGCCTCCTCGAAGTGCATCGCCGGCTTCGCCGGCTCCTCGGGCGCCGCCTCGACCGGCTCGTCGTAGTCCATGTCGTCCACGACGGCGTCGCCATCGTAGTCCTCGCCTCCGCTCGTCTCGTAGCTCTGCCCACCCCCGCCCTCGCCACTCCCCCGCGTCCCGAGCCCCCCGAGGCCCGACGAGACCGACGAACTGGCGCCGGCGAAAGAGCCGCCCAGCACGCCCCCGATCACGCCCCCGCTGTCCCCCTTCCCGTTCGCCATCCTGGACTTCTTCTCCACCCGCGCGCGGGTGTCCGCCAGCGTCTGGCTGTATTCCGAGAGCTTGTCCGCCTGCTCGTTCGACTCCTTCTGCTCGGTGACCCCGATGTCCTCGGCCAGCTTCGTGACCTTCTCCAGCGCCGCCGCAGCCTTCTCGTCGTCACCGGCGAGGAGCGCCTTCCGAGCGTCCTCCTCGAGCTTCGACTGGGTGAGTTGGGCATCCATGGTCTTTGCGTTGGCGAGGTCACGCACCCGCCGGGCGAGCACGTCCTCCTCCGTCGATCCCGAGGGTTTCTGCGCGGATGGCAACAGCACGTCGAGGTTCGACTGCAGGCGGCCCACGTTGTCCATCGTGGCGGTGTCCTCCTGCACGGTCTGCTCGGCATAGCCACGGGAGGCGTCGAGCCATCGCTGCGCGTCCTGGAAGTCGTTCTTCTTGTACGACTCGATCGCGTTCGTCCACGCTTCACGTGCCTGCTCCTTCGCGGGGTCGAGCGGCGGCGCCTCGGGCACCGGCTCGGATCGCCTGGCGTGCTGCTTGCCATCGACCTTCCAGCCTCGCGGCAGGTGCACCTCCCAGCTCGCCGCCTGGATCGGAGCGTTCACCGCGGGGAGCTGGAGGCTCCGCTCCGCGTGCCGGTCGGCAGCCCAGGCCGCGTCTGCCCCGATCCACGCGACCTCCACCGGGAACGCGAGCAGCCCCTGGACGGTCTCGATCGACTTCTCGAGCGGCACGAAGTAGTCGGCGCCTTCGTGCAGCAAGAGGGCGGGACGCCCGGAAACGCGGGCGGTGAGCGGGACATAGCCCTTCGGCGGCGTGACCTTGAGGTACTGGCTGCGCTCGTTGCGCACGAGCCACGTGGCGCGTGCCAGGACGTGGCCGTCCTCACTCTGGGTCACCACGTACTCGGCGGACTGCACGATCGTGTCCGGCCCGAGCATGGCCTCGAACTGGCCCGACGTGAGCGTCGGCGCGACCGACCAATACGCCACGGGCGCCGAGTCCGACAGCCCCCGGGCCCACATCGGGAGCTGCCGGGCGGAGACGGCGCTTCCGCCGCTGGGCACGACGTCCCCTTCATCCGGCTTTCCGAGCGTGTACCAGGTCTCCAGTCGCGACACGCCCAGCGGGGTGGGCGAAGGAAAGGGTCCGCTGACGGCGCTACGACGGCCGGTGATCTCGACCGTGAGCATGCCCTCGATCGCCGCGGACGGGGTGAGCGTGAGGGTGGACCCGGCGAGGGTGTGAGCCACGGGCCCCTCCACCTCGATCTCCTCCAGCCCGCTCACGTCGACGGACAGGCTCTCGGCGCTGCCCCGCGTGACGATGTACCGGATCCGGGCCCGCACGTTCAGCGCTCCATCCTGTACCCAGGCCGCCGTGGAGGACTCCGCCCGAACGAGCGTGCCCGCGACCTCTGGCTCCGACTCGACATGAGGCCGCCACGAGAGGTCCAGGGTGCCATCCGCAGGCAGGAGGCGCCCGTTCCCTGCGGGAAGCGAGCCCTGCGCCTCCACGTCGAGCCCCGGAGCATCGAGGTGGAGCACCGTACGGGCGCCGGGCGGGAGGTGGACCACGGCGTGATCCGGCGAATCGGGCGAAAGCACGCCGGACAGGGTCGCTGTCACCACGCTGGCGGCCGGGTCGAGGGTCAGGAAGGTGCCTTCGTCGCCCGTGGAGACCGGACCCGACGAGGCTTGGGGCACGACGTTGTCGATCAGGCGCACGGTCTGCCACTCGTCGCCGATCCGACGGAACACCGTCGTCACCTCGATCGTCGGCTCTCCCTCGCCGAGGTGCACGGTCACGTCGGCATGATCGAGCACCCACGACACCGGCGGCTTCGGCGCAGGCTCAGCGGGTCCGAGCGCGTACGCGAGGCCCGGAGAGAGGCAGAGGAGCAGCAGGAGGGGGAGCCGGGACACCATGCGCTCGGACAACGTCACACGTTTGAAGTTCTTACAGTGTTTTGTCAGGAGCCCGACGCCGGGCCCCTCGGCCATCACACCGGCACAGATTTTTATCAAGCAACCTTGAATATCTGGAATCACCGCCCCGGTGATCCGCCGGGCCCCGGACCATCGCGGGTCCGTCATTTGGGTCCCCGGGGTGACCCCTCAGCTGGCGCCGAGGCTCACCCACGTCGCCCGAGGACCATGCAGGCCACCCGCGTGTGCAGCGGAAAGGCAAGCTCCGGCGTGCTTCCAGCCGGCCCCGGGTAGACGCCGAGCGACATCGTCTCGGCGTTGGGGACGAGCGTCGGCATCGTCTCAACCGGTGGGCAGAGCCCGAAGATCAACACCCGGGAGCCGTCCGGGGTGCTGTGGACCGCCGCCGGCGTGATCGCCCCGGCGTCGATGACCACGCCCGTCTCCTCCCGCACCTCACGAGCGCAGGCCTCCTGCCAGGACTCCCCGAAGTCGACGAAGCCGCCGGGGAGCGCGAACTCGCCCATGCGGGGCTCGACCGCGCGCTGCACCGTCAACAGTCCGCCGGGAACCGGGACAAGCGCCACTGCGACCGGGATCGGGTTCCGGAAGGTGACCTCCCCGCAGGCGGCGCACCGGCGCGGGTAGGCGCCGGGAGGGGGGTAGAATTGCACACCGCAGGAGGAGCAGAAGCTGTCGCGCATGGCCCCTGCTACCACAGCGCCGTGTGGCGGAACGTGGATCCGGTCGCCCGCACCGCGCTCCTTCGCGCCCCGGACCGGCCCGACTGCGTAGTGGCTTACGCACCGGATCGTCCGGATCGCGGCACTGACTACGCAGTCGAAATTGCAACCCACTGATATCTCTACATGTGGAGCACCCGCTCTTGACGGCACGGCGCTTGCTTCAGGTTGCCGCAACTCCGAGGAATCCATGCACGCTTCCCCCGCCCGTATCGAAGAAGAACTGCTCAAGAACCGCAACCGCTCCGTCGCTCGCAGCTTCTACCGCCACCTTCGCGCAGAGCGCTTCACGCACGAGCAGATCATCGAACTCTCCACGACGTTGCTCGACTACGTGACCGAGGACATGCGCGGGCAGGGCGAAGCCGAGAGCATCGCGAAGTAGGGCGGCTGTCGACCCGAAGGCCAGCCGCCGGCCCCGCCGTCCACCGCCGCACGAACCGGGGAGCGGGACCACTCGATTCGGCTGTGTCCTGCGTCACAGAATGTCCCGGAGCGGCGTATACTTGCACGAACCTCACCGGAGCAACATGCGCGCATCCCTCCTCCTCGTCCCCGGCCTGCTCGCCCTTGCAGCATGCTCAGAGAACTCGCTCGTCACCAAAGACGGCACGATCGACGACGTGGACGACAGCTCCGCACCCGACATCGTGGTGAGCCCGGAATCGCACGACTTCGACGCGCTGAGCGTCGATGGCGTCACCACGCAGACACAGGAATTCACCATCACCAACGAGGGCGACGCTTCGCTGCAGCTCACCAGCGTTGAGCTCGACGACCCGAACGCACCCTTCTCGCTCTCGGCTCTCGGAACCGTGCTCGTCGAGCCGGGGGGCAGCACCGCCTTCTCCGTCACGTTCCAGCCGATCACCGCCGAGGAGGTGAGCGCCACCGTCTTCGTGCAGAGCAACGACCCCGATGAGCCCAACGTACCGGTCGCGCTCACTGGCTCGGGCATCGCGCCACAGATCGAGCTCGACCCCTCCGACTACGACTTCGGGAACCCGGACATCGGCTGCGATTCCCAGGTCCCGATGCAGATCCGCAACATCGGCAACGCCGACCTGATCGTGACCGAACTGCGGTACGTCACCGCCGCAGAGAGCGAGATCAGCGTGGACCCGAACGTGTCCGTGAACGGACCGCTCCCCTGGACGATCCCCCCGGGTACCGACTCCTCGGTGACGGTCCTGATGAACTACAACCCGCTCGACGACTACGCCGACAACGGCTACCTCACGGTGGTCTCGAACGACCCCAACCAGCCCGAGGCCCAGGCACACCAGGCGGGGCTGGGGGTGATCGCGGGCGTGAACGAGGACATCTTCGAGCAGCCGCTCCGCGGCAGCACGGACATCCTGTGGGCGCTCGACTGGTCCTGTTCGATGAGCGACGACATCGCGCAGGTCGCCACGAACTTCGACATCTACGTCGGTACGCTGGCGGGGCTCGACGCCGACTACCACGTCGCGGCGGTCACCCAGGACGACGGGTGCATCCTCGGGGACCTCGACTACATCGATGGCAGCCTCACCTCCGACGAGCAGCAGACCGCCTGGGACATCATGTCGGCAGGGCCGGAGGGCGCCTACACCGAGATGGCGTTCACGCTGATGGAGGCCGCCCTCTCGAGCGACAACATCGGCAGCGGCGGGTGCAACGAGGACTTCTACCGCGAGGAGGCCAAGCTCAATCTGGTCGGCCTCACGGACGAGGTCGAGCAGTCGGCGAACCCATGGAGCTACTATGTCGCGCTCTTCCAGGGCTACAAGGCGGATCCGAACGACGTGATGTTCCACGCGATCGCCGGGGACTACCCTTCGGGCTGCGGTACGGCCGAACCGGGCGAGAACCTGTACCAGGCCGTGGTGGCGACGGGGGGCACGTTCCTCTCGATCTGCGCGACCGACTGGGGCTCCAACATGACCGAGTTGGCCGAGAGCTCCGCAGCCGACCTGAGCAGCTTCGCTCTGACACAGGCCCCGGTGCCGGAGACGATCGAGGTGTACATCGACGGCGTGCGAACCACAGCCGGTTGGACCTATGACTCCGGTGACACCGTGGTGCGCTTCGACGACGACCACATCCCCGGCGGCGGAACGACCATCAACATCTCCTACATGGTTGCCGGCGACTGTTCGTCCTGAGCCTGATCGCCGCGCGACCGGCTGCATGAGCTGCCGATCGCGCGGCACGCTCCACGGCCGCTCACCCCCCGATTGCCAGCGACCCGGCCGCAGCGTGCCCCGCCCGACGGCTCCGCCGGGCGGCTCGCGTCGCCCTATGAGCCTGCCCGGGCGGGCCCTGTCCGGCCGCGCGCCCCGGCCAGGCTAGAAGGGGATGTCGTCGTCAGCCGGGGGCGGCACGTCATCGTACCCGCCGCCACCGCCGCTCCCGCCACCACCGCCGCCGGAGCCTCCACCCGAGCCCCCGCCGCCGTAATTGCCGCGCGCAGCGCCACCGCCGCCGTAGTTGCCGCCGCCGCCCTGCCCACCAGACCGGGGGGCGCCGCCGCCATAGCCGCCGCCACCACCGCGACCGCCGCCACCACCGCCGCCGTAGCCACCCCCACCGCCACCGCCACCGCCGCCACCACCGTCATCCGCACCGGCTCCGCCGCCACCACCGCCGAGAAAGCGCACGGTATCCGCCACGATCTCGGTGCTGTAGCGGTCCTTGCCCTCCTTGTCCTGCCACTTGCGGGTCTGGAGCCGACCCTCGATGTAGAGCTGCTTGCCCTTCTTGCAGTACTGGTGCACAGTCTCCGCCTGCCGGCCCCACACCACGACACTGTGCCACTCGGTGCGCTCCTGCCAGTTACCATCCTTGTCCTTGAACTTCTCGGCGGTGGCCACGCGCAGGCTCGCGACCGACTGCCCCCCCTGAGTGGAGCGGAGCTCCGGATCCTGCCCAAGGTTGCCGATGAGGATGACTTTGTTGACCATGGCGTGAGACTCTCCGTTCCGCGGAAGGTAGCACGCGCCCCCGCCAAAAAATGTCCGCGCCGCGCCCACACACGAAACTTGCTGCGAGGGCGGACCCCCGCGATACGTCACCCTTCACACCCGGAATTCGTGTGCCCGCCCTCCTTTTGCTCGAAGACGATCTGCTCACCGCAACGGTCCTGCGCGACGGCTTGACCGCGCTCGGCTGGACGGTCCGCATCGAGACCGACGGTCTGGAGGCATTGCGCACGATCCAGGCCCACCCGCCGGACGCGGTCATCGCCGACCTGGTGCTCCCCGGGCTGGACGGCCTGGCGGTCTGCGCGCAGATCCGGCTGCAACCCCACGGCGCCACATTGCCCATCATTGCAACCTCCGCACGCGTCGACGCAGAACCCGCGGCCCGCGGCGCGGGAGCCGACGGGTTCCTGTCCAAGCCGCTGTCGGCCGTCACCGTGCACCAGCTCCTGACGGAATTGATCTCCCGCCGGGGCGCCACGCCAACCCCGCACGTCCCCGAGCAGGTGGCCGTCCCCCCCGAACAGGAGAGCGGGCAGGTGGCGCCGGGCTACCTCCCGCCCCTCCTTCGCCGGCTCTGGCGGGAGCACTTCACCGGGGCGCTGGACGTACACAGCCCCGACGGTCTCGCGGTGCGGATCTACCTGCAACAGGGATACCCGGCTGCGGCCCGCTCCTCCGACCGGGGCACGACCTTCGGCGAGGTCCTCACGTCGATGGGACTTGCGGATCATGAGCACGTGGACGCCGTTTTCGAGGGCGAGCGGGCGGGGGCGCAGACGCTCGGCGAAGCGCTGGTGCAGAGCGGCGTGATCGACAGGGGGGGCGTCGAGCGCGCACTCCGGGAGCAGGTGCTCCTCCGGGTGCTCGGTGCGGGCGCCGCCACGGGCGGCACGTGGCGACTCATCGCGGCAAACACCCTCGGCTTTGCCGGCTTCGACATCCACCCGATCGCCATCGAATGGCGGCTCGGCGGCGTATCGGAGACACTGCCCGGAACGGGCTTCCGGTCGGCGCGGGCGACGGCCCCGACGGTCGGCGCGGAGCTCTGGGAGCACCTGGACCCGAAACACACCCTCACCCGGCTCAGGGCGATGCTCAGCGCCGGCACACAGATGGGGGAACTCCTCGCCGAGGGCCCCGACGCAGAGCGGCTGCTCGGGCTGATGTTCGTGTATGGGTTGCTCCGCCTCACGGTGGACGCCACGGGCTCCGTCGACGACGACCCGCGGCAGGATGCCCTCGCCGCGATCGTCGCGGAGCACCGCCTGCTCGCCGACGCGAGCCACTACGCGGTCCTCGGCCTCGGCCCGGCCGCGAGCGACAGTCAGGTCCACGCCGCCGTCCAGGCGGCGACAGCGACTCTCCAGCGCGCTTCGGATGGTGCCCACGACGGCGTGACCAGACAGCGGATCCGCGAGATCGAAGCCCGGCTGCACGACGCCGCGCGGGTGCTCGGCGATCAGCCCAGGCGCGCGATCTACGACGCGCGCATAGACGGCCTGAAGCTTCACGCGGTGCCCCGTGAGCTGGGTCCCGACACCCTGCCGGAGGAGCTCGCCGAGTACGGGCGGCACCTCCTCGCCTATGACCGACCGGTCGCGGCGCTCGCGCCGCTGTCGCGGGCGCTGGCGACGGCAGACGAGGACGACCCGGATGTCCTCGCGCTCCTGGGGCGGGCACGTGCCCGGGCCTGCCCGGAGGACTGCACCGCTGGAGAAGACGTGCTTCGCAGGGCGCTCCGCGTCGATCCGGCTTGCGAGCTCGCCTTGCTCTACCTCGGCGAGCTCCTCTCCGCGCGCTCCGGCGGCGCCGACGAGGCACGGCGGTGCTTCCGCCTGGCCCTGCAAGGCAACCCCGAATGCTCGGGCGCGAGTCGGGGCCTCCGCATACTCGACGCGATCAGCGCTGGACCCGTTCCCCCTCGGCCAGATACATGATGGACTTCGGCGCGGAGTGGCAATGGCGGTGAACACCGCTGGTAGAATTTTCCTCGAGACCCTGCAACGCTGGCTCAAGTCCGGCGTCGCTGGCGGTATCGAGTGGCAGGACGGCAAGCGCCGCCGGCTGGTGTTTCTCGAGGGGGACACCATCACGATGGTGCAGTCCAACCTGCGGAGCGAGAGCGCAGAGAGGCTCGCCCACCTCGGCCCGACGGCGGACCTCGTCTCCGCGACGCGCCAGGTCCGGCTCAGGGCGCTGCTCGCCGAACGGGAGGGATCGATCCTCGTGCACCCCGGGACCGAACCACCCGCCCGCGAGCCGGTCCCCCTCGCCGTTGCGCTCTGGGAGATCGCCGACGCCCTCCCCGCACCCGACCTGGACAGCTTCCCGATGGCGGTGTCGACCGCGTTCTCCCGCCTGGGGGCGCTCCCCTGGTCGCACGAACTGATGCGGTACCTCGAGGGGCTCGACGGCACCCGCTCCATCGAAGACGTCGTCGACTTCGGACCGGCTGTCGGCGCAGCCCTCGTCTCCGCTTTGGCTGTGGCGCGGATCGTCGGGGCCATCGACATCGCCCGATCGCCCAGCGTGGCGCTCCGCGTGGAGCCGCAGGGCGCCGGAGCGGGACGCCCCTCGGGGCTGTTCGACCTTGGCAGCACGGAGGCGAAGGCCGCTCCGCTCCTGGACGACACCACCGACGAGGAGACGATCGAAGAAGTCCAGCGCGACCTGGAAGCCGCCGCCAACCACTTCGAGGTCCTCGGTGTGCAGTGGCAGGACGAGCCCGAGGCCATCCGGCGCGCGTACCTCGGCCTCGCGGCCCGGCTGCATCCGGATCGATGGCGAACGGCGGCGCCGGAGGTGCGGGAGAGGACCGAGAGGTTGTTCGACATCGTGCGCGGGGCCTGGGAGACCCTGGGAGATCCGAAGAAGCGCGACGCGTACACGAGGAAGGAGATCTTCGGTGAGCTGACGGAGGAGGAGAAGGCGAACGCCCAGCTCCAGGCCGTCCTCGAAGCCGAGCGGTTGCTCACCCTCGGACAACGAGAGGTGAGCGCCCAGCGCTTCCCACAGGCGAACGAGCTGCTCAAGCTGGCGCTGGCGAGCGACCCGCTGCACCCGCAGGTGAGGGCCTACGCCGCCTACTGCACCATCCGCATGAACCCGGGAAAGACCACGCCCGCGGTCGAAGAAGCCGTCCGGGAGGTGGAGGCCGTCGCTCGTGACATCCCCGGGGCGGACTGGGCGCGTGTCCTGCTCGGGCGGGTCCGGCTCACGCGGGGAGACACCGCTGGCGCCCAGCGGGCGTTCATCGAGGCGCTGCGCCTGAACCCCAGCAACCAGGACGCCACCGGGGAGATGTGGAAGCTCAAGGGGCAACGCGAGGAGAAGGAGGCGGAACCGGCGGGGTTCTTCTCCCGCATCTTCAAGCGCTGAGCGTCACCTGACCCACCCCCGCAGGAATCGCCCCGGCACGATGTTGCCGATTGTGCCCACGGCAATAGACCGCAGCCACAACCGCCCAATTTTCCGGAGCACCCGTGATCACCCTGCTTCTCCTTGCTGTTTCCCCCTCGTTCGCGATCTCCCCCACGGGCGGTGTGTACGGCGGCATCTACGCGATGGGGCCAAGCTCACCCATGAACACGGCGCCCACCGCCGTGGGTCGGCTCGGGCTCACGATCCTCGACCCGGTGGACATCGAGGCGGACTTCGGCTGGGCGCAGTCGACCACCCGCGCGCACTCCTACACCTACAACCTGCTGGACCCGCGCCTCAACGTGCTGTTCCACTTCACCCCCCAGAGCCGGTTCGACATCTTCGTCGCAGGCGGCGCCGGTCTCCAGTACATCAAGGTGGCCCGCGAATACGCAGCGGACGCATCGAAGGGCGGCACGACGCTGCTGTACCACAACCCCCAGACGAACATGCTGCTCAACGCGGGGCTCGGCCTCACGGTGCAGATCATCGGCCCGCTGCACATCCGCACCGACGCGCGTTGGATGGGCAACTTCTTCGGTGACTCCAGCTCCGACCAGGGCCGCGTGTACGGAGACAACGTGGAGTGGACCATCGGCCTCGACTTCCGCGCCGAGCAGGACCCGGATCTCGACGGCGACGGCATCCTCAACAAGCTCGACCAGTGCCCGACGAACGCCGAGGACGAGGACAGCTTCCAGGACGACGACGGCTGCCCGGACCTCGACAACGACAAGGACGGGATCAAGGACCTCTCGGACGACTGCCCCAACAAGGCCGAAGACAAGGACGGGTTCAAGGACATCGACGGCTGCCCCGACCCGGACAACGATGAGGACAACATCGTCGACACCCAGGACGCCTGCCCCAACGAGAAGGAGGACGCCGACAGCTTCGAGGACGACGACGGCTGCCCGGACCCCGACAACGACAACGACGGCATCCACGACGCCTCCGACCGCTGCCCGAACGACCCCGAGACCATGAACAGCTACCAGGATGCCGACGGCTGCCCCGACGTCGTCCCGGTCGAGGTCGCGAAGTTCACCGGAGCCATCGAGGGCATCACCTTCGACAACAACAAGGACACGATCCGCAAGACCTCCGTGCCGACGCTCTCGGCCGCGCTCGCCGTGCTCCAGCAGTTCCCGGACATGCGCATCGAGATCCAGGGGCACACCGACAACGTCGGTGACGACGCCTTCAACCTCGATCTCTCCCAGCGCCGCGCCTCGCAGGTGATGAAGTGGTTCGTGGATCAGGGCGTGGACCCCTCCCGGCTCCGCGCCCTCGGCTACGGCGAGACCGTGCCGGTGGCAGACAACGCCACAGACGCCGGCCGCGCAACGAACCGCCGCGTCGAGTTCAAGCTCGTGCAGTGATCCTGGCGGGGGTCGCCCAGCCGGGGCGGCCCCGGCTGGCCGCCCGAGCCCATGCCTCGGGCATCCCCGCGGTCACCCGCACTTCACCTTGGCGTCGATCTTCGCCCCGGGCTCCACCACCATCCGCGCTGCGTCGATCTCCCCGCTCATGCTACCGGTGCGTGTGATCGTCAACAATTGCGTGACCTTGACCGCGCCGAGGACCCTGCCCGCGACGACGAGCGTCGCTGCGTCCACCTGACCCTCTACGACCCCGCTCTCCCCGATCTCCAGCACATCCTCGGTGTGGATGCGGCCCTTGAAGAAGCCGTCGAGCCGTACGCGGCCGTCAAAGGAGAGATCCCCCGAATACCGGGCCCCCTTTCCCAACAGCGCGGCAAGCGGGGCCTCGGGGAGCACAGGGCGCGCGGCCAACGCTCAGCCCCGAGGGCCGATGAGACCGATGAGCCGCTCCAGCTCGCTCGCGTCGTGGTAGTCGATGACGATCCGCCCAGAGCCACCCTTTCGGGGTGCGAGCGCCACGCGGGTGCCGAGCGCGCGGGTGAGAGACTCCCCGACGCGCTCGAGACCGCGCGCTTCGGGCGTGGGCGGGGTCGGCTTGACCGGTGGCTTGCGGAGCGCACGCACCAGCTCCTCGGTCGCGCGAACGGAGAGCTCCCTGGCCACCACGGTCGCCAGGGCGACCGCGAACTGCGGCGGATCCTCCAGAGGCAGCAGCGCCCGGGCGTGCCCCGCGGAGATCCTGCCCGCACGGAGCGCCGCGAGCCCGCTGTCGGGGAGCTTGAGCAGTCGCAGCGCGTTCGCGACCGTCGCCCTGTCCTTCCCCACGCGCTGGGCAACCTGCTCCTGGCTGTATCCGTGCTCCTGGATGAGCCGCTGGTAGCCCTGCGCAGCTTCGACAGGGTCGAGATCCTCTCGCTGCAGGTTCTCGATCAGCGCGAGCTCGAGCTGCGTCACCGGCGTGGCGGACTCCGCGCGCACGAACACCGGGACCTCGGCCAGACCCGCCATCTTCGCGGCGCGGAGCCGGCGCTCCCCCGCCAGCAGCACGAAGGCCGCGCCCTCGCGACGCACCAGGAGCGGCGCCAGCACGCCGTACGCCCGGATGGACTCGGAGAGCTCCTCGAGCGCCCCGGCCGCGAACGCGGTGCGAGGTTGCCGGGGGTTGGGCGCGATCAGGCCGACCGGCACGCGCAGGAGCTGATCCTGCGAAGGAGCGTCGAACGTGGCGTCGCGGCTCTCGTCGCCCAGGAGCGCGGCCAGGCCCCGTCCGAGCCCCCGGGCCCGGGGTGGAGCTTCGGGGCTCATCCTGTTGCCCGCGTGCGTTGGTGGGCCACCCGGGTGACCAGCTCCCCAGCGAGGGCCTGATATGCAGCGGCCGCACGACATCCCGGATCGAAGCCGAAGATCGTCTTCTGGAAGCTCGGGGCCTCGGCGAGCCGCACGGCGCGCGGGATCACGGTGTGGAACACCTCGTTCCCGAACACCTCGCGGGCCTGGGCCTCGACCTCGCGGCACAGGCGCACCCGCGAGTCGTGCAGCGTCATCACGATGCCGTCGCGAACGAGGCGGGGGTTCGGGCCGCGGCGCACGGCGTTGATGGTGCGGACGAGCTCGCTGATCCCCTCCATCGCGTAGTACTCGGACTGCAGCGGCACCACCACGCCATCGCTGGCCACGAAGGCGTTCAGCGTGAGGAGCCCGAGCGAAGGCGGGAGATCGATGATGACATAGGTGTACTTCTCGGGGAGGCCATCCAACGCGGCCTGAAGCCGGCGCTCCCGGTTCGGGAGCCCGACCAGCTCGACCTCGACGCCCACCAGCGCCCGGTTGGCGGGGCAGAGATCGAGGCCATCGAGCGAGGGGACGATGCAGTTCGCGATCGGCTCCAGCCCCAGCAGCGCTTCCGCGGTGCCGTTCCCCGCCTTGTCCTTGGGGCTCCCGAGGCAACTCGACGCGTTGCCCTGGGGATCGAGGTCGATGAGCAGCGTCGGGTGTCCCGACCGCGCGAGCGCCGCCGCAAGGTTGATCGCGGTGGTCGTCTTGCCAACGCCACCCTTCTGGTTCGAGATCGAGACGATGCGGGCCATGGCGGCTCCTTCTGGCTGGGGCGGAGGATCGTCGGAGCGCACGGGAGGGCGCAGGCAGACGACAGAGGGGCAGTCCCCATAATTCACCAGCCCGGTCGTGGCGAGCGGCGGGCGCGGGGTCGTCAATTCCGGCCACATGGGCTAGTCGACCACATGCAAACCCCGGTGCTCATCGTCTCCGGCTTTCTCGGGAGCGGCAAGACGACGCTGGTCCGGAGCCTGCTCACGCAGAGTCAGGCCGCAGGTGTGCGCGTCGCCGTGATCTCCAACGAGTTCGGCGCTCTGGGCATCGACGAAGCCCTGCTCGGTGGCGCGAGCGAGGACTTCGTCGAACTGGCGGGCGGGTGCGTGTGCTGCCAGCTCTCCGACGCGCTGGTCGAGACCCTGGTGCGACTGCACGAGAAGGTGCATCCCGACCGGATCATCATCGAGACGAGCGGGGTCGCGCTGCCGTTCGAGACCCAGCTCCACCTCTACCGCCCGCAGGTCCGAAGCTGGCTCGGCGAGGAGGCGTGCGTCGTGGTCGTCGATGCCACGGGCAGCGCCTTCGAGGGATTCGTCGACCCGTCCGGCGACGCCACCGCGAACGACACCTTCGTCCAGCAGGTGCAGAGCGCCGACCTCATCGTGCTGTCCAAGGTCGACCTCCACGATCCCGGCCCGATGCTGGCGCGGCTGTCGGCCCTCGCGCCGGGGACCCCGGTGCTCCCGGCGGTCGCCGGCGATCTGCCCCTCGACCTGCTGTTCCCCGCAGGCCCCGGCGCGAGCCGCGAGCCGGCCCAGCACCACCCGCACCACCACGAGCGCTTCACCAGCGAGGAGCTGTCGATCCCACCAGACCTCGCGCCCGAAGAGGTCGAAGCGCTGCTCGAGCCGCTGCACGCGCTGCGGATCAAGGGTTTTGTGCGCACCACCTCGGGAATTCGCATCGTGCAGGGCGTGGGCCGTCGCATCGAGCTCACACCTGCGGGCACCCTTCCGGTCGATGAGCGGCTCCTCGGGCGCGTGGTCGTGATCCGGCGCACCGCAGGCGCACATTCCGAGGAAGATCACGAGCACCGGGGCTGATCCGCTTCCGGAGTTCGGCCCGACGGGGTAGTCCTCGCCCCATGCAATCCAACCCGCACTGTGTTGCCCTCCACGCCGGCCCCAACGCCGCGAGCGCGCTCAACCCGATCTCCGCTGGCATGCAGCACTCGATGATCCTCGGGATCGCGGCAGAGGTCCGCGCGAGGATCGCTGCGGGCGCCGACATCTGCAACCTCACCGTCGGCGACTTCGATCCCAAGCAGTTCCCGATCCCCGATGTCCTCCGCGACGCCACTGCTGCCGCGCTTCATGCTGGCCAGACCAACTACCCGCCGGCGGAGGGCCTGCCCGAGCTGCGCAAGGCGATCTGCGACTGGTACGCCCGCGACCTCGGGATCGCCATCACGCCCGACTGGGTGGTCGTAGCGAGCGGTGCCCGACCGGTGATGTATGCGATCTACCGGCTCTTCCTGGAGGCGGGTGACGAGCAGCTCTTTCCCGCGCCCTCGTGGAACGCGAGCTACTACGGCCAGATCACGGGGGCCAAGGCGATCGCCATCCCCACGCGGCCGGAGGACGGGTTCTTTCCGGACCCCGAGGCCCTCCGCAGTCACTTCCGCACCGCGCAGCTCTTCAGCCTCAACAGCCCCTTGAACCCAACGGGCACCGTGATCTCTGTCGAGCGGCTCGAGGCCATCGCCCGGGCCATCGTCGACGAAAACGCCCTTCGTCTGCAGGAAGCCGCAGCCGGAGGCCCGGTCCGGCGCCCGCTGATGTGGATGTGGGATCAGGTGTACTGGCAGCTCTGTTTCGGCGGGACCGCGCACGCGCATCCGTGCAAGCTCGTGCCGGCGTGCGCCCCCTACGTCATCACGGTCGACGCCATCTCAAAGGCCTTCGCCGCAACGGGCCTGCGTGTGGGCTGGGCCGTC
The DNA here is from genome assembly GCA_903875225.1 of uncultured Pseudomonadota bacterium. Classification (GTDB taxonomy): domain Bacteria; phylum Myxococcota_A; class UBA796; order UBA796; family SXON01; genus CAIUMM01. The sequence goes on from CAIQVJ010000105.1 coordinate 20,592, forward strand.
CTGCCCCCTCCGCTGGCGACGGCGATGAAGGCCCTGATCGGCCACATCGGTGCATGGGCGCCGCGGCCCGAGCAGCTCGGCACCGCCGCCCTGCTCAACCACCCCGCGGCAATGGAGGAATACCGCCGCGGGTTCCACGCCGCGATCTGCAAGCGCCTCGATCTCGTCCACGACAGCCTCACGAGCCTCGGCATCCCGCACATCGCCCCCGCCGGCGCCATCTACCTGTCCGTCAAGTTCGATGCATTCGGGCGACTGGGGTTCGGCGGCGAGCCGATGCGCACCAACGAGGACATCCGGCGGTGGCTGCTCGAAGCGGCGGGGATCGCCGTCGTACCGTTCCAGGCCTTCGAGATGCCCGAGGAGTCCGGGTGGTTCCGGATCTCCGTGGGCGCTGTCAGCATCCCGAGCCTGGAGGCCGCGATGGTCCGGCTGTCCCAGGTGTGGCCCCAGCGCTGAGGGCGGCCTCGCTGCCACCGTCTCGCCGCCCGATCCACAGCTGAACGGCCGTCTGGCCGGACCGGGTTCCAACGCTGGACGCTCGGCAGCCGGCGTGCTACAAAACCTGCAGTAGGAGTATAGCTCAGTCGGTAGAGCAGCGGATTCCAAATCCGCAGGTCCTGGGTTCAAGTCCCTGTGCTCCTGCCAATCCCGAAAGGCCCGTCTCGACATGTCGAGGCGGGCCTTTCTGCTGGGTCGGATGGAGTTCGAGCGGGCCGACAGGCGTCGCGCGTCGTCCGACGGACGATGCGCGCATGAGCAGGATTCTACTCGCCCTCCCGGGCATCACCGGCTGCGCCGGCCACCCGCCCTCCGACCCCGGAGGCCCCCGTCGCGGCTGAACGCGGTTCCGTGCCCGTTGCGGGAGCCGTCGAGGCCCCGCAATGGACCGCGTGGGTTAGCACTCATCCATGAGTGAACGGACATATTCCGAGGACGATGCCGAGGAATCCAGCCCATCGTCGCCCCTCCCCTCCTCGCAACGCACGCCGGTCGGAGCCGAACGATTCAGCCTGGGCCGTGAGATCGGACGCGGCGGCATGGGCCGCGTCGTGGAGGCCGCCGATCGACAATTCGATCGCACCGTCGCGGTCAAGCTGTTGCTCGGCAGGTCCGCCCAGGCGCGCGCGCGCTTCGACACCGAAGCGCGGGTGACCGGACAGCTGGACCACCCCGGGATCCCAAGCGTCCACGAACGGGGCGAGCTCGATGACGGAACGCCCTTCTACGTGATGCACCTCGCACACGGGAGGACGCTCGCCTCCGCCCTGGACGACGCTGCCACGTTGGCGGAGCGCTTGAGGTACCTGCCCGTGCTGATCCAGGCGGCGCAGGCGCTGGGGTTCGCACACGAACGCGGCGTGGTGCACCGCGACGTCAAGCCCCAGAACATCATCGTCGGGACGCACGGCCGCTCCTTCCTCCTCGACTGGGGCATCGCGCGTGCCGGGCGCAGTAGCCTGCCGTCCGCACCGACCGAGGAGGACCGCCCAGCGCCTCTGGGGCACACGATGCAGGGCAGCGTGATGGGCACGCCGGCCTACATGTCGCCCGAGCAGGCGCGCGGGGACATCCAGCAGATCGACTCCCGCACCGACGTGTTCGCGTTGGGAGCGATCCTCTACCACCTGCTGTCCGGACGGTGCCCCTACCCGGGCGCCACCGCGGAGTTGACGCTGGCCGCAGCCGCGGATGCCCGGTGGGAGCCGCTGGCCACGGTTGCTCCCAACTCGCCAGCGGGACTGCGCCAGATCTGCAACCGCGCGATGGCGCGCGACCCTGCCGACCGCTTCCGCGACGCCACCGAGATGGCCCTGGCGCTCGATGGCTTCCTGTCCACGGCCGTACTCGCACAGCCGGACAGGCGTGTCGAACGGTTCGCCACCGCGACCGTCGTGGCGGCCGGACTTCTGCTCCTCGTGATGACCCTGGGGGTCTGGTCGACGGTGGGCAGCCTGCGCGAGCAGGGGGTGGTGTCGCTGATGTACCTGTCGGTCGCTGCGATGGGAGGCGCGCTCTCCCTCGTCGAGTGGCGAACGGACGGGCGCCACAAGCTCGACGCGCTGATCCTCGTGTTTGCCATGCTCACGTTCCTCTTCGGAATCACCGGATCCGCGATGGGTCTGGAGAGTGTCCTGGCGCGGGTAGCTGAGCTGGGCAGCGCGGATCCCACCTGGCTCGCAGGCCAGGGAGCCGGCGCGCTGCTGCGCGGGTGCTGGGAAGCGCTCGGGGGCATCCCGAGCAGCGCCCACCTCGCGGCGGCCCAACTCCTGGCGTGGGGGATCCTGCGTCGGAAGCGCCAGAAGGCGAACGCCGGGTAGCGCGATGGCGCCAGCCGATCTGGTGCCCCCCGGGCGCCGAAGCTGCTCTACGTCCCCGACGTGTTCGAGCAGAACGTGAACTCGGTCAGGTAGCCCCCCGTCGAGTTCACGATGTGGCGCGTGGCGAGGATGTAGTACTTTCCGTTGTGCGGCTGGTTCAACCCGGAGAACTCCACCACCGTGCCGGCCCGCAGCGCGTCGTTGCCGTCCACCGTGCAGGAGCCCTTGCCGTACTGGCGGGCCAGACGGTTCATCTCGGACTTCGCCAGCGTGTCGGCCTGGGACTGCGAGGTGATGGGCACGTCGGTGATGTACGCGACGGCGTCGCCGAACTTCTTCTGGGCGGTGTCCGCGCCGATGGTGCCCCCGCCGATCGCTTCGACATCGCCGGTGGTGGCGATCCCGACGATCTCCTTCTTCTCGCGGATGTCCCAGCCGCGCGCGATCACCTTCGTCGCCTGCTCCACGGAGTTGAACGACATCCGCAGCGAGCGCAGGTTCGTCCCCATGGTGATCGGGGTCGGGGTCGACGACGTGTCGGCCTTCTTGAAGATCAGCTTGCCCTCGTCGACTGCGAGGCGGAAGTTGTTGCGGGCCGCGAGGCGCTTCAGGAACGTCAGGTTCGACTCGTTGCGCTGCAGCTCGTACGCGCGCGCGTCCCCCGAGGGATCGGCATCGACGCTGAGCTGGCACTCCGCCCCGACGGACTGCGCGATCTCGGTGTCGGTCTTGTCGTTGAACCACCGCGTCTTCCGACCGCGCGCGAGGCGGTGCGTGTGGTCATACGCCCGGATCGTCATCGTCATCAACCCCTCGACCGACCACGACGGCTCGAGCGAGGTCACCTCGCCCTTGAACACCAGCACCGCACCGGCGCCGAGCTTGGCCTCGACAGCCTGCCCGATCTCGAACGCCCACTCCGGCGCCTGCTCGTGCCCGGCCACGCGCACGGTCAATGCCTCGACCATGTCCACGTGGTCCTCGAGCACAAGCGACTCCAGCGCGTCCGCGTCGGACTGCTTGAAGGTCTTGTCGCCGATCTTGACCTCGTAGCTGGTTGCGCTTCTGACGCTCGACATGTCTCACTCCGTTCGGACCGACGGTCCGAGAAATAGCGGGCCTAGCAGTAGGGGAGGACGACCGTACTGCCTGGCGGGATGCTCATGAGGTCGTCGCCGAGTTCGGGGTTCGCGTCGGCGATGTCGCGCCAGTCGCAATTGTTCTCGTCTGCGAGCTGGTTCACCGACGGGCTGCCCGAGACCGTGACGAGCTGGACCTTGTCCGTGTCCCAGGGGCTGGTGCCCTGCGTACCGGCGAACGTCGGCTGCATCCACTCCTTGAGCTTGACCTGGGCCCGGGCGCGGATCGCGGTGCCGTCCGAGGAGAACATCAGGTAGGTCACGGAGATCTGCTCGACCACGCACTGCAGCTCGAAGGTGCCCCAGGTGAACCGGAACGCGCGCGGGCGCTTCTTGGAGAGCTCCTTCGCCTCGCCGGTCTTCGGCTGGATCTCGGCCTTCGTCAACGCGAGCAGCGGGTTGACCCACTCGCTCTGGACGTTGCCGCCCGTCGTCGCCGTTGTGTCGAAGTAGGCGTCGAACGAGGCCGTCATCGGTGCACCCTTCTGGAACTGCACCGAGTTCTTGTCCTGGCCCTGCTCCTTCGACTCCTCCCAGGTCAAGCCCTTGGAGACGCTGAATTCCTTCGGGTTGAACTGAAAGCTGAAGGTCTTGCTGTCATCGAGGCTGCTCAGCGTTGCCTTACCACCAGATTGACTCATCGTGATCCTCCATCCGCCGTTCCCGGCGGTATTCGAGCTCGCGTGAAACTACATCCAGCACCTCGCGCCCGAGCTGCTCGATATCCATTTTCGAACCGTCCTGATTCCCGCCGGCCTGGCCCCCGCCCCGCGTTCCCTGACCGCCCTCGCCGCGCGCCTCGTGGCTGTCCTCGGCCATTCGGACCTGCCGCTGTGCCTCGGCCAGCCGATGCTCGGCCTCGGCGAGGTGAATGAGGCCCTGCAGCTTCTTCACCAGCTTCATGATGCGATCTTCGCTGCCCGCGCCGATCGTGCGTGTGCGGCTCGCGACGGGGCGTGACGCCCCCCTGGCCACCCGCGTGGTCGACGTGGGGCGCGAGCCTCCCGCCTGGGGCCGCAGCGGCTCCGCCCTCGGGGCTGCGACCTTCGGCGGGCGTGTCGGCAGCGTGGCCTCGTCCGACGCGGCGGGTGCGGGCGTGCGGGAGACCTCCTGCCGGATCTCGGAGATCACCTGCTGGATCGGAGCCGAGACCTCGCTGGGCGTGGCAAGCAGCCCATCCGCGCGGGCAAAGAGCACCCGGACCACCTGCTCGGCGGTCGTTGCCTTGGCCAGGGACTCGAAGAGCCCATGCACCGAGTGCACCCGCGGTGCGCCGTCGGCCCGGGCGTTCCACGTCGGCGCCTCCGTCCCGCTCGGAGCCCCCCCCGTCGCGAGGTCATGAAGACGACGATCGAGGGGCGGGCGGCCGGCGGCGCGAACCCGCTGCGCAGGCGCCGCCAGATCCTCGTCCTGCACCGCGGGGCGTGACGCGAGCGCTTCCTCGGGCTGATCGAAGCCAAATGTCGGCGCGACGAAGGCCGACGGCGACAGCAGGTTTCCAGGGCGGGCCGGGGCGACCGCGTCGCGCGCGGGTCGGTCACGGCCGACCGGGCTGCGCGCGGCAGACGGGCGAGCGGACGGACGTGCACCCGGCCGCGGCGCGGAGGCGGACGGGGCCTGGGGATCCGCAGCCAGCGGGGCCACGCCGCCGACCACCGTGGGGGCCCCCCCGACGGCTGTGCGGTTGTGCCGGGAGACCGGCTGCACGACGGGGTCCACGAGTCTGGCGGCGGCGGGCAGGCCACCATCGACGATCGCGCCCCGGTAGGCCGTCGCCTGGGTCACGTTGCTCCGCGAGGTCGCCCACGCAAGCGAGCGCACCGGCCGCCCCATGGGGCCCCGGCTCGGCGCGGCCTGTTCGGCGTGCGAAGCCACAGGTGCCGGCACAGCGAGGCTCTCGGGAGAGACGTACACGACGTCGACCCGCCCGGCGCCCACCGCGACCAGACGCGGAACACCGCGCTCGGTCGTCCGCGGGGTTCTGGAGGCGACGTACCGCCCGGAGGGCTCACGCACGGGCATCGAGCCGGGGACGGCAGCCGTCTCGATCGGCACGGAAACGGCGTTCCGGCGTCCGACGAGCCGCGACGGCACCTGGAACCGGGTGGACGGCGCCCATGCCATGGGACCACTGGAAGCCATGCCGACGGCCGGCGCTGCGGGCGGAGCCGAACGCACCACCTCACTGGTGGACACGCGGAGCTCGTTCACGCGCGCCGCAGCCGTGCGCGTGGGAGACTCGAGACGAGCGGCAGCGCGGAGCGCCCGGAGGCTCGGCCGACGCGTGATCCCGAGCGGAGCGGACGACGCGACGGACTCCGGGGCGGGCACGCCGGAGCGGGAGAGCACGCCCCTGGGAGCCGCGACAGGTGGCGCCGAGATCGGGGCACTACGGGAACCCGCCCCGGGGCGCGCCAGAGCCCGGGCCACGGGGACGGCATCGGCCTCGGCCGCTCCGACCGGCGTCACCTCGGAGAAAGCACCCGAGTCGAGCACCACCGCACGACGAACCGGTCGGTCCAGCCGGGGCGTTGCATGGGGCACGACCGACGCAGCCGGAGACGCGGGAGCGACCTCCGCACCGTCGAGCCGGGCGAAGGCCTGCTGGACGGGGCTTGCCCCCTTTGCCGGGAACGCGAGCGAGACGGCAGCGGCGTCTGGCCTGGGGCGCACGGCGCGTGTGAGCCGTGTCGCGCGGGGACCCCGCTGCGCTGCCACACCGGCGACAGCAGTCGGTCCGACAGCAGGGGTCCCGAGGACCGGAGCAGCGGCCGCCGTCGCGGCAGCAACGCGGGCAGTGACGATCCGGCCACCGGTCCCGACCACCGGACGCATGCCAGAGGTCGCGGGGGCAGTCCGGACAGGACGGCGGAGCGCCGCGATCGGCGAAGGGAGTACGCTCTCGTCAGCCCCGGGCTCGCCGACGAAGGCGCGCACATGCGCCCAGGCCGCACCGTCCGTGCGCGAGAGCCGCGGCGCGACCGGCGCAGAGCCCTCGACGCGCGAGACTGCATGCGCGCTCCCGGGCAGGCTCGGGGACACCAACTCATCCGCGCTCGTCGCCCGGAGCGCCGGCAGGAAGGTCTGACCGACCCGCCGCGTGATGCGCGCGGGCGCGGGTCGTTCGGCCGCTGCGGAGGCTGCGACCGCGCTGACGGACTGGGCACGCAACGCCGCCGGCCGACCGGCCGAGACGCGCGACACCGGGGAAGCCGAGAGCGGGGCTGACGCCAGCGGCTGTGCACCGCGAGCCAGGGAGCGGGCACTCGCCCGGCTCACCGCAGCGCGCAGGGGGCGCTCCGAGCCGGTCCGGCTCTCGGATCGCTGGGCGGTCCCGAGCGTGCCCGCAGCGGCATGATCTGCATCCGCCGAGGCTGCGAGCGCCATCGCAGGCGAACGCGCCATCACGGTTCGTAGTCCCGCCGGCTTCCCGACGGGGACGCCAACCGGCATCCGCCGCGCGGCAACCGACACCGCCGCAGCCGCAGGCACCACCTCGATCACCTCGCGGATGACCGAAGCAGGCGCACCCACACGCCGCAATACGCGCACGACCTCCACGATCGGCATCTCGGGCGGGAACACGTCCTGCACCACGGTGGCGATCGCCCGGCGCACACGCGCGGGAAGCTGGCCCGCGACCGTGATGACCTGCTCGTTCTCCGAACCGACGGCCTGCAGTCGCTCACCGACCCGGGCCAGCGGGCGCAGCGGCGCAGCCGCTGCGATGCCCTGACTTCCACGCACCACCCGCGCCGGCACGAACGGCGTCGTGTGCCACGGCGACTTCCGCATCGGCGGGTTCGGCGCACGTGAACGCTCGGCGACCACGCCGCCCTCTGCAGGGGCTGCGTCTGGGGCGGTGCCCACCGGCGGGGGCAGGATGAAGGCATCGATCGTGGCCCGCGCAATCCGGAACTGGGGGGCGAGCGCCTCGCCCTCCCCGGCCCAACGACGAGTCGCAGCGCGCATCGTCGTACCCGCGCGTCGCTCGAAGAACCGCGCCTGGCGGCGCTCCCTGCGCCGACGGGAGAGCGCGAGGCGCCTCATCATGGCGTAGAAGGGCGCCCCGGACAAGAACACCATCCCATCCCCGGACTCGCCGGCGGACTCGCCCATCTCGGGCGCACCCCACGGGTCCTCAAGCCCGAAGCGGGCGTAGAACGAGGCGTCGAGCGCCATGCGAGGGCGCCTGGCAGCGCGGCTCGAAAGCCGGTTGGCGAGGCGCTCTCCGAGAGTTTCGCGGGTCTGGCCTTCCATCGTCAGCTCCTCAGGAGACCGTGATGCCGTGGTGTGCGATCTCGATGGTCTCGATCGCAAGATCGGCACCATCCGCGTTCAAGGCGGGCCCCGCCCAGCTCACGGGCCAGGCGTTGATGAAGTCGAACCGCCGGACTTCTTCCATCTGCATGTTGTACATCACGACCGCGCCGCTGCGACGCTTCTCGTAGGAGAACTCGTCGTTGAGGATCTCGTTCCGCCATTGAAGGAGCGCGGTGTCCGACGTGGTCCCGTACTTGAGCGTGATGTTCTCCCAGCGCGACTGGCCGGGAAACTTGTGCACGCGGAAGTTCTGCCCACCTTCCTCGATCTCGACCACCGCAGTGGTGGACTTCAGGCCGGAACACTCCTTGAACTGCGCGACTTCGGTGCCGTCGATCTCCAGCCCGAAGATGAACGCGCCCTCGGGATCCGCCACGCGCGGGCTGTTCTCCCCGGCGTAGCTCTTGATCGACGAGTTCCCACGGTGCAGGCCATCGCTGGCCGAGGTGCCGAGCTTGTACTTCTTGGTCGGATCCCCGAAGTCAACCGCAGACTTCAGCGACCAGGACCGAGCGGGCTCGTTGTACGCCGTCGCCGCCTTCTGGGTCGGCTGGCTGCCCGTACGGCCCTGACCATGCCCCTTGCCCCCGACACCAGCCACCGTTCGGTGGTGCGAGTCCGGCACGCCCTGGCCGTGTCCCTTCCCTCCCTGGCCGCTCACAGTTCGACTGTGCGACGCCGGTACTCCTCCGCCCTTGCCTGGGCCTCCGGAGAAACTCGGCGTTCCCTGTCCACCGCGGCCTCCGCCGCGACCCTTCCAGTCTGCCATGGTCTACCTCGGATTTCAGGACCCCGGCGAACCGAGGCGAAGGTCGATGAAGATTCGTTCCGTCGTACCGACGGGACGAAGTCGAACATACACGTTTAGTTGTCCGCTGTCGCGGGCGACCATCGGGTTGTTGACCTCGTTGCATTCTACAGAAAATTCGCTTCCAGGGCGAGCCCCCGACAACAAACCTGCAGTCCAGAATTCGTCGAGGCGCACCATGCAGTCCCGCTCGATCACCTTCCAGAGCGCGGGGTCGTTCACCTCGAAGACCGCCCACTCGTTGTCGCGGCGCAATTGCTCCGTCACGGCCGAGACCACGCGCCTGCAGTTGATGAACAACCACCGGGGGTCCAGCGACATCGTGCGCGCTCCCCAGATCACGACCCCTCGTCCCGGCTGGATGACGAACGGGTTGATCCCGGACTCCCCGACGAGACCCACCTCTGTCCAGTCCAGCTCCACATCGCTGTGCGTGACCCCGAACAGCGGGATGTTCGCGGGCGGCCACCCCACGCCCCAGGGCCGGCGCTCCAGCTCCACCCGTGCGAACGCGCCCATCACCGCGCCCGAGGGCGGGAACACGGCGTCGCCCTTTCGCAGCCACGGGTAGTAGAGCGCTCCGAACGCCTTGTGCTCGGGCTTGCGGCGCTGGAAGTCGTGGAACCACCGCAGCAGCAGATCGCCGTGCAGGCCGTGGGGCGCGTCCACGATCAGGAACCGGTTGGTCATCTGCTGGCAGTGCTGCAGCAGGACCTCGTAGAGCTCGTCTGCGTCGCTCCGGACCGCACCCGAGCGGAGCACCTCGCAGCGCAGGTACGCCGCCGAGGGGCAGGCCAGCAGCGCGATGTCGTCCTCGGCGCGCAGCCGGTCAAAAAGCGGCTTGAGCGGGCCATCATCCGGATTCGGCGCTCGGATGTCCCCGTCGTCCTCGATGCAGACGGAGAACAAAAAGAGCTCGTCCCCGCCATTTTCGAAAAAGCACCGCGCCGCTCGACGACTCGGTCCGTCGAACAGGAGCTCCTGCGGGTGCTCCTCCAGCTCCCGATACCGACGGATCGTGACCTCGACGAAATCGCCCGCAGACGCGCCCTCTGGCCATTCCATCCGTCGCATGAAGCCGATCAACCCACCCACGTCGCAGCGCACCACGCCCGGCTGGCGGGCAGGCAGGCTGCGATGTTCGACGCTGATTCCGGGGCGGCTCACAGGATTCCTCCGAAGAGAAGGGCGGGCGGCCCCGAAGGACCGCCCCTACTTGGGTGTGTTGATCTTCTCATTGATCGAGGAGATCTCCTTGACCCAGGCGTGGCGTTCCTTGTGGGAGAGCTCCAAACAGGCTTCGCGGCCCCAGTGGAAGTGGTAGGCGATGAACGCTACCTCCTTGAACACAGCTTCCAAGGGGTAGCTTACGATTCCCCCAGGCGGCCGAACTCCTTCTCGAACTTCGCGCCACACTCTGGGCATGTCACCGAGATCGTGGCCTCGTCCTCGTTGATGCGGTTGTACATCTCCTCGAGGAAGCGCAGGTCCCCCGCGAAGAGGTTCTCGATCACGCCGGTGTTGATCTCCGGGAGCGCGCCGAGCCGCGGGATGACGCGGGAGAGCAGCACGATGATGAGGTACGCGCGGTTGCGCTGTACCCGCATGTCGTTCAGCGGGACGATCTCGTCCTTGGCGTTTGCGAGGCGCATGACGCCTTCACGGTGGAGCGTGCCATCCTTGTCGACGTAGCCGCGCGGGAGGATGAACTCGTACTCGGTCTTCAATTCCATGGCGTCGCTCCGCGGGTTCTACCCGCACGTTCTGCGAAAAAAGGTTCGGGAGAGGAAGAGAGCCGGGGACTGCCCCCGGCTCGGGGCTGGGAGCGGCGAACCGCTCCCAGGAGGGCTCGAGGGACTAGTCCTCGATCAGGGCGCCGCCGTCCCACTGACCGATCGAGAAGATCACGAATTCCGCCGGCTTCACGGGACAGATGCCGATCTGGACGTTGACCTGGCCCGCGTCGATGAGGTAGCGCGGGTTCGTCTCGTCGTCGCACTTCACGTAGAAGGCTTCCTCGGCCGTGGTGCCGAAGAGCGCGCCGGAGCGCCACACACGCATGAGGTAGGCGCGCACGTCGCGGGTGAGCTTCTTCCACAGCGCGTGATCGTTGGGCTCGAACACCGCCCACTGGCTGCCGATCATGATGGACTGCTCGACCATGATGAACAGACGGCGGACGTTGATGTACTTCCACGAGGCGTCGGACATCGTGCCGAGCGTGCGAGCGCCCCACACCCGGATACCGCGATCCTTGAAGATGCGGATCGCGTTGATGCCGCGGTCGTTGTACTGGCCCTGCTCGAGGCGGTTGATGTTCTGCGAGAGGCCGGTGATGCCCATGCAGATCTCGTTCGCCGGCGCCTTGTGCACGCCGCGCTCGGTGTCGACCCGGGCGTAGATGCCCGCGACGTGGCCGGACGGGGGCACGAACAGCTCGTTCTTCTCGGTCTTGATCAGCTTGCGACGGTTCGGACCGGTGACCTTGATGTGGTCCTGGTTGCCCGTGAACCAGCTGGGCTTCGTGATCTTGACCCACGGTACGTAGAGCGCGCCGTAGCCCTTGTTGGAGGCGGGGATGTCCATGTTGCCATCGGACACGATCGGACCATCGAGCAACGCGAAGCGGTCCTTGCGGACCTCGCAGAGCTCGAGCATCTCGCGCTGCTGGTTCGGGTTGCAGCCCGGAGCGACCATGAGCGCCATGTCGTCGACGTCGTCGAACGCGTAGAGCCCGAGCTTGTCAGCCTGGTTCTCGCGGATGGAGCTGGACAGATCCTGCGTACCCATGAGGTAGACGTAGGACTTGCCGCCACCGTTGTCGTAGAAGCCGTTCACGCCGGCGACGAAGTTGAACACGGAAGGCGTGGAGAGCCAGTCGCGGAACTCCTTCTTCAGCGCATCGTCGGAGGAGAGCGCTTCGTAGACAGCGTCGGCAGCGTCGTCCGGATCGGGGATCGACTTGCCGACGAGCTCCTCGACCGGGCGCGTCTCGATGAGGTACTGGGCGAAGTAGCTCTGGAGCCAGCGGAAGAACTCGGCCTTGTTGGTGATCGGCACGGGCGGGACCGAGTACTCGGACCGGAGCGCGGTACCCTCGGTGGCCTTGACCTCGTAGCCGTAGGCCGCGAGGACGTCGGCTGCGGTCTTCGGGTTGGCCTTCGTGAGCGGGAAGGTCTCATGCAGCTTGTTCAGCAGGTCTTCGACCGCCTGGTCGGAGTCGGTGACGATCTTGCCTTCCAGCGAGATGTTGATCTCGGGGAGCTCGAGGGTCTTCTCGGCGTAGGTGATCTTCACGCGGCCCTTGGTGCCCGCCTCGAACTTCGGCGCAGCGGCGCCCGCCTTCGGAGCGCCGTAGAGCTCGAAGTACTTCTTGATGTCCTTCACGTTCTTGTTGCCGAGCTTGAACGCCTGCGTGAGCGCCGTGGTGGCCTCACCGGCGTCGCCCTTGATCCCGCCCTTCTCGTCGAGGAGCTGGGGGACGACCTTGCCGCGCAGCTGACGCTTGCCGTCGGAGCCCGTGACGGCGATGGCGTCGTTGGGCGGGCGGAACTCGAACAACCCGAGGAATCCGGGCGTGCTGGTGGAGACGGACGAGATGGGCTTGGGGCCCGAGTCGACCTCACGAATGTATACGCCTGGGGTATGGTATTCCATAGTTTCCTATTCCTCCGATTCAGACTCTGGTTCCGCGACTTTGCGGACCAGATATTGTTTGGGGCCGGGGGCCGTTGTTGGACTGGGAAGGGGCCGACCGGCGCGGACGCGACCGTTCGGACTTTGCAGGGAAGGGGTCTCGGGACGTGAGGGTTCCATCGGCGCCATGCGGCCCATCTTGATCGACGTGCCGCCCTGACTCTTGAACAGCGAACCATCTAACGCCACGCGGGCACGGTACGTCAAGAAGGGGCGGTACGGGGCCTCATGCAACGTAAAAAGGTTGATCGCGTCGCCGACCGTCAGGTCGTCCACCAGCGCGAGCGAGACCTTCTCGATCTGCAGACCGGTCTCGTCCTCCTCGAGGGTCTCACCCTCGGCATTCGGAGCTCGCGCTGCGTTCATGTTGGTGGGCGACCACGTGCGCCCGAGGCTGTCGACCTCGCGGCCGTCCGGCAGCAGGAAGCGGCGCGGCCGGTAGATGAGGTGGGTCGCCTCGTTCAGCCGCAGCATCATCCAGCCCAGCAGCCGTTCGGCGTCGGACCGGAACTTGGAGTGCACCGCCACGAGATAGAACAGATCAATCAGGATCGGTGGGCGGTGGTAGTACACCTCGCCCCCGTTCTCGGGATCGTCGTTCACGAACACCGGCGCCTGGCGGAACCGCTTCACGTTCGCGAGGTTGGGGTTCTGCCCCAGCCGGTACATGTAGATGTAGATGATCTCCTCCCGATCCTTCGGGACGAACTTCATCTCCTCCTCGATCCGCGGGCGCATCTCGCTCAGGTTGTACCCGTCGAGCAGGAACCGGTGGACGGCCTCTGTCGTCTCCCCGATGATGCTGCGCCCCGACATCGGACCGGCGCGGCCCCGGAGGTTGGACTCCTCGCGTGGGTTCATCGCGCAGGCCCCGTCGGATCGACGACGCCGGCCGGCATCAGGGTCCACTGGGACGGGCGAAGGGTGAACGGCAACGGGCGAGCCTCGACCGCGGAAGTAGACCGCACTCGCTCGCGATCCGCAAGCGCCGCGCGCACCTCCGCATGCCAGTCCACACGGGTGAAAGTCTCTTCAGTGGCCCCTTCTCCGCGGTAGGCCACCCGTTTGCCCCTGCCGACCGCGAGGGCGTAGGGGTGTCGCACGAGCCGGATCAGCAACGGCGCGTTCGGCCTGGCCTCCGCGAGCCGTGTCACCATGCGGACCGTGGTGGTGCGCAGCTCCGCGGCGTCCCGGGCCGGCACGGGACAGGGCCGATCCAGCGGGCGATCCCGCTCCCAGCAGCCGGTCATCCCCGCGCCCTCGGCCACGAGGTGCTCTCCGGGGATGGCTCGAGTGAGGCGCCTCAGGGGATCGAAGGACATATACGCCGTGATGTAGCGTGTCCCGGCACCGGGTGCGGCAGGCTACCCGATCATGCGAGAAATAAGCTTGCGCAGGCCGGTTTTTGGCCGAGTCCCGACACCTACGCCGAGCTCCCGCAGGCGTTGGCGTGCGACCTCGAGCGTCTCGTCCAGGTGGAGCGCCTCCCGGAAATGGCGTCCCGCCTGCTCGAATTGCCCGTTCGACATCTGCAGGGTGGCGAGTTCGAGGTGCAGCGCCGCGCGTTTCAAGGGGTCGTGCTCCTCGAGCAACAACATGTGCAAGGAGGCGAGACGGTCGGGTGCAGCGCGCATGTCCATCCTCAGATCACTCCAATCGGAGCCGCCGGGTGCATGGAGCACCGGGTGACCACTTTGGGAATTATCGAATTTCCGCGACGATTTGAAAACGAGAATTCGTCAACGTTCCGTCATCCCTTCGACCTGTCTCCACAAGACCCTCATACAACGCCGCGTATGCCGAGGCGCAGCGTTGGATCGAAAATGACACGGACCGCGCCAGCCCGGCGGCGCCAGACCGGGCCCGAAGCCCGGCGTCCTCCCGCACCCGGCCGAGCGCCGAGCCGAGCGCGCGAGCGTCCCCCGGCGGCACGAGCACGCCTGCGTCGCCGAGCAGCTCGGGCAGGCCATCGACGGCCGAAGCGACGACCGGGAGCCCGGCGGCCATGCCTTCCAGCGCAACCAGGCCGAAGCCCTCCCAGAGACTCGGCACCACGAGCACGTCGGAGGCCGCCATCAGCGCGGGCACATCCTCCCGGGCACCCAGCCACTCGACAGTGGCCCCGCGGACCTGTTGAACGCCCCGCCGGGACGACGTGCCGGCGATCCGCAGGTGGACGCCGTCGGGGAGCGCGGCCAGCAGCACATCGAAGCCCTTCTGCGGGACATCCCGGCCCACGGCGAGAAAGCGGGTGCCAGGCCCGGGCGCCGCAGGTTGGAACCGGGCAAGGTCGATGCCGTTCGGGATCACGACCGCGTGCGCGTGACGGATCCCCTCCACCCGCTCCGCCCATGCCCGTGCGGCGCGGGAGACGAACACGAGCCGGTCGGAGGAGCCAGCCAGCGCTCGCTTGACCAGGCGATGCCGCCCCCGCTCGTCGCGGTTCACGTTGTGCTCGGTCGTCACCACCGGCTTCCGCGCCACACGGGCTGCCAGGCGGCCCCAGGTGTCTCCCGCGAACAGGTGGGTGTGCACGAGGTCGAACCCGCTCGCCAGGCGGGCCAGTCGGGACACCTCGCGCGCTCCGCCGATCCCGGTTCGCGCCGACCCGAGGTGCACGCGCACGCCGGCGGCCGCATAGGCACCCTCGAGCGCCCCCCCGCCCATCACGGTGGCGACCTCCTGCTCGCAGCGTCGCTCCGAACACAGCCCCAGGACCAGGCGCTCCGCCCCGCCACCGGAGAGATCGCAGATCACGTGGAGCACCCTCATTCCTGCCCCCCGGGAGCAGCTGGAAGTCGTCCGAGCACTCGAGCGCCTCCAACGGCACGCCGCTTGCATGAACTCTTGACGCTGCTGCCCTCGTCGTAGGTCTCGGCCTTCGACACCTCCCCGCTGCTGTCCCCCCGGAGTCTCCCCACCATGGCCCGCTCACTCACCGTCAAGCATGAAGAAAAGCTGCAGACCTCCAGCCTTCTCAACGCATTCCTCTTCCTCACCCTCGCCTGGATGGCCGCTGGCGCGTTCTTCGCGAGCATGGCCGAAGCCTCGGCGGCGGACGCCACGCTGCCTCCGACCTCGCAGCTCCCGTAACGATTTGTAGAATCAAATCTACGGACAGCAGAACCAGTCGGGCGGCTTGCTCCCCCCGATCGGATGCCGGCGGCGGCAGTCGAACGCCGCACGAGCCTGGGCCTGCTGACCGCAGATGACGCACTAGTAGTCGTGATGTACGTCACCCGCGGGCTCTTGAGGCAGCGGCGGGGGCGGCGGGGGCGGCGCAGAAGACGAGGGCGCTGCTGACGTCGCAGGTGCCGGTGCCGCCTCGGGATCGACCGACGCGGCTTCGGGAGGCGCCGAGCCGACAGCCTCCCAGTGCCCTTCCACCCAGTGCCCGTCCTGGTAGTAGCCCTCCTGCCAGCGCCAGCCGGGCCGGACGTCCTCGCGCCAGTGGCCCTCCACGTAGGCGGGGCCCTCCCAGTGGCCCGGGACCCAGACCGATCCGGGGGTGGGCTGGGCGGGTTGCCAGTAGCCGGGGATCCAGACGCGATGGTCGTCGTAGTGCCCCGCGATCCACACCCAGCCGGGGCGGGGCGGCGGGACGTACCCGAACACCCACGGATTGAGCGTGATGACGACCCCGGGCGGCGGGCCGTACCCGTAGTGGCGGGCGGGCGGGGGCGGCGGGCGATGAGGATGTGCGGAGGCAGGCCCTGGCAGGAGCGCGAGGGCGACCAGCCCGGCGAGGATCGAACAGCGTACAGCGGAATGCATGAAGACCTCCAATCGTACCAGAAGACGCCTGACGCGCTCACTTATTCACATCGCGAGCGTCGGGAACCCTGCCCCGGGGGCCGTGCCGACCCATCTGCGGATCGGTCACGTGCCGCCCATGAAGGGCTTGCGGGGCCTGCCGGCCCTCACCGTCTCACGAACGCCGCCAAAGACCTGATCGCAGAGGGCGCCCCCACCACGATCAGGACGTCGCCCTCCTGCGCGACCACCCTGGAGCCCGGCGCCGGCACGATGGTGCCGTCCTTCCGCCGGATGGCGACGACGACCACCTGGAACCGATCCCGCAGCATCAGCTCCCCGAGCGTCTGGTCCACGAGCGTACTCGACGCGCCGACGATGAACTCGTCGAACTGCACGTCCTCATGGGACCCGAGCGTGGCGAGGTCCAGGAACGTGGACGCATGGGGCCGGACGATGCCGTGCGCCATCCGCCAGCCGCCCATCTGGTGCGGGCTGACGACGCTGGTGGCGCCCGCGCGGCGGGCCTTGAGCGCGTGCTCCGCGTCGGCGACGCGGGTGACGATGTTCATGTCCGGGTTCATCTGGCGCGCGGACAGCGTGACGAAGACGGCCTGGGCGGGGTTCGACACCGCCACCGCGAGGCCCTTCGCGCGGCGGATGCCCGCAGCGCCGAGCACGTCGTCGTTCGCCCCATCTCCCACCACCACCGGGCAGATCTGCGCGCTCTCGATCTCCTGCACGAGTGCCGCGTCCTGCTCGATCACGGCGACCGGCACCCCCGCTGCCCGAAGCTCCTGCACGATCGTCCGACCGAGCCGACCGTAGCCGACGACGATCGTGTGCTTGTCCAATGCATCCATCTGTCTCCGCCTCCTGCGCGCACGCAGAATGTTCCCGAGCCCACCATCGACGATCATCGCCGTGATTTGCCCGGTGGTGTAGGTGCCGATCGCCAACCCGGCGAGGATCAGCCCCATCGTGAACACCCGCCCGGCCGGGGAGAGCGGGTGCACCTCCCCGAACCCGATGGTCGTGAGCGTGATGACCACCATCCAGACCGCGTCGAGGGGCGACCAGTCCTCGATCCAGACGTAGCCCACCACGCCCATCGTGAGCACCGCCAGAAAGGCAGTGAGCGCGAGGGCGAGCGGGCGTGGGGTCAGGTCTTCTCCCCCGCCTCTCCGGCCTCCCACGCCATGTGAACGTCCGGCCCGACCCGCTGCACCTCGGAGAGCGTGAACCCCGGCGCGTCGGCGAGCCGGAACCCCGGCCCCTCCACGAACCCCGGGCCACCCGCCAGCACACGGCCGTTCACGAAAAGCTCGAGCCGATCCACGAACCCGCCGACCAGCATCGACCGGTGCACGGCGCCCCCGCCCTCGACCAGCACCCGGCGCACACCGCGCGCCGCGAGATCCCGCAGCACGGCGTCGATGTCGAGGCCGCCGACTCCCGGTCCCACCCCCACGGTCTCGGCCCCTCGCGCCCGGAGCGCCCGCGCCCGCTCCCCGGCCAGTGGCGCGAGGCCGTACACGATGGTGCGCTCCCCGAGCACCCTCGACGTCTCCGGCGTTCGCAGCCCGCTGTCGAGCACGACGCGCCAGGGATCCCGGCCCGGCCCCTCCTGCCGGACGGTGAGCAGCGGGTCATCCGCCAGCACCGTGCCGACCCCGACCAGGACGGCATCGTGTTGACCGCGCAGCGTGTGCCCCGCAGCCCGCGCCTCGGGCCCGGTGATCCACCTCGACTCCCCGGCCGCGCTGGCGATGCGCCCGTCGAGCGTGACGGCCGCCTTGAGCGTGACCTCGGGCAGCCCACCCGCGACGACGCGTAGAAATCCGAGGTTCATCTTGCGGCAGGCGGTCTCCTGGACCCCCACGTCCACCGCGATGCCCGCCGCCCGCAGGATCGCGATGCCGCGCCCGCTCACCAGCGGGAAGGGATCCACGATCCCGACCACGACGCGCGAGACGCCCGCCCGGACGATCGCATCGGTGCAGGGCGGCGTGCGGCCGTGATGGCAGCAGGGCTCGAGCGTGACGTAGAGCGTCGCGCCCCGCGCCGCGCCTTCGATCTGTCGGAGGGCGTGCGGCTCGGCGTGGTCGAGGCCCGGCGCCTGGGTCCAGCCCTCGGCGAGCACCACGCCGTCCCGCACGACGACGGCTCCCACGGCCGGGTTGTTGCCGGTGCCCCCCAACGCCCGGCGCGCAACGAGCAACGCACGCTGCATCCAGGCTTCGTCGGCGGCGAGGCTCATGGCCCCGGTTCCCTTCGCGCGCTCCCGGGCAGGAGCGGTCCGACCACGTTCAGGAAGTCCTCGGGGGACTCGAACGCGCGGTACACGCTGGCAAACCGCAGGTATGCGACCGCGTCGAGCTCCTGCAGCGCCGCCATGGCGATGTCCCCCAACTCACGCGTGGGGACCTCCCGATCCGCGCGGCGGGAGAGCTCCTTCTCCACGCGCACCACCACGCCTTCGAGCTGCTCGTCGGTCACCGGCCGCTTCCTGCAGGCGAGCCGCAGGCCAGCGAGGAGCTTTTCACGTGAGAACGCCTGCTTTCGGCCGTCGCGCTTGAGGATCACCGGGAGTCGGAACTCGATCCGCTCGAACGTGGTGAAGCGATGGTTGCACCCCTCACACTCCCGCCGCCGGCGGATCGCGTCGCCCGCATCGCGGGAGTCCACGACGCGGCTCTCGGGGTGGTCACAGACTGGGCACTGCACGGGGCGCGCGGCTATCACGCGGGCCGGTGGAGGGCCCCTATGCCTTCACCGGCTTGCGGAACCGCAGCACCTCGGTGAGCTCGCGCGCGCCCAACAACCCTGTGGGGCGCAGGATCATCATCCCGATGAGCAGCAGCGAGTAGATGACCATCCGGTACTGCGCGATGGGGCGCAGCAGCTCGGGCAGGGCGGTGAGCACCGAGGAGGCGATCAACGGGCCCGAGAGCGAGCCCGTGCCGCCGAGCACCACCATGGCGACAAGCTCGATGGACCGATCGTACTGGAACTGCGTCGGGAAGATCGATCCCCGGTGGAACGCGACGAGGCCGCCCGCGATCCCGGCCCAGAAGGCCCCGATGACGAACGCCGTGACCTTGGCCCGCGTCGTGTCGATCCCGAGCGAGCGGGTGGCGATCTCGTTGTCGCGCACGGCCTCGAACACCCTGCCCTGGCCGCTCGCGATCAGGTTCCGGAGCGAGATCCCGCCGAGGAGGACGAACGTGAACGTCCACCCGAAATTGGTGAACGTCGGCAGCCCGATCAGGCCCTTCGCCCCGCCCAGCCACTCGGCGTTCTGGATGAGGACGATGATGATGCCGTTGAACCCGAGGGTGACGACCGCGAGGTAGTCGCCCGTGAGCCGCAGGCTCGGCAACCCGACGACCACCCCGGCGACAGCCGCGGCGCACCCACCCACGATCAGGCAGACGGGGGGCGGCACGTGCGCGTAGAGGCTCAGCGCCCCGGCAGTGTACGCCCCGACCGCCATGAACCCCGCATGGCCGAGGGAGAACTGCCCGGTGAACCCCAGCACCAGCGCGAGGCCCATCACTGCGAGCAGGTTCATCCCCACGCGCACGACGATGTCCGCGTAGTAGGGGTCGGTCCACGGGATCGCGAAGACCTGGATGCCCCATACGATCGTGATCCCGAGAAGCATCGCTGCCCACCCGATCATCGCACCGCGCGTCATCATCAGACCTTCTCCGGCGCGTGCTTTCCGAGGATGCCCGAAGGGCGGAACAGCAGGATGATGATCAGGAGGCAGAACGCGATCGCGTCGCGGTAGGTGCTCGTGAGGTAGCCGCTCACGAACGTCTCGGAGAGGCCGAGGAGGATGGCGCCGACCACCGCGCCCGGGATGGACCCGATCCCCCCCAGCACCGCGGCCACGAAGGCCTTCAGGCCCATGTTCGTGCCCATCTCGGGGTCGATCTTGTGCATGTCGACCGCGCGGAGGAACGCGGCTGCACCGGCGAGGCTGGAGCCGAGGGCGAAGGTGAAGGCGATCACGCGGTCCACATTGATGCCCATGAGCGCGGCGGCATCCCGACTGTGGCTCACCGCCCGCATCGCCCGGCCCATCTGCGTGCGCTCGACGATGTGGTGGAGGAGCACCATCAGCACCAGCGTGACCGCGAGCGTGATCACGTCCATGCTGCGAAGCGTCAGGCCCGGTGCAAGCTGCCACTGCGCAGCTGGGAGGAGCGTGGGGAAGCTGGCGAGCGGGCCACACACCAGCAGCGTGCCGTTCCGGAGCAGCATCGACACGCCGATCGCAGTGATCAGAAGGTTCAATCGACCGGACTTTCGGAGCGGCCGATACGCGAGCCGCTCGATCGTCATGCCGAGCGCGGCGCAGAACGCCATGGTGCCGAGGATGACGAGCGTGACCGAAGCGACGGTCGGGTTCTGATCCGCGCCCGTCCAACGTGCGAGGTACAACGACATGAAGGCGCCCATCATGAACACTTCGCTGTGCGCGAAGTTGATGAGCTGCAGCGTCCCGTACACCATGGTGTAGCCGAGGGCGATCAACGCGTAGATCGCGCCGAGCGAGAGGCCGTTGATGAGCTGCTGGAAGAAGACGGTCATGGGGCGAACGCCTTCTAGCGCGGCCGGGCGCCGGGCGTCGAGGTTCGCCGGACTCGTCGGGATGATCCCGGATCGAGTCCGACGCTGGCGGGGACGTTGACGGTTGTGTCACACCGGGTGGGGGGGCAGGCCAGAAACCACCTGACAGGGTGTAGACTTCCCCGATGGTCACCCTGCTGCTCGCCCTTGCCTGCATGCCCCAGTCGGTGCCCCTGGGCGGCAACCCGCACGATTGCACGCCCACAGACGAGATCTGCGACGGCGTCGACAACGACTGCGACGGGCTGATCGACGACGGGGATCCGGACCGGGTCGGGGCAGTCAACTGGTTCGCGGACGCCGACGGCGACGGGTACGGCGACCCGGCCGTGCAGGATCTCGGCTGTGCCCAGCCCGTCGGCTTCGTCGCGGACAGCACGGATTGCGACGACACCTCGCCCGCCGTGAACCCGGCCACCGACGAGATCTGCGACGATCTCGACGACGACTGCGACGGGCTCGTCGACGGGCAGGACGGGTCACTGACCGACGGCACCCCCTTCTACGCGGACGCGGATGGTGACGGGTTCGGGGATGCGACGAGCCCCACGGAGGCCTGCTCAGCGCCGCCGGGGTCCGTCGCGGACTCCTCCGACTGCGACGACGCCGATCCCGCGATCAACCCGGATGCAGACGAGATCTGTGACGATCTCGACGATGATTGCGACGGGCTCGTCGACGGGCAGGACGACTCGCTCGCCGATGGCACCCCCTTCTACGCGGACCGGGACGGCGACGGGTTTGGCGATGCGGCGAGCCCCACGGTGGCCTGCTCTGCGCCGCCCGGGTCCGTCGCGGACTCCTCCGACTGCGATGACGCCGACAGCACCGTGCTCTCTTGTGCCTCCTGCTCGGTCGCCGCGCGCAGCCCCGCCCGCTGGGCGCTCGACGTCCCCCGCGACGCCGACGTCACGATCAACGCCGATCTCGACCCCTCCACGGTCGATGACAGCTCGCTCGTCGTGTACGGCGACGTCTCTGGCTACCTCCCGGGTACGGTTTCCTACGCATCCGGCCGGGCGACCTTCCGCCCCGACGGCCTCGCCCAGCCCGGCGAGCGCGTCACCGCCGTGCTCACCGGGGCCGCGCAGTGCACAGACGGCGGAACACCCGGCCCCGTCGTATGGACGTGGACAGCGGCGGTCGATGGGGGAACCGGGGTGCTGTACGACGCGGGGGAGACCTGGACCGGGGCGAACTACAGCTACACCGTGGTCGCGTACGACTTCGACGGCGACGGGGATCTCGAGGTGGCGACGGCGGATGCGCAGGGGGACACCGTCAGTGTGCTCGACGGCGCGCCGGGCGCCTACAGCGTCATCCAGCAGGTCGCCGTGAGCGGCTACCCCAACTTCCTCGACGGCGGAGATGTCGATCAGGACGGCGACGTCGATCTGATCGTGTCCGCCGGCTCTGTCGGGGTGCTAGTGAACGACGGGACGGGTGACTTCGCTGATCCGGTCACCTACGACGCCGCTCCGCACGGCAGCGTGTCGTCGGCGCGGACCGCGGATCTGGACGGCGACGGGGACCTCGACATCGTCGCCTCCATGGGCTTCAACGACGCCGTGGTCGTGCTCTCGAACGACGGAAGCGGCGCGTTCACGCTCACGTCCGCCGTGACGTTCAGCACGCTCTGGGGCGACCCGTTCCCGCTGGACCTGGGGGACCTGGACGGCGACGACGACATCGACGTCCTGGCACCCCTCGCGGCCGAGAGCTCCGCAGCGGTGCTGCTGAACGACGGCACAGGGGCGTTGACCAACATCGGTTCGATCGCCCTCGCCGACACGCCCAAGTCGGTGTTCATCGACGATCTCGACGGCGATGGCGATGCCGACGCCGCCATACCCACCCTCTACGGCAACCTGCTGTTCACGCTGACCGGCGACGGATCCGGCGCTCTGTCCACCTCCAGCCAGGCGCTCGCCAGCGGCCACGGCCTGTGCGGCGGCGATCTGGACGCCGACGGCGATCTCGACCTCGCCGTGCCGACGTTCGACCACTACACGGTCGTCACGCTCCTCAATGACGGCTCCGCGGCGTTCACCACCGCCCAGACCCTCCCCACGACGCGCAAGGCCGGCTCCGTGTTCTGCGCCGACCTCGACGGCGACGGCGCGCTCGACGTCATCGTCGCGGGATCGGAGAGCGGCGACAGCTCCGTGACCGCCTTCCTCAACACGCCGTGAACCCCCTCGACAGCGCGGTTGAACGCGCCGCAGGCGCACCGCCCCCCAAAGCACCTACGGCGCGATCGACTCCACGAACTTGTTCCCCTCGGCCGTCACCTGCACGACCACCGCAGGCTTCTGCGCGTTGCGCTGCGCGTCGATGCTGATCGTGCCGGTCACGCCGCCGAACCCGGCGGTCTTCGCGATCGCGTCACGAAGCGCCGCACGAGCGGCCTTGCGGGCATCCTCGGTCGCAGGGACGGACGAGCGGTCCGAGAGGGCGTCGGCCATCTTCGGATCCTTCGCGACCTCGGCCATCGCACCGTACAGCACCCGCGCCGAGTCGTAGCCGAGCGCGGCCAGGCCGTCGGGCTTCTCGTGGAACTTCGCGTTGTACTTCTCGATGAAGCCCTGCACGACGGGGTTCGGGTCGTCGACGGCGTAGTGGTTCGTGAAGAAGCTGCCGATGATCGCGTCGCCGCCGATCTTCGTGAGCTCGGAGCTGTCCCAGCCGTCGCCGCCGAGGAACGGACCCTTGAACCCCAGATCACGGGCCTGCCGCGCGATCAGCCCGACGTCGGTGTAGTACCCGGGGATGAACAGCGCATCCGGGTTCTTCGCCAGCAAGCTCGTGAGCTGCGCCTTGAAGTCCACGTCCGAGAGCTTGTACGCCTCCTCCCCGGCGATGGTGCCGCCGAGCTTCGTGAACGTGTCGGTGAAGAACTGCGCGAGGCCCACGGCGTAGTCGGCGTCCACCGCCTTGAGGATGCCGACGTTGCGCAGGCCCTTGGAGTTGTAGGCGAACTTCGCGACAGCACCTCCCTGGAAGGGATCGATGAAGCACACGCGGAAGATGAAGTCGCCCTGCTCGGTCACCTTCGGGTTCGTGGACGAGGGCGAGATCATCGGGATCCCGTTCGTCTGCAGCAGCGGTGCCGCAGCGAGGGAATTCGTCGATGCCACCTCGCCGAGCACGGCCACGGGCCGGTCCTGCGAGATGATCTTGCTGACGGCAGTTGCGGCCTCCTCGGGCTTGCCCTGGTCGTCCTCGACGACCATGCGCACCTTCACGCCGCCGATGCCGCCGGCCGCGTTCAGTTCGTCGGTCGCAAGCTCGATCCCGTTCCTGGTCGAGATGCCGAAGGTGGCCTGCGCGCCCGTGAGCGAGCCGTACTGCCCGACCACGATCTCCTTGGGGAGCGCCTCACCGCCGCCGCAGGCGCCGAGGAGCGGGAGGAGGGCGAGACCGGCGAGGGAGGACAGAAGGGGCAGAAAACGCAAGGGGACTCCGGAAGACGCCGGGAGTCTATGGAAAAGAGGGCGGGAGTCAAGCGGTCGGCGCGATCAGGGTCCGCCGTGCGACGCCTCCACCACCGACCGCCGCTTCGTCGGCGCCTCGAACGAGGCCCCGAAGGTCAGCCGGAGGTCCGTCCACGGGAAGTCCGGACTGACGACCAGATCGAGCCCCGACCCGAGGCTGAACCCTCGGCCCGGGTGCCAGACCCCCGCCGCCGCGGCGCCGAGCCACCACGCGGAGCGCGACTCTGCGCCGAGCCCGTAGACCGGGACCACATGCGACCATCCCGCCTCCACCACAACGGGCACCTCCACGCGGGGGCCGAGCTTGAACGACACCCGCGGTCCCAGGTGCGGCGCGATGGCGAAGTAGCCGTAGTCTGCATCCTTGTAGGTCGACGCGAACCACGTCGCGCCAGCACCGGCCGTCACGTCGAGCCGAACGTGCGGACCGCCGTAGAGCCGCCGCCCGACACGCAGATCGTACTGGCTGCCGTGATTGACACGGCTCGCCATGGGGCTCACGACGGCGCGCAGGTCCCAGCCCTGAAACCCGACGCCTCCGTCGAGGCGGACCGTGCCGCCCAGGAGGTCGCCGGGCAACGGGCTCACCCCGGACGTGCCCTCGGCGGAGAGGGGGTTGAGCCCCACGCCCACCCGCGCCGATCCGTCCGGCACGGCCGGCAGGTTCGTGGGATCCACCATCGGCTGTGGGAAGGGCACGACCCACGGTCCGCAGCCGGCGGTGACCGTCACAAACACGGCGAGGAGCGGGCAGGCGGAGAGCTTCAAGGCGGGGGTCCCGGTCGGCAGGCCTTATCGCAGGGGCGTGCTGCAGCGTGCGCCGCGGCGGAGGATCCGTGGTCGAACACGCGACGCGCGCCGATTCGAAGCGGCGTTCCACGGACCCTCGCGAACCCGGATCCCCGGGGAGCGAGCCGCCCCCCTCCCCTCCCGGTTAAGGCCCCGGCCCGCTTTCAAGGACTCCCCGATGGCACACGAATTCATCTACGTCATGAAGAACCTCCGCAAGGCCTGGCCCGGCGGAAAGGAAGTATTGAAGGGGATCTGGCTCTCGTTCTACCCGGGCGCCAAGATCGGCGTGCTCGGCAACAACGGCGCCGGAAAGTCCACGCTGCTTCGCATCATGGCGGGCGTGGACGACAACTACAGCGGCGAGTCGTGGGCGCAGAAGGGTGTCCGGATCGGGTACCTCCCGCAGGAGCCGAAGCTCGACGACGACAAGACCGTGCTCCAGAACATCGAGATGGCGGTCGCCCCCACCCGCGCGCTGCTCAACCGCTACGAGGCCGTCGGCAACGCGATGGGCGAGGAGGACGCCGATTTTGACGCGCTGCTCGCCGAGCAGGCCGAGCTGCAGGACAAGATCGACGCTGCGGGCGCCTGGGATCTCGATCGGGAGCTCGAGATCGCGATGGACGCCCTCCGCGTGCCTCCGGGCGACGCGATGGTCAAGGTGCTCTCCGGCGGTGAACGACGCCGCGTGGCGCTGTGCAGGTTGCTGCTCGAGAAGCCGGACATGCTGCTGCTCGACGAGCCCACCAACCACCTCGACGCCGAGAGCGTGGCCTGGTTGGAGCGGTGGCTGCACGACTACCCGGGCACGGTGGTCGCCATCACCCACGACCGGTACTTCCTCGACAACGTCGCCGGCTGGATCCTGGAGCTCGACCAGGGCAAGGGCATCCCCTGGGAGGGCAACTACTCGAGCTGGCTCGACCAGAAGACGAAGCGGCTGAAGCAGGAGGAGAAGACCGCCTCTGCCCGGCAGAAGACCCTGGACATGGAGCTCGAGTGGATCCGGATGTCCCCCCGGGCGCGCCAGGCGAAGTCGAAGGCGCGCATCGCGAACTACGAGCGGATGCTCGACGAGGGACCGGACGAGCGGGCGCAGAAGAACGAGATCGTGATCCCGCCCGGCCCGCGCCTCGGCGAGATCGTGATCCAGGCCGACCACCTGCGCAAGGTGTACGGCGAACGCATCCTGTTCGACGACGTGAACTTCAACCTCCCCCGAGGCGGCATCGTCGGCGTGATCGGGCCGAACGGCGCGGGCAAGACCACGTTGTTCCGGCTCATCACGGGCCAGGAGCACCCGGATGGCGGCACGCTGCGCATCGGCGACACGGTCAAGCTCTCCTACGTCGACCAGGTGCGCAACTTCGACCCCGAGAAGACCGTCTACGACATCATCTCCGGCGGCCGGGACCTGATCAAGGTCGGCAACCGCGAGATCAACGCGCGCGCCTACTGCGGCGCGTTCAACTTCAAGGGCACGGACCAGTCGCAGAAGGTCGGCTCGCTCTCGGGCGGTGAACGCAACCGCCTGCAGCTTGCGACGATGCTCCAGAGCGGCGGCAACGTGCTGCTCCTCGACGAGCCCACCAACGATCTCGACGTGGACACGCTCCGCTCGCTGGAGGACGCGCTGCTGGCGTTCAACGGGTGCGCAGTCGTCACCTCCCACGATCGCTGGTTCCTGGACCGCATCGCCACGCACATCCTGGCGTTCGAGGGGAACAGTCAGGTCGTCTGGTTCGAGGGCAACTACGAAGACTACGAGAAGGACAAGAAGCGCCGGCTCGGGGTCGAGGCCGACCAGCCGCATCGGATCAAGTACAAGCCGTTGATGAGGTAGTGTCAGGGGGCCCGCCGCAATACATGCCCCCGCTGGTACATCCATGGATTCCGCCCTTACCGTCTACCTCGCGACCGTCGGTGCCACGCCGACGAGCGCCGGCCCTTCGTACTTCTCGATGATCGCCAACGCCGGCCCGATCGTCGGCATGGTGCTGTTGCTCCTGATCATGATGTCCGTCACATGCTGGGCGATCATCCTGAACAAGTTCATCACCGTGCGCGGCGCCGCCAAGCAGAGCGCCCGCTTCGTGGACATGTTCTGGAAGGCGAAGGATCTCGAGAGCGCCTACAAGGCAGCCGGCCGGTTCCCCCGCTCGCCGACGGCGGCGGTGTTCCGGGCCGGGCACGACGAGTTGGCGAACCTCACGCGCCAGGACGACGGCGGTGCGATGGACCTCGGGCTCACCGAGAACGTCGAGCGCGCGCTGCGTCGTACCGCCCAGGTGCAGATCAACAAGTTGGAGCGCCTGAACGCCTTCCTCGCGACCACCGCGAGCACCGGCCCGTTCATCGGCCTGTTCGGGACTGTCGTGGGCATCCTCACGGCGTTCCAGAAGATCGGCGAGACCGGCCAGGCCAGCATCCAGGTGATCGGGCCCGACATCGCCAACGCGCTGATCGCGACAGCCGTCGGCCTCCTCGCCGCCATCCCCGCCAGCATGGCCTACAACTACTTCAACAGCTCGATCCGCAACATCGCCTCGGAGGTGGACGCGTTCTCGGCCGACTTCCTCAACATCGTGAAGCGTCACTACTCGCAACAGTCGGCGCAGCGGAGGTAGGCCATGGGCATGAGCGGGCCCTCGCACGGGGGCGGCGGGATGATGGCCGAGATCAACGTGACGCCCTTCGTGGACGTCATGCTGGTGCTGTTGATCATCTTCATGGTGACCGCGCCGTTGATGACCACCGGAGTGGCGATGGACCTCCCGCGCGCGGAGGCCCCACCGTTGATCCCGGAGGACGAGCAACAGATGGTGCTCTCCGTCACCGCCGATCAGGTGTACTACATCAACGAGACGAAGCTCACCTTTGACGAGATGAAGACAAAATTGAAGGCGATTGCGACAGCAAATCCCGATCAACAGGTGTTCGTACGTGCAGATGGCAAGCTCCCCTACGAAACCGTGCTCCAGCTCCTCGCCGTGGCGAAGGACTCGGGCGTGGCCAAGGTCGGCCTCGTGACCCAGCCCGGGCCCGTGGACGGTGGCCTGGGCGGCGGGGGCACCGGAGGATGAGGATCCCGGCGCTGCTGTGGGAGTGGCCTGCGGCGCTGTTCGCGCACCTGTTCGTGGCGCTCGCGATCTGGATCGCGACCCTGCTCGGCGGCCCGGCCGAGCCGCTGTTCAAGCCCGAAGACGTGATGGAGGTCGCGATGTCCGGCCCGCCGAAGTCGGACTCCCGCATGGTCCAGAAGGCCGAGCGCGCACCCGACGCCGTTCGTGGCGCCACGAAGCCGACGGCTGATCCCCCGCCGCCCAACCCCAGCGACATGGCCTACAAGACGCCCGAGGCGCCCGTCACCAAGGGGCAGCAGGACGCCGCGATGCAGAAGATCATGGACGACCTGCGCCGCGAGAAGATGGTCCACGACCTGTCGGCGCCACTGGGCACGACCGACCGCGCCGCGAGTGATCCCAACGGCTCCGGCGACGGGTCGACGGCGACGAACGGGATCAACGACCCCGAGCTGGCGAAGTGGATGAAGAAGGTGGACGACAAGGTGCGCCCGAACTGGCACCCGCTGGTCGCCACCTGCCAGGCGAACCCGCGATTGAAGGTGGGGATCGCCGTCTCGCTCGCCGGCGACGGCACGGTCAAGGACGACCCGACCGTGGGCAAGCCGAGCGGCAACGGGTCGCTCGACCAGTCCGCGCTGCGCGCCGTCCAGCAGACGGGCAACCTGCCCCCCCTCCCGGCCCGCTTCGCCGGCGGGCTCGATGCCAACGTGATCTTCGACTGTTCGACCGTGATCTGAGGAACCTGATGCGCCGCACCCCCGCCCTGCTGTTCCTCGCCGCCGCCACCCTCGTCGGCCTGATCCACTCGACCGCCCGCGCCGAGGATCCGGCGCCGATCAAGGTGAACATCAACGTCGGCGGGCCCGGGCAGCGCGCCATCTCCATCGGGCTCCCCTACCCCAAGGGCGGGGCTCCCCAGGCGCAGGACTTCTGGGCCGTGGTGAAGCGCGACCTCGAGCTCACCGGCTACTTCACGGTGCTCGACCCCAACGCATCGCTGGAGCCCGCAGATGCCGGCGTGGAACCCGGGCAGTTCGACTTCTCTTCCTGGACGCCCTCCGGCGCCGTCGTGCTCGCCAAGACCGTGACCGCCACCGCCGGCTCCAACCTCGACACCCAGGTGTGGATCTACGACGTGAACGGCGCCACCAAGCTCGACGCCAAGAGCTTCTCGGCCGGCGCCACCTCCACCCGCGCGCTCGCCCACCGCGTGGCCAACGCGATCCTCTTCGCGGTCACCGGCAAGAAGGGCTTCTTCGACACCCGCTTCGCCTTCTCCGGCAAGTTCGGCGACAACAAGGAGATCTACCTCTGCGACGCCGATGGCTACGGCCGCCGGTCGATCACCAAGAACGGCAGCATCAACCTCTCGCCGCGCTGGTCGCCGGCGGGATCGTCGATCGTCTACACCGGCTACGCGGCTGGAAACCCCGATCTGTACGTCGCCGATCTCGCGAAGGGCCAGATCCGCCGCGTGGCTTCGAAGGCCGGCATCAACACCGGCGGCGCGTTCGGCCCCGGGGGCAGCATCCTCGCGCTCACGCAGACGGTCGGCAGCGACAGCGAGATCTTCAGCATCGACGCCGCCACGGGCCGCGAGATCGCGCGGCTCACCTCCTCGCCGGGCATCGACGTCTCGCCCTCGTTCTCCCCGGACGGCTCCCAGATCGCGTTCGTCTCCGAGCGGTCCGGCGGCCCCCAGATCTACGTGATGAACAGCAACGGCACCGGCGCGCACCGCGTGAGCTTCCAGGGTTCGAACAACACGTCGCCGTCGTGGTCGCCGAAGGGGGATCGCATCGCGTTCGTCGGCCGGGAGGGGCACTTCGACGTGTTCACGGTCAAGCCCGACGGCTCGAACATGACCCGCGTGACCCAGGGCACCGGGGACAACGAAGACCCGAGCTTCAGCCCCGAGGGCGACTACATCGCGTTCAGCTCCACCCGCTCGGGGGCCTCCCACATCTGGATCGCGTCATCACCCGATGGCTCGTTCCAGACCCAGATCACCTCGGGCGGCGGCGGATACTCGAACCCCAACTGGTCGCCGCACCTGAGCTGGTAGCGTGGCCCCAAAGCTCCCGACCACGCCCACCCTGCAGGGCCGTCGGACTGCGTCGCAGGCCGGTACTCCGGCCTCGTCCAGTCCGCAGGGAAACGGCGTTGGGCGGTCCTCCGCCCAGCGTCGTTTCCCGTTCGGCCCGGGGGGGTCCGGGGGGTCCCCCCCCCGGGCAGACGGAGCCCCCCCCCGGGCAGACACAGCCCCCAAAACCACGACCACGCCCACCCTGCAGGGCCGTCGGACTGCGGCGCAGGCCGGTACTCCGGCCTCGACCAGTCCGCAGGGAAACGGCGTTGGGCGGTCCTCCGCCCAGCGTCGTTTCCCGTTCGGCCCGGGGGGGTCCGGGGGGTCCCCCCCCCGGGCAGAAAGAGCCCTCCTCCTCCTCGCAGCCCTCCTCTCCCCGGCCTGCACCCCCATCCAGACCGACCACCTGCTCGCCTGGACCCGCTCCGACGATGGCACCTACATGATCGCACCGCGCGACGTCCCTGAGCTGGACGACGCGACGCACATGCGCGGCGCGCTCGGGACCGTCACCCATGGCGGACGCATCCGGAACAACCCCGATGGCAGCGGGGACTACACCGGCGGCGTCGATCTCGTGGTGCACGCCGACGTGCAGACGATCGGGGGGGAGCAGGTGGCCGTCCCGCTCGATGAAGACGGCTTGCTGCTCTACACGTTCTACGCCAACCTCGCAGCAGCGCGCACGGCTGTCGAGGCCCACGGGATCGACACCACCGCGATCTTCCCGATGGCCGCCGCCTGGAACCCGGCAGTCAGCCCGCTGCTGGAGTTCGCGCCGGCCGACAACGCCGCCTACGCGACAGGGGCGAACGTGTTCATGCTGTTGCCCGACGGCGACGATCGCGACGTTCCCGTGCTCGCGAACGAGGGCGTGATCTTCCACGAGTTCGGTCACGCGATCCTCCACCTGCTGATGACCCACGATCCCGGGGCCCCCCCGCTGGTGATCGACCCCGCGGTCGAGAGCCACTACTGGCAGGCGAGCCTGCACGAGGGCTTCGCCGACACGCTCGCCACCCTGCTGCTCGACGATCCCCGGTTCATCGACGCCTCCCTCGACCTGCCGCTGCGCCACGTGGACGACGACCATGCGGTCGTGGACGACTCGATGCTGCCCTCCACCCGGATGAGCACCGACCTCAGCCAGATCGCGGACGACCCCTACCCGCTCGGCACGGTGTACGCCTCGTTCGCCTGGGACCTCCGCGAGGCGACCGACCCCGACACGGCCCTCGTGATCGTGCTCGACGCCATCGCCCGTTGGGCGCCGCAGGGTGCCTCCGACATGGACGGGACCGTGTACCTCTCCTGCCTGCTGCAGGCCGCGGACGACGCCGGGCTGGGCGATGCGGCCTGCGCGAGCAACGAGGCGAGGTTCGCGCTCCTGGGGGTCCCGTGCCCGTAGTCCTGGCGGCTTCCGTGGACGAGGCGCTGATCCGCTCCTCGGCCGGCCGGCACGAAGCGAGCTGGCGCGCGGGCATCGAAGGCGGCTGGCGGTCGCCGGGCCCTCTGGCGGTCGTCGCGGAGGTCGACGTCTCGCACCGGGCCGAGCGCTCCGCCCTCCTCGACCTGCAATCGACCGAGGGGCGCCTCGCCGTGCTCGTGGAGGGGCACCTCGGGCCGGCTGCCGAGCCGTTCCGGTTCGTGGTGGGTGCGGGGCCCGGGGCCGCCCTGGTGTGGACGCATCTCAACGCGTACAGCGCGATCTCCCCCCTTGTCGGCGGGCGCCTGGAGCTCGGCGGAGACGCGACCCTGCGGCCGACGGCGCCCCGGCGCTCGGACGGCTGGACCGTCGGGTTCCGCGTGGGAGGCTTCGCGAGCGAACGGGGCGTGGACGTAGACCTCGGAGTCCGCACCGGATGGGTATTTTGAGAGAGCCACCGCCCTCGCCCCCCGGCAGGAGCGCCGCCGCAACGCGCAGCGGTTGCCCACCATGGCTCTGCCTCCCGCTCCTGGCCCTCCCCGCCTGCACCCACCTCGGAACGCTCGACGGCGCGGTGCCGCTCGACCCCGGGTACACCGAGTTCGCCGCGGACCTCGCGGGCAGTCGGGATCCCAACGCGGTCCAGACCCCGCTCGCCCTCCCACTCCCGAGCGTGGCCTTCCACTTTCGCGCGGGGCTGGCCCCGAACCTCGACCTGGGCGCCCACATCTACCCACTCGGGATCGGGCTCGACCTGCGCTACCGGTTCCTCCAGACGCACGGCTGGTCGTTCGCCACGCAGCCCGGGATCGCTGGAATCATCCTTCCTGTCCCCACGCTCCAGTACGGTCAGCTCGACGTCTCCCTCCCGGTCCGGGGGGAGCACACGCTCGGCAGGCAGTGGGGCGTCGCGTTCGGCCCGGAGCTGCTCGTGCGCCAGACCTTCTTTGCGACGGAGTCCACGGATCTCACGTCGAGCACCGCGACGTTCGAGCTCTACCTGGGCGGCGGGGCCCGGGTGTTCCACGACTGGCCCAGGCTGCGCCTCGGCGTCTCGGGTGATCTCTACGTCGACACCCTGCGCGCCACCGGGCTCTACGGGGGGCTGGGCCTCGACGTCGCGCTCACCCACCGGGGCGGGAAGAAGAAGCGCCGGCACCCCCGAACGCCCCCGCCATCGGACGAACCTGCCGGGCTCACGGGTTCAGGCACATGACGGGTTCTGCCGCGTGGCGCCCCAGCCTCGCCGCGTTCTGGATACATGGCAACATCCCCTCCTTCCCTCGAAGACCGTGAACACGCTCGCCCGCTGCAGTCTCGCCCTCCTCATCACGGCGCTCCTCCCGACGGCGCAGGGCATCGCTCACGCCGAGGAGCCCAGCGAGGACGTGAACGCAGGGGAGCACGTGCGGCTCTCCTCGGAGATCAAGCAACTGGCCACCCGCCAGGCCTGGGCCGGGGTGGAGAAGAAGTACGAGGAGCTCGAGAAGCTGGGCGTGGAGCTCACGTTCGACGACGTCCTGCACGGCGCCTACGCCGCGCGCGCGCTCGGGGATGCACAGGCAGCCTACGACAGGCTCAAGGTGGCCGCGCATGACAAGGGCACGAAGGAGGTCGTGGACTGGCTGTACGCGATCGACGTCGGCTACGGCCGCGTGGAGTTGATCGCCACCCCGCCCCGGGGCATCACGCTCGAGGCCGAGCTCATGCCGTTCGACCCCGACCAGCGCACCGCCGTGACAGCGGCGATGGAGCACGTGACCCACGACGGGCAGTTCCTCGGGCTGCTCCCGAAGGGAAAGTACACCTTCGCCGGTACGGCTTTCGAAGTACAGCCCGGCATCGCCGTGCGGATCGAGGTGGCCCCGAAGATGAAGAAGACCACCGGCGACATCGTCAACGTTTCCACGTCGCCTGTCGACGGCGCGGGAGCCGAACCCGCAGAACCCACTCCCGAGCCGTGATGTACCGCGTCGAGATCGACCCCCGCGTCTGTTCCGGAACCTCGAACTGCGTCGAAGATGCGCCGCTCGCCTACGAGATGGGCGATGACAGCATCTCCCGGGTGATCGTCGGTGCGACGGATGCCGACCTGCTGATCGGTGCGCAAGCTTGTCCGCTCCAGGCCATCCGAATCTTCGATGCCCAGACGGGCAAGAGGGTCTACCCATGATGTTGTTCTCTGCGCTCCTCGCGCTCTGCTCCCCGGCCCACGCGCTCGAGCTCAAGTGGTGGGGCGTGGGCGCGAACATCGGCACCGTCGCGATCCCTGGGAAATACCCGATCGCGCTGCCATCGGTGGCCCAGGGCGAGGTGGACAAGGTCAAGGGCGACGCCGAGATCGGCGTTCGCGGGGTGATCTACCCGAGCGGCAGCGGCAGGGTGTTCGGCCTGGCAACGCTGGGGTTCGGCACCTCCGGCTGGGGCCAGCAGGAGTTCACCGTCGGCTGGGACCAGGTGATCGTGAAGGACGAAGAGTTCCAGCTCCTGTTCGGGGCGGGGATCGGGGCCGGACACGAGCGGTTCAAGGACAAGGGCAGCGACGACTACCTGAACGTGAACTACTTCCCCATCCGCGCGCAGCTTGGCGCGCTGCTGCGAGACCGCGTCCGGGCCTACCAGATCGACATCTACGGGCTCTACCACATCGTCGGCGGGCAGGAATACTGCCTCTCCACCGCGGACACCGCGTGCACCAGCGGCAAGGACGGCGGCGGGCTGGTCGCGGGCGCGGTGTACGCGGGGCTCGGGGCCGAGGCGACGATCTACTTCGGAGACTTCCGCTCGAAGGGCGGGGGTGGCAAGGGCGGGGGCGGACACAAGGGGAAGAAGTAGGGCCCGCGGCGCGCCGCGCTAGGACCATTCACTTTTTCCGGGATATGCCCCCGGGGCATGTCCTTGAGCCTAAAGCCCGATGCCTCACTCCTCTGGGAGATCCACGGAAAGTACTACGACCTGGAGCCGTTCCTCACGGAGCACCCGGGTGGGAGGCGCTTTCTGGAAGTAGTGCGGGGATCGGACTGCACCGCGGTGTTCGAGAGCACACACGTGCACGACCGGCTGCCGAAGGCGATGCTCAAGAAGTTCTATGTCCGTGACAACGTCGACTACGTGCCGATGTGGTCCTGGACCGAGGACGGCTTCTACGGAACGCTCAAGCGGCGCGTGCAGGAGCACCTGCTCGCGGAGGCCGCGACGCAGGACGTGAGCCGGGCCGACGCGCGCCTCGCACACCACGGAACACCCGGCTTCATCGCCCGCTTCTTTGTCATCTGGACGATCTGGCTCGGGCTCACGATCGGCGCGATCGGGTACGGCGCCTGGTGGTGCGCGCTGCCCTGGGGCGCCTTCGCCTTCGCGCTGGGCGGCTACGGGCACGAGGCGATGCACGCGGGCGTCTTCAAGTCCGCGTGGGCAAACCGGGTCGCCGCGCTCGTCACGCTCGACCTGCCGGGGCTCTCGTCGTTCGTGTTCACTGCGATGCACGTCCCCCTGCACCACGTCTACTGCAACGTGAAGGACCTCGACCCGGACATCGAGGTTCACTTCCCGCTCGTCCGCGAACGCCCGGAGCAGCCGCTCTACTGGTTTCATCGGCTGCAGCCGGTGTATGCCTGGATCCTCTACTTCATCACGCTCCCGGTGCTGTGGTTCAATGACCTCGTCACCGTGTGCATCGGGATGTGGTTCGGGCCGTACGGCAGGCTCCGGCGCCCGTACCCCGCCGAGGCCGTCCTCTTCGCGGTCTTCAAGGTCCTCTCGTTCTCGATCTTCTACGCGTTGCCCTTCGCCCTGCACCCGTGGCCGCAGGCGCTCGGCAACTTCGTGTTGATGATGGGCGGGGCAGGTCTCGCCGTGCAGGGGACGTTCGCGCTCTCCCACCAGAACGCGCTGGCGATGAACCTCGACGCCCGCAAGCTGCCGCACGTGGAGGACTGGGGCGCGCTCCAGGTGGAGACCACGGCCGACTTTCAGCACGGTCACTGGCTGCCGACCACGTTCCTGGGCGGGCTCGGCTACCAGTTGGAGCACCACCTGTTCCCGACCGTGAGCTACAGCAGGCTCCACGCGATCGCCCCGATCGTGGAGCGGACCTGCGCCGAGTTCGGCCTCCCGTACTTCTACTACCCGACAGCAGCCCACGCGCTGCTCGCGCACATGAAGTTCCTGGTGCGGATGTCGAGGCCTGAACCCGCCGCTCCCGCGCTCGGGCGCCCGGCCGCTTAGACGGCGGGGCACGTGTCCCTGCTCCCCCCCGCGCGCGATCCCCACTTCCCGGGGCACTGCCACGGGTGCCGGATGCCCCCGTTCGCGTGCCTCTGCAGCGAGATCTCCGCCGTGCACACGCGCGTGCGTGTCGTCGTGGTCCGACACGCGGCCGAGATCAACAAGACCTCCAACACCGGTCGCCTCGCCTCCCTCGCGCTCTCCAATTCGGCGCTGGTGGACCACGGCGTGCTCGGCCAGCCCCTCGATCTCACCGACCACCTGGGGCAACGCCCCTGGGTGCTGGCGTTCGGCGCCACGCCGCTCCCCACCCCGCCCGACGTGAGCACCCTCGTCGTCATCGACAGCACGTGGGCCTCGGCGAAGACCATGCGGTGGCGCATCCCGCCGCTGGCAGCGCTCCCCACGCTCTCCCTCCCCGCGCCGGTGGTGGCGCCGCTCCGCATGCGACGGGGGGCCGTCCCGGAGCAGATGGCGACGATCGAGGCGGTCGCTGCGGGGCTGGAATTCCTCGGGGAGCCCGGGCCGGCCGAGCACCTGCGCCGGCTTTTTGCGATCATGTCGGAGCAGGTGCAGAAGCTGCGCGGCTTCGAGGTCCCGCCGAAGCACAGGTGATCCGGCGGGTGCTCGACGGGCCCCACGCAGCAGTCAGCCGTCGCAGTACTTCGTGAGCTCCACGTACGCGCGCCCCGTGGCGTCAACGTCCACCAGGGCCGCCCCCCCCACGAGCGTGCCGCCGGCGAGCGCGGTGAGCCGGGCCATACACCTGCTCGAACGCCATGACTCTGGCAACCGGCCTTGTCGGGGCCGGCGCCGGTCGACTGTGTCGCGGCTCCCGTGACGAAGCGCCACGAGCGGCAACGGCGGGGTGCCACGATCCGCATACGCGAGTAAGCTAAACGTATGAACGCGAAACGCCGACTCTCCGCCTCCGTGGATGCCGAGCTCCTGCAGGCGGCTGAAGCTGCCGTGTCCGGCGGCGACGCCAGCAGCGTGAGCGCATGGGTGAACGAAGCGCTGCGCCTCAAGCTCAGTCACGACGCACGGCTCGCCGCGCTCGCCAGCTTCATAAGCACGTATGAGGCGGAGCACGGTGAGATCACCGGCGACGAGATGCGGCTCGCAGCGCGGCGGGCCAGCGAATCCGCCATACCCGTTCGCGGTCCGGCGGCGACGAGGCGGTTCGGAGCCAACCGGTGAGTCTGGTTCTAAACAGGATCGCTGCTCAACGTAGCGGTTCGAGGCCGTCGTTGTCCGAGATCGACTCTCGAGCGTCGAGTCTCGATCGGCGAATCTCGACTTTCGAGACTCGATAGTCGATCTCGACACTCGTATCTGCGACTTCACGGGCACGGGTTGGCTGCGGCGCGGCCCCCGCGGGGGGAGGGCCGCGTACCGCCCGGTCTGGAGGACTCAACCCGCGGCCCTCCGGAGTCTTCGA
>CAIQVJ010000106.1 GCA_903875225.1 uncultured Pseudomonadota bacterium
ACCTGGTTGTGCTCCGCAACGCCCGCGGCACCCTCGACGCCTTCGACGACATGCTCCTTGTCCTCGACGGGGCCCGTGAGCCGTCGTTCGCCTGCAGGTGCACCGCTGACCCGGGCCGGCCGTCGCGGGAGCACCCGAAGCGCCGGGACGGGACCGCCGTGTGGGCGCCTGGGCAGGTGCAGAACGGGCTCGGCTTCGGGCGACACCACGGGGGGTACGAGTGCCTCGTGCCGCTGGTGCCCATCCCGGTCGATCGCTACGACGGGATCGACGACCTCACCCCGACGAGGTCATCGTCGACGGCGACCCAGGTGCACCGCGCCAGCGCCGCCCACGAGAGCTCTGTCGTGGGCGCCTGGTCGGAGGGCTGCATCGTCGTCGCCAACCCGGCCGACTTCGCTCGGGTGATGGAGCTCGCGAAGGCCTCCGGGCAGACGGCGTTCACCGTCACCCTGTTGGCGTGGGGGTAGGCCGATGGCCTCACCGAGCAAGAAGATTCGCGCCAAGCTCGCCAAGCGGGATGGCGGCTGGTTCTGCTGCTGGTGCAAGCAGAAGGTGCGGGAGGACGTCCCAGCCTCGTGCAAGAGCAAGGCGACGATCGAACACGTCATCCCCCGATCAGAGGGCGGCGTGTCGGCGATGTCGAACTACGCGCTGGCCTGCCTCGGGTGCAACTCCAGCCGGGCGCACGCTCAGCGGAGGGCGGCATGAGCGTCGAGCGGCTCCTCGAGGGCACCGGCATCTCGCCCACCGTCGGTGGCGCCGAGGGCGTGGTGGACCTGCTGGAGGCCCTCCTCGTCCGCGCCCGCCGTGGGGAGATCACCGGCATCGGCGTCGCCATCAGCGTCGCCGGCGGCGGCACGGCGACCGCCCACGTGCTCACGGTCGACGGAGACGTGCACCGGGTGCTCCACGCCACCGAGACGTCGAAGCTCCGGCTCCTCGGCACGGCGCCAGGCGGGCCGCTCTGAAACACGAAGCCCCCCGAGAGGATTCTCGGAGGGCTTGTGGGCCCGAGGGCCACCCGACGCAAACGGGAGCCCGAAGGGTAGCACGATCGCGGTACACGCCCGGTACATCGAACACTGCGGATCGATGACATTCCCTGCGGACTACGCGGGTCACAACATCCGAGATTCAGACGGTACAGGCTGCATATCGGCGACGCATGCCGGACTGCGGCGGGCCTGGGTCTAATCTCATGGCCTGCCGCCAAAGTGTATTACAACCTTGATAGTTCGGAATGCGACCGGAAATGGTACAAGCCGGGTACATCAAGCCTGCTGCCGGGCGGCCAAAACGGGCACGTTGAGCGGGGGGACGAGGGCCACCGCGGCGCGGAGGTGGAGCGCCTGCTCGGGGTCGATGTAGGACGCGTCCACGCCGGGGAGCGCGTGGCCCACCAGGTACTCGGTGGCCTCGCGGCGGACGCCGGCGCCGCGAAGGCCGGTCTGGAACCCGGCGCGGAAGCAGTGGTCGGGCCGGCCCTCCCAGGCCGCTTTCCGGGTGCTCGTGCGCATCCACACCTTGGCGATGTCGCGGGCCCGCACGAGGCGGTGGTCGTGAGGGCAGGGGACGATCCAGGTGCGGTCGGTCCACTCGGCGATCGCCGGCGAGCTCCACTCGGCGAGGAGGGCGGGAGCGACAGGGATGACGCGGCCCCTGGACTCCTGGGCGCTCTTGCCGAGCTCGCCGCGGATGGTGAGCTGGCCGTCGTAGAGGTCCTCCCAGCGGAGCCCCATCACCTGTTGGACGCGGAGGCCGGTGCAGCGCATCACGACCAGGACGCAGCGGCGCCACCCCTCGGCGGCTCCGATAGCGAGATCCATCTCTGCCCAGCTCGGAGCGGGCCGCGGCCTCGTGGGGGGCTTGCGCGGGAGCTCCATCTTCCGGAGGCGCGGGACCTGGCCCTCGTACTCCTCGCGGTCGGCTGCCCACTCCCAGAGCAGGTGCAGGGTCTCGACGTGCTTGCGCGCCGTGGACTCGGTCCGCCGGTGGATGTACCGGCCGGTCGCCGGCGTCCGCACGTGGTCCCAGTAGGCCTCGAGGAGCGCGCGAGAGAGGTGCTCCGCACCCGCACCCGCGCCGTGCCGCTCCTCGTACCAGTCGAGGAAGGGGTCCACGTGCTGCTGCCGGTTGTCGACGGTGCGAGCCCCGAGGCGGCGCTCACACGCCACGATCCAGGCTACCCCGATGCCTCGGAGCGTAGGCGGTGCAACGCGTCTTTCAGGCTCCCAGACGCGGCCGGTGTCTTCGCAGAGCTGGACTTCGCGGAGGAGCTGCCGCGCCGCGGTGTCGGTGCTGCACGTGCGGGAGTGGGGGGTGCCGTTGGGGTCCTTCCATCGGACGCGGGGCTTGCCCCTGGGACGATCGATGCTCGCCATCGCGTGAGCTCCTCGAGCCACCGCTCTACCACGGGGAGGGGGCGCCACCGATAGGTCATCCGGCGCACACCGCTCCCGACCCCGATGCGAGGGGCGGGGAGCTGCGCCGGGGCGCGGTCGGCCATGTCGAGGAGCGTGCGCGCGGGGATCCCGAGATGGGACGCGACGTCGTCGGTGGAGAGCCAGGCGGACACGTTGGACTCCTACGCCCGGGAGGCGCGAGAGGGAAGGGGAAACCGCCAACCGCCGCTTGCCGCGGGGGTGCGGTTGGGGAGGCGGCAAGCGCGGTCAGCGCCGGCGGCAAGCGCGGCTGGTGATGCGGCCGGCGCGGTTGGCATCGGCGGCAAGTGCGGTTGCCGCCGCGGTTGGTGGGCTCCGGGGGCTCGGTTGCCGCTGCGGTTGGCGCGGCAACAGCATGGAATCACACGGAATGACGCGGAGTATTCCGCGAAATATTCCTGACGTGGCTTCGGGGTCATGCAGCCCTCACCAGCGCATCGGCCTTCGGGTACGCCCGGCCCTCGCGGGGAAGCGCCACGCCCGCGGCGAGCGGCCACACGTAGGCGAGGTTCCCGGGGTGCCGGTAGCGGAGGAAGGCCCCGCGGACCCGGGCCACGTAGGCGGCGTCCTCCTCGCCCTGAAGCTGTGCCGGCGCGCCCGCGCCGAGGAGGGCATCCCGGGAGTAGCGCCACCCGCGCTCCCCCGTCGCCACCTTGTCGAGCGTCCGCTTCACGACGTCGCGGCCGTTCGGTGCCTGGTACTTCGTCGCCGGGTTCGCCCGGCCGACGTGGCGCCCGTTGAAAGCCTGGTAGATGGTCCCGACGTGGCCGGGGGTGACGAGCCGTCCGTCGGCGGCGCGGCGGGCCACGGGGTCGGAGAACGCGAGCACGGCCCGCAGCTCGGGGCGGGCGGCACGGAGGAGCCGGAACGCGCGAGCGAGGAACCAGGTCTCGCCGTTGCCCTCCACGTCGTCGAGGAGGACGAAGCGGCTGAGCTCCACGGCGCCGTCGTTGCCGTAGCCGGTCCACTTCGGGAGCACGGCCTCGGACTGCGGCACGCCGAACACCGCGACGCCCACCAGCT
Source organism: uncultured Pseudomonadota bacterium (assembly GCA_903875225.1). Classification (GTDB taxonomy): domain Bacteria; phylum Myxococcota_A; class UBA796; order UBA796; family SXON01; genus CAIUMM01. Next base: position 3,468 of record CAIQVJ010000106.1, read on the forward strand.
CCGGTGTCACCCAGGCCCGGGCTCGGAAGAGGCCGACGCGGACCCGGGCGGCCGGGAAGCTCCCGCTGTAGTGGTGGCGCTCGACGAACGCCCGGGGCTCGCGGTCCCCGTCGAGCAGTTCGACACCGAAGCGCCGGGGATCGATGGGCTCGGCGGCGGGCCGGAACGTCGCGCACCGATCGCGCCATCGCTGGTTGCTGTTCATCGCGCTGCGCTCCACGCCGCGAGGCACGGAGCACAGGTGGCCTTGTGCCCGCTGCTGCTCGCGTACCAGTCCATGAACGGGGTCGGGTAGCCCTCGTTGTCGAGCAGGGTCGCAGCTCCGCACCACATCTCGACCACGGTGTCGGATGCGTCGGTGCGGCGCTCGATGTGGAGGACATCGGAGTCCTGGGCCCGCCCGAGGGAGGAGTGGGGGGCGCTCATGGCGTTTGCTCCCGGGGAGGCAGCACGATCGGCGCGCCACACCGGCCGCACGTCGAGCGAAGCCCTCCGTCGTGGTCGGTGTTGAACGTGTGCTGCCAGCGGCCACACGGGCAGTCGATGATGACCTTCCGCGCCTTCTTCCCCTCGACGTGCTTGGGGTCAGCCACGGACCACCCTATTCGCTAACGGGCCCTTCTTTCGGATCGCCCCCCGCACGCTGGCCACCACATCGTCGGCGTCGATGTCGCCGCCGGCCGCCCGCACCACGTCCTCCAGGATGTCTCCGTTGTCCCCGGCTGCCTTGTTGGACAGCCTGTAGTGCTGCTCCATCGTCAGCATGATCTCCGGGGCCGCCTCGGGGAGTGTCACGCCATCGATGATGTTGTTGATGTAGGTCTCGGTGGCGGCCGCTTCCTCGGCGCGCTCGAGGAGCACCTCCGCGGAGTGGACGTCGGCGCAGACCACCAGGTCACAGCCGCACGACGAGCAGCAGAGGTCCTCGTCGCACAGCACGCCCGTGCTCCGGCACTCGACGCAGACGGGGATGGGGCCGACGTTGCTGACCTCGACTCCAAGGCGCCGGTCGATGCACTCGATCCAGGCCACGGCCACTGCTGCGACCTGCACGAGCTCGGCGCGGAGCTTCGCGGGCTCGTCCTCAGCAGCCGCCCCCCAGAACTCCTCCTGTAGAATTTCGAAGTAGGTGAGCGTGCCGCGCCAGGCCATGCCGTCCACGCGCATCTTCTGCGCCTCGGACGTGGGGCCGAACCGTTGGTGGCTGGTGCCGTCGGGGTGGTTCTGCTCGCCCCACTTCGCCTCCTGGCGTTCACGCTCGGCGAGGACCTCGGAGAGTACTCCGGGGGTGCGTTGGACGGACATCAGAACTCCTCCCCGTCGTCGTCGTCTTCACCCTCTTCCTCGTCCTCCTCCGGCTCCTCCGGCTCTTCCTCCTCGGGCTCCGGCTGCTTCGGGTCAACGAGCATCACCTTCGGCGGGGTCTGCACGACGAGCTTGCGAACGGCGATCCCGACCGGGCCGGAGATCTTCGTGGTGCCCGACCGGTTGTCCCGGATGCCGGCGATCGCGTCGATCACCCGGCGGTCGATGACGACGCCATCGACCACGAAGCCGTACCCCTCGTGCTTGAGCAGCTCGGCGACGAAGGTCATCGTATTGCGAGCATTGTTCGTCCACTCGATCTGTCCGACGCCGCAGATGCCGCAGGAGCCGTGACCATACCTGTTCTGGTAGGTCCATCCACGACAGCTGGGACGCACGCACGGTGGGCCTTCTCGTCCGTCGGCGATCATCCGCTCTCGGTACGCTCCATCCCGGACCTCCGGAGGCAGCTTCGGGCCCGAGATGTAGCCCAGCGCGGAGCCGTCCACGGCGAGGATGGCCGCGGCCTGCTCCGTTGGGTCCGTCATCCTCATGATGCGAGGGCCGACGTCGTAGGGCTGGTCGCTCTGGCTCCGACGCTTCTCCTCAGCGACCGCCCTCCGCGCATCGATCGCGCAGAGCTGCGCGATGAAGGCCGCGCGCCCGTCGAGCAGCTCGCGCAGGCCTTTCACCTGGTAGGACTCGCGTGCCCCCTTGATCTGCTGCGCCTTCTCGATGACGGCGTAGAGTTGCTCGCGCTGCTTGTCGTCGAGGATGCCGTTGGCGGCACACACCGCCTTCACCAAGTCTGGGATGGTATCGAGCCGGGCGCAGCGGGCCTCGATGTGCGCCATGTTGACCGACATGCTCGGGTGCCCAACGTCCTCCGGCCAGGGCCACTCCTCCGTGGCGAGCTCCCGCCGGCGGAGGAGCTGAGCCCGCTTTCCGATCTCGCCGAGCGCACCCGCCGCGATGAGATCCAGTGGCCCGGCAGCACAGCGGACCTTCTCCACCGCATCCCGGTAGTAGGTATCCGTCGTCTCCGAGAGCAGCTCTCGCCACTTCGCCGGAGGCTCGCTGTCCACCCGCTGGATGTCCGCGTCCTTGAGCACCGTCCCCGTCTTCACGCCGTAGGCAGCTCGGCGCTGATCCACGAAGGTGTGGCTGACACCCGCGAGCTTCCCAAGCTCTCGTGCGGAGAGCTTGCACCACTCAGCATCACCGAGGAGTGTACGCACTGCCCGGCGCTTGTCAGCCATGCTCCGCGGCAGACCGTGATCCCCGTTCGCGCGCACTGCGGCGAGGAGCGCCGCGCGACGGTCTCCCTGCTCGACCTCGACATCGATGGTGCGTTCCGAGGTGGGGATGGACCTCGAACACCCGTCCTCGGTGGTCACCATGAACGTGGCACGCTCGGTGGCTCGGTACCGATGCCATCCGTCGACGAGCAGGAGCCGTCCCTCCACCTCCATCGCCCGAACAGGGGGAAACGTTCCACCCTCCGAGAGGTGCTGAGCGTAGGTGGAGACCGTGGCATCATCCATCCCCGCCCGGCACTGGTATGCCGAGTCGAGGACGAGATCTACGAGCCGAACGGTGCGGAGGGTGGCAGCGTTGCCGAGCTGGGCAGTCATGGAGGGCTCCGAGGGGGAAGGGGAGATCATGCGTCCGCCTGGCCGCCGAGGGGCAGACCGAGGGCGGCTTCGATGGCGAGGAGGACGAGCTCGCGGGTGGCGGGCTCGCGGGTGGCCCGCAGCAGCCGGACCTGGCCACGGATGTGACCGAGCTGGTTTGCGAGCAGGACCCGGTAGTAGATCGCTTCGCAGAGCGCGCCGTACAGGCCGACCGTCGAGACGTTCTCGGCCATGTGCACACCGATCGACCGCAGGGTGGTGAGCAGGGAGGCGCGGAGCTGCTGGAGCTCGATGTTCGCCCGGGCGTCGCTCACGAAGAGCTTGCGCCACTCCTGCCCGGCCTGCCAGACGGCGGGATCGTGGGTCTCGCCGGCGGGGAGCGGGATGTCCTTCGCACCGAGCTGCCAGACCTCGGCGAGGCGACGAAGGAATCGCTCTTCTTCGAACTCCCGACGCCGCTTCTCCACCAGGTCGAGGAGCCACGTCGTCTTGTCGCCTGCGCCCGACCGGTAGCCGGTATCCCAGAGACGCTGGGCGTTGGATTCCGAGAGTTCGTCCGCGTAGGCCGGAACATGCTGCGTGCCCAGCTGCTCGATCGTGCCCCACAGGAGGGCGGCAGAGGCGGTATCTACGACCCGAATCAGGTCCCGGCCGCACCCTGCGCAGCACATGTCCTCGTCCATGGAGACGTTGACGCCGCAGTCCACACACACGAGGATCTCTGCGCTCGCCGCGGTCGTGAAGTCGTCCGCCGGCGCCTCCGGGTCGAGGCGCTGGTGCGACGGGTCGTCGGGGATGGCGCTGGCATCCGGCGTCACACAGCGCGAGGGGGCCGCGGCCTGCTTGTCCTCCGGGGGCGACGAGGGCTCCTACGCCGTGCGCAGGTGGTAGCGGACCTGGTTCGTGTGTCCGTGCCGTACGACGAGGTCGGCGGCACGGGCCGCATCCGCGAGGCCCCGGAACACAAGAGCCGAGGTGATCCCCAGGTCCTTCATGAGGTCGGCTCGGGATGCCCCGCTCTCGTGTGCGGCGAGGGCTCG
>CAIQVJ010000107.1 GCA_903875225.1 uncultured Pseudomonadota bacterium
ACGACCATCCTCGCCACCTTTGGCGCCGGGGGCGCCAACACTCGCGAGGATACGACCATCCTCGCCACCTTTGGCGCCGCGGGCGCCAACGCTCGGGGGGATACGACCATCCTCGCCACCTTTGGCGCCGCGGGCGCCCTGGCCGCCTCGACCGGGCTTGCCCAGGGGCCGTTCGCGGAGCTGCTCAGGGTCACGCGGGGGACGATATCCAAGGCGGAGGGCAATCCGCGCGGATTACCGGGGCCTTGCGACCCGCCAGGTGGCGACGGCAGGCGGCCCGAGAATCGTCGGCGAGTCGAAGGCCGGCGTCGCGGTCCTCACGCCAAGGTCTGAACCCAACCAACCGAGCCTCCCTCGCCCCCCCGATCAGGTTCCGCCTGCGCGAGGGGGCGCCTTCCCAGCCCGCAGCAGCCCTGGAACCAGGGCGGGCGTGCGCCGCATGTACTCTTGATAGGCCGGCTTTCTCCTCGCCATGTGCGCGTCCAGCAACGCGACGCCTGACACACGCACCAGCAGGAAGGTCATCAGCGCCGGCGCCAGCAGGAGAACCGGGCCCAGGGGTTCGTCCGCGGCGAAGAGCCAGAACCCCCAGGCGACCAGCACCTCGCCGAAGTAGTTCGGGTGACGACTGGTTCGCCAGAGCCCCTGGTCCATGACCTCGCCGCGGTCCGGGCGCCGCTTCCAAGCCGCAAGCTGGGCATCCGCGAGGGCCTCGTAGCCAGCGCCGAACAGCGCCAGCGCAGCGCCGGCGATGTCCAGGGGTCCGATCGGATCGGGACCGGGCGCGCTCGCGGCGACCTGGAGCGGAGCTGAGACGACGAGGATCAGGACTCCCTGGAGGAGGAACACCTGGAAGAAGCTCACCCACCAGTACCGGTGAGCGCCATAGCGCTCACGAAACGCCGTATATCGCGCGTCCTCCGGCTTTCCGGCCGAGCGCGCCAGCAGGTACCCCCACAGGCGGATGGACCACACGGCGACGACCGCGAGCACCAGCCAACGCGCGGTGCCCGGGCCCGCCGTCCAGGCCGAGTTCGCGGTCACGAGGAGGAACCCGATCGACCACCAGGGGTCCACCACGCTCACGTCGCGGCGAAACACGCTCCACACCCAGAGCGTGCTCATCAAACAGAACACCAACGCAGCGTTTTCCAGGATCATGAATGGGCCTCCACCCAGGCGTCGGATTGGCGCCATTGTTCGAACAACCAAACGTCCCGGCCCGTTTCGGGGATGTCCGCAGCCGGAACGCGACGTAGCCGGACCGAGATGGTCCTGCCGATCAGGTTTCCCCCCCAGAAGGCGCGGAAGGAAGCGCTCCCCTCGAACCCGCTGTGATCGAGGAACACCACGTCCAGCCCTCGCGCCATCAGCGCGAGCGGTCCACCGAGCCGCGGCGGCAGGACGTGGCGGTACCCTGCGGCTATTCGGGCAAGCTCGGGACGATCAGCCAACGCAACTCGCGCCCGGACCAGCTTCGATGAAGAGAAGCGGGTGCCCTCCGGATAGATGAGCACCCCGTCGGCCGGTCCGAGCGCGTCGGTGAGCGCCACGACAGCGGCGACCTCGGCCTCCCGGTCCCCGCTGCCGCGATCGATGAAGGCGTTGAGCAGCCTCTGCCCGACGATGTCCAGACACGGGTCCCACAGCAACTCCCGCTTGAGCACGTACCTGAGCACGACGCGGTGCGGATTGGCGACCAGCGCCGCGGCCAGCACCGTGTCCGCAGTGCTCGAATGGCGCACGAACAGCAGGTACGGCCCGCGCGCAGCCAACCCGGCGCCTTCGACAGTGACCCGCATCCCGAAGATCCGCACCGCCCCCCCCATGAGCACGGTGGTCCACCGCCTCTGGAGCGCGGCGTTGGCCGCCATCCAGACAGCGGGGGGAGCCGCCCGATGGACCAGCCAGATCCCGGTCGCGGCCGCGACACCGAGAACCTCGCACCCAAGGTACAACGCGAAGAAGGCAAGCGCGCGGACCCGGGGGAGACGGCGATCGGTGATCCCGTCCGCCACGAGCGCGAGCCCCAGCCAGAAGGGCAGCAACCCCCAGGTGACGACCGCGAGGACAAGGTAGATCGTCAGGCTGCCCGCCCGGCGCGGCCAACGGGCAGGGTCTGCGTTCATCCCAGCGCCCGCCTGCCGACACCAGCGGAGATGCCCGTCAGCACGACTCCCCAGGCGATGTCCACCGGGACCAGCCCTCCCGGCCACCCCGCGATCACGGCCCAATTGGTGAGTTCGTACGTTGCGTAGCACACAAACCCGAGCCGACCGCCCCGCAACGCCGCTACCCACGACGTGCTCGCAGGGCGCACAGCGTAGGTCATCACCGCCCCCAGGTACATCAGGTAGAACAAGGCGACGGCCGGCAGGTAGGGATCCGGGCGCTGGAGCGGACCGAGCGCGGCATAGAAAGGCCGCCCCACCTTGCCAATCCACGTCAGATCCAGGGCGAGCATGGTCAGGCCGGCGGCGAGCGTGGCCACGACGAGGCGCCCGGTCGTCCTCGGGGCGCCCGGCGGCGGCCCGTCGCGGTAGATCGTCATTCGCTGTACCTTTGCACGTATGTCCTGGTGTCCATCTTGCGTTGCGTGTTGGCGCTGGACATGTAACGCACGGTTCCGAAGATGGGGCGCACCGGTCCCCAGGGTCGGTCGTAGTGTCCAAAGCACCAGCTGATGCCCGAAGCCGAGTTGGGGTCGCGCCCGTCGAGCGCGTAGCGGTTGTTCAACTCGGTGAGCCGCGCGAAGGCCTCCGCGGGGCTCGGGCTCCACTCGATGACCTTCTTCCCCCACAGCATCCGAAGGTAGTTGTGGATCCGCCCCTCGCGTACCAACTGCCGCTGCGCTGCGTTCCACAAGGGATCGTGGGTCCCGGCGCTCGACAGCGTCGCCAGGTCGTAGAGCACCGGTCGCTCGTCCTCCGCGTGGGCGTCGAGGGTGATCCTGGCCCACCCTGGCACGGCCTCGTAGCCATCGTGGGTGCCAGGGCAGTGGTGCGCCTGGACCGCGCCAAGCTCGCGCCAGGTGACAGCCTCGTCGAGGAACATCTCGGAAGAGGCAGGTAGCCCCCACCAGCCGATCTTCTTGCCGGTCGCCCTCCCCCGCGGGCCGCCCACCGTGCTCCCCGCAGCGCGCGTGACCGCCTCGACGAGCTCATGGGCGCTGATGTGCCCGAAGTGCAGGTGTGCGCTCAGCCCGCTCGATGCGTCCGACGCGAGGTCGCCGCGCTTGTCGGCGTAGTGTGCAAGGTTTTCACTCACGAACCCCTCGAGTGCACGAGTTGCAGCCACCGGGCCGGAGCGGCGTGCCACGGGAGGCACGGAGTGGTCGATGGGCAACTCCGCGAGGGCCTCGGTCCCGTAGGCGAGGCGATCGAGTGGAGCGGCTGGCCATGGAGCCGGCAACGAGAGAGGCTCCTGGGGCGCAGGCGGAGCGCGCCGGAGGGGGTCCGCCTCCGGCCAGTCCTCAAGCCCGGGCGGGAGGTGCGCCTGCAGAAATCGTCGGAAGGCATGGGCGGTTGCGAACGGGCCCGGGGTAGCCGCCAGGGGGAGGATTCCGTGGCCGTCGATGGCCTCCAGCTGCGGACCCGGGCACTTCTGCACGGCCGCCAACCATCGCGGGAGGAAGTGGACCGGGCTGGCATCGGTGACGACGACGCAGGCACGGCTGGCGAAGGCGGCGAACATCCCGGTGCCGGCGCCCCGGCACGGCTCCACCCACGGATGGTACGCCACACCGGCAGCGGCGAACGCCGCCCGGTTGTCGACCATCCCCTGGAGGATCGCGGAGTGAAACCGGTCGCTCGCCCAGCGGTAGTCGACGCGGAGGGGCTCGACGACGAGCAACGGGCGGTGGAGCTCGTGCGCCCAGTCCACCGCGCGCTCCAGCGCAAAGTTGAACCGGGCGCGGCGGGCCGCGACCATCCAGTACAGCACGTAGTCGCCGGCCGGGCGGACGTCGCCGGCGTTCACGGTGCGGAGGCGGTGTGGCGACATGTTGCAAACTATATACACAACACGGGCAAACGGCAACCGGTATGTGGAAGCCCAGTTCGGCCCGCGGGCGTGTCCCGTCGATCGGCGGCTGCGTACGCCCCTGTCGGCCACCCGGCGAATTCGCCCCCACGGCACCTGCGGACCCGCACAAGTTGCAAAGCATGTGCACACGCCCGGCCAGCAGGTGCAGGGGGCAGGGCCGGCCACCGGCACCGGCACCAGCACCGGCACCGGCGGGCAGGAACGCACCCGCCCCGGTTCGAACCACCGACCTACGAGGGCTTTCGACCGACCCGCGTCCAGTCGAGCCCCACGCGCAGGAAGCCCGACACGCGTGAGACGCCGTCCTGGCGCGGGATCCAGGGGGCGTAGCCGAGCGCGACGTCGGTGTAGAAGTGCTTGTAGGTGAGCTTGCCGGAGGCCTCGAAGCCTACTGCCCCCTCGGAGAGCCGCGGCCCGTCGGGAAAGCCGAACGGGGCGCCGACGTACGGCGTGGAGAAGGCCGCCAGATCGGCCGCGAGCGTGCCCCGCACCAGCACGTGTGGCACGGCTGCGTCCATGCCCACCGATCCCGACCAGACCCCGAACCGCCCGGCGGCGTAGTCCTGCACCCACCACTCGGCCCAGGCAGCACCGGCCAGGGGGACTTCGTACGGGGTGAGGCCGCCGAGCCGTGTCAGCGTGAACTCCCCCTGGCCCCAGGCCAAAGCTCCCCAGCCCTCGGCAACCGGCCCGACGCGCCAGTCCGGGCGCCAGTGCGCGTCGCCCTCCAGGTGGGGCTCGACCGGGCTCCCGTATGGCCCCGCATAGAGGTGGACACCCGCGCGCGCGGAGACCTGGAACGGGCGCGTCCACACCCCGCCCTCGATGTCAGCGCGCGCGAGCGGGTGTTCGTCATGCCCGGGCGTCCCCACGCCGACGACGTACTCGCGTGCCCACCCGTGCACCCCGCCCCAGAGCCCGTGTGGCCCCCAGCGCTGGGCCCCGGCGTCGAGACCGACATACGCGACCGGCACGGCGCGACCAGGATCCGGCGCGCCGTCCGTCCACGGCGAGATCATCATCTCCGCCGCAAAGGCGCACCCCCGAGCCGCGATCCAGGCCTTTCCGTGCTGAAACTGCGGCTCCCAGGCAAGCTCGAGGGTGTCTGTGTACAGATCGGCCCGCAGCGGCCCGTGGCGCACGCCCACGGTGACGTCGCCGTGCGAATCGGAGTCGATCTGGCCACCGGCCCAGGCGTGGATCTCGGTGACTTCAGCCATGCCTACCCCTATTCGCTCCTGCCCGGCCCGCCCCCCTGGACCGGGGAATCGGAGACGCGCCCTACAATTGCCGTCCCACCCACGAAAAACGGCGTAGCCCCCTGCCCTCGACAACCGCCGCGAAAAGCCGTATCCTCCCCGCGTTCTTCCCCGAAGGCCCCTGTTGAGCGACATCCCTCCCGTCGTCGAGTTTACTGGCGTCCACAAGACCTTCGGCGCGTACCGCGCGGTCGTGGACATCAACTTCCAGGTGCAGAAGGGCGAGTTCTTCTCGATCCTCGGACCATCCGGCTGCGGGAAGACCACGACCCTGCGACTGCTTGCCGGATTCGAGGAGCCCGACGACAACGGTGGCACCGTGCGGATCGCGGGCGAGGTCGTCAACAAGAAGCGCCCCTACGAGCGGAACCTCGCGATGGTGTTCCAGAACTACGCGCTGTTCCCCCACCTCTCGGTCGAGCGCAACATCGCGTTCGGCCTGGAGATGCGGAAGGTGCCGTCTGCGGAGATCCCGCCCCGCGTCAAGAAGGCGATGGAGATGGTGCGCCTCGATCCCGGACAGTTTGCGAGGCGCATGCCGGCACAGCTCTCTGGCGGGCAGCGGCAGCGCGTCGCGCTCGCCCGGGCGCTCGTGCTCGAGCCCACCATCCTGCTCCTCGACGAGCCGCTGGGCGCCATCGATCTCAAGCTGCGCAAGGAGATGCAGCTCGAGCTCAAGCAGCTCAACAAGCAGCTCGGCACCACGTTCGTGTACGTGACGCACGACCAGGAGGAGGCGCTGACGATGTCGGACCGCATCGCGGTCATGGACAACGCGCGCGTGGCCCAGCTGGGGACGCCCGCCGAGATCTACGAATGCCCCCGCACCCGTTTCGTGGCGAAGTTCATCGGGGAATCCAACTTCTTCGAAGGGGTCGCGCAGAGCCAGGGGCCGGATGGATGGCGGGTGGACGGGAGCGGCGGCAGGTTCGAAGTACCCGCACACCCCAGCATCACGCAGGGGTCCAAGGTGGCGATCGCGGTGCGACCCGAGTGGCTCGACGTGGCGCCGCCCGACGCGGTGCCGCCCGGCGAGAACGCGATCCGGGGCACGGTGACGGACGTGATCTACCTCGGGGAGACGCTGCACGTGCTCGTGGCCGTCGCCGACGGGGAGGGCGAGCGACGCGTGACCGTGGCTGTGCGCAACGAGGGCCAGCTCTCCAGGCCGATCCGGTGGTCGAAGGGTGACGCCGCGGTGGTGTGCTGGAAGCCGGCCGACTGCCAGGTCCTGGAGGACGCATGAACCCCTTCGCGCTGCGCCAGCGCGCGCTCGCGTGGTTTCACCGCCACAAGGAGACCCAGGCGTGGGCGCTGCTCGCGCCGGGCTTCGGCTGGCTCGTCCTGTTCTTCCTCGTGCCAATCGTCATCATGTTCGCCTACAGCGTCATGCCGCGCGGGGAGTATGGCGGGGTGGAGCGGGGGTTCACCCTCGAGCACTACGCGCGGTTCATGGATCCGCTGTACATCAAGATCCTGTGGCGCACGCTCGAAGACTCGACGATCTGCACGGTCGCCTGCCTCCTCACGGGCTACCCGGTCGCCTACGTGATCGCCCGCGCGACGAAGTGGCGGAACTTCCTGATGTTCCTCGTCATCCTGCCGTTCTGGACGAGCTTCCTGGTGCGTACGTTCGCCATGATCTTCCTGCTGCGGGACACGGGGCTCATCAACACGATGCTGCTCAAGCTGGGCGTGATCACCGAGCCGATCCTGATGCTCTACACGCCCTTCGCGGTCATGCTGGGCCTCGTGTACGGCTTCCTGCCGTTCATGATCCTCCCGATCTACGCATCGCTGGAGAAGCTCGACCTCTCGCTGCTGGAGGCCGCCGAGGTGCTCGGCGCGAAGCCGATGGCGCGGTTCTTCCGGGTGACCTTGCCGCTCTCGATGCCCGGCGTCGTGGCGGGCTCGCTCCTGGTGTTCATCCCCGCGCTCGGCTCGTTCCTCACCTCCGATCTGCTCGGTGGCGCCAAGGAGATCATGATCGGAAACCTGGTGCAGAACCAGTTCACGACCGCGCGGAACTGGCCGTTCGGCTCGGCAGCGTCCTTCATCGTGATGGCGCTCGTGCTCGTGGCGGTGATGATCTACCTGCGGGTCCGCGACCGCGACACCGAGCTGGGGGCACACTAGCATGCACAGCCTGAAGCTCCCCCGTTGGCTGGTCGCATTCGTCGCCCTCGTCTACGCGTTCCTGCACATCCCGCTGCTGGTGCTCGTGGTGTTCTCGTTCAACGCCTCGAAGTACGGCGTCGAGTGGACCGGGTTCACCACCCACTGGTACGCCCGCCTGTGGGAGCGCCAGGACATCATCGACGGGCTCAAGGCCAGCGTCGTCGTGGGCGTGAGCTCCACCTTGATCTCGACGCTCCTGGGCACCCTGATGGCGCTCGCCATCGCGCGCCATGAGTTCCGCGGGCGACGGCTGATGGAGGCGTTCCTCTACATCCCCATCGTCACGCCGGAGATCGTCGTCGGGATCTCGCTCCTGATCCTCTTTGTGCTGCTCAATTTTCCGCTCGGGCTCGTCTCCATCGTGATCGCGCACGTGGCGTTCAACATCTCGTTCGTGGTCGTCGTCGTGCTCGCCCGACTCCAGGGCATGGACCGGAACCTCGAAGAAGCCGCGATGATCCTCGGGGCCGACGAGTTCACCACGTTCCGCAGGATCACCGTCCCGCTGCTGTGGCCGGGCATCCTCTCGGGGGCGATGCTCGCCTTCACGATGTCGTTCGACGACTACGTGATCACCTCGTTCGTGACCGGCACGGGCTCCTCCACCCTCCCCATCGTGGTCTACACCATGGTGCGCAAGAACATCGAGCCGAGCATCAACGCGATCAGCACGATCATCCTCATCATCACCACGATTTTGATCTTCGCCGCCGACCGACTCGGTCGCGACAAGCCGCTCGTCCACTCGGCCGACTAGACCCCAACCACCCAAGAGAGCCAGATGCCCACGAAGAAAGAGACCGACGACCTGTTCAAGAACTTCGTAGAGGGGCGCATGCCGCGCCGCGACTTCATCCGCACTGCGCTCGCGATGGGCGCCTCGATCTCCGCACTCGGCGTTGTGCTCGAGGCCTGTGGAGGTGCGCCCGAGGAGGCCGCGAAGCCCGCGCCCACGCCTGCGCCCGGCCCCGCGCCCGGCCCCGCCCCCGAGCCCGACCTCGGCCCCATGGAGACCGAGCTCAACATCTACAATTGGTCCGACTACATCGCGGAAGACACCGTCGCGAACTTCACGAAGGAGACCGGGATCAAGGTCAAGTACGACACCTACGAGTCCAACGAGGAGCTTCTCGCGAAGCTCCAGGTCGGAGCAAGCGGCTACGACATCGTGGTGCCCACGGGCTACATCGTGAGCGTGCTCATGGCGCAGAACCTGCTGGAGCCGCTGGTCAAGAAGTACCTCACGAACTGGAAGAACGTCGCGCCGTTGTTCATCAACCCCGAGTTCGACCCGGGCAACACCTTCGGCGTACCCTGGCAGTGGGGGACCACCGGGTTCGCCTACCGCAGCGACAAGATCGTGCCCGCGCCGGATGGCTGGGGCGTGTTCCTCGACGCCAAGTACAAGCACAAGATGACGATGCTCAACGACGAGCGCGACGTGATCGGCGCGTGGCTCAAGTACCGCGGGAAGTCCCTGAGCTCAGGGGATGCCGCGGACCTGGCCCAGGCCAAGATCGACGCGATCGCTGCGAAGGCCAACCTGAAGGCCTTCATCTCCGCAGAGGTGAAGGGACAGCTGGTGTCGGGTGACGTGTGGGCGGCCCAACTCTGGAACGGCGACACGGCACAGGCCACCAAGGAGGAGGCGAAGATCGCCTACTGCCTCCCGAAGGAGGGCGCCGCGTTCTGGACGGACTCGCTGGTCATCCCCAAGGGAGCGCCCCACAAGCGCGCAGCCCACGCGTTCATGGACTACATCCTGCGCCCGGACGTGGCGACCACGATCTCCGACTTCACCGGCTATGGAACACCCAACGCGGAGGCCGTCTCCAAGCTGGCGGTGCCCGTCCCATACCCGACAGAGGAGGAGCTCAAGCGGCTCGAGATCCAGAAGGATCTGGGCAAGGCCGCGCAGGCCTGGGATCAGCTCTGGACCGAGATCGGGGCCGCGTAGCCGGCATGCTCGGAGGGGCTCACGGGCGGTCGGCTGCGGGCCGGCGCCGTGCGCCCCACCCACGAGAGCCCGCCATCCTGCCCGACAGTCAGGCGGGATCGCCCTCCAGCGCCTTTCTCGCCTCGGGATCCAACAACACGACGATCCCGTACACCAATGCTCCAAGCGAGAACGGGAAGCAGTAGAGCGCGAGGATGAGCGACGGCAGGCACGTCGCCATCCCGATCACCGCAGCCACGGTACCCCTGCCCCTGCGCAGGATCGCGCCCGCCCCGATGTGCACGGCGCCCATGATGAACGCTGCGAGAGCCAGGAGGCCATAGGCCCCGCCGCCAATCCAGAGCAGCGGGCCCATCTTGTCGTCGGCAAAGCCGGCCACACCGAGGATCGCACCGCCAAATACGCAGAAGGCACACCAGGAGAGCTCGATCACGCCAAGGGCGATGAAGACCAGCCCCAGGGTGCGGACCCGCTGCATCCGCTACTTTCCCGCGGCCGGGATCTGCGACTTCGAGCCCTTGTAGAGCTGACCGTTGATGAAGCCGGGGGCGATACGCGACATCCACATGAGCTGCGCGGACTGCCCCACGCAGATCTCGAGGGATCCGGCCTTGAGCGCCTTGATCGTGGCGTCCACCAACACGTCGGTGGTGATGATCTTGACGTCGCCGCCCTCGGGGAGGTCGGCGGTGAGGTCGGTCCTGACCGTGGGGGGCAGCAGCTCCACCACGCGAACCCCGGCGTCCTGGAGTTGGAACCGCAGGGACACCGTGTAGGAGTGCACGGCGGCCTTCGTCGCCGAGTAGATGGGCGCCGAAGCGAGCGGGGCGTAGGCGAGGCCCGACGACACGTTGAGGATGGTGCCCTTGTTCGCCGTGAGGATGTCGACGAACGCCGACGTCGTGCAGATCGTGCCTGTCAGGTTGGTCGAGATCTCGTCCATCAGGGTGTCGAGGTTCTTCGCCGGCACCGTCAGGTTGAGGTTGTGGTAGGTACCCGCGTTGTTCATCAGCACGTCGAGCTTCGGGAACTCGCGCTTGACCCGCTCGGCCAGGGCGACGATGTCCGAGGTCTTCGCGACGTCGCTTTGGATGCAGTGGAGCTTCGGGTTGGCTGCCTTGCACTCGTCCAGCTTGGACTGCCGCCGCCCGGTCACGATGACGACGTTGCCCAACTCGACGAACTTCCGCGCAAACGCGAGGCCGATCCCGGCGCTGCCGCCGGTGATGAGGATGGTGTGGCCGGTGAGATCCATGAGGGCTCCTTTAGCGGGCTGTTTGGGGAGGTTGACGGACGGAAGCCGCTAACTCGCCGGCACCCCGTTCACACCCCAGCGTTCCTCACCACCATCAGCCGGATCTCGGTGAGATCCTCCATCGCGAACTTCACGCCTTCGCGGCCGACCCCGCTGTCCTTCACCCCCCCGTAGGGCATGTGGTCCACGCGCCAGGACGGCACGTCGCCGATCACCACGCCGCCGACCTCGAGCTCGTTCCAGGCCTTCTGCGCACGGTACAGATCACGCGTGAACACGCCCGCCTGGAGGCCGTAGGTGCTGTCGTTCACCTCGGCGAGCGCATCGTCGAAGTGGTCGAAGGCGCTCATCACGGCGACGGGGCCGAACGCCTCCTCGCGGTACAGACGGCAGGCGCGCGGTACGCCCTCCAGCAAGGTGGGCTCGAACATCGGCCCCGTGCGCTTGCCCCCGCAGAGGAGGGTGGCGCCGCTGTCGACCGCCTCGTGCACCCACTCCTGCAGCCGGATGGCCTCCTTCTCGTCGATCATCGGCCCGATGAACGTGTCCTCGGCCCGCGGGTCGCCCATCTTGAGCGCGCGGGTGGCCACGACGAGCTTGTCCCGAAGCTCGCTGTACAACGAGCGGTGCGCGATGATCCGCTGGACGCTGATGCAGCTCTGCCCGGACTGGTAGAAGGCACCGATGACGATGCGCTTGACGACGTCGTCGAGGTCCGCACCCTCGTCCACGATGCAGCCCGCATTGCCGCCCAACTCGAGGATCACCTTCTTCTTGCCCGCCCGTGCCTTCATGTCCCAGCCGACGGCAGGGGAACCGGTGAAGCTCAGCAGCTTGAGCCGTGGATCCGTGGTGAACAGGTCCCCGTCGTCGCGGTTGCAGGGGAGCACCGAGAAGGCGCCCTTCGGGAGGTCCGTCTCGGCGAGGATCTCGCCGATGATCAAGCTGCCGACGGGCGTTCGGGTGGCGGGCTTGAGCACCCACGGGCACCCCACGGCGATGGCCGGCGCGATCTTGTGCGCGACCAGGTTGAGCGGAAAATTGAACGGGGAGATGAACGACACCGCCCCGATCGGCACGCGCTTCCACATGCCCGAGTAGCCCTTTGCCCGTGGGGAGATCTCGAGATCCATGATCTCGCCGGTCATGCGCGTGGACTCCTCGGCCGCCACGCGGAAGGTGTCGATCAGCCGGGTCACCTCGCCCCGCGCGTCCTTGATCGGCTTGCCGGCCTCGATGCACAGCGACTCGGCGAGCTCGTCGAACCGCTCCTGGAAGCGCTTGATGCAGTGGTTGAGCACCGCCGCGCGCGCATACGACGGCATCCTGCGCATCGGTTCGGCGGCAGCCGCCGCGGCGGCGATCGCCGCGGAGATCGTCTCCTTGTCCGCGAGCGCGACCTGCGTGGCCACCTTGCCGGTGTACTTGTCCCGAACGTCGAGCATCGCGGAGCCGAAAGCGGGCTCACTGGCCAGGTAGTACGGGTAGGATTCGCGCAGCATCGGAGCCTCGAGGGGAGACGCCGTTAACCCGGCAGGGTGGGCGGCACCCTACCCGAGGTTCACCCACACGCTCTTGAGCTGGGTCAGCTCCTCGAGCACCGCGCGCCCGTTCTCACGGCCAAACCCGGACTGCTTGTAGCCGCCGTAGGGACTGGCGGCGTCGAAGCGGTTGTAGGTGTTGATCCAGACGGTCCCGGCGCGGATCCTCGATGCGAGCACGTGCGCCTTGCCGATGTCCCGGGTCCAGATGCCGGCCGCGAGGCCAAACTCGGTGTCCTCCGCCAGGGCGGCGGCATCGTCGAGGGTGTCGAACGGCAGAATCGCGAGCACGGGCCCGAAGATCTCCTCCTTCGCGATGCGCATGCTGGGGTTGACGTCGGCGAACACCGTCGGCTCGACGAAGAAGCCCGGGCCATGGGACCCGCCACCCGCCCTGCACGTGGCGCCGTCGACCATGCCGGCGGCGATGTAGTTCTCCACGCGATCGCGATGCGCCGCCGAGACGAGCGGACCCATCTGCGTCTTCGGGTCCAGCGGATCGCCGGAGACGAGCCCCTTCGTCCCGGAGACCACGATCTCCGTGACCTGGTCGAGCACCCGGCGCTCCACGAGCAGGCGGCTCCCCGCTGTGCAGAGCTGGCCCTGGTTGTAGAAGATCGCCTGCACGGCGCTCTTTGCAGCGGCCTCGACGTCGGCGTCCCCGAAGACGATGTTCGGGCTCTTGCCGCCCAGCTCCAACGAGAGCTTCTTGAGCGTGCCGGCTGCGGCGCGCATGATGATGCGCCCGGTGTCCGTGCCGCCGGTGAACGAGATCTTGGCGACGTCCGGATGCTCGACGAGCGCGGCGCCGGCCTCCTCGCCGAGGCCCGTCACGACGTTCAGGACGCCCGGCGGAACACCGGCTTCCGCCAGGATCTCGGCCAGACGCAGGGAGCTCAGGCTCGCCTCCTCGGGCGGCTTGAGCACGACCGTGTTCCCGACGGCGAGCGCGGGAGCCACCTTCCGTGCAGCGAGCAGGAGCGGGAAATTCCACGGGATGATCGCTGCGATCACCCCCAGCGGCTCCCGCAGGGTGTAGTTCAGGATCGGGCCCCGGACCGGGATCGTGTCCCCGGTCAGCTTGGTCGCCCAGCCCGAGAAGTAGAAGAACGTGTCAGCAGTCCTCGGAACGTCGATGGCGCGTGCATTTGCGATGGGCTTGCCAGTGTCCAGCGACTCGAGGCGGGCAAGCTCCTCGAGGTTCGCGAGGATCAGCTCTCCCGCCTTCCAGAGGATGCGCGCGCGCTCGTTGGGGTCCATGCGCGACCAGCCCGGGAACGCCTTCTTCGACGAGGCGACGGCGATCTGTACGTCCTCGCGCCTGCCCCTGGCGAGCGTCGCCAGGAGCTCCCCGGTGGCCGGGTTGGGCGTGTCGAGGGTCTCCCCCTCGAGCGCGGGCACTGCACGGTTGTCGATCCAGAGCTGGGTGTTCATTCCTCGTCCTCATAGGCTGCGGAGTACACGTCGGGTTCGGGGCGGAACACGCTCAACAAGGCGACCGCGCTCAGGCCCACTCCGCCTCCGTAGTCCGCGGTGTACCCGTCTGCCTTGCCCTCCACCTGGAGCGCCACGAAGTCGCATGGGGAGACCTTCACGCCCGCGCCTGCCGACCAGGCCCGCCCGTCGCCCAGCGTGTCGTCCGGGTCGTACAGCGCTTCGAAGCGCGCGGTAGGGCTCACGATGGTGTCGGGCAGCATGACCACCTGGAGCTGGCCGCCCGCGAGCGGGCTGCCGGTCATCACGCCGCCGCCGCCGTCCAGCGAGAGGGTGAGCGCATCCAGCGGGTAGTATTCGAAGGTCCCGAACGCGTGGTAGTACTCGCCGCCCCAGGGTTGGGGGGTTCCAAGCGAGTCGTCCCAGCCTCCCAGCGGGTACGCGCCGGCAGCCACGGACAGGTACCAGGAGTCGGCGGAGTGGACCACGCCAGCGCCCGCGGTGAGCCCCTCGGCGTGGTGGCCGGGGCCCGCGTAGCCGCCCCAGCCGAGGTCGTAGCCGGAGTAGACGTACACGTCGGTGCCGTCGTCGAAGGAGACTCCGGGTTCGATCCCCGCGATCTGCGCTGGCTGTGCCGCCCACATGATGGAGTAGCTCGGGAGATAGTTCTGCCACTCGTCCCACTGTTGCAGGCCGATGTTGGGGTTGGTGACACCGAGCCGCAGGTGGTACTTCTCGCGGCCGATCTGCAGCATGGCCCACTCGGGCGGGATCGGGGTGGCGAGCCCGGAGGAGAGTGAGGCCGGGTCGAGGTGTACGTCCAGATCCACGCGGACGAAGATCAGGTCGGTCGCGAGGCGGCCGTCGACCTCGGCTTGCGCGAGCGTGGGCGCCACGGCGACCCCGGAGCCGGAGCCTGACACGACCACACCGCCGGAGGCC
The DNA here is from genome assembly GCA_903875225.1 of uncultured Pseudomonadota bacterium. Lineage (GTDB taxonomy): Bacteria > Myxococcota_A > UBA796 > UBA796 > SXON01 > CAIUMM01. The sequence goes on from CAIQVJ010000107.1 coordinate 14,611, forward strand.
GCGCCTCCGAACCACGTCTGGACCTCGCCCGCCCGGGCCTGGGGAACAAGCGCGGCGGCGGCCGCGATGCAGACGATCAGCGGCGAGATTCGTACGAACATGCGAACTCCGGTGGAGGGGGAACATAGTCCGGGGCCGCTCAATCGGCAGGGCGAGGGGATCCCGCTGACGATCCCGCGCGTACACTGTCCACTACCGGAGCCCGCACTGACCGCCGCCATCCTCAGCATCCTGGCATGTGCGCTCTCGGCCCGGACGTCCACAGAGGCGCACGGGCACCCGCTGCTCAGCGGCACGACCCTGCGGGCAGACCAGCCGGACACGAACTTCGCGGCCTCGGACGCCGTGCAGGTCGAGACCGAGTCGGCCTACGGGCTGTGGTCGGTCGACGTCGAGGAGCTGGCCCGCATCGCGCACGGCCGCACGCCGACGGCGGCCCGACTGGAGCTGCCGGTGGCGGACGCAGCGGAGGGAACCTGCTTTCAGGCCAGCCCGGTCCGCCAGCCCTTCACGGTCGCGGCCGCCACCTGGACCTGCGCCGCGGAGCAGAGGCCAGGGGATGGCCTGCTCGCCTGCGCCCCCGCCCGGCGATGGCAGTGGCGGGATCGGGCAGACGGTGACGCCGCGCAACTGCCCCGCTTTTCAGCCGACGCGCACCCGGTGGCCGCCACCGACGGCAGCGTCGGCTTCGATGTGCTGCGCGACGTACTGGAGATGCTCGCGGGTGCCCCCGACCGCGCGTTCGGGTGGGCGGTCGCGAGTTCCGGAGCGGCACGGTTGGGCGCCACCGGGTCGGCGTCGCCGCCCGCGCTGCGGCTGGAGTACGGCGACCGGAGCCCGCGCTGGGACCCTTCGAACCCGTGCTCCTGGCACGGGTTCCACCGTATCGCCGCCGTGCACGGTCAGAGCAACGTCATCACCCACGGGCCGCCGGGCGTGGTTTACGGAGCCTCCGGTGTGACCGTGTACGCGATCGACGAGGCGACCGACGCCATCGTCGACCGGTACTCCACGTTCGACAAGGTGCACGCCCTGCAGTGGAAACCGGACGCCGCCGGAGCGGGCATCCTCTACATCGGCGACACGCATGACGGCCTGATTCTCGTCGACACCGACGCCGGCGGGCGCTTCATGGGCCAGTTGAGCCACTACGAGCCGACGATCCACGGCCCGGAGGGCGGACCGGCCCCCGCGGTCGAAGGGCTGCGGGTCAGCGACCCCTGCCCTGGCGACCCGACCCGGCTCGCATACCTCGCAGACGGCGATGGGGTCGACATCGTCGACGTCTCCCATCCCCTGCAGCCCGTTCGCGTCGGAGCCTTTGCCGACCCGAGCATCTGGTACTCCTCGGCGATCGCCATCGACGGGGAGTGCGGGAGCACGTCGCCCCGAAGAGCGGTCTACCTCGGTCGCGCGGGCGCCCGCCCCTCCTCGTGCCCCGGCACCACACCCGCGGGGAGCTGTGCCCGCCCCGGCGGAGCCTGTGACTGCGTGTGGTCGAAGGTGGACGCCTCCGACCCCGCCGCACCCGGTCTGGAGTTCAGCGCGCCCACGGGCTGGGCGAACGTCGCGCTCGACCTCGAAGCCGCCGATGGCACCCTGCTGATCGCGGGCAGCGGCGGGGGCCTGATCACGTGCGGGACCGAGCCGGACGCCCACGCCTGCGGCGCCTCCCGACGGCACCGGTACGGCCAGGCCAACTGGATCACCTGGCTGAACCTCGACAGTGAGGATCGCCTCGTCGCTGGCTACTACCCGGAGCCAGCCGGTTCGCTCGCCTACCTGGGCTCGTTGCGGGACTGGGTCCCCAGCCCTGCCGCCACCTCGTGCGGCGACCCAGGGGGGACGTGCGGCCCGCTCACGACTCTTTGGGGGGACAACGTCAACGACGCCGTCGTGGTCGGCCCGCCCCCCACCGAGCCCGCCGCGGCCACGCTGCTGGTCTCCCACGACGACTACGGCATCGTGAAGCTCGACCCCGGGGCGACCCCCTCGATCCAGACCGTCATCCTCGGTGGCGTCACCGCGGCGGCGGCTCTGGACGGCAGCCACCTCGCCGTGGCGGACCTGCTCTACGGCGCTGCCGAATACACGATTGGCGCAGGGGGCACCGCCCTCGAGGCCATGTGGAGCCGCCCCGGCTTCGAAAAGGCCCGGGAGGGCTCTGACGTCCGCGACGTGGCGCTCACCGCCGACCTCGTGCTGGTCGCGAACGCAGAGGGGGTGTTCGCCCATCGTCGCGGCACGGCGGGGGAGCTCTTTCCCCTGGACCAGCCGAACGGAGGCCACTCGGCCGCATCAGCGGTCGTCGCGCGCAAGACCGGAGATGTGACCCATGTCTTCGCAGGGCTCCAGACCACTCCCCCCACGATCGCCGCCTGGCAGTGGACCGAGACCGGGGGCGCCACGCTGCTGGCGTCCAGCGTGGTGGACGTCCCCCGCGGCATCGTCTGGGATCTCGCGCTGACCGACTCGTGGGTGGTCTCCGCCGGAATGGGCGTTCCGGTGATGCTCCTGCCAGCGCAACCACGCGCCGGTGAGCCCTGGCAGGCTGTCCTGAGCTGCGTGGGGTGGGCGTTCACGCCACATCTCGCCACGGGCTCCCTGCCGGGGGTCGGCGAGGTGGTGTTCCTCGCAGCGGACGGCGGCGCGGTCGCGGCGAGAGTGGACGATCTGCTCGCGCTCGGCGTCGGCTCCGCGTGCCGGCAGGACGACCCGGTCACGTTCGGGATCAACGCGCTCCTCACCGGCGAGCCCGGAAGGAGGCCGCGAGGCATCCGCTCGGTGGCGTTCGATGACGAGCAGAAGGAGCTCGTCGTGGGGTACGACCACGCAGGCGACCACCCGAGCGATGTCCTCGCCATCAACCTCTCCGACCCGCTGCAGCCGAAGCTGAACGGGCTCATCGACCTGCAGGAGAGCATCACCGGACTCGATGCACAGGGAGGGCTCGTTTCGGTGACGTCGCCCGATCTCGGCACGGCGGTGTACCGGCGCTGGTGATAGACCGGGGGCGGAGTTCTACCATGCCGAACGCACGTTCTCCCGTTCCCGGGCCCTCCCGCAAGGTCCACACCGAGCTGCCCGGCCCCCGGGCGCGGGAGCTGATGGCGACAGGCACGTTCGACATGCAGGCCTTCTACCGGGCAGCGGTGGTCGACGATGCCGCGAGCCAGGGTTGCTCCCTCGTGGATGTAGACGGCAACGTGTTCCTGGACATGTTCGCCAGCTTCGCGCTCGGCGCGCTCGGCTACAACCACCCCGCCCTGCTGAAGGTGGCCCAGAGCGCGGCTTTCGCACGAGCGGCCGTGAACCCCACGTCCACGCCCTTCCTCACGACCGCGAGCTGGTTCGAGTTCATGCACGCGATGGAGACTCGGTACGCGCCTCGTGGCATGAGCAAGATGTTCTGCGTCGATGCGGGAGGGGAGGGCGTGGAGGCCGCTCTGAAGGCAGCCTTCATCGTTCACGGCGAGCGGCGCAGGGTGCAGTCCGGGGGCGCAGCCGACCCGCTGCAGCTCGGGGATGCCGCGAAGGCCGCGATCATGGAGAACGCTGGCACGGACGCCGTGATCGTGTCCTTTGCCGGTGCGTTCCACGGCCGCGGGCTCGGGCCGATGTCGGCGACCCACTCGAAGCTCATGCACAAGGCGGACCTTCCCGCATTTCCATGGCCCATGGTCACGTTTCCCGCAAACCGGTTTCCCCTGGAGGAGCACGCCGAGGAGAACGCGCTGGCAGAGGCACGGTCGCTCGCCGAGCTGGCGGCGGTGTTGGAAGCCTACGCGGGCCGCGTGGCGGCGGTGGTCGTCGAACCGGTGCAGAGCGAGGGCGGGGATCGCCACGCCAGCGCGTCGTTCTTCCGCAGCGTCCAGCGGCTCGCGCACGAGGCCGGTGCAGCCTTCATGCTGGATGAGGTGCAGACCGGGGTGGCGATCTCCGGAACGATGTGGCTGCATGAACAGTTCGACCTGCCCGCCCCGCCCGACCTGGTCACCTTCGGCAAGAAGATGCAGCTGGGCGGCTTTTTCGCCTCGCCGGACTACGACATCCACCGTTTCGGCCGCATGTACCAGACCCGCAACGGCGATCGTGCGCGCGCGATGCTGGCGCTCGAGACGCTCCGGACGATCGACGCCGAGAACCTGCTCCACAACGTCCGCGAGACAGGTGCCATCTTCCTCGCCGGGCTGCAGGCGATCGCCCGCAGCTACCCCTCGCTCATCACCGAGCCTCGCGGCCGCGGTTTCCTGCTCGCCTTCGACCTGCCCACGCCCGCGGCCCGGGACGACTTCCTCACCCGCTCGCTGAAGCGTGGCGTGTTCGCCAGCTACACCGGCACGCGCTCAGTGCGCATCCGGCCGCACCTGATCACCGGCGTTCCGGAGGTGGAGGAGGCGCTCGCGGCCTTCGACGCCGTCGCAGCCGAGATGGCTCGTTGACCTTCGAGCCCGCACCGGGGCTCGCCGCCACGCCGTTCTGGCGGAATGCAGACGTTTTTGGCGGGGAGGGCGCCGACAAGGTGAGCCGCGCGGCCCGCCGCTACCCCCTCACCGAGCCTGGGTCGATCGCCGCGTTCGACGAGGGCTACGCGATGCTGGATGCGACCTTTGGCGCGACCGGGGAGATCGAGCGCTACGACACGCTCGCCGCCTGGTTCTCCGCCGGCTCGCTCAGCGCTCCGGATGCCCCGATCACGGCGCACTACCACATGGTCGTCGCGCGCGACTCCGAGTCGGCGACGAACGGGATCGCGGGCATCCGCGACTGCTTCGTGACCGTGGACAGGGTGAACGCCGTCAGCCTCGTGCTCCTCTCCCACAGCCTCGTGGCACCCGAACACCGGCGCAGCGGCCTTGGCGCGCTCCTCCGCCACGTCCCCATCGCCCTCGCCCGACGCGCCGCGGCCGCCGCCGGCGTCGAGGAACCGCGGATCCTGCTGTTCGCCGAGATGGAGCAGGTCCAGCCGTCCGACCGCCCCTCGGTCATCCGCCTGCTCGCCTACGGCAAGGCCGGCTATCGCGTGATCCCCCCCCCGATCCTTCCCTTTGCGCAGCCGGACTTCCGGGAGGAGGTCCAGCACGGTCCCGTCCCCCCGCAACCGCTCCCGGTGCTCGCGGTCATCCGGCAGGTCGGTGAGGAGACGTCCACGGAAATCCCGGTCCAGCGTGTGGAGACCCTCGTCGATCACCTGCTCGCAGTGCACCGCTGCCACTCCCGGTGGGACCACCTGGTCCCGATCCGCGAGCACGCGCTGCGCGCGCTCTCCGCCTGGGGCACGGCCCCGGTGCCGTTGATCACCCTGCCCACCCAGCCGAGCGACGTCGGCGCGCTCGCGCCGCTCCTGCGCTCGGTCACGTTCCCGCTCTACCCGCTGACCTGGCAGGGCTCCGAGCCCCTGAAGAACCCCGACGACGAGCTTGCCGCGCTGATCGCGGCCTGGTCCCCAACCCCCGAGGTCCCATGACCCCCCTGTTTCCCGATGAGCCACGCGGCATCTCCGTCAGCACCGCGATCCCCGGTCCGCGGTCCGAGGCCCTCCGGCTTCGCCACGCCGCGGTGCAGGACGCTCGCACGGTGCACTTCTACCAGCATGCCCGGAAAAGCCGGGGCAACTACATCGTAGACGTCGATGGCAACACGATCCTCGACCTGTACGGGCACATCGCGTGCGTGCCGCTGGGGTACAACCACCCCGACCTGCTCGACGCCTGGCGGGGCGGGCGCTTCGACTGGGCCGCGGGCTACCGGCCTGCGCTCGGGATCGCGCCCCCGGCCGAGTGGGTCGGCATCGTCGAGGGTGCGCTGTCCCGCGTCGCCCCCCGCGGCCTGCCGAACCTGATGACCGTGACGACCGGTAGCGAAGCCGTGGAGAACGCGATCAAGACCGCGTTCGTCCGGCTGGCGCGGCGGCGCCGGAACGGTGCGGCGCCGAGCCCAGAGGACCTCGCGCTCACGATGCTGAACCGCCAGCCCCACACCAACGACATGAAGGTCATCTCGTTCGAGGGAGCATTCCACGGGCGCAGCCTGGGCTCCCTGTCGGCGACTCGCAGCAAGGCCATCCACAAGCTGGATTTTCCGGCGTTCGAGTGGCCGGTCGTCGCATTCCCCGCGAACCGCTTTCCCCTGGACGAGAACGCCGCCTACAACCGCGAAGCCGAGGCTCGCTCACTCGATCAGGTGACGGCGCTGCTCGACGCGGATCCCCAGATCGCCGCGGTCATCATCGAGCCCATCCAGGGGGAGGGCGGAGATCGCCACGCGAGCGCGGCGTTCTTCCAGGGGCTGCGTCGCATCACGTCCGAACGGGAGGTGACCCTGATCGTCGACGAGGTGCAGACCGGCGCCGGGGGTACCGGCACGTTCTGGGCCCACGAAGCCTGGGACCTCCCGGAGCCGCCGGACATCGTCACGTTCTCCAAGAAGATGCAGCTTGGCGGATACTACTTCCGTCCCGAGCTCTTTCCCGCCGAGCCCTGGCGGATCTTCAACACGTTCCTGGGTGACCCCCTGCGCGGCGCGCAACTCGAGGTGATCATCGAGGTGATCGAGCGGGATGACCTGCTCGGGAACGTTGTTCGTACCGGTAAAACCCTCGTCCGGGAGCTCACCTCGCTCGTCGGACGATACCCCGGGCTCCTGTCGAGCGCCCGCGGCGTCGGCACCTACGCGGCCATCGACGTGCGGGACCCCGCTACGCGCGACCGGATGGTGAAGGCGCTGCAGCAGCTGGGGGTGGAGTCCGGCGGTTCCGGCGACCGTTCGATCCGCTTCCGACCTGCGTTGGTCTTCGAGGATCGGCACGTACACGAGGCGATCGACCGCTTCGACGCCGTCGCGAAGGTGCTCGCATGAGCCCGCTCCCCCGGCGCCTCGGCCAGCGCGTCTACTACTCGCCCCGCTACGTCGCCGACATCGGCGACCACATCATGCCCATCCACAAGTTCGCGCTGGTTCACGCCGGCATCGAGGCCACGGCGCTTCCGGTGCGCTTCGTGACCCCCGAGCCCGTCTCCGACGAGGACCTGCTGCGCGTGCACACGCGCGAGTACCTCGACGCGATCGCCACCGGCACCCCGATCGAGCTGGCCCAGTCCCAGAAGTTCCCCTGGTCACCAAAGCTTGCAGACGCCGTGCGGTGGACGAACGGCGGGACCGTGGAGGCCTCGTTCGCGGCGCTGGAGGACGGCGTAGCCGGCAACCTCGCCAGCGGGTTCCACCACTCCCATGCCGCTCACGGAGAGGGATTCTGCACCTTCAACGGCCTCATCGTGGCGCTCGAGAAGCTGAAGGCCGCCGGCAAGATCCGCAGGGGCCTGGTGCTGGACATGGACCTGCACTACGGGAACGGCACGGCCTCGCTGCTCGCGACGCGGCCCGACTTCCACCAACTCTCGATCTACGGCAACTGGTACAAGAAGAACCTCGCATACCGTGACGTGACGGCAGAGCGGGCACCCGACACCGCCAATGCATGGTCCGTCCCCGTGCCCGCGGGAGCGAAGGGTTTCGAGTACCTCGACATCCTGAACCGCTCGCTCCCCGCCGCGATCGACCGCTCCAACCCCGACATCCTCCTCTACCAGGCGGGCGCGGACCCCTACCGGGAAGATCCCTACTCGCCGCTGGACCTGGGCCACGAGGATCTCCGGGCGCGCGACGAGGCGGTGTTCGAGATGGCCAAGCGCGCCGGCATCCCGGTGATGTGGGTGCTCGCGGGCGGCTACACCAAGGACGTGACCAAGGTCGTGGAGGTGCACGTGAACACGTTCCGGGCCGCGCAACAGGTGTTCGGGTAGCCCGGCTGACTCGACGGGGGGGAGCACCGTGAGCCCGATCTACCACCCGATCCTGTTGCTCGTCCTGGCGGTCCTCGCCCGCTGGCTCCTGCCACCGGCCGGCCCTGGGGGGTGGCGAACGGGCGTCGATGCGCCGGTCATGCTCCTCCTCGCGCTGCTGGTCCCGCTGGTCGGTGCGGAGTGGTTCGCCCGGTTCTACTTCGAGCGCGTGCCGCTCGGGGCCTCGGACTTCACCACCTACTGCCAGGCCGTGATCGCGGAGCTGGATCACACCTCGTCGATGAACCCGCAGCGCTCGCGGCTCATCGCCGGGTTCGTCGCCCCGTTGGCCGGTCACCTCGGGATGCTGGACGGATTGCTGCTGGGCGCGGCCTGCGGGCTCGCGCTCGGTGTGGTGGGCTCGTACCTGTGGGGACACGCCGTGGCCGGGCGAGGGGCGGCGATCACGTCCGCAGCCCTGGTGGCCACCACGGCGCCGCTCTGCCTGCTCACGCACGCGCCGACCTTCTACGGGGAGCAGATCGGGCTCTTCCTGCTGGCCTCCGGCCTCGCGGCGCAGGCTCTCGTGCGGCGCACGCCGGGTTGGGCGCTGCTGGGCGCGGGCGTGAGCGCGGCGCTCCCGCTCGTGGACGTCCGCGGCCTGGTGTGGATGCTGGTGACCTTCCCGATCTGCGTGGCAGCAGCGCTCACCTGCCGGTTGCGACGAGAGCTGTCACCCGGTTGGGTGCGCCCTGCGATCCGCGCGTCGTGCGGCCTGCTCGCGGTCGCCGCGCTCGCGGGCTCGTGGACCGCAGGTAGGACCATCTGGCCCGAGACCCTCGCCGGCACCCTCGAGGGGCAGCTCCGCATGTATGCGGTGGACACCTGGCGCCAGGGCTACGGGGAGGACCCTCGCGACTGGGGCGGCAAGGTGTCCCGGTGCGCGCACGACCGCGGCTTCAACTGGGGTTGGTCGGATCCCCGCTCGCTCCCGGATGCCCTCCGCTGCGCGGCCCGGCTCTCCCAGGACTGCGCTCCCGTCGCCCCAGGCGCGATCGCGACCGGCTTCGAGCTGCAGGCGCGCCCCTGGTTCCCCGTCCTGATGGGCGCCTTCTGCGTGGTCGCTGTGGCCCGGATTCGCAGGCCCCTCCGGCTCCTGGCCCTCTGCGTGCCAGCAGCGCCGTCCGTCCTCGCCCTCCTGGCCGCCATCCACGATCCGGACGTGCGCCGGCTCGCCCCGGGCTTCATGTTCGTGCCCGTACTGCTGGGATCCGCATGGGCCCTGCTCTCGGAGCGCACCGCGGCGCCCGACCAGCGATGGGCTCGCCTGCAGCTGCCGATGTGGCTCGGCCGGGGGCTGCGCGTCGCCGTGGTTCTGTTGATCGTCCTGGGCCTGATCCCGACGTGGCTCTCTCCTGCCGCGCCTTGGCGCACGCCCGTCGCGCTGACCGCCGAGTGGATGCAAAGCGCCCGAGGGGAGCGCGGGAGCACCGCGTACGACGCCGCTTGCGCGAAGGAGCTGATCCGGGAACAGGCGGGGGGCGAGCCGTTCCAGGGGAACACGGGAGCCCGATGGCAGGGGTACCCGACCCGGGCCCCGAGGCGGTGACCCCGGGCGCTACAACAGCGTGAGCACCGCGTTCGTCTCCGCCTGGACGTCGGAGACGTCCGCCGCCGTGAGGGCGGGCTTGGAGGCGATCGCCTGGAGCCTGGTGAGCGACTCCTTGAGCGCACCGAGCACGTTGCCCGGCGCCTTGTCTGCGCCCTCACTCTGCAGGTAGCCCAGGAAGTAGTACACGACGGCGGGCTGCCGAAGGAGCTGGGTGCCGACGTCGGGCTTGTTCGCAGCGAGGATCGCCTGGCTCAACACGTTGGACCCTTCGAGCCAGCTGCCTGCCTGGATCAGCGGGATGAACCGCTCGCCGCCGGTCTGGAACTTGATCTCGGGGAGGATGTTGCCGTGCATCTCGTCGAGATCCTTCAGAAGATCCTCGCGCGTGGACGAGTCGTTCTTCACGCGTGCGATGAGGTCCACCAACAGGGAGTCCACGTTGGGGCCTGCGTCGAGCGCGCTCATGCCAGACTGCACCAGGGTGAGCCGCTCGACGAGCTTGTCCTTCGGAGCATCCTTCACGGTCAGCAGGCAATCTGCGAGGGCGACCCCCGTGCGCACCGCCACGACGTCCTTGTTGGCCGCCTTCATGTCCATCGCGCGGGTAGGAATGGCGATTGCGTTGGCAATACCTGCATTCTCGAGCGCCTTCACCGTCTCTGCGGGCGAGGGCACGAGCTGTGCGTCCGGCACGGCGGCCTCGAGCTCAGGCGTGCTGAGCTGCGGCGGGGGCGGTGCCACCACGGGCGCGGGGGTCGGCGAGGCGGGCGGCGACGGCTCCGTGTCGCACCCGCAGAGGGCGAGGAGGGCCAGGGTCGCGGCGGCCATTGGGCGACAGGGGAACGAGGGGAACGCAAGCATCAGCAGCTCCGGAGCGCACGCAGGCTACGCCGTTCTTCCTCTCGGATCAAGCGGTCCCGGGTGGGTCACCGATGCCCCAGCGGCGCGGCGCGAATGTCCCAGACCCGTGCATGCGACGCCGAAACGCCTCGATCGAACTGTAGAAGCGGGGACGATCAGGTAGGCACCGGTCTTGCATGCCCATGCTGAATGCTCCTCCTACTCGTTGCATGCTCCGAATACGACCTGGCCGACCACCAGAAGGATCCCCGGGGGCGCGAGCCCCACGACACTGCAGACGTGCTGGTGGACTCGGGAGACCTGGACACCGGCGGCGCCGACGACACGGGCGTGGTGCCCACCGGAGCCGACTCTGGCGACGGCTGCGATGCCGGGCGCACGGTGCGCATCGGGCTGGCCGCTGACGACGTGTGGGAAGGTTGGGTCGACGGTGTTTCGTTTGGGACCGCCGAGAGTTGGTGGCAGGCCACCTGGACGGAGGCCCATCTGGACTGCGGCTCCCATGTGCTCGCGGTGTACGCCACGGATCTGCACCAGGCCATCGCCGGCTTCATCGCGGTGGTGGAGGTCGAGGGTGCCGTGGTGAACACGTCGGCCGACGGGACCTGGAAGGTGATCCCCGGGCATGGCGGCGCAGGGTGGAAGGATGCCGGGTTCGACGACAGCACCTGGGGTGCAGGGCAAGCCTGCAACAGGGCAGACGCAACCGGGTGGTGGGGTGGCAGCCCGACCGATCTGATCGCCGACGGAGCCTGGTGGCTGTGGCCACAGGACTGCCTCGCGCTCGGCGACGGGAGCTTCCGGCTGAGGTTCGAGGTGCGCTGACCGCCCCGCGAGGGTCCGCTGCGCGCGCCCAGCCGTGCGGTGCTAAGCTCCTCGCGTCCGCCATGCTGCCCCTCCTCCTCGCCGTCATGGCGGCCCTCACCGTCGGTCTCCTGTTCGGTGTTCCGGTCGGAGGCGCGCTCGTTCTCCTCGACGTGGCGGCCATCGGCGCGCTCGCGGGCGCGATCCTCCAGGCCGCAGTGCACCTCGTCGGCCGCAGGCCGGTGCGCCGTTGGACGCTCGGGCTCGTCACTGTCGCGGCTGGAACGGCGGGGGCGCACCTCTCCCTGGCGCCCGCGGCCCCGGCGGTGATCCTCATCGTGGTCGACTGCCTGCGCGCGGACCGGCTCACGCCTGCGCTGATGCCGAAGACGGACGCCCTCGCCCAGTCCTCCATGCGCTTCACTCAGGCCCGTTCCCAGTCGTCCTGGACCCGCAGCTCCATGCCCTCGCTGCTGTCCGGACGCTTTCCGACCGAGCACGGCCTCTACCGCACCCACCCCCGGCCCGACCGGATCCGCGACCAGGTGCCGATGCTGGCCGAGCTCTTTTCGGATGGCGGCTGGCTCACCGGGGGCTTCGTCGAGCAGGCCCAGCTCGACGCCGCCTTCGGATACGACCGCGGTTTCGGTCGATACGGGTTCCACGACGGGAACGCAGCCCAGCTCGACTCGAAATTCATCGCCTGGAACACGTTGTTTCGGACCGTTCCCCGCTTTGCCCTGCTCCACTACATCGACATCCACGGGCCCTACGAGCCGAGACACCGCCCGGCCCACCTCCCGCCGAGCAAGCTCGCCACGGCCCCGTCGGCCCGTTGGCGGGCCACCATCAGCGGCATTCGAGACGGCAAGATCCGGCCCACGGCGCAGGACTACGCCCACCTGGCCGGTTTGTACGACGAGGATGTACGGGAGCTCGATCACGACCTCGGGAAGCTCTTCGCCACGCTCCAGCGCGACGGCACGCTCGATGCCAGCTGGATCGTGTTCACGGGCGACCACGGCGAGCGCTTCGGGGAGCACGGCAATGTCGAGCACATGGGCGATCCGGACGAGGCCGTGCTCGCGGTGCCCCTCTTGATCCGCCCTCCGGGCGGCGTGCCGGGGCGCTCCATCGCGGACGTCGTACAGCTGGTCGACGTTGCCCCCACGCTGCTGCTCGCAACGGGGCTGGCGCCCCACCCCGACATGCCCGGTCGGGACCTGGTCGCCCTGGACAGGACGCAGGCCATGCCGACCTTCGCCGAGGAGTGGTCCGCCCGTCGGCACCGCGTCTCCGTGCGCGACGGGGACTGGAAGCTGGTGCGGAGCTCCGGCACCACGCTCTACGACCTCTCGCAGGATCCCGCCGAAGCGCACGACGTCTCGGCCGCGCACCCCGACCTCGTCGTCCACCTCGATTCGCTGCTGGCAGCCTACTTCAACGCGGAGGAGCAGGGCCTGACGATCGCCCGGATCGACTGGTCGAGCGTGCCCACCGCGCGCTGGACCGGCGGGAAGCGAAAGGCCGAGGACGCAAAGACGTCACCGGAGACGATGCAGCAACTGCGAACGCTCGGGTACCTGGACGACGACGCCCCCCGGTGACCCGGCGCGCTGCCGCAGCCCCCGCCCGGAGCGGCCGGACCCTCAGGGCTTCACACGCCCCCAGTCCCCCGCCCGCCGCGCCGGCCGTACATGCATCGGCGCCTCCTGGGTCTCCTGGTCCTCGAGCTGGGGCTCGCGGTCGAGCGGGATCGGCGTGCCCTCCCAGGTGAATTGCTTGTCCCGGTTGCCATATACGTAGGCCGGCCGTGCATCGAGCTGCGCCGCGATCCTGGCGAGTTCATCGTCCAGGAACCTGGGGTTCTGGCGAATCTTCTCCTCGATCCCGCTGTTGAGGTAGGAGAGGGTCTCCGGTGCGGACTTGTAGTGGCGCTTGAACACCGTGTACCGGAAGATCGGCTTGAACCGGTGGAGATCCTTCGAGGAGGTGGGAAGGGGGAGCAGCTCCACGTAGTCCCTGCGCTTTGCGCGCTCCTCCAAGCGATCGAGCACGATCTGGAGGCTGTTCTCGAGGAATTCGGGCGCGCAGTGGCACGCGAAATCATCGTACAGGAGCCGCATCAACGCGCGCGCCTCCTCGATCTCGAGCGTGGCCTGCCGCTCCCTCCCCATGCGCCGCACAAGGATCATGAACGGCATCGGCTGGTTTCCGGTCTTCCGGATGACCTCGGGATCCCGGAAGTCCGGCTGCCGATAGGGGAAGTGCGCCGGGTTGACGACGTCGAACCCGCCGCGTCCGTAGAACAGGACCCGTTGCGCGGAGATCGGCTGCTCGGGCGTGAAGTACTCCATCTCCGCGGCGAGATCGATGCGCATGCCGAAGTGCTTCGCCGGCGCGTTTGGCAGCGGCAGCTGGATGCGCCCCAGGGCGTGGAGCTCCACGAGGTACTTGAGCGCGAGCTCCACGGGGGCGATGCGCAACCAGTAGGAGAGCACCGTGCCCCGCGAGTCCGGCAGCATGTAGATGTGCGAGAGGTAGACCACGCACAGGTCCGGGTCGTAGTCCTGGTTCACGAGCACGGATCCGTCGCGCACGCCGCGGAGGTTGCCCGCGGCGTCCCGGGCCACCAGCAGGAAGTACCGACAATAGGTCCCGGTCTCGGTGGCCTCCAGCGAATTGTCGTTGAGGAAGCCACGAATGGCCTCGATACGCTCCATCTCCCCCTCGGGGCCGAACGCCGCCCAGAGCATGTTGTACGCGCGCTCGAAGTCCGGATCGTCCGGGCTCAGGATGTCCCAGATCTCATACTTTCGTGTTTCGCGCTCGATCATCTCGACCACGTCCTGGTGGAAGAGGTCCTTCATGCACAACCGGACGCGGGAGCTCGTGGGGACGGCGGAATCCATGGACGCCCGTATCCCGGGAGCGGGGTTACAACCGTGGTGTGCCGCTCCTCGAAGCAACCGACATCGACCCCAACCACGCGCTCTGGCTCGACGGCGCCCCGACGCCGCCCGCCCCGCGCTCGCTGCCGGGGGACCTGAGCGCAGACATTGCGATCATCGGCGGCGGGTTCACCGGTGTCTCGACCGCCTACTACCTCTCCGAGCGCCATCCCGAAAAGAGGATCGTACTGCTCGAAGCTCGCACGTTGGCAAACGGGGCGAGCGGCCGCAATGGCGGCATGATGCTCAACTGGATCAACGGCGTGGACTGCAAGGACGCCGAGGCCACGAGGCGCGTCTTCGCCGCGACCTGCGGGGGGATCGACGCCATCGAGGCGGTCATCCAGAAGCACAAGCTCCCCGTGCGCTACGATCGTGCCGGGTGCCTCGAGGTCTGCACCGACGCCGGACGCTCGGAGTACGCCCACGCGCGCGCCGAAAAGCTTGCTTCGTGGGGAATCCCCGTACGCTACGTGACCGGCGCCGAGCTCGACGGTCGGCTGCGCCTGCGGGGTGCCACCGGGGCCATCCTCGACCCCACAGCCGGCCAACTCAACGGCGTGGACCTGATTCGCGGCATGCGCGGCGTGATCGAGGCCCGCGGCGTCGAGATCTACGAGAACTCACCGGTGTCGGGGATCAAGGAGGGAGCAACGGTCGAGGTGGCCACCCGTTCGGGCACCGTCCGCGCCGGGGCGATCGTGCTCGCGACCAACGGGTACACGCCCCGGCTTGGGTATTTCAAGAGCAACGTCTTTCCCCTCCACTCCCACATGATCGCCACGGAGCCCCTTTCCCGGGAGGCCTGGTCGAAGATCGGGTGGACGGACATCGCGGGGTTCAGCGACGATCTGGACCGGATCGCCTACGGCAGCCTCACCCCGAGCGGCTCCCTCGTGTTCGGAGGCGGCAGCAACGCCGCGTACGCCTACCTGTACGGCAACAAGACCGCCTACCCGGGCACCCCCGAATCTGCCGAGGCCTCCTTCACGGCCGTGCGCGACCGGCTCTCCGCGTACCTGCCGGATTCGATGAACCTGAAGATCTCCCATCGTTGGACAGGGACCCTCGGGATCACGATGTCGCGCGTGTGCAGCATGGGCGTGCGCGGCGAGCACAAGAACGTCTACTATGCGCTCGGATACAGCGGCCACGGGGTCACGCTCGCGAACCTGGCCGGCCAGGTGCTCTGCGATCTGTACAGCGACAACCCGGAACCCTGGCGGGCGTTGCCGTTCTACCAGCGCGACATGGCGTACATCCCGCCGGAGCCCTTCCGTTGGATCGGGTACCAGATGTTCACCCGGATCACCGGCAGGTCGCCGAGAAAGGTGGAGTAGGGACCCCTATTCGTCCAACCCCAACGCCTGCGGGGTCTGGCCCTTCGGTACGACCCGGTTCTCCCGCGGCAATCGGGGACCCACGCCCGCCGCATGCTCCTCACTCGTGTAGATCCGCCCCTGCACGCGCGCCCAGGGGAAGACCCGCTCAGCCGCCCGGGCGAAGTCGCGGGCCTGGGTCTCCACCTTGTGGAGGCGCCTGGCGTTCGCCCGCTTGTCGGTGACCTTGATCTCGACGGCGAGCAGGCCGCGATCCCCGTCAAAGAACAACAGATCCCCGGAGTGCCCGCTCCGGGCCGACCACTCGAGCCCGATGAGCAGCGGGTAGTCGGGCAGCAGATCGCCGCTGTGGACGACCAGGTGGCGTCGCAGGACCCCCTCGCCGGTGAGGTCCCAGTCGCAGCCGACAAGGTAGGCGCGGAGCACGTGATCGCGGCGTTGGGCCTCGGGGCGGGTGATGGGCTGGGTCACGGGATCAATGCCCCACGCCGGTGAGGGGGACAAGCGAGGAGCGCCGGGGCGAGGAGCATTCCCGCTGCTAACCCCCGGGCCGCTCGCGCCAGCACGGGACAGGACCGGCCCGCCCGTCCCGGCGATCCCCCGGGTGATAGGCACGATGGATGGTCGCCCCCCTGTCGCCAGCCGCCCGGGACGTCCGCATCGACGCGCTACGCGGGATTGCGCTCTTCGGCGTCCTGGCGATGAACCTCCCCGTGTTCGCAAGCTCCCCGTTCTCCACGGGCTGGGTGGAGTCGATGGTCCCCGGGGCGGAGAACGCCGGACCGGCAATGTTCCTGTGGCTGGGGCGCGGGAAGTTCATCGCGATCCTGGCGGGGTTGTACGGGTACGGGGCCGAGCGCAGGGCGGAGCGGTTGGGGGCTGGACGCGCCGGGATCGAGCGCAGGCGACTCCTGTTCCTGGCCGGCACGGGCGTGGTCCACGGCCTCCTCTGGCCGGGCGACATCCTCGTGGCCTGGGCCGTGACCGGCGCGATCCTGCTCGCCATGCGGCGCGCGCCGGCAGCGCTCCTGGTGCTCGGCGGACTCGGGGCTCCCGCGCTGCTCACGATCGCGGGCTACGGCTCGTTCGTCGAGCCAGCGCGACGGGCCGTCGCAGCGAGCCACGAGAGCCACGGCGTCCAGCCCCTCCTCGTCGCCTGGCGCTACCTCCCCTTCACCCTCCCGCCGATGGTCGCGCAGGCGACACTGGGACGCTGGCTCGGACGGGGGACGAACGGGGCCGCCCTCGGGCTCCTGGCGCTCGGCCTCGTCCTCTCGGCGGTCCCGGCGCTCCCGCTGCTGACGGTCACCGCCGTGCCGGCCTGGGCGGCGGTGCTGTGTGGAGACGTGGGCGCCACCGCGATGGCCGCAGGGGCCGCCACGCTGCTCCTGCGCTGGCCCGCCCGCTGGTTTGCCCCGGTGGGGGCCGCCCCGCTCTCGAACTACCTGCTCCAGAGCATGATCTTCGTCACGCTCGCGCCCCCCCGTCTCCACGCCGGGGGCTACCTGCTCCTGGCCGCCGGCACGTTCCTGGCCCAGCACGTGCTCACGACCGGCTGGCTGCGCACCCACGCGCGCGGGCCGATGGAAGCGCTCTGGCGGCGCGTGACGTATGGCGTGGTGCCCGCCGGGTAGACGCTCAGGCGCCCTCGCTCCACCGCGGATCCGCCCTCGTGAACCTCACATCCGCGCCATCCGACCGCGACAGCACCTGGAAGGCGTCGGTCGGAAAGAACCTCTCCAGCTCAGCCGCGAGCGCCTTGTGGATGGGTCCGCCGATGTCCGGCGAGGACTCGACCCGCACCCGCGCCGCCGGAGGGGTCGGCATGCTGGACAGCAGGCCGGCGAACGCTGCGAAGCGCGTGCGCGCCTGCTGCGGCGTCGCGTTCCGGAGCACGAGCGTGTAGGGAACCCCCACCGTCTCGTCGACCTTGATCCGCCCCTGCGGCTCCACCGAGAGGGCCCTGGCGCGGGCGTCGAGCGCGGAGCGCCACCCCTCGGCCGGGGGACCTTCAGCCGGCGGGCCTTCGGCCTCGGCCTGGACGCGACGCTGGCGCTCCCGCGTCTCTGTCTGCCGGCGCCCGGCCACCGGCTTCGGCCGCGGCCGAAGCCCGTTGGCCAGCAGGGCGGCGCCGATCACCGCGAGCAGGATCCAGAGCGGAAAGTGCACGGCCGACTCCCACTCCACGACCTGCACCGCCAGGGGCGAAACGCGGTCGACGACCGAGAGCCACGCGAGGACCGCTGCGGCCACGAGGATCAGAACGCCAGGGATCATCAGGCAGAAGTAGCCCGGCGCCGGGCGTCGGCGCTACGCCAGGGCCACGTACACCCGATGCACGTCGTCGTGCTCGTCGATGGCGTTCACCCAGGCCTCGATCTCCTTTCGCTGCTCGTCGGTGACCGTCACGGGGTTCTTCGCGACCCATGCCAGCTCGGCCGAACTGACGAGCCAACCCGCGCCTTCGAGCGCCTTGCGCACGGCGTCCAGGTCGTGGGTCTCGCAGATGAACTCCGCGCCGTCCTCGCCGGGCTTCACGTCCTGAGCGCCAGCCTCGATCGCGGCCTCCTCGGGGTCGGCCTTCTGGGGATGGCTCGCCTCGATCACGCCGAAGCGATCGAACAGCCACTGCACGCTCCCAAGCTGGCCTTTCCGAAAGAGCACCCGCACGTCCGACGCCGCGCGGTTGCGGTTGTCGGTGAGACACTCCACGATGATGGGCACCTGATGCGGCGCAAAGCCCTCGAAGAACAGCGTCTCGTACTGCACGTTGCCGTCGAGCAGGCCGGCGCCGCGCTTGATGGCGCGATCGATGGTCTCACGCGTCATCGACTGCTTGCGCGCAGCCTCGAGCGCGGCGCGCAGCCGCGGGTTGTGCAAAGGGTTGGTGTCGCCGCCACGTGCCGCGACGGTGATCTCCTTGGACAACCGGGTGAACAAGGCACCTTTTGCTGCGCCGGCTGCGATGCGGCCGGCGTGCTTCCACTGAGCTCCCATCAAAAACTCCTTTCGAGGGCGGCTAACCGGAAAACACCCCGACCGGCAGGCAGCCGAGTCCGTCAGTTGACGTGGCGCTCAGTCGTCGAGGCGAAGCACCGCGAGGAACGCCTCCTGGGGCACCTCGACGCTGCCAATCTGCTTCATCCGCTTCTTGCCTTCCTTCTGGCGGTCGAGCAGCTTGCGCTTGCGGCTGATGTCACCGCCGTAGCACTTGGCGGTCACGTCCTTGCGCATCGCCTTGACCGTGGTGCGCGCGATCACCTTCGCCCCGATGGCGGCCTGGATCGCAACGTCCCACATCTGGCGCGGGATCAGCTCCTTGAGCTTCGACGTGAGCTGCGCGCCCTTCTGGTGCGCAACCGACCGGTGGCAGATGTTCGAGAGCGCATCGACCACCTCACCGTTCACCAGGATGTCGAGCTTCACGAGATCACCGGCTTCATACCGGATGATCTCGTAGTCCATGCTCGCGTAGCCCTTCGAGACCGACTTGAGCTTGTCGAAGAAGTCGAACACCACCTCGGCGTACGGGATCTCGTACGTGAGGATCATGCGCCCGGTACCTGCGTACTCGAACTTCACCTGGTGCCCACGGCGCTCCTCGCAGAGCTTGAACAGGTTGCCGAGCCAGGCCTCGGGGGTGTGGATGGTGAGGCGGGCGATGGGCTCGAGGATCTCGTCGATGCGGCCGACGTCCGGCAGCTTCGAGGGCGAGTGGATCGTGATCTGCTCGCCTGTCTTGAGCTTCACGTCGTACACGACCGAGGGCGAGGTCGTGATGAGATCGAGGTTGTACTCCCGCTCCAGGCGGTCGTGGATGACCTCCATGTGCAGGAGCCCGAGGAACCCGCAGCGGAAGCCAAAGCCGAGCGCGTCGGAGGTCTCCGGCTCGAAGTTGAAGCTCACGTCGTTCAACCGCAGCTTCTCGAGGCTCTCGCGCAGGTCCTGGTAGGCAGCGGAGTCCGTCGGGAAGATGCCGGAGAACACCATCGGGCGCACCTCCTTGAAGCCTTCGAGCGGGGCCGCTGCCGGGCGCTGGAAGTGGGTGACGGTGTCGCCGACCTTCGCGTCTGCCAGCGTCTTCACGTTCGCGACGATGAACCCGACCTCGCCGGCCGAGAGGTCCGGCCGCTCCATCGCCTCGGGGGTGAACACGCCGACCTTGAGCACCTCGTGGATCGCCCCGGTCGACATGAACTGCACCCGCTCGCCCTTCTTGAGCACGCCCTGCTTCACCCGCACCAGGATGATCACGCCGACATACGAATCGAACCAGGAGTCGAAGATCAGCGCCTGCAGCGGCGCCTCGCGGTCTCCCAGCGGCGGCGGGATGCGTTGCACGAGGGCCTCCATCAGGCCCTCGATCCCCTCGCCTGTCTTGGCGCTCACCAGCTGGGCGTACGCGATGTCCACGCCCACGTTGTCCATCAGCTGCTGCAGCACACGGTCGGGCTCGGCGCCGGGCAGGTCGATCTTGTTCACGACCGGCAGGATCTCGAGGTTCGCCTCGATCGCGAGGTACACGTTGGCCAGCGTCTGCGCCTCGACACCCTGGACCGCGTCGACGACGAGGATCACGCCCTCGCACGCAGCGAGCGCGCGGCTCACCTCGTACCCGAAGTCCACGTGCCCGGGCGTGTCGATGAGGTTGAGCAGGTAGATCTCCCCGTCCATCGCGCGCCATTGCAGCGCGACGGTCTGGGCCTTGATCGTGATGCCCCGCTCCCGCTCGATGTCCATCTTGTCGAGGTACTGCTCGCGCATCTCCCGATCGCTCACCGCCCCGGTGATGCGCAGCAGGCGGTCCGCGAGCGTGGACTTGCCGTGGTCGATGTGCGCGATGATCGCGAAATTGCGGATGCGGTGGAGCGGGATGGCCATTGGGACCGGCGGATAACAGGGTGGGGGCGGCCTCGCTCCCCGGAACGCGGGTCCGGCGCCGGCCATCGGACGGCCGTGGGCCCGGGGATGGTGCTGCGCGGGAGTTGGGGATTACCTCTCACGAGGAGGGTGGTCATGCGTGAGCCCATGTCTCCTGTCGATGCTGCGTGGTTCCACATGGAGGAGCCCACAGACCCGATGACCGTGACGGCGACGCTGTGGTTCGACGCCTCGCCCGACTGGGGGCCGGTCCTCGCCCGCATCGAGGAGCGGATCGTGAACCGATATCCACGGTTCAAACATCGGATTGTGGATGCCCCCTTCAGGCGCGGCGGGCCACGCTGGGAGGAGGACCCCACGTTTTCCCTGGAGGCGCACGTGCACCGGGTCGGACTGCCACGCCCACAAGACGCGGGTGCTCTCCAGCGCTTGATCGCCGACCGCGTGGGCACCCCGCTGGACCTGCGCTTTGCGCCGTGGTCCATCGATCTGGTGGACGGCTTCGGGGCCGGAGCGGCGATGGTCGTCCGGATCCACCACTGCGTCGCCGATGGCCTGGCGCTCGCACACGTCCTGCTCGATCTCGCCGACGATCAGCCTTCAGACCCCGTCCGGACCCGGCGGGCACCGCCCGAGGCGCACGTCGACCTCGTGCACCACGGGCGCGCAGCAGCCGCCGCGTTGTACAAGCTCGTCCTCTGCCGTCCGGACCCCAGGAGCCCGCTCAAAGGCCCGCTCGGCATGATCAAGCGGGTGGCCTGGTCCCGTCCGATCCCCCTCGCCCGGATCAAGGAGCGCGGGCTGTCGGAGCGCGCGACCGTCAACGACGTGCTCGTGGCCGCCGTCTCCGGAGCGGTGCGCTCCTGGTTGTCGGCCCACCAGCCTTCCGTGCGCGATCTTCGGGCATTCATCCCTGTGGATCTCCGGGAGGGCGAGCGCCCGGACTCCGGCCTGGGGAACCGGTTCGGGCTGGTCTACCTCGCGCTCCCTCTTGCCGAGCCCGACCCCGTGGGGCGCATGCGGGAGATCCAGAAACGGATGGCGGCCATCAAGCACACCCCCGAGGCCTCGGTGGCGTTCGGCGTCCTGACTGCGCTCGGAGCCCTGCCCGTGCGGATCGAACGCGAGATGCTCCGGGTGTTCGGCGCCAAGGGCACGCTGGTGCTCACGAACGTGCGCGGGCCCGAAGAGCCGATCCACATCGCGGGCAACCGGGTCGCCGGGCTCATGTTCTGGGTGCCCCAGTCCGGGCACGTCGCCATC
This sequence comes from uncultured Pseudomonadota bacterium, assembly GCA_903875225.1. Classification (GTDB taxonomy): domain Bacteria; phylum Myxococcota_A; class UBA796; order UBA796; family SXON01; genus CAIUMM01. Next base: position 36,104 of record CAIQVJ010000107.1, read on the forward strand.
GGCGTGAGCCTCCTCAGCTACGCCGGCGAGCTACGCGTGGGCATCTCCACCGACGCGGGGATCGTGCCCGATCCGGAGGCGCTCGTCGCCAGCCTCGAAGCAGAGCTGGGACTCGGCCCGGCGAATTCCGGAGTGCTCCGCCCGCCAGCACCCGCAGGGTCGCCGGTGCACGCGTAGCGCTCGTCAGCCGGTCTGCCTCCTCCGGCGGAGCATCATCACCCCGGCCCACACTGCACCGCCGGCCAGCCCGCGACCTCCGGCCGAGGTGCACCCACACGCGGGCCCGTTCGGCGGGTCGTCCGTCCGCGCCCCTCCCGAGTCCGCCGAGTCCTCGCCCGTGTCCGGAGCGGCCGGGAGGATCTCGACCTGCGCCCGGCTCCACCCCTGCACCTCGGCGCGTGGTTGCTGGTCGGGCTGGGGCCAGCCTGTACGCTCCACCTGCGCGTCCACGGCGATCGCGACCGCGACCACCTCGTGGACCTCTCCGACCTCACCCGGGATCCCGACAGATGCAGCGTCCGAGGCATCCCCACCGACGTACCGACCGTCCTCGTACACCCGGATCTCTGCGATCCCGCCGGGGTGGCTGGCCGTCACGAGGAGGGGCGCTCCCTGGTTCACGGTGGTGGGCAGCGCCACCACGGGCCGCGTGGCGTAGGGGGTGGTGAGTGGATCCCCGAGGAACAGGTTCTGCCAGTACACGTACCGCAGCGCAAAGAGCTGGCTCTCACCCAGGTTGTACCCGAACGTGTAGAACAGCAGCGTGGAGGCGAGCGGGAACACGTTGTTGAGCGGCTCGTTGACCGTCCCATGTGCGCCTGTCGCCCCGGCCCGGATGAAACGCGCGATCGACGTCTGGGACTCCGAGGCCGGGCAGGTGACCCCGTCGTCCGAGCAGAAGAAGTTCTGTGGAACGGCGCCGTACGACGTCAGGTTGTCGGCGATCGCGCCCGGCACGTAGGACTCCCCCGCAATGCCGTTCGTCAGGTCGGCGGCGCCGGTGAAGTACGCCGCGACCGTGTGGCCGGAGAGCGTGGGGTCGTGCGGGGAGACCCAGGTCCCCGCGAGCCCCGCAGCGGCCAGCATCCGCGCGGTGAATTCGCACTCCGGGTCCCGCGCGCCACGCGCGTCGTCCGCCCCGGCCATGCACAGGAGCTCGGCCTCGGGGAAGGTGCCGTCTGCGGCCGACCCCCGGTCCACCAGATCGCGGGCGTCGTCGTAGTCGAACCCGTCCAGCCGCGTGACCACGTAGAAGTGACCCGAGAGATCGGCGCCACGGCTCACCCAATCCCGCGCAGCGTGAAACGCCCTGGGTTGCTTGTTGGCCCGCACCACCGCAGGCGCCGACTGGTAGGAGGCGCTGTAGGGGTTCGAGACGGCAAAATCGCCGTCCTCGGCCGTGCCGCCCACGAACGCAGGGTTGTCCACCGAGGCGAGGTAGTAGCCGGACCCGAGGCGCTGCGGCTGCCCGTCGATCTCCGCGCCATCGCTGTCCACCCCCCCATCGATCTGCAGCATGGCCTCCAGGCTCGCGGAGTAGCCATCCGGGATGTCCACGCGGTAGGGCAGGCCCCGGATCGTCACGATGTAGTCGATCTCGCCGGACTCGGGCACGGCTGCCAGACACTCCCGGAACCGCGGTTGGACGAGCGCCGCGTAGTCGGCGAAGGTCATGCTCTGAACGAGCGGGTCGATCCCCGCAACGCCGCAGAGCTGCGCGTCCGGGATGGAGCGGGCGTCGGCGTAGTAGCGCGCGACATCGCCCGCCTCGGGTTCGTCCGCGTTGTAGAGCACCAGCACGTTCATGGGGCCACCGCCGGCGTGGGCCAGCGGCAGGAGCGAGCACCAGGCGAGGAGGACCATGCGGCACACGGTATCGCGCCGCGCCGCTACTCCAGCCGCATGCTCAGGTCCGCCCACCGCGCCTGATGGATGAGCCCACCCATGCTCACGGCGTCGAGATGCAGGCCGCGGGAGAGCAGGAGTCGCTGGAGCCCTTCGATCCTCGGCCCTGTCATGTTGCCGCTGGCCTCCACCCAGGCGGGACCCGACCGACGCGTGGTGCCGTTGTTGATCACGATGGCGGCAGCCAGGGTCTCGTCGTCCATGTTGTCCAGCAGGATGGCATCCGCACCCGCCTCCAGGGCCTCGCGCAGCTCGTCCAGGGACTCGACCTCACACTCGATGCGGAGGAGGTGGTGTGCCGCGGAGCGCGCCGCGTGCACGGCCTCGGACACCCCACCAGCCGCAACGACGTGGTTGTCCTTGATCAACACCCCGTCGTAGAGCGCGCCCCGGTGGTTGAACGCCCCGCCACACCGCACCGCCTGCTTCTCGAGCGCGCGGTGCAGCGGTGTCGTCTTGCGGGTGTCGAGCACCCGGAGCCCAGCGGCCGTCCCAACCACGGAGGCCGTGTGGGTCGCGATGCCGGAGAGGCGCATCAGGAAGTTCAGGGCCACCCGTTCACCGGTGATCAGCGCGCGCGTGGGGCCCTCCGCACGGCCGACTGTGGTCCCGGGCCCGACCTTCGCGCCGTCGGGCACCACGACCTCCCATCGGGCCCCGAGCTGCCGGAACACCTCGGCTGCCGGGCCGTGACCACACACGATCAGGTCCTGTTTCGCGTACACCCGCGCCCGGCCCGACGTGCCGTCCGGAACGGTCGATTCGGTGGTCACGTCGCCGGGGCCGACGTCCTCTTCGAGGGCGAGGCGGACCAGATCGGCGAGCGTCACTCCCACTCGATCGTGCCCGGCGGCTTCGAGGAGAGGTCGTAGACCACCCGGTTGATCCCGCGCACCGAGTTGGTGATCCGGGAGGCGATCTTCGTGAGCAGCTCCATCGGGATGGGCGCGACGCTGGCGGTCATCCCGTCCGTGCTGTGCACGGCGCGGATGGCGCAGGCCTCCTCATAGGTGCGGCTGTCTCCCATCACGCCCACGGAGCGCACGGGAAGCAGCACGGCGAAGCTCTGCCAGATGTCGCGGTACAGGCCGGCCGCGCGGATCTCCTCATCCACGATGGCGTCGGCCTGGCGCAGGACCTCGAGGCGCGCGGCCGTGAGCTCACCCAGGCAGCGCACCGCGAGCCCGGGGCCCGGGAACGGCTGCCGCCAGACGCGCTCGTCCGAGAGGCCCAGGGTCTTGCCCAGGACCCGCACCTCGTCCTTGAACAGTTCGCGGAGCGGCTCGATCAACGAGAGCTTCATGTCGTCGGGCAGTCCACCCACGTTGTGGTGGCTCTTGATCGTGGCAGACGGACCCTTGAAGCTCACGGACTCGATGACGTCGGGGTACAGCGTTCCCTGCGCGAGCCAGCGCGCATGCTCGAAGCGGTGCGACTCGGCCTCGAAGACCCGGATGAACTGCTCCCCGATGATCTTGCGCTTGCGCTCCGGGTCGGTCACGCCGTGCAGCGCAGAGAGGAACCGCTCCGTGGCGTCGACGACCGTGAGGTCGAAGTCTGCGAACTCGGCTCGCACGCTCTCCCGCTCGCCCATCCGCAGCAGCCCGTTGTCCACGAAGATGCAGTGCAGGCGCTTGCCGATGGCGCGGTGCAGGATGGCTGCCGCCACGGAGCTGTCCACGCCGCCCGAGAGCGCGCAGATGACCTCTCCCGTCTCGCCGACCTGCGCCCGGATCCGGTCCACCTGTTCGTCGACGAACCCGCCCATGCTCCAATCCGCGCGAGCGTGGCAGATCCCGAAGATGAAATTGCGCAGGATCTGCACCCCGTCGCGGCTGTGCGTGACCTCGGGGTGGAACTGGATCCCCCACTGACGCCGGGCCGGGTTGGAGATCGCGGCGATCGGGCAGCTCGCGGTGCGGGCGACGGTGGTGAACCCCTGCGGGACTCGCGTGACGGAATCACCGTGGCTCATCCACACCGGGGAGGTGCCCGGGATGCCGTCGAACAGCGCGTCTTCGCCGATCGTCTCGAGGTCGGCCGCGCCATACTCCCGGTGACTGCCCCCCCCGCGGACCTCACCGCCGTTGTGGTGGGCCACCAGGTACATGCCGTAGCACACGCCGAGCACCGGTACGCCCTGGTCGAGCCACGCAGGGTCGAACGGAGGGGCGTCGGCGTCCGAGAGGCTGGACGGGCCCCCCGAAAGGATGATGCCACGCAGCGCCGGGACATCCGCGCCTCGCGGCGGCGCGAGCCGGGTGCAGGGGTGGATCTCGCAGTACACGCCCTGCTCGCGGATCCGCCTGGCGATGAGCTGGGTGTACTGCGACCCGAAGTCGAGGATGAGGACCTGGTCGTGCATGGATCTACTTGTTCTTGAGCTTACGCGAGAACAGGCCGCCAGTGTACGCGTCGAGCTGCGCGGTGAGCTCCTCGAGCCGCAGCTCGTTCTTGATCTGCGTCTTCACGTCACCCTGGTTCATCAACATGTCGACCTGCAGCCGCCGACGGTCGAAGTACACGCGCGTCGCCTCGTCGAGGACCTTGTCGCGGAGCTTGACGATGTCCTGGGTCTCGCTGATCACGCGGATGCGCTCACTCGACATCACCAGCTTCGTGAAGTCCCACTTGGCCTTGGCGGTCACGCTGTTCTTCAGGTCCACGTTCGAGGCGGAGAGCAGCTCCGAGCTCACGGTGCCGTCGGCGTAGTCGAAGTCCTGGCCGTACCCGTTGTCGTAGCCGTAGTCGACCTCGAACGTGGGCAGCAGGGCGGAGTTCTTGGACGCCGCGAGCCAGGCCTCCACGTAGTGGTTGTCCGTCTTGGAGTACTCCAGCACCATGTTCTGCAGATCGAGCACCGTGGGCTCGGACTTGAACTGTGCGAGCACGTCGTCCGCCGAGCGGAAGTCGCCGGCGACGGCGGCGTTGGTCAGCCCCGTCGCGAGCACAGCGAGGACCAGGGCTTGGAGGGAGAGGCGACGAAGGGTCATGGGGACTCCGGTTTCCAGATTGTAAAGCGGCCATCGGTCCAGCAGTCGAGTCGGGCGTCGAGCTCCTGGACGGCAAGTTCGTGCATCACGCGGTCGCGCAGCGGCGCCTCCGCGAGCGAAGGGGTCTCCGCCACCAGGCGCTGGCGGGTCATCCACGCCTCGCTGATCTGCTGCGCGGTGGACACCCGGAAGCTCGCGAGCTTCTGCGCCACGTTCGCGGCTGCGGCCACGACGGAGCCCTGATCGTACACCTGCCCGTCGATGACGGTGAGAGCGCCGTCATCGACCATCTGCTGCACGTCGTAGCTGTCCGAGTTGTAGTCGTAGTAGGTCGTGGAGGAGCTGCAGCCCCAGCACAACTTCGCAGTGGCGCCCCAGGCGTTCTTGATGCCGCCTGCGCTGGTGAGCACCTGGAAGTCGGCATCGCGGCTCCCGGTGAACGCGTCCTGGAACTCCAACTGCAGGTTCGGGACGAAGGGGAGCGCGCGGGTGCGCCTGGCGAGCGAGAGGAGGTCCCCCTGCATCCCGGCACGAGACAGCGCGGTATCGACCGTCACGCCCATGGGCATCGTGGGCCGCATCACCGCCTGGGTGTCCGGGAGGTGCTCGGGCTGCACCATCCGCCACACGCCCGTCGCCGTGGCGATCACGGGCTCGCCGGCGGAGAAGTCGAGCGCGCGCACGTCCGGGTCGGACAGCAGGCGGGAGGCGGGGGTCCAGCGGATGCCGGAGTCCATGGACTCCCAGACGCCATCGGAGCTGATCGCCAACAGGTGTCCGGCGCCGTCCAGGTGCACCATCTTGCGCAGGCCACGCAGCGGCTGGTTCACGGTCTGCGAGAACGCGAGCCCGCCGTCGTCGGTGCGAAAGAGCCCGCGCTGCGCTGCGACCCAATACCCGCCCGCCATGTCCGGATCCGGGATCGTGGAGACCAACGGACCGTCGGGCGCTGCGTGCACCCGCGCCCACTGCAGCGCATCCGGCGACCGGTACAGCCCGTTGTCGGTGGCCGCGTAGAACGCGCCGCCGAAGGCTGTCAGCTCGTTGACGCGCCGGCCGACGAGCGCGGAGTCCACATCGAGCCAGCTCAGTCCTGCGTCGAGCGAGGCCCTCACGCCGTTCGCGCCACCTGCAACCACAGCGGTCCCGACGCGGGCGAACGCTGCCGCCCCCGCCTCGCCGTCCACGCGCATCCAGGTCTCCCCCCCGTCGGTCGACCGCCAGACCTCCCCGGCCCGGCCGATGAGCGCGACCCCACCCCCCGCACTGTCGAACCACACCGTCGGCGGGACCTGGGCCGACGCGGCGTGGCTCTCCAGCACCGCTGACGTGGTCTCGTTCGCGGCCCGAACCGCCTCGGCCTCGGCCTCCGCGTCTGCCGCGGTCACGCCCTGGAACGTGTCTGCCGAGAGCATCTCCGCCTCGAGCAGGATCGCCTCGTCGCCCCTGACCTCGGCCTCCACGCCCCGCAACACCTGCATCCACCGGCCGCCGCCGTCGTCCGTCAGGTACACGCCACCGTTGGCGTCTGCGGCCAACCAGCGATTGGGCGAGTCCGGACTCACACTCAGGCTCACCAGATCCGCGTCCCCACCCGGCTGCGCCACCTCCTCCCACACGCGCGACTGGCTCAGGGGCAGCACAGGCAACGCCTCTGCACCTGGCAGGGTCCCATCGGGCAACGGGAGGACCTCAGGCGTGGACGGCGGGTCGCCCAGCCCCCCGCGCGCACCCGGTTCGCCCGCCCACGTGCGGGGGGCGACGAACAGCACGAGGAGGAGCAGCGGGGTGCACACGCCCGCGGGAGCTATCCCGTTTGCCGCGTCACGAGGGCCCGCCACGCCCGGAAGAATCCCACCGCCGGGTCCAGAAAAAGCAAACAGCGCGCCGGATCACTCCGACGCGCTGTTTGTTGCCGAGGCGAGCTCTCACCCGCCAGGGCGTGACCGACTAGTACCGGCTGCCGCCGCCACCGCCGCCGTAGCCACCGCCGCCGCCACGGCTTCCGCCGCCGCCGCCGCCGTAACCACCGCCGCCGCCGCCGCCGTAGCCGCCGCCGCCGCCGCGGCTGCCGCCGCC
>CAIQVJ010000108.1 GCA_903875225.1 uncultured Pseudomonadota bacterium
ACGCCGTGGTGACGGCAGCCAGGTGCAGAGAGCTCAGCGCGCAACCGGACGTGGTTCGCGGCAGAACGCACTTCCACTGGTGGCCCGCAGACCGCGCTCCGTGCGCCGAGCGCGCCGCTTCATGACGATTTGGAATCAGGTCCTCGTGCACCTGCTCTGCAACGCGCTGAGGTTCAGCCCGCGCCGCTCGACCGTGCACCTCTCCGCCGCAGACGACGGGGCCGTGATCGCCGTCGAGGTCGCCGACCGCGGCCCGGGGGTGCCGGAAGACATGTGGCCACGGCTGTTCCAACCGTTCGAGCAGACGGAATCCCCATTGGACGCGGGCGAGCAGGGGCCCGGCCTCGGGCTCGCGGTCTGCAAGCGACTCGTAGAGGCCCACGGAGGCTCGATCGCGGCGCGGCCCCGCGAGGGCGGCGGGCTCATCCTCCGGTTCACGGTTCCCGCCGCGGCATGAGCCGAGTCCCGGACAGGTCGGACCGCCCGATCCGCATCGACTGCCGGCCCGCTACTCGGTGTCGTTGGCGAACATCCGCAGGTCGTGCAGCGAACCGGGAAACCGGTCCATGTCCACACCATCGGAGATCCCGTCGACCGTACCGTCGTCTGCGTACTGCCAGAAGGTGTACGTGCCCCAGCCGCTGGGCAACGCGGGGCTCCCGGAGCTCCAGTAGGCCACCCACAGCGGGTCGATCGCCGGAACGTCGCTGCTCCCCACACACGAGTTCCACCAGTCGGCGTTGGTGTAGATGAGCGGCGCCCGACCGGTGAGCCCGATGTAGGTCTGGCTGAAGTCGTCCACCCAGGCCGCCATCTCCCCTTTCGAGAGCCCGTAGCAGGTGTCGCCATAGGGGTTGTACTCGATGTCCAGGACCCCGGGCAGCGTCTGGCCGTCCGGCCACCAGTCTCCCCCGTTCTCGACAAAGAACGCGGCCTGCGTGGCGCCGTCCGTGTCGTCTGGAATCGCGAAGTGGTAGGCGCCGCGGATGAGACCGGCATCGAAGGCGCCGTCGTACTCGCCGGGAAAGGCGTCGTCGGTGTAGTAGTCGCCCTCGGTGCTCTTGGCGATCGCAAAGACGACACCGTCGGCGGCCGCGCGGTACCAGTCGATCGCCCCGTTCCAGTGGGACACGTCGACCCCGTACACCGGGTTGACCGTGGTGTCGTCGTCGGCCCAGGGATCCGGGGGCGTGCCCGTGTCGGCGCCCGTGTCGTCGACCGCTGTGTCCTGCGCCTGGGTGTCCACGGCCGAGTCCACTGGACCCGGCCCACCCCGGCGAGCGTGCCGGATCTGGGGGTCTGGCGCAGCCGCGCAGCCGATCAGGGGGAGCAGCGCGAGGATCGACAACGCCATGCGCGCCTTCTACCACGGGAGCGGGCGTCTCCGCCGAACAACTCCGCCGAACAACGGCGACAGTGGCCGACCTCGGGCTGGTTGCCGCAGGCGCGAATCAGGGGTCCGTGCGCCCGAGCCGGAACCCAAGCGCGTCGTACCCGTACTCTCCATAGCGCCCCGCGCGCTCGGCGACCCGCGCGTCTGCCGCACCACCGCCGAACCCTCCGCCCCGGATGACGCGGCCGGACCCCGTCGCCGGACCCGCGGGGTCGGTTGCCGGGGCGGAGCCGTATTCGCCGTAGTAGTCCCCCGTCCACTCCCAGACATTGCCGCTCAAGTCGCGCAGACCGCAAGCGTTCGAGTCCAGACCGCCAACCGCGTGCTTGGTGCCCCCGCTGTTGGCAGAGGTCCAGGCGACCGCCGATACATCGTTGGAGCCCGCATACGTCACGTCGGTCCCACAGCGCGCGGCGCCTTCCCACTCCGCCTCGGTCAGAAGCCGATAGCCCTCGCAGTCGTAGGGGTCGACGGCCACATCGCACACAACGTCACTGCCGGCGCCGGTACAGGCGTAGCACCCCGTCAGACCAGCCGCCGCGGACACGGCGTTGGTGTAGGCGGCTGCCTCATACCAGGAGACGGTCTCGACCGGGCAGTCCGCCCCGCAGTCGGTGAGGGCCGAGGGGTTGTACCCCATCACGGACTCGAACTCAGCCTCGGTCACCTCTGTCGCCGCCGCGTAGTAGTCGTGGGTCAACGTGACGCTGTGCTCGGTCTCGTCATCATCACAGTCGCTCTGACCATCGGTGCAGCCCATGAGGAACGTGCTGGCAGGGAGCGTGATCGGACCGGGGTCGACCCCGGTGTCGGACGGAGCGGACGTGTCGTCGTGCCGGGGTGCGCAAGCGATCAGGGCGAGCGAAGCAAAGAGGAGCGGCGTCATCCTGTGCCTCCGGTTGAAGGTGAGGGAAGACACCGGATATCCCGTCGAGTTCCTACCCGGCGCGGCCAACCGGGTTGGGGGTCGGCTCCCCTGCGGGCATCCACAGCCCCTCCGCGTAGGGCACGGTCCACACGACCGGGTGCCCGATCCGGTGCCCGGTGAAGCCGTCCTCCCCGTAGCAGGTGCCGTGATCGCTCGTCAGGATCCACGCGGTCGGACGGGTGAGGCCGTCGAACAGCCGGCGAAGCTGACCATCCACGTAGCGCAGCGCCGCCGCATGGGTGTGCACGTCGTCGTGTGTCGCGCCCGGCAGGTGGTGCCTGTTGGGCTGGTGGATGGCCGAGACGTTGATGAACAGGAACAGCCGCGCTCGATCCTGCTGGATCCGCAGCGCGAGGTCCACCTGGTGCCCGGTCGACCCGGGGTCTGTCACCCCGAGCGAAGGGTCCCAGTGCGCCTCGTCGAACATCGCGGGGAGCACGTTCCCGAGCGGTGTCTCCCGATTGAAGAAGCCCGTCCCACCGATACATGCCGTGTGGTAGCCCGCCGCGCGCAGGCCCGCCGGGATGTCCGGGGCGTCGAAGACCACGGTGGCAGGACCGATCGTCTCGCTCCCCGCGAACGCGAGCGCGAACGGCCGGGCGTGAGGGCCGGGAGCCGCGGGTGTGGGCAGGAACCCTGCGAAGAACGAGGCATGTGCGGCAAACGTGAAGCTCGCCGGAGTGTGCCTCCGCTCCCAGCCGGCCGGCACCAGCGCCCGCAGGAACGGAGTGCCGCCCGACGCCCACTCCTGCACCGCCACGTCGTACCGCAACGTGTCGAGCGTGATCCAGAGGATGTCGACGGCGCCGAGGCGAGCGGGCATGCGCTCCACCTACCCCGCTGCGACCGCGCCCGATCCGCGGTTAGACTGCGCCATGCTCTCCTTCACCGCCCGGCCCTCGGCCACCGACGGAAACACCGGCCGCGTCACCGTCATCCCGGCGTGGTCGAACGACGAGGTCCGGGTCGGGGTCGCCGCGCTCCTGAAGGTCTGGGACCATCGCCTGCCCCCGGACCGCACGACCGCGATCGTGATCAAGCCCAACCTGAACAACGACCTGGTCGCGCTCTCCGGCAACTGCACCGATCTGCGCGTGCTGGACGCGCTGTGCGCCGAGCTTCGCACCCGCGGCTACACCGACATCACGATCGCCGACGGCTCCAACGTGGGCATCGCCCGTCGGGGAATCTCCACGTTCAAGCGACTACGCGTGGACAGCCTGAAGGCCCGGTACGGCATCCGCACGGTGGACCTGAACACCGACTCCGCCACTCCCGTGGTGCTGCACGACGACGCACACCCCCAGGTGGCGAACACCATCCTGAACGCCGGGTTCCTCATCAGCGTGCCCAAGGTCAAGACCCACGCCGAGGCCCAGCTCTCATGCGCGATGAAGAATTGGGTGGGCATCTGCCGGGGCCAGGACAAGCGGCACATGCACTACAACCTCTCGCGCAACATCTTCGCGATCAACGAGGTCGTGCAGCCCGATCTCATCCTCGTGGACGGCCTCGTGGGCATGGAGGGCAACGGCCCGGGAGATGGAGAGCCGTTCCGGTTCGGGCAGCTCGCGATGAGCGACGACGCGTTCGTGAACGACGCGGTCATCGCACGCCTGATCGGGCTCGAGTGGGGTGCTGTGCCGTACCTGCTCCACGCGCTCGAGGCCGGGCTGCTCACGCGTGACATCATCGGCCGCATCGAGTCCGAGCTCGCTGTCATCCGGCCCATCAAGCGCGCACCCGAGCGCTCCCGGCTGGCGAAGCTCGCCGAGAACCGATCACTCGAGTGGTTGAAGCGCACGGTCCGGCCGATCGTGCAGAAGCCCGAGGTGACCGAGGTCGCCTACAAGCTCAGGATCGTACAGGACGTGTACTTCCTCGAGGACGACACCCTGCGCGTGGTCGGCCGCGCTGCGGAGAAGTGCGGCACCTGTACACGCTGCGTGGGCTTCTGCCCGACGAGCCTGACACTCGCGGAGATCGGCGTCAAGGTGGACCTCCCCGACTGCGCCCAGTGCTTGTACTGTTGGTGGGTCTGTCCCAACGACGCGATCGTGCTCGAGGGCGAGCCGCAGGGCATGGCCCGCCAGATCGCCAGGTACAAGAAGGACATCGAGAAGCTGTGATGCTCAAGCCGGGGGGATCGGTACACGTGGTCGCGACGTCCGGGGCCGTGGACATCGAACGCATCGAAGCCGGGGCGAACGTTCTGCGCGCCTGGGGCCACCGGGTGGAGGTCGATCCCGCGGTGGGCGTGCGCTACCGCTACCTCGCAGGAGCCGACGCCACACGTCTGGAGTCGCTGAGGCGTGCGGCAGACGCCGCGTGGGCGGACGGCGGCGCGGTCTGGATGGCGCGTGGGGGCTACGGGCTCGCCCGGCTGTTGCCCGATCTCATCGCCAGCCCGCTGCCCCCGGTGCCGTTCATCGGGTTCTCGGACGGCACGGTGCTGCTCAACCACCATCGCGGACCGTGCGTTCACGGCCCTGTCATCAACAGCCTGATCGGGCACGCGGACACGGACTCCCTGGCGCACCTGCGCGCGGTTCTGGCCGGCGAGAATCCGGCTCTGCGTGGTGAACAATGGCTGGCGGGCGAGGCCGCGGGCCGACTCGCTGGCGGCAACCTGTGTGTACTCGCATCGCTGGCCGGGACGCCCGGCGCGCTGCGCGCGCGCGGCTGCATCGTGGCGCTGGAGGACACCGGGGAGGCCCCGTACAAGCTCGACAGGTTGCTCACCCAACTGATCCAGGGCGGCGCCTTCGACGGCGTTCGCGGCTTCGCCCTGGGGACATTCGACGGCGCGGATGTACCCGCTGGCGCAGAGTGGTCCGTCCGCGACGTGTTGATCGAGCGTCTCTCGCCGTTCAACGTGCCCATCCTGGGCGGCCTGCCCTTCGGGCACGGACCGGCGAACCGGGCGTTCCGGTTCGGACACGCACGGATCGAGGGAAACCAACTGATCTGGGGATGACCCACCGATCTGGCTTGCATGGCCGCAATTGACCGGGTAGACCGCCGCACCCACCGGAGTCTTTCATGTTTACACTCATCCTCGCGCTCGTCGGCTGCGGCCTCTTCACCACTGCCGAGGGCAAGTGGGAGGGCACCTGCACCAGCAGCGGCTATTCCATCAACGCGGTCCTCGACATCTCGGACGACAAGGGCGGCGACCTCACGGGCGACTTCACCCTCTCGGGCAGCGGGAACATGCTCACCATGAGCGGCGACGGCACCCGGGACGGCACCTCCATCGACATGGACCTCCCCCTCTCGCAATCTGGCTACACGCTCGACACGACCTTCACGGGCGAGATGGACGGCGACACCCTGACCGGAACCTGGGGCTACAGCGCCTCGGGCTACTCGGCCTCCGTGCCGTGCGAACTCACGCGCAACTAGCCAGGCACGGCATTCCGTGAGCCTTGCACCCCACGCGTGGCGGAGCGCGGTGCTCACGGCCGCGCTCGCGGCGTTGGGCGCGGCCCTCTCGGTCGCGGCGTGGCACACCTCTGCCGGCGTGACGCTCACGCCTACAGAGGGCGCCAGTGTCGCGATCGGCGCCGCCCTGACGGCGGTCTGCCTCGCCATGGCGGGCTGGGGCGCGGGCTTGCGGCCTCTTGCCGCTGCCCTGCTACCGCTCGCCGTGCTGCAGGGGTTCTACTGGCTCCCGATCACCGGGAAGCTGAAGACCCACGTCGATCACACCAGCGTGTTCGTGCTGTTCGCAGTGGCCGTCGCCATGGCGTTCACCCTGCGCAGTCGATTCCAGAGGCCGGCAGTCGGCCTGCTCGGAGTGCTGGTCGTCGGGTCGGCCGTGGCCCAGCGCCCTCGGCTGGTACGCGGTGCACCCGACCGCCCAGTCCACCCTCCGATCGTGCTCCTGACCCTCGACACGCTGCGCGCGGACCACCTGGCCGGCTTCGGTGGCGATGTCGACACAGCCCACACGCCGAACCTCGATGCGTTCTTCGGCACCGCACGCGTGTTCCGCAACGCCTACGCCGGCATCGCGCTGACAGAACCCTCGCACACCACGATGCTCACCGGTCTGGGCGTCGAGCAACACCGGGTGACCGTCAACGGGCAGCGGATACCGGAAGAGCTCCCCTGGGTCCCCGAGGAGCTGCAACAGGCTGGCTGGCGCACGCGTGCGGCCGTCTCCGCCTCGGTGCTCGATGCCTCGTTGGGCCTCTCCCGCGGCTTCGAGGACTTCGACTCCACCTTCGACAACCGGGTGGTCCGAGCCTACTCGTTCCTGAACTGGGGCGGCATCCGCACACACGCCGGAAGCTCGGAGAGCCGGCCGGGGGCTGAGACCGTGGCCTTGATCCCGGACTTCCCAGCTGGCAGCTTCACCTGGCTCCATCTGTACGACGCGCACTGGCCCTATGCGCCGAGCCCCGAGGCAGGCGCAGCAGTCGGACTCACGGACGTCACCCCCCTGCCCGAGACGGGTGTGGGGCGCCAGATGAACCCGTCCGAGGCGCACTGGCCCGAAGCCCAGGTATCCCGGGGGAAGTTGCTGTACCGCGCTTCACTGCAGGATCTGGATGCGCTCGTCGGCAGCGTGCTCGCGCGCATCCCCGAAGACGCCTCCGTGATCATCACCGGCGACCACGGCGAGAGCCTCGACGAGCACGACTACGTGTTTTCGCACGGTCGACTGCCGTTCGCACCGGATGTCCACACGCCGCTGGCGGTGCGCGCGCCTGGACTGAGCCCGGAGTGGGTGGACACCCCGGTTTCGTTGAGCGCAATCGCCCAGACCATCCGCGCCCTGGCCGGCCTGCCCGGTCCCGGGGGCGGGGCCCCGGCCGACCAGGGGCTGCTCGGCCCGCTCCCCGGCACCCCCGTCCTCAGCGTTGCATACGCCGAAGGGTTCTTCGGCGCCCAGAAACCTCACCCGCTGGGACCGATCGCCGGCATCGCGATCCGACAGCAGGGACGGACCGCGGCCTGGACGCGCTGGACCGATCCCGCCGGCTACGACCCCGTGGCGGACCCGCGCGATCTGGCGCCCGGGCCGATCGCGGCGCCCGAACAGTCCGCGCTGGAGAAGGCCGCCGCGTCCGCGGGCCACGAAAACGCCCCCGAGCCGGACCTCATCCCGGCACTGCAGGCGCTCGGGTACATGGACGCCGCGGAGCCGCCTCCCGCGGCAGGCAAATAGAAGGACGCCAGCCAGCTTGTCGGACCGCCCGGCTCCGGGCTACCCCGACGTCGCCCAGGCCCCGATCTCCTGGGCGAGCCGCTCGGCGAGGGCCTCGAACGTGTGCTGGCGATCCGGGACCGCCCCGGTCTCCGGCACCCAGTCCTCCAGGCTGAACGTGCGGGCCCGGTCGGGAGCGTTCACGCGCGCGACCAGCCGGGCGCGGTACCAGAGCCCGCCGCCGGTGGCCGCACTGTCCCCGCGCACCGCGGGATCGAGGGAAGCCTCCGTCACCGTCACGGCGAGCGGGAGCCCACCGCCCAGCGCCCCGCGCGCCGCGAGCGCGCGCCACAGTGCGCTCCGCACGGCTTCGTCGACGCCGGGCTCCGCGACCGGCGCCTGGACCTGCACCCCGCTGAAAACGTGCTGCGCATCGTAGGCCAGCGGCTCGTCTCCGCCACCGGGCGGGCGCACGCCGAGATGCAGGCAGGCGACAAGGGTTGACAGCAACAACACGGGGCGCGAGGATGGCCCCGCTGCGCGCTGTTGTCAACCGCCCGGCCGGAGACCCGATGCCCTGCTTCGCCCCTGCCCTCCTGCTCGCCCTCACTGCCGGCCCTGCGCATGCTGCGGATACCCCCCCGGCGGATCCCACACTCGCGACCGAGTCCACGACCGAGGTCGCCCCGCAGAAGACAAGGAATTACCTCATGGAGGTCAATTTCCGCGGGCGATACCTGTTCCTGCCGGATTCACTGCTGGACATCTGGTACGAGACGCATGCGGGCGAGGCGAACCTGGAGCGGCCGCACGTGGCGGCGTACAGCCTCGGCCTGGAGTTCGTGGTGCGCAACAAGCAGGCGAACGGGATCTTCTACGCCGAGTACCTGAGCTCCTTGATCAAGCCCGGGTACTGGGACGACCGCGACAACCCGCCCGACTACCTCGACGGGTCCTACATCCAGCCCGAGTTCTTCGGCCTGGTCATGATCGGGGCGGACTATGCATACGAACTGCACGCCACGAACTGGCTGTCGTTCATGTTCGGCGCCGGCATCGGGGTGGCCATCAAGACCGGCAACCTGATCGAGTGGGAGCCGGGCGAGCCCGAGGGCACGCCGAACGCCGACAACGCGGACCAGTCCTGCGGCCCCGACTCGCCGGCCTACGAGCGAGCGCTCACGCTGGACTGCGCGAACGACGGCCCGGTGCGTGTTCCCCCGGTGTTGCCGGTGCTCGACGTGAACCTCGGCATCCGGTTCAACATCAACGACCACGCGAGCATCCGCCTCGACGGCGGGCTGCACGACCTGCCCTACGGGGGCGCGGCGGTCGGCATCACCTTCTAGCTTCGGGCGGCCCCGCTCACCACATCCGGCTGCTGACCGTGATCGGGGCCAGATGTGCGTGCTGTGATGCGACCTGCACCTGCACACGCCCGAGCACGCCAGCGTCCTGCAGCACCGTCCGCGCCGTGCTCATGGCCCTGTGAGGGGTGTTGTTCTCCTCGGAGAGGTGCGCCAGGACCAGGTGGTCCAGCCGCGGACCCAGTCCATCGACCAGCAGTTGGGCGGCCTGCCTGTTGGAGAGGTGGCCGTGGTTCCCACGGATGCGCTGCTTGAGCGGGTAGGGATACGGGCCGTCCAGCAGCATGTCCTCGTCGTGGTTGAACTCGAGCACCACCGCGCGACAATCCCGCAGCGCGCGTGCCACGAGGGCGGTGGGCTTGCCCAGGTCGGTCACCACGGCGACGGGGGTGTCGCCCACGATCACCCGGTAGGCCACCGGGTCGCGCACATCGTGCGGCACGGGCATCGGCTCGATGATCAGGTGCTTCACACGGAAGGCCTGACCCGCCTCGATCACCTCGACGCCGTCGGGGTGGCAGCGAGGGTCGAGCCCATCGCGGGTGCCCGCCGTGCAGAAGAACGGCACGCGCGCGCCTCGCCTCGCCAGCGCGCGGCCGAGCACCGCAGCACCGCCCACGTGGTCCTTGTGTTCGTGGGTGAGCAGTACCCCATCGATCGGTGCATCCCCGAGCCCTGCAGCGTCCATACGGGCCAGGATCTGCTTCGTCGCAAGTCCACAATCAACGAGGACACCTGCACGGCCGTCGCCAATGTAGGTCGCGTTGCCGGCCGAACCGGATGACAGCACGCATACCGTGAGGTCTCGGGTGAACAAGGTCATGGCGGCCTCGGAGGGAGGGCGGCCCGGGAAGGCCGCGAGGGGGAGCAGCGCATAACCCGACCCGCAGGGAGCCGTCAGCGCAGGCGCGTCATGACCAGCGACGGGTCCAGCTTCGCGGCGGTGCTGAAGCACTGGTGCGCCTCGTCCGTTTCGCCGCGGCGCGTTGCAATCTCCCCGCGGTAGGCCCACGCCTGCGCGCAGTTGATGTCGAATTGCAGCGCGAGCTCGACGAGATCGGCACCGTCGTGTTCGCGTGCCTCGCCCGGCTGCTCGGGGTTCTGGAAGCGCGCCCACCCCAGGTGAGCGAGGGCGAGCGCGCTGTCCGGGGCGTGCTGCCGAGCCTGTACGAGCGCGCGGTCGGCACGCGCCCAATCCCCAAGGTTGATCGCGGCGATGCCAGCCCGAAGCAACCCATCGAACACCGGCTCGATCGGGCTCACCCTGCCGGTGATCAGCTCGGCCTCTGCCCCCTCGATCCGCGCGAGGATCTCCGCGGCCAGCTCCCTCGCCTCGCCGTTCGGGTCCTTGTCCATCATCCGGTACCGGTGCTTCATGCGCGTGGCTGCCGCGCGCACCATCTCGGGCGGCGATCGGCGTGGAATGCCGAGGACCGTCCAGCCATCCGCGGTGCGGAGGATCTCCACCTCCCGCCGGAGCCGCGAAACCGGCATCATGCTTGCGGTGGACGAAGTTGCGGGATCATCGACGCGTTCGGGCGTGCGGGAATCCCGCGCGGGGGTGGGGCGGGGCGCTGCGGCAGAGCCGAGGAGCTCGCCGATGTGGTCCCTGCGGGTGACCGAGGCGGGATCCGCGGTGACCTCGCGGCGGATCGGCATCACGGCACCGTGCGATGGCGGATCGGAGACCGGTTCAGGGGCTGTCGCGTCGCGCAGCCCCACCAGCCCGAGCCAGCGCATCGCCGCGAGGTCCACCGCCACGTCGTCCACCGGCGCCCCCTCGCGCCTTGCGAGCCCCTGCACGCTCACGCCACCGCCCAACCGGAGCAGGCAGCGGCGTGTGGCGGCGGTCAATGGCAGCTCGGCAGCACCCTCGGTGAGGCTGTTCGCCACGGGCACGAGCGCGAGCACCGACTCGCCCACCACCGCCTCCCGCGCGGCGCGCCACACGAGACGGGCCAGTGCAACCCGATCCCCGGCATCATCCACCTCGCAGGGATCGAGCGCGAGTTCCCCACCCCCAAGCACCTCGTCGAGGGCGGCCAGCCCGTCCGGGCCCACCGGCCCGCCCCGGGAGAGCAGCACCCAGGCGGGGGCTGACCCCTTCTCGATCCGGAGCACTCCGGTTGCCTTGCGCACCCAGAGGCGGGCGAGGAACCGCGCGTTGGCAACGTCCCAGGTTCGGCGCGTGCGGCCGAACACCTCGGGGCGGGTGGCCGAAGGGCGAGGCTCCGCCCGCGACTCGAACGGCACCGGGATCTTCGGCGGCTGGCTCACCGGGTCCGGTGAGCCGGACTCGGGCCCGGGGAGGAAGTAGACCGCCGGCTCGGGCTCGGGGAACGTGTAGGCCCCTCCGGAGGCCGAGCCGGCGGCCGGCGCCCCGGACGCGGTGGAGGATTCCCCCCCCTCGGCCGAGGGCAGGGCACGGCGGATGATGTCGGCGATGTCCAGCAGGCTGGCCGGTTTGGTGCGGAAGGTCGCGCCCAGGGCCTCGATCTGGCGCCGGAGCGGGCCGTCGGCGCGATCGGCGAGCACGACCACCGGGGCGGACTCGATGAGGTGCCCGCTGGCCCGCAGGGCGTGGACCACCGAGGTTCCATCTCCGTCCGGGAGCAGAGCATCCACCACAAGGGCTGCGATCCGGAAGCCCCGCGGCAGGCGCCGGGCGTCCATCGCCGTGATGCAGGCCTCGACCTCCACTCCGTCCGGAGCGAGCAACGCCCCGAGCATTCGCACGATCTCGGAGCCGGGACTGACGATGAGCACATTCACGCTACGCAAGCACTCAGTGGAACGCTATGTAACCGGGAATGTTGCACGAGACCCCGAGGACCGACATCGTCGCAGCCACCCGGGCGGCCACTGCGCGGTTCGTCGCGCTGCGCAGACGGGGTCCGGCGTTCGTGGCTGTCGACGGTCCCCGAGTCGTGGTGGGGGCGCTCTCCGCCCTGCAGGTTCCCGGGTCGTGGGCGGACGTGCAGCACGCGGCCGCGGTACCCGCGGGCTTCGGCGTGGTCGGGTACCTTGCCTACGAGGCCGGCACATGGGTGGAGCGCATCGCCACGACGGGGAAGCCACAGGTCCCACTGGGGTGGTTCGGACGATGCGACGCCGTCTGGTCCCAGACCGGGGGTGACTCCCGCTGGCAGGGAACCGACGCCGCCGTGGCGGAGCTCCGCCGGGCGGGCACCGAGCCGCTGGACGAACTCCCGCCGCGCGGCGAGCGCCCGGAGTGGTCCTCTGCGACGGACTACCAGGGTGCGGTGGCGGCGGCCCTCGCCGCGATCCGGGAGGGAGAGTGCTACCAGGTGAACCTCGCGCGGGAGGTGCGTGTCCGGAACCCGGGCGACCCCGTGCAGGTGTGGCTCCGTCTCGCCCGTTCGAACCCCTCGCGACGAGCCATGCTGCTCGACACCGGAGCGCTCACCATCGTCTCGAATTCCCCTGAGCTGCTGCTCGCGGCCCGCGGCCGGTCGCTGCTGTCGATCCCGATCAAGGGCACGCGGCCAGCGAGCGCCGCGCCCGAGGCGCTGCTTCAGAACCGGAAGGAGCGAGCGGAGCTCACGATGATCGTCGACCTCGTGCGCGCGGATCTGGGCCGGGTGGCACGGCCCGGAACCGTCCGGGCCGGCCCGCGGCGCGTCGGCCGGGTGGGGCACCTCTGGCACGCGATGCAAAGGGTCTACGCCGAACTCGATGACGGTCGCTCCGCGGTGGACGCTCTCTCGGTGCTGTTCCCCGCAGGGAGCGTGACAGGGGCGCCACGAATCCGCGCGACGGAGCTGATCGCCCGACACGAGCGCGGTCCCCGTGGCGTGTACTGCGGGACGATGGGCTGGTTCGGCGCGGACGGCTCCGCCAACTGGAACGTCGCGATCCGCACCATCACCTTCCTGGGGCCCCGGGAGGAGCCGGATGTCGCCGCGATGCACTTCGGCTCGGGCATCGTCTGGGGAAGCGACCCACGCCGCGAGTGCATCGAGACCGAGTGGAAGGCGCGCCGGCTGCTCGCAGCGGTCTGCGCATGAGCACGCTCCCCCGCGGGCTGTACGGCATGCTGGACGTCGCGCCCGGCGAACCCGATCAGGCGGTTATCGACCGCGCGCGCTTTCTCGTGGACCACGGGGTCCTGGCCGTGCAACTCCGCGCCAAGCATCACACCGTGGAGGCCGTCGGGCGGATCGCCGCGCGGCTCGTCTCCGTCGCGCCACGGCTGATCGTGAACGACCACGTGGAGATCGCGCGGGAGCTCGGCGCCTGGGTCCACCTGGGCCAGTCGGACGGGCCGGATCCTGCCGACCTGCACAGGGCGGGGCTTCCCTACGGCCGGTCCACACACACGCTCGACCAGGTGGCAGACGCGGATCACGCCTGCTACGTAGGCTTTGGCCCTGTGTTTGCTACGAACACCAAGGCAACCGGGTACAGCCCGCGCGGACTGCTCGCGCTCGCAGCGGCGGTACGCACCTCCCGCGTGCCGGTGGTCGCCATCGGGGGCATCCACGTGGGAAACATCGACGCGGTCCGGGCCACGGGTGTACACGCCTGGGCGCCGATCTCCGGATTCTGGGACAACCGGGCCGACGAAGCCGCGCTCCGGCGCCTGCTTTCGTGTTGACGCTGTGCCGATCCTCTGGTAATTGTGGCGCCCCCCTGAAGAGGTCCGTCCCGTGGGCGAACACGATCGAAGTCCGAAACCCCTTTAGCCTGGGCGGAGCCGTCTCCGTCTGAGCGGAGGCGACATGAACATGACTCAGCGCGAGTTTTCTCGCACGCGGTGGCTGCCATGAGCGCCGCGACCGATCCGAACGTGTTTCCCGACGCTCCCGAGCGCTGGGAGGAGAGCCCGTCGACGACGGAGGCGTTCAAGGCGCTCGATCGCGCAACGGCGACCGACGTGTTCCTGAAGCTCCC
Organism: uncultured Pseudomonadota bacterium; assembly: GCA_903875225.1. GTDB lineage: Bacteria > Myxococcota_A > UBA796 > UBA796 > SXON01 > CAIUMM01. Next base: position 13,758 of record CAIQVJ010000108.1, read on the forward strand.
GTCGGATGACCAGTACCGGCTGCTGGAGGACATGCCCCCCGGCGAACGGCGTCTCTGGGTGCGGGTGCTCGCGCCGGACGACGCCGCGGACCTCATCCAGTACGCCCCCGAGGACGAGCGCGCGGCGCTGCTCGCCTACCTGGACCCCTCGACGCAGCGCGAGGTGCGCGCGCTCGCGACCTACGCCGAGGACGACGCCGGCGGGCTGATGTCCCCCCGCTTCGCCGCCCTGCGCGCCGAGATGACGGTCGACGAGGCCATCCACTACCTGCGACGCAAGGCCCGGGACGGGGTCGAGACCATCTACACGGCCTATGTGCTCGACGGCGAGCAGCGGCTCGTCGGGGTCGTCAGCTTTCGCGAGCTGTTCTCCGCCCAGGCCAGCGCGCCGGTGCGGGACGTCATGCGGCCGGCGCTCACGGTCACCGAGGATCTCGACCAGGAGCAGGTCGCCCGCATCATCGCGCAGCACGACCTGCTCGCCGTGCCCGTCGTCGACGCCCAGGGCCGGATGAAGGGCATCGTGACCGTCGACGACGTCGTGGACGTCGTGAACGAGGAGGCAACCGAGGACATCCAGAAGCTGGGCGGCATGGAGGCGCTCGACGACTCCTACCTGAACACCGGCTTCTTCGCCCTGCTCAAGAAGCGCGCCGGATGGCTCGCCATCTTGTTCGTCGGCGAGATGCTCACGGCCAGCGCGATGAGCGTCTTTCAGGACGAGATCGCCAGGGCGGTCGTGCTGGCGTTGTTCGTCCCGCTCATCATCTCGAGCGGCGGGAACTCCGGCTCACAGGCCAGCAGCTTGATCATGCGCGCCATCGCCCTCGGCGAGGTCCACTTCACCGACTTCTGGCACATCATCCGGCGCGAGCTGTTGAGCGGCCTCTGCCTGGGGATGATCCTCGGTGCGGTCGCCATCGCGCGCATCTACGTCTGGCAGTCGCTGTTCCACAGCTACGATCACGTCGCCCTGCTGGCCCTCACCATCTCGCTGGCCCTCGTGGGCGTGGTGACGACGGGCACGTTGTGCGGCGCCGCGCTGCCGATGCTGCTCAAGCGCATCGGCCTCGACCCCGCCACGGCGAGCACGCCGATGGTCGCCACCCTGGTAGACGTGACCGGCCTCGTGATCTACTTCGGAGTCGCCTCGGTGCTGTTGCGAGGGACCCTGCTGTAGAGCGCCCACCGGCACATCCCCATCGCCAGACGGCGTATTCCTGCGCCGAGGGGCCCTGCGTTAGCTCCGCGGCATGCTCCTCCTCCTCTCCCTCGCCTGCTCCACGACCCAACCCGAACCCGCTGCGGTCCCGCCCGTGGCAGAGGCTGCCCCCGTGGCAGCGCCCGTACCCGCTGCGCCCGCCTCCAACGTGAACCTCGGCGAGGCCTTCGACGAGACCACGATCGTCCCCGTCGACACGCTGGTGAAGGACCCACCCGCCTGGGACGGCAAGGACGTGGTGGTGGAGGGCGTGATCAAGGAAGTCTGCCAGAAGAAGGGGTGCTGGCACACCCTGGCGACCGCAGACCCGAACGTGTCGATCATGGTGAAGGACAAGGAGTACAAGGTGTTCCTCCCTTCGGACTCCGCGGGAAAGAAGGTGCACGTGCATGGCACCTTCGCGGTGGTCGACATGCCCGAGGACGAGGCGCGGCACTACGCCCAGGACGCCGGGCGCGACCCGAGCGGGATCGTCGGCCCCCAGAAGTCGCTCACGCTGGATGTTGCGGGCGTGAAGTTCGTCGAGGGCTAGGCGCTACGCCCCGAAGAGCTTTCCGAGGCCCATCGTGAGCCCCATCGCCAGTAGTCCGCCGATGGCCACGCGTGCCATCGCGGGCCGCAACGCCGTGCCGCCCAGCGACGCGCTCCAGCCACCCAGCAGGAGGAGCGCCACCGTCGCGGCGGTCAGCGTCACGGGCAGACGCACCGACGCTGGCGAGAAGACCATCGCCGCGAGCGCGAGCCCCGCCCCAAGGGCGAACGAGAGGGCCGAGACAGCCGCTGCCTGGATCGGGTTTGCGAGCTCGTCCAGATCGATGTTGAGCTCCTCCCGCGCGTGTGCCGGGAGCGGATCGGCCTTCGAGAGCGCCACCGCAACCTGACGAGCCAGCGCCCGGTCGAGCCCTTTCGCCTCGTAGATGCCGGTCAGCTCGTCGAGCTCCCCCGCTGGGGAGGCCTGCAGTTCCTTGCGCTCCCGCGCGAGGTCGGCCTGCTCGAGATCGCGCTGGGAGCTGACGGAGACGTACTCACCCGCCGCCATGGACAACGCGCCCCCCACCAGCCCCGCGAGCCCCGCCGTGAGCACCGCGGCAGGAGACCCCTGTGCGGCGGCGACGCCGAGCACGAGGCTCGCGGTGGACACGATCCCGTCGTTCGCGCCGAGCACGCCTGCACGAAGCCACCCTCCCCGCCCTGCCCGGTGCCGTTCGAGATGCCGCATCGTCGACCTCCACCCACGCCTGTAAGCGCGACGAGGCCGACGACCAGCTGCGGTCGGGGGAGAGGCGGGGCTGGCGGAGGAACCGACACCATCCGCGCCGCCGCGTCAGCCGGCCCGCCTGCTGGTCCAGGCGCGCCGGGCCTCGCTCGCCACGGTGCAGGTCCCGAGCCGCTGCCACGCGGGCGTCGCCCTGCTCAGCGGGGCTCGCCGGTGGGGGCGTCCCAGCGCCGGACGGCGGAGCCCGCCCCGGCGACGATCAGGTCCCCCGCGGGAGACCAGGCGAGGCACCTCACGATCCCGTCGGAACCCGTGTCCAGGTGCCGGAGCACGTTCCCTGAAGGATCGACGATGTCGAGGCCGCCTTGCGCGGGGACTGCGAACAGAGCGCCGTCCGGCGAGAGCGCGAAGAGACCGGACGGTCCATCCAGTCCTTCCGGCCGCACCGCCAGCTCACGCCGTGTTTCGAGGGACTCGGGGTCGAGCTCCAGGATCCTGCCCGCCACGCCGACGAACACGGCACCGGTCGGAGCCACAGCGAGGCTCTCCGCGGTGTAGTCGCTTGCAAAGCGGCGCACGCGCGCGGGCTCCGGCCGGTCCAGGTTGAACGCGAAGAGCGAATCCCGCATGGTACCGAGCACGAAGAGCGTGCGCTCGTCCGGCGCGAAGCAGACGCGCCGGCCCCCGGCGCCATCGAGCTTCCAGCGCGCCACCTGTGCGCCGGTGGCGGCGTCCCAGACCGCCGCTGACCGGTCCCCTTCGACGACGGTGACGTGACTGGTCGAGGCGATGAGCCTGCCGCTCGGCGAGTAGCAGAGACCCTGGATCTCTCCGTTCCTCGTGTGGGCGTCGATCTGGAGCCGCTTCTCGCCATCGGGGAGCCCCCAGACCGTGAGCGTCCTCGGCCCCGTGGCGACCGCGCTCCCGTCGGGCGCAACCGCCACGGCGTGCAGGGACGCCAGCCCGGTGCCTGCCGCGGCGACGCTCGCGCTGGCCAGTCCGGTCTGCAGATCCCAAAGGATCAACTTCTTGTCGTACCCCGTCGAGGCGATGTGCCTCCCGTCCGGCGCCACCGCCACCCCGAGGACCCTCCCCGAGTGCGCGAAGACGGCGATGCTGGGCGGCGCGGGGCGTGCATCGCGACCGCCGCCGGCGAGCTTGAGCACACGCGCACGGAGCGCGTTGTCGACGCGGAAGGCCTTGGAGGTGCTCTCGTCCCGGAGCATGATCGTGCTCTCGTCGCGAACCCCCGGGTCGGGGTCCAGATCGGCGCTCCAGGCCACCACCTCACCCTTGGCGTTGAACCCCGCATAGCTCACCACCAGGTGCGCCTTGCCGGACAGCTTCTTGAGCTCGACGAAGCGCAACCCCACGGTCATGCTCCGGCCGGGCGATCCGTAGGACCGGGTGAGGGAGAGGGAGCGGACGGTCGGTGGCAGATCGAGTTGCGAGACGAAGGCCTCGCACGCGGCGTCGTCCCAGGGCACCTTGCTCGAGTGCCGCACCTCGCAGCGGAAAGGAAAGTCGTCGAGCGAGACGCCTGGGGTGTCCTTGCTCATGGCGGATGCTCCTGTTTCCTGTGGGTTCGTGCGGGACGGCTACGCATACTCCGCCGGCAGCTCGGGGAAGTGGTATCCCTCCTGCGTCCAGGTGTGGACGCGCCCTCCTCGTCGATCGCGGCCCCGGAGAGGTCGTGCACCGTCACCCAGGGTCTCCATCGCGCGATCCACGCGCCAGCGTGGCCTCGATCAGTTGGTCTACGTACCCCCCCCGCCGACGAGCGTTCCGAGGATGTCCAGCCACCCCGCGTCGGTGTCGAGGAGCAGGTGACCCGAGGAGTGCCTCGTGGGAAGGGCGTCGTCGACGGCGCACGCCCCCCCCTGCACAACGGGACGGTGATGCCGCTTGGAGGGCGCCGAGCGCAGGCGTCCCGGGCGGAGGGCCGAACCCCGGCCGGACTTGAACTCCCCGACGCGCCTCGAACGCTGAAAACGCTTGAACCCCCGCTTCCGCACCTGGCGAAAACGGGGGTTCAATGGTGTGGTGGGCCCGGCTGGATTTGAACCAGCGACCAGACGGATATAAGCCGTCCGCTCTGACCCCTGAGCTACGGGCCCTGCAAGTCGGACCTAACCGGTGGCAGCGTCGTTCCAGCAGGCCCCAGACCGGACCCGCGGTCCGCGCCCGCTGGGCTCCACGGGCGTTCCACGGCCCGAGGCGGCGCCCGCCCCCTGGGGAGCGAGCCCGCCCAACCACCCCTATTTTCCGAGGATCTCCCTCATCTTGCGACCCATCTCCGCTGGGCTGCGGACGACGTGGATGCCTGCGGCGATCATGGCCTCGTACTTCGCCTCGGCCGTTCCCTGTCCGCCGGAGATGATCGCTCCGGCGTGGCCCATGCGGCGCCCGGGGGGTGCCGTGGCACCCGCGATGAACCCGACGATCGGCTTCTTCATGTTGGCCTTCGCCCAGGCTGCGGCCTCCTCCTCGTTGGAGCCGCCGATCTCGCCGATCATGATGACGGCGTCGGTGTCGGGATCCTCGTGGAAGAGCTTGAGCACGTCGATGTGGCGCGTGCCGATGATGGGGTCACCCCCGATGCCGATGGCCGTGGACTGCCCGAGCCCCACGCGCGAAAGCTGGCCGACCGCTTCGTAGGTGAGCGTGCCGGAGCGCGAGAGGACGCCGATGCGGCCGGGCGCGTGGATGTGCCCGGGCATGATCCCGATCTTGCACTCGCCCGGGGTGATGATGCCGGGGCAGTTCGGCCCGATCATGCGGGTGTTCCGGCCCTGCAGGTAGCGCCACGCCACGATCATGTCCTTGACCGGCACGCCCTCGGTGATCGGGACGACGAGGCGGATGTCGGCGTCGGCCGCCTCCATGATCGCGTCCGCAGCGAACGGGGGCGGCACGAATACGACGCTTGCATCCGCGCCCGTGGCGTTCACCGCCTCCTTCACGGTATTGAAGATCGGTACCCGGAAGCTGCCCGATTCGAAGAACGTGCCGCCCTTTCCGGGCGTGACGCCGCCGACGAGCTTCGTGCCATACGCGAGCATCTGGCCGCAGTGGAACGCGCCGGCCGAACCGGTGATGCCCTGGCAGATGACGCGGGTGTTCTTGTTGACAAGGATGCTCATCAGAGGCTCCGGGCTTTTTCGAGGGACGCGTTGTAGGCATGCACGGCGGCGACGATCTTCTCGGCGGCGTCGGCCATGGTGTCGGCGGGGATCACGGCGAGACCGCTCTCCGCGAGGAGCTTCTTGCCGAGGTCCACGTTGGTGCCCTCGAGGCGGACGACCAGCGGGACCTGAAGTCCAGTCTCGCGCACGGCCGCCAGCACACCCTCTGCGATCACGTCGCACTTCATGATGCCGCCGAAGATGTTGACGAGGATGCCCTTGACCGCGGGATCCGCGGTGATGATCTTGAACGCTGCGGTGACCTTCTCCTTGTTGGCGCCGCCGCCGACGTCGAGAAAGTTCGCAGGTTCGGCCCCGTAGAGCTTGATGATGTCCATCGTCGCCATCGCGAGTCCGGCGCCGTTCACCAGGCAGCCGATCTCGCCATCGAGCTTGACGTAGGAGAGATCGTACTTCGAGGCTTCGATCTCCTGCGCGTCCTCCTCGTCCAGATCACGCATCGCGACGATCTCGGGGTGGCGGAACAGGCCGTTGTCGTCGAACGTCATCTTGGCGTCCAGGGGCAGGCACTCGCCCTCCTCCGTGACGATGAGCGGGTTGATCTCGAGCATGCTGGCGTCTGTCGCATCGTAGGCCTTGTAGAGGCCGGCGAGCAACTTCGCGAAGCTGTTCACCGTCTTGCCGCTCATGCCCAGCCCGAAGGCCAGCTCGCGCGCCTGCCAGCCGCCGAGGCCAGAGATCGGATCCACCCAGATCTTCAGGATCTTCTCCGGCTTGTGCGCCGCCACCTCCTCGATCTCGGTGCCGCCCTCGGACGACGCCATGATCAACACCTCTGCGCGCGTGCGGTCGAGCAGGATCGCGAGGTACAGCTCCCGTGCGATGCGGCACCCCGCTTCCACGTAGACCTTGCGCACCTTCGACCCGTGCGCGCCGGTCTGCTTCGTGACCAGCGTGTTCCCCAGCAGGTCCGCGGCGGCTGCCTCAGCGGCGTCAGCGCCCTTCACGACGCGGACCCCGCCCTTTCCGGCGACCCCGTCCTCGCCACGCAGCACCTGCGCCAGCACGTCTGCGCTGGAGTGCTCCTTGATCCGGCCCTTCCCGCGGCCGCCCGCGTGGACCTGGGACTTCACCACCACGACCGGGCTCCCCGTGCTGAGGGCCAGGTTCTCAGCGGCGGTCCGCGCTTCGGCCGCAGTGAATGCGACGAATCCCTGCAGCGTCGGCACGCCGAGCTTCCGAAGGACTTCTTTGCCTTGATACTCGTGAATCTTCATGATTACTCGCTTGGCGGCTGCGGTTTGTGGTCGTTCCCGCCCCCCCGGGCGAAACCGGGGCGAATCGCGTGGTGCGGAAGAACCGCAGAGCGGCGGGCGCGACAAAGTAGCGGATTCGCGTACTCGGGGCCATACTGAATGGCGTGCTCCCGGCGCACCTCCGACCACTCCGGGAACCCGTTTGCCGAACGGAGCATCACGCTTTTTGGCGACTTCGCGGCGGCAGCCCTTCGCCTTCGGACGCGGAACATGGTAAGCTCCCCGAGCAGCACCATGCAGGAGAGCAGCGTGGCCGTCTCTCAACTCCGTCAGGGCGATGTAATCGCCAAAAAGTACGAAATCGACTCCGTTCTGGGTTCGGGACCTGCGGGGCAGACATGCACCGCACGGGTCTTGTCCACCGGAAAGAAGGTCATCGTGAAGGCGCTGAACTTCGAGACCGACGATCTCGGCCCGGTTCAGGTGCTGTTCGACAAGGTCCGAGCGATCAAGGCGGAGACCCTGCCCGCGCTCCTCGACGTCGGGCTCAACAACCGGCGGCCCTACGTGGTGCAGGAGTACTCCGAAGGAGAGTCCCTGCGCCGACTCATGGACGAATACGCGGGCCAGCGAAAGTCCTTCTCGCTACAAGAGGCCGCCGCGATCGTGGTGAAGGTCCTCGAGGCCGCCGATGCGGCACACAGCGCTGGGATGGTGCATCGCCACATCAAGCCGACGAACGTGCTCATCCAGTCCAAGGCCGTCGGACCGGGCCAGGGCAAGGTCGTCCGCACCATCCAGTTGACCGGCCTCGGGCTCGCGGAGATGATCCCCAACGCGGTGCTGCCCGACGCGACCAAGGAGGGCGGGGACAACCGCTACTTGGCCCCGGAGCTCACCGCACCGAACAGCGGCGGAGGCCCGCAGACGGACGTGTACTCCTGTGGCGTGTTGCTCTACGAGCTGCTCACCGGGCAGACCCCGCAGGGCACCTACCTCTCGCCCTCGCAGATCCGTGAGGATCTTCCCCCTGGCGTGGACGACATCGTGGACCTCGCGCTCGCCTCGAACGGCGAGGACAGGTTTCCCACCGCACGCGACATGATCAACGCGATCCAGCGCTCGTTCCAGGAAGAGGCCCCGGCAGAGTCTGCGATCTCGCGGCGCGTGATCATGGCGATCGCCGGAGCCACGTTGCTGCTCCTCGTGGTGATCATCGGCGCCCTGCTGACCAACGATCCGACCGCCGAGGCACGGCGATCCGATGAGATGGTGCGTGCGCAGATCGTCAAGAGCAACCCCCTCCCCGACGAAGCCACGATGCGCGCCAAGCTCGCCGGCCACCCGGACATGGCGTACATCCCCGCGGGCACGTTCGTACGGGGCCGGTTGAACGGCGAGTCCACCAAGGTCGTGAACGCCACCGAGCCGCTCGCGGCGATCGGCAAGACCTCCGCCTACTACATCGACCGGCTCGAGTGGGACAACACCAAGGGGAGCAACCCCACCGTCAGCGTGCGCCAGTCGCAGGCCGAGGCCATGTGCGAAGAGAAGGGCAAGCGGCTCTGCACCTCCGACGAATGGGAGCGCGCGTGCAAGGGTCCCGAGGGCCGCGTGTACACCTACGGCGACGTCTACAGCGCCACGAAGTGCGGCGGCGACGCCGCGACCGACGCGAACAAGGACGGCAAGGCCGACTCCACGGCGGGCAGCCTCGAGAGCTGTGCAAGCGGCTGGGGTGTGTACGACATGAGCGGCGGCGTGCGGGAGTGGACCACCTCCTCCGACCCGAACCAGCCGAAGTTCAAGATGGTGAAGGGCGGCAAGACCGGTGATCCGGAGCGCGGAACGCGCTGCGCGTATGCGGACTCCCGCAACCCCGATCTCACGGATCGCACGCTCGGCTTCCGCTGCTGCGCCGACGTGGATGCGCCTGTCGTCCCGGCCCCTCCCGCGGCCCCTGCCGAGGGCGCGGCGCCTGTCGAAGGCGCGGCTCCTGCTCCTGCCGCACCTGCCGGTGCGCCTCCGGGCGCAGCGGGCGGACCGCCAGCCACCCCGTAGGCAGGTCGAGCAGGGCGTCGGCGTACGCTCGCATGCCGGCAGGCCGCATCGGCCTGCCGCCTGTGTTCACACGCCCGGCTTTTCCCAGACTCCGGCGTGTTCCCACCGCACCGTGCCGAACCCGAGGTCGAGACGCTCGACGCTGGCTCGCGCGACCCAGCGCAGCCCGAGCGCCCTCGCCGCCTCGTCGTGCACGGTCCACGAGTCAATCCGCTTGCTGCCGACCTGACCATCCCCCACGATCACGCACAGGCGCCCGCCCGGGTCCAGCGCGCGTGACGCGGCCTTCAGCCACCTTGCTGTGTCGGACTTCCAGGCAGTGAGCGCCTCGGCCCGCCCGGCGCGAAATTCGCGGCGGCTGCCGATCTCGTCCCGGAGTGTGCTGCTGTCGTCCACCCCGAGCCAGTAGCGCCGCAGCGACTGGATCGGGGCGTAGTCGTACACACCCGGGTACGGCGGGGACGTGACGACGAGCCCGTAGCCGCTGAGGCGCACCTCGCGCGCATCCTCACGATGCACACGGGCGGGCGCGGGGAACGCCTCGATCGTCTCCAGCATCCGCGCAAATTCGCGCGCCTTCTTGTGAAAGAGCGTGGCGGTCGTACCCTCGGGGCGCTCCTCGTCGTTCAAGGCCTGGTGGGTATCCGACGTCCGGCGACTCACCTTCACCACGATGGCCGAGAGCACCGCCTTGAGCAGCGGGTCGTTGCCGATGAAATTGCGGATCGCGTGCAGCTCGGCTGCGACGTGCGGCTGGTACGCGCGCTGCACATCCGGCGGGGCATCGGACGGGGGCTCCTGGGCCCGCAATGCAACCTCGGCCGCGCCGCGCGCGACGCTGCGCAGGTGCGTTCGGGCGGCCTCATCGGTCCGGGTGGTCCGCGCCCGGGCGACAAGGCAGGGAATGGCCCCGAGGTCGCAGCCCAATGACTCGCGGCCCGCCGCGAGCGCCTCGACGAGCACGGTGCCGCCCCCGCAGAAGGGGTCGAGCACCCTGCCCTCCCCGATGGTGAGCAGATCGCGTGCGGCGTCCGGGTGGAGCGCCGCAGGGTAGCTGTGAAACCCGTGGGTGTAGCGCTCGACCCGCTCCGAGTGGCGCAGCGCTGTCTCCAGCAGCCTGGCCAGCGCCTTGTCCCCCGCGAGGATCCCCTCGCCTGCCCTCACGGCCCGGGATGTCTTCGCGTCATCCGACTCCGCCTTCTGGACGGGTGCGCCTGGTGCGAGCCCGAGCAGCTCTGCAGTCTCCCGCTCGAGCCGTGCCGCCTTCTGCTTCCGGGATTCACCCACGCCAGGCCTCATCTTGCTGAATGTCGTTCAGGATCCAGTCGAAGGTGCCCGACGTGATCTTCGCCTCACAGTAGCCGCACACCCCGGCCTCGCTCACACGATCGAGGCCGGCGCCACAGCTGGGGCAGCTCTGCGGGGCGCCCGGCACGGTCCCGACAGGCCTGGCCCGCACCGACCGCACGAACGTCCAGTACTCGCTGAACACCCGCGCTTCGGTCTTGCTCCCGCCCACGACCTGCCCCGTGCGGTCCTCCGTCCAGTCGTACATCGACGCGAAGATCCGCACCGTGACGGCGACGACGTAGCCGTCGATGGTCACCTTCGCGAAGTCCACCGTGCGGATCTTCACGCCCGACGAAAGGTTGCGCACCCCCTCGGCGGCGTAGCGCTCCAGCCAGTAGCGGTGCTGCTGGTAGAGGAAGTCCGACTCCAGCGGGCGGAGATCCTCCTTCCGTCCCGCCGACCAGGCGGCCTGCACCTTCACGAACGTGGCCATGACCCGATCGCGGAAGCTCGTCACCGCGAAATCGGTCTGCATCGCGGAGAGCTTGCGCAGGTTCACGCCGAGATCGACGTCCGGCTGGGTGGGCATCTGGGTGCCGGGCTCGACCCCGCCGCCGAGCGACATCGCCATACGCGGCACGATCTCGCTCGACACGATCTCGATCTCGCGCACGATCCACTGCAGGCGCCCATCGTTGATCACGGTGTCGCAGCGTGTGCAGGTGCCGTTCGCCCGCGTCTCGGAGGGGTTTCCGCAGTTCGGGCAGCGCAGCTCCTGCATCCGCTCCGGCCCGAGCGACGTCGCGCCCACCTTTCGCCCGAAGCTCCACTCCTCCACGCGAGCGTACTGCAGCGTCTTGCCCGCCTTGTTCGTGCGGCAGAGGTTCGTCTCGTAGCGCACCACGAGGCGATCCCACTCCCCGAGCGTCTGAAAACGAGTGAGCTGGCTGGACCCGATGCACACCGAGCTCACCTGCTCCTGCCCGTTTGCCCGCTCCACCGCGGTCCTCGCGCCCGTGGAGAGCCACGCGGCGAGTCGGGCGAGGTCCTGGCTCTCTTCCTGGGTGCGCGTGTACACGAGGCGCGCCATGTCCATGAACAGCGGGACCGAGAAGTCGGGGTCGGACGCGACCAGCGCATCGAGCCGGAGCGCCGTGGGGCGGCGGAGCGGCGCCTCCACGTACACGTTGCCCTCGCTGCGCGAGACCGAGCGGCCGGAATACCCCGCCTGCTGCGACTTCTGGTAGATGGTGATCCCGGCGATGAGGATGAGCAACGGGATGCCGATCGCGGGCTGCTCGAACACGAGCCACACCAGCAATGCACCGCCGTCCGAGCTGCCCCCGCCTCCGCTGCTGAACGACCCGCCGCCGCTGTGGGAACCGCCGCTCGACCCGCCGCCGTGGGAACCGCCCGAGTACGTGCCTCCTCCGCCGGCCCGCGCAAAGGCCGGGGTGGTGGTCAGGGCCACGCCCAGCGCGGCGACCAGCGCAGTCCTTCGCAGCCAGCGCCGGGCGGCGCTCATGGCCGCATCCGCGGCGCATCTGGCGATTCGTTCACGTCGTCCTCCGTGCGGGGCAGGTGCTCGGCCAGGACCGCGCCGAGGCGCCGAAAGCCAGCAGAGAAGGCCTCCTTCGTCGTGTACGACCCCTGCACGTCGGCGAGCGCCTTGTTCCACGCACCTGCGGGCACCGTCGATGCGATCGACATGTCGGCGCGGACCGCGACGATCCGCTCCAGGACGCTGACATAGACGAGGATGCCCGTGCGCCCGCGGGTGGCGTGCACCGCCTCCTGCCAGAATGCAGCGTCCGCCGCGAGCGCGACCCGACGCTCCTGCTCCTTGTGCCCGACCAGCCTGCGGCGGGTCTGCATCGACGTGCCGAACAGCAGGCCGAAGGCGCCGGCCACGGCCAGCGTGTCGATCGGGATCCAACGGTCGTCGAAGATCCACGGGCTCCAGCAGAAGAACGCGGTCGCCAGGAGGCCCGGCACCCCCATGGCCCAGCCGAGCACGTCGGTGTACCGCGAAGAGCTGCCAGCCACGACGACCACGATCTCGGCGCTGGTGCCGGACTCGACCTCCCGGACGAGCTCCTCCACGACGGCGCCGAGCTCGGCCGCCGCGGAGCCCATCAGACGCCGCCCGCTTTCAGGTAGTTCGCCAGGGAGGTGTTGACCTGCTCGAGGTTGGGCGTGATGAGCGCCACGATGAACTTCTCGACCAACGGGCCCACCGTACCCGCGAGCAGGCGCGGCACGCCGGGGATGTCCTTCAAGCTGATGTCCAGGGTGCCAGCGAGGATCACCCGGGTCGAACCCGGACCTTCCTCGAGAAACCGCGTGCGCCCCTGGCACGACATGGCGTCGGTGAACACGCGGATCTTGATCTCCCACCGGCAGCCCCATGCGGCGTCGTCCCACGTCGCGTAGTCGTCCCAGCGCAACATCTCGGGCTTGATGATGCCCTGGACCGGGCGCGGGATCTCCCCCTTTCCGATCCACTCGTTGTGCAGCTTGATTCCGCCGTCGATCGGCTCCCGTTTCACGACGTTGATCTGCTGGATGTTGGGCATGAACCGCGCCACGGCCGACATCTCGTCACGATAGGCCCGGAACACCCTCTCCCGCGGCTGCGGAATCACCGATGAGCTGTTGATCTGCATGGGGCCGTGCTCTATCAAGGATCGGACTACCTGAATAGGCTGTCCGCGTGAACATCCTCATCTACGCGCTCGCTGCCGTGCTCGCGGGGGTGTTCGCCATCCGCGTCCCGCTCGCGGACCGTCGCGATCCCGCCCGACGCGCATTCTCCGCCCTGGCGACCACGATCTCGCTGACGTATGGTGGTTTCGCGCTCTACCTGTTGCCCGGGCTGGGGTGGTTCAAGTACGTGAACGGGGGCGCGGCGGCGTTCATCCCGCCTGCGCTGCTCGCGGTCGTGGAGACGTGCTTCGTTCAAGGCAATCGCCCGCGGGACCGCCGGCTGGCCCGCCTCACCGTGGCCTCGCCCCCGATCGCCATCGGGTTCATCCTGGTGGATGCCCTCTACTTCTACGCGACGCCTCGCGCGAGCGTGCCCGAGGTGGTGCTCACCTTCTACGTGTTCGGCGGAGTGCTCATCTCCCTGCACCGGCTGTGGCAGCTCCAGCGGGGATCGTCCGACCCCGCCGAGCGCACCCGGCTGCGGTACACGCTCGGCCTCGCCGGCGCCACGATCGGCTTCTCGGCGCTCGAAGCGCTGATCCGCGCGTTCGTGATCGAGACCAACGATCTCCCGATCGGGATCCGCCCGGTGGTGGTGCAGGGCGCCTTTCCGCCGATCGGAGCCGTTTTCACGAGCTTCCTTCTCTATTTTCTCGCCCAGATCATCACCTCCTGGCGGCTGCTCGACATGGGGGTGCTGTTCGCCCGCCTCGCGGCCGTCGTGGGCGCCGCCTTCCTGCTCGTCATCATCGACGTGTTCGCGGCGGGCATGCTGTTCGGCGACTACCCGGTGCACGGCTTCTTCCAGGTGTTCATGGCCTCGGCGATCTTCCTGCTCGCGTACGAGCCGCTCTCCAAGCAGCTCGAGACCTGGGCGGGACGGGCCATCAACTCGCGGGGCCAGCGCCTGATCGACGCGCTGGCGGCCGCCGATCAGGGCCTCGCCCGCGTGATCTCCATGGAGGGCCTCCGGGCCGCCCTGATGGACGGGATGATCGGCTCCGGGCGCGTCCGCGCCGCCGCGATGTACCTGTGGGACGCGGACCGGAGGGCCTACCGCCTCGACAGCGAGCGTGGAGTCCACGACCCTCCCCCGTCGCTCCAGGTCGCCCGCCAACCCTTCGTCGACGGGTTCGCAGAGGGGCCGTTCGTACGCATCGAGCACGAGCACATGCTGCGCTCCCAGGTCCAGCGCTCCGAGGTGCTGGAGCCCCGCCTGCGGACGATGCGCACGATGAATGCCGACGTGGTGGTGCCCTTCCGGTCCGGCGACGTCGTGCTCGGCTGGCTCACCCTGCGAGATGCCGACGACGAGGGCTTCACCGAGGCCGAGGTGGCGGGACTCGCCAAGGTGGTCGACCGGGCGAGCGTGATCCTGGAGAACCTGCGCGGGTTCGAGCAATTGAAGGAGGAGCACCGGCTGGCGGCGCTGGGCACGATGGCGGCGGGGCTCGCGCACGAGATCCGCAATCCGCTCGCGGGGATCAAGGGCGCCGCCCAGTACCTGCAGGGCAGCGCGCGAGAGACCGACGACGCCGAGATGGTGAAGGTGATCATCGACGAGGTGGACCGGCTCTCAGGGGTGGTGAGCCAGTTCCTGGACTACTCGAGACCGCTCACCGTGGACAGGGCATCGGTCAGCGCCGAGCAGGTGGTCGCCCAGGTGGTCGCCCTGCTGCGCGCCCAGGGCACCCTCACCGAGCTTGTGACCGAGCACGCGCCGGACGTGCCCGAGGTCGAGGTCGATCCCGGGAAGATCACCCAGGTGCTGATCAACCTCGGCCAGAACGCGATCACCGCGGCCGGGCCGAAGGGCCGGGTCACGTTCTCCACCCGGTTCGGCAAGCTCCGCGATCCCAAGGCGCGACTGGCGTCGGCCGTCGAGTTCGTGGTGGCCGACAACGGCGCTGGGATCGCCCCCGCTGACCTCGACAAGCTCTTCGTCCCCTTCTACACCACGCGCCACGAGGGCACGGGGCTCGGGCTCGCGATCTCCCGTCGCATCGCGCTCGCCCACGGCGGCGAGCTGGACGTGCGCAGCACGGTCGGCGTCGGGAGCGTGTTCACGCTCCGGGTGCCCGCGTAGTCGGGTCGGCGCCGCGCTCGTTCCGGTTCCCGATCCTGCCGACGTCCAGGTGGGTCGCCCCCAGGACCAGCCCCCGGACCGCGCCTCCCCTGCCCGCCCAGTCCGCGGCACGCCGCCGCAGTGCGGCTGACCACACGCCACACAACGGCGAGTCCGTCGAGAGCGCGCGGGCATCGCAGAGCGCCCTCACCTGCGCGACGTCGAGGGCAACGGCGTCGCAGGGGCAGACGAACACGTCGTCGTCGCCCCCGATCGCGGCGATGCCCAGCAGCGGGTGGCGAAGCTCGGACCCGGGTTCGAGGAGCTCGGGGATGGCGAACTGCAGCAGTTCGGGCCGCGCCGTGCGCGCCACGATGCACACGCTCAAGCCGGCGCCCTGCACCACCCGGGCCCGGGCGATCACCGCCGGAACACCGCCCTCGTCCACCAGCGCCTTGTCGGCGCCGTAGCGCCGGGAGAGCCCCCCGGCGAGGACGAAGCCGCGCGTGATCGGGCTCACGCCCACCGGTACCCCGCCCCTGCCCCGGAGGTCCACGTCCAGTCGAACACCTGTACGCTCACCTCTCCGGCCACGAGGGTGGTCTCCGCGCCCACCATCATGAGCCCGTGCGCCTCGGCCATGCCCAGCACGTGGGCGCTCCCCTGCACTCCCGCGACCGACGCCGTCGGAAGCCCCTCCGCACCCGGAGACAGCCGGACGCGAACAAGCTCGGGGCGGCCCGCGCGCCGCTTCCACGGGCGCTCCAACGCCGCGCGGACGACCGGCAGGAACGGGTTGGGGTCGCCCAGCATCGTGCGCAGGACCGGGCGCACGAACTGCAGGAAGTTCACCATGCAGCTCACCGGATTCCCCGGCAGGCCGAACACCGGTCGATCCCCGATGAACCCGTAGGCGAGCGGCTTTCCGGGCTTCATCGCGACGCGCCAGAAGTCGATCGAGACCCCCATCCCGATGAGCACGTCCTTCACGTGGTCGAAGTCGCCAACGCTCACTCCCCCGGTCGAGACCACGACGTCGCACTGCATCGCACGTCGAAAAGCAACCGCCAGCGCGACCGGGTCGTCCTCGACGATGCCGAGGTACACCGGCTCGACGCCGGCATCGCGGCACAAGCCCGCGAGGGCATGCAGGTTGGAGGACCAGATCTGGCCGGGCGCGAGGGGGAACCCGGGCTCCACGACTTCGTCGCCCGTGGAGAGCAGGCCGACACGAGGCCTGCACGTCACCAGCACGGAGGGGCGCCCGAGCGCTGCCAGCACGCCGAGCGTGCCGAAGCCCAGGACGGTCCCGGGCGCCAGGACGGTCTGACCTGCCCGGATCTCGCTCCCCGCTGCCCGGATGTGCTGCCCGGGCGTGGCGGAGACGCGCACCGTGACCTGCGAGTCGGTCGACGCGGTGTCCTCGACCATCACGACGGCGTCAGCCCCTTCGGGGATGGGCGCGCCGGTCATGATCCTCGAGGCCTGCCCTGGACCCACCTCCCTCGACGGCACCCTCCCGGCAGCGATCGTCTCCAGCACGTCCAGATCGCCGGGGACGTCCGCCGCCCGCACGGCGAAGCCGTCCATCGCCGAGCCGGCCCAGGGTGGAAGGTCCACGGTGGCCGCGATGGTCTCCGCCAGCACCCGTCCCTGCGCGTGCTCGATCGGAACACGCTCGGTGGCGTTCGCCGGCACCCGCTCCATGACCCTCGCGAGGGCCTCCTCGATACTAAGCATCGTCTTCCCCTGGGTTGTTCCTCACCGACTCCACCCGCGCCACCGCCGACCCTCTCGCGAACCGCAGCGTGACTGCGTCCTCCGGCGCGAGCTGCCCCGCATCGTGCACCACCGCGCCCTCCCGCAGCACCAGCGCATAGCCGCGGTCGAGCACCCGGAGCGGAGACAGCGCCTGCAGCCGCGCATCCAGCGCGGCGACCCGATCTGCCCGCACCGTGCGCAGGCGCAGCTCCGCCGGCGCCAACCGGGCGCTCAGCGCCGCGAGCCGGTCCCGACTGGCGCGGACCTTCGCGCCGGTGGGCCCGAGCCGCGCATGCAGCGCAGTCACCCGCTCCCGGTTCCTCGGCCAGCGGGTGATCGCGAGGTGCAGGCGCTTTTCGAGCGACTCGTACTCCCGGCGACCGCGAGCGAGGCGCTCCCGGGGGTGTACCAGGCGGAGCGCCCCCACCCGCTCCCGGGCCCGGCTGGTGAGCCTGGAGACGGCGTCGTCCAGCCGATCCTGGGCGACGTCCAGGCCACGCTCGAGATCCTGGGCGTCGGGCACGACCGCCTTCGCAGCCGCGCTGGGTGTGGGCGCACGTAGATCGGCAGCGAGGTCGCAGAGGCACTGATCGGACTCGTGACCCACCGCGGAGATGATGGGCGCGCGGCTGGCCGCGACGGCGCGCACGGCAACCTCCTCGTTGAACGCGAAGAGGTCCTCCGCCGATCCGCCCCCCCGGCCCACGATGATCACGTCCACTGCGGGGTGGGCGTTGAGCCAGCGGACCGCGCGCGCAATGTCGGCAGCCGCGCCCTCGCCCTGCACCCGGCAAGGCGCCACCACGATGTCCACCGGGAAGCGATCCCCGATCACCCGCAGCATGTCGGCCAGCGCCGCGCTGTTCTGCGCCGTCGCGATGCCCACCGTGCGCGGAAACGGCGGCAACGGGCGCTTCTTCGACGGGTCGAACAGCCCCTCGGCGCCCAGTCGGGCGCGCAGCTCCTCCAGCCGCTGGGCCAGGTTCCCCTCCCCCGACCGCTCGAAGCGCTGCGTGTTGAACTGGTAGGTGCCGTTGACCGCGTAGCCGCTCACTCCGCCGAACAACCGGAGCTTGTCGCCCACCCGGAAGGTGGCCTTCGTGCGCGCCACAGCGCTCTTCCACATCACGCACTTCAGGCTGCTGGTGGCGTCCTTGAGCGTGAAGTACCAGTGGCCGGAGGGGTAGGGCTTGAACTCCGAGACCTCGCCCTCCACGACGCGGTCCCCGAACACATCGGCCAGGCACTCGGCGATGTAGGTGTTCAACTCGGTCACGGTGTGGACGGTCATGGTGACCTGCGACCGAGGCCGAACGCGGCCATCCCCAACGCACCCATCAGGGCGCCGGCCGCGGGCCAGAGCAGGTCCCCCGGCGTGCCCGGGTCGAAATCGAAGGTCACGTGGTGGCGGCCCGCAGGGATGTCCACCGCGCGAAAGAGCAGGTCGGCGCGCAGGATCGGCGTCTCCGAACCGTCCACCGTCGCGACCCACCCCGGGTACCACGAGTCGGCCAGAACGAGCGTGCCCGGGCCCTCGGCCTCGATCTGCACGTGCTGGTCGGTGTAGGAGTCGATGACTGCCCTGCCGGGTGTGCCGTCTGCGCAGCCGACGTCCCCGCCGCCCTCCACGAACACGGCACTCCGAGGATCCGTGGCCTGGACCGCGGCGAAGATGGCGTTGGCCACGTCGGCCGCCCCCTCGGTCGCCCGGTAGCGGCACGGCACCATGCGCGCCCGCGGGAGGGCGTCCGGGTCGGAGCCCACCTGCACCTCGCCGCCCCGGTACAGGTCCACGCCCGTGATCGGCCAGGTGCTCACCACCCACTTCACGGCCATGCGCCGCGCGATGTCGATGTTCTGGAGGTAGCGCTGCACCTTGATCGCCCCCTTCACGCCCACGTCCATGCCGGCCAGGCCGAGCATGGCGTCGTTGCGGACGATCAGCAGCGGACTCGGGATCAGCACGTCGCTGGTGCCCCACAGGAGGTTCAGGCTCGCTGTGCCGACCTCGGTGTCGAGCTCGGGGCGGATCCGGCGGTCGAGGATCGCGGTGCGGTACCCCCCCGGCTCGGTCATCTCGGACGAGATCCAGACCGGCTTCTCCCGGGTTTCCACCTCTGGAAGCCTCGGGTGATAGTCGTGGCCGAACACCCATAGATCCAGCCCGACCAGCAGGATCAACGCCCGCGGCCGCCGCATCGACAGGCCCGCGGCGAGCAGGAACAGGAACGGGGTCCACGTGCGCGTCGAGAGCAGGGAGGTGCTGAGCCACAGCTCGTTGAAGATCTGGTCGACCTTCTGGGGGACCTCGGCCGCCGGGATGACTTCTGCTGGCGCCAACGCCGCGGCGTGGAGCGGATCGAGCTCCGGTGGCGGCGGTAGTTCCGTCTTGGCGAGGTAATGGCTCGTCAGCACCGCGCGGATCGGGGTCTCCGCACCGCGCAACCCAAAGCCGGCGACCAGCATCCCGACCAGCAGGACCCAAGCACCGATCATCGCGCGGCGCCCGACGATGCCGGTGTCGCGGCTCACCCGCAGGCGGTCGAACCCGTGGGCGGCGAGCACCGCGAACGCGAGCGTGAACCAGATCGAGAACCGGGCCGGAAAGCGAAAGAACGAGAAGCCCGGCAGGTGGCGCACGAGCCCCCAGAGCGGGCTGCCGACCATGAGCAGCATCGCCACACCCGCGACCCCTGCCCACCACTTTTCGCGCCGGGCGCCCATCAGCGCGAGCACGAGCACCGGGAAGCCCAGGTAGAAGCACATCTCCCAGCAGTCCTCCCCCTTGCCCCAGTAGCTCTGGCCGCGGTGGTAGTAGGTCTGGTCGATGTCCACCGGCCGGTCGAAGCCGAACAACGCCGGAAGCACAAAGTTGAACACCTCCAGGATCGGCAGCTTGCCGATGTTCGCAAAGGCCGAGTCCACGCCGCCGTCACGCATCGAGAACTGGGAGAGCTGCAGCGAGGCCAGCAGCTGGGGCGACGCGATGAACGCGCCCACGGCCACGGCGACGGCCCACGCCGAGAGAAACCTCACGGGTCGCGGCGCACCGAGCCCGAGTCGCAGCGCATCGAGCGCGCAGAGCAGCCCGCCGAACGCCGCCGCCTGGGGATGCCCAGCCAGCCCCATCATGCCGATGGCGAGGGCGACGATGGGAAACCGCTGGCTCCGGGCTCCCCACAACGCCCAACCCAACCAGGCGAGGCCGTTCTGCATGCCGAGGTACAGCGTGTGGGAGATCATCAGCCCGGAGAACGCCCAGATGAGCCCGCCGAGCCACGAAGCCGCGGGGGGCAGGCCCATGCCGCGCGGCCCGGACCGGGCCGGTGACGGAGCCCGCAGGTAGAGGTAGGCGCCAACCGCGGCCAGCACCTCGTGTCCGAGGATCGTCCAGTCCATCGCGAGCCCGCCGGGCAGCAACGCGAAGAGCAGCATGGTCGGGGGGTAGAGCAGGCCACCCTCCCCCTCCGCGAGCAGCGGGTAGCCGTTGGCGGTCTGGCTGGACCACCAGGGGACGATGCCCTGGCGCCACTGTGCCGCACCCCAGACCCGCCAGGGGTAGTGGTGGTGGCGCAGGTCGTGGTACCAGAACACGCCGGAGCCGTCTGCGGCGTCCGGGGCGAAAGCCACGGCGACGAGCGCGAAGAGGACGATCACGACCAACAGCTCGCGGGCGGTCACCCCCCGGACGGGGAGCGCGCTAGGCATGCTGGACCTCGATCACCACGAACTTGAGGAACGTGCCCTCGGGAAAGTGCAACGCGGAGGGGAAGTCCGCGGCCTGCCCCCCCGTGTGGATCACCCGGCCCTGGCAGTTGGCCTTGCGCAGCCCGTCGACCAGCGCGCCCTGGAACTGGCGTGGGCTCACAGACCCGAGGTTCGAGCTCGCGATCAGCCAGCCACCCGGCGCGCATACGCGGGCAGCGGCAGCCACCAGGCGCGCGTAGTCCTGCTCCCCGGACCAGTCGCCCTCGCCGGAGTGGGAGTGTCCTGGAGGATCCAGGATGATCCTGTCGAACACGCGCCCCTGGCGGCGAAACCGATCGAGCACCTTGAGCGCATCCTCCTCGATCCGCTCGTGTCGGGCCAGCGGCACGTTCAGGGCGAGGTTCTCATCGAGCTGATCGAGGTACAACCTCGACAGATCCACGCTCACGACCTCAGAGGCTCCGTTCACGGATGCG
Organism: uncultured Pseudomonadota bacterium; assembly: GCA_903875225.1. Classification (GTDB taxonomy): domain Bacteria; phylum Myxococcota_A; class UBA796; order UBA796; family SXON01; genus CAIUMM01. Next base: position 34,665 of record CAIQVJ010000108.1, read on the forward strand.
TGCACCGAGAATGCGCCGGTGTAGCAGAACAGGTTGAGCACCCGCGTGCCGACGTAGTAGGGGGCGAGCCACGTGCGGTTGTCCCGCTGATCGGGAAAGAGCCCGACGTCCTTCTTCGCCGCCGGCTCCACCCGATACCGCACGCCCCCTTCGGCCACGACCACCGTGCCAGGCGCTTGACCCTCGATCCGCCCGGGAGGGTTGGGCCAGACCCGCCCGTCCCGAACGTCGGGCCGCCATCCCACGTGTATGCTCCCCACCGCGGGGAAGACCTCGCGGATGCCTTCGACCAACGCCGGGAGCAGGCGCGTGAGGCTCGGGGAGTCGAGCGAGATCACGACGTGATCGGCCCAGACGTCCAGGCGGACCCCGGGGAGGTCGTCATTCTCGCCGTTCACCCAGCGAAAGCACGTGGTGGTGGTGCCCAGCCCGAGGGAGCGGCGCAGCGCGAGGGCGCCGCGGAGCCGACCGGAGATCAGCGCTGCGTCGATCTTGCCGGCGTCGGACCGGAACCGGCGCGCCCGGATCCATCCGTCGTCGGCGATCGCGGCGCCCAGCTCGTCGCCGCCGACCGATCGCAACTGGACGATCTCGCCGGCCGCAGCCGCCCCTGCGACCACCTCGGTGGGGTACACCCACGGGAAGCCCTGACGCAGCCAGCGCTCGCTGTACCCGTTCACGACGAGCGTGCCGGGACCCGCTCTCACGGCGGGCGCGGGCGCCGCCGGTCGCGCCGCCGGCGCGGCGCGTGCAGGCGGGCGTGCGGGGGCACGGTGTGGCGGGGGCTTCGCCATCAGGCGCCCCAGCCCCGCGGCGGATCCCGACGGAGCGGGAGCGACCGATCCCAGGGTGAAAGCACAGCCGGGGTTCCCATCAACCGGGATCCACGACCTCGATCTTCGTGACCCCCGCCGCGGTGAGCCCGGGCTCGATCTTCGCGCGGTCCCCCACGAGCACGACGAGCGCATGCTTCCAGTCGTATGCGGCCATCTCGGCCTTCACGGCGTCTCCGGTGACCTTGCCCATCGCGACGAGGTCGCCCGCGAACTGCCCAGGGCCAAAGCCGCCGATCTGGTAGGTCGAGAACGTGCTGGCCACGCCCGCCACGCTCTCCATCGCCTCGACCTGGTCCTGCTTGTATGCACCGCGCGCCTTCCCCAGCTCCTCCTCCGAGATGCCGAGCTGGATCGACTTCAGCTCGCCGAGGAGGTCCGAGAGCGCGGGGCCCGTGACGTCCGTCCGGATTCGCGACGAGACGACCACGCTGCCATCGCCGTGCCGGGGGAGCGTACGGGCCTTGACCCCGTAGGTGTAGCCGCGCTTTTCACGCAGCAGCGCGTTGAGCCGCGAGGTGAATGTACCGCCCAGCGCGATGGTCCCCGTGCGGAGGGCAGGCAGCCGCGCATCGCCCGCGGGGCGCCCGGGGAACTCCAGGTAGAACATCGTCTGCGCGGCCCCGGGCGAGTCGACCACGTAGACCGGTCGATCGGTGTAGAGCGGAGCCGCGATGACAGCGACGCCGGCGGGCTTCGAAGCCACCCAGGCCTTGCCGAGGTGGGATTCGAGCGCCGACTGGGCCTCCGCCAACGTGATGTCGCCCGCGACAGTGAAGGTGGCGCCTGCGGCGTTCCACACCTGCGTGTGGTAGCGCTGTACGTCCTTGACAGTCACCTGGCCCATGCCCTTGACCGTGCCCTCGGCCGGATGACCCCAGGGGTTGTTCTTCCCGTACCACAGCGTGAGCGCGGTGCGTGCCGCGACAGTCGGCGGCTCCTGCAGAGCCTGTGTGAGCTCGCCGACCGCGAGCTCCCGCTCCCGCTTGAAGTCGGGCACGCCCCAGTTGGGATGGAGCACCATGTCGGCCACGAGCCCGAGGGCAGCCTCCAACTGGTCCTTCTTCATCGAGGCGGTGATCTGGGAGCCGTCCAGGTCGGTCGATGCACTCAGCTCGATGCCCAGCCGCTCGGCGGTCTCGGCGAACGCCCTCGCGTCCAGCTTCCCGGCACCCTGGGTCATCAGGCGGTCCGAGAGCCAGGCAGCGCCCGGGTGTCCCACCGGATCCAGCGCAGACCCACCGGGCACGTGCAGCACCACGCTCACCAGCGGGAGCGCCGGCCGGTTGATCACCCAGAGCCCCGCATGGTTCGAAAGCGTGGCAACCTCTGGAGCCGGCGGCGCGAAGTCCACCGGAGCCCCGATCGCCGGACGGGCGGCCAACGGGTCGGGGACCTCCACCGCGACCACGGGAGGCGGGGGAGGCACGGGCTTGGGCGCGCAGCCCACCAGGACGAGGAGTACACAGAGCGCGGAGCGTGACATCACTTTCCCCCTTCGGCACGAGGATTCACCACGACGATCCCGGCCTGTTCCGGCGTCAACCATCTGGCGGCAGCGTCGCGGAGGCCCTCGGCAGTGGCATCCCGGAAGCGCGCCAGGTCCTTCACGAGGTAGTCCGGAGAGCCGGTGTACGCCCAGTACTGGTTGAGCTGGACCGCCCGGTTCTGCAGCGACTGCAGGTTGTCGAGGAAGCCGTATTCGAACTGGTTGTGCAGCCGCTCCATCTCGGGGGCCGAGGCGGGCGTGGCGACCACCTTCCGTAGCTCGGCATCGATCGCTGTCTCCATCTGCTGCACGCTGACCCCGTCGTTCGCGGTCGCGGAGATCACGAACAAGCTCCCGTACTTCGTCGGCATCTGGTCTGCGGAGACGTCCTGCGCCAGCCCTCCGATCACGAGATCGCGGTACAGGCGACTCGACTCGCCGCCCCCGAGCAGCGATCCGAGCAACTGGATCTCGGCCTCCCCCGGCTGGAAGGAGCCTGGGGTGTGGAAGTACAAGTTGATCTGTGGATAATCCACGTCGTCCTCGACCGTCACCCGCGCTTTCTGGGAGGCGACGACGGCCTCCGGATGCGGGCGCTCGGGCAACGCCTGCTTCGGGATCACGCCGAAGTACCCGGCGATCACCAGCTTCACCGCGGCGGGGTCGAAGTCCCCCGCGACGACGAGGCTCGCGTTGTTCGGCACGTACCAGCTCGCGAAAAACTGCTTGACGTCGTCGACGGAGGCTGCGGTGAGATCCTCGTGGCTGCCGATGACCGTGTGGTCGTAGGGGTGCCCCTTCGGGTACATCAGGCTCGGGACCTCGAGCTCTCCGACGGCGTAGGGCTCGTCCTCGTAGGACTGCCGGCGCTCGTTCTTGACGACCTCGCGCTGCAGGTCCAGCTTCTCCTGCGTCATCGCCTGGCCGAGCTGCTGCATGCGGTCGGCCTCGATCCAGAGGAGCGTAGGGAGGAGTTGGGGCGGGCCGACGTCGTAGTAGTTCGTGGCGTCCTCCATCGTCCAGGCGTTGTTCCACCCGCCGTTGGCCTCCATGAGCTGGTCGATGCCGCTCCCGGGCAGGCGGAACGTACCCATGAACATCAGGTGCTCGAACAGGTGGGCGAAGCCCGATCGGCCCGCCGCCTCGTTCCCTGAGCCGACCTGGTACCACATGTCGACGACCACCTGGGGCAGCGAGTGGTCCTCGACGAGCACGACCTGCAGCCCGTTCGGAAGTTCATACCGTTCGAAAGGGATCTCTGCCGCTGATGCAAGGCCAGCGAGGAGCAACAACATGGGAGGTTCCGGGAGCCGAACTGGGTAACCGGGCCCGACGCGCCGCGCGCGGCGGCGGGCCCGGGATTCTGGGCCAGCGGAGAGCGCGGGGACGCAGCACTGGCTGCCGGCCCCGCGTTCGCGGTGCCCGGGGCACCCCGCTGGCATCGCCCTCGCCGCGCCGTCCCAGGACCACTGCGATATGCTTGTCTGGATGGCGAGTCTCGATCTGGACCTGCGAAACGGCGAGCAACGGCTCGGGCCGTACCGTCTGGTGCGACCGGTCTCGGCGGGCGGCATGGCACGCGTCTACGAGGGCCGCCTGGACTCGCTCGCCGGGGTGAGCACCCGCGTTGCCGTGAAGGTGATCCACCCCGACTTCGCGGCGGACACCGACTTCCAGGACCTTTTCGTGACCGAGGCGCGGATCTCCGCGCGCCTCGAACACCTGAACCTGGTGCGGGTGCAGCAGTTCAATCGCGAAGGGGATCTGCTGTACCTCGTGATGGAGTACATCGAGGGGTTCACCCTGCGAAAGTTGATCTCCCACGCCCGGCGCACCCGGCAGCCGGTGCCGACCTCGGTGATCGCGGAGATCGGTCGCCAGGTGTGCGAGGGGCTGCAGTACGCCCACGATCTGGCGGCCGACAGCGGTGAGCCGCTGGGGCTGGTCCACCGCGACATCAAGCCCTCGAACCTGATGGTGAACCAGCAGGGGGTCGTGAAGGTGCTCGACTTCGGCATCTCCAGCGCTCACGGCACCGGAGATTCGCAGGGCGGCGTGAAGGGCACCTGGGGCTACATGGCGCTGGAGCAGGCGGTGGGCAACAGCGTGGGGCCGTCTGCCGACATCTTCGGCCTCGGGGCGGTCCTCTACGAGCTCTGCACGTGCGAGGCACTCTTTCCCGAGCGCGAGAACGACGCGATCCGGGAGGGGCTCGTGCGCGACGAAGCCGCGCGCCGCGCCGCCGCCTCGGTGCGGGCGGAGCTGGCGCCGGTGCTCGTCCGTGCCCTCCAGCGCGACCCTGCCGCCCGCTACTCGAGCGCTGCGTCGTTCGGGCGCGCCCTCTCCGCCCTGGTGGGCGACCCGATGCTCGCCCACGAGGCGCTCGTCCAGTTCGCCGCTGACCTGCGCGCGGCAGAAGGTTCGGTCCAGGCCGGTGCCCAGGAGCGGTTGCGTTCGGTCTCCACGATCGGGCCCTCCGGCGTGCCCGCGCCCCTCGGCTTGCCCGTCCGGGTCGGGGATGCGCACGGACCGCGCATCGAACGGCGCCCGACTGCTCCGCCGCCGCGCACGAACGTGCTCTGGGCGGTCGGCCTGGGCGCGTTCGGCTTCGTGGCGCTCGTCATCATGTCCTTCGCGGCGTGGCAGCTGTACCGCAGCACCCGCGCCTCCACGACGGCGGCCGCGCCCCTCGATCTCTCGGTGCTCGCGGAGCCGCCCGCCGCTCCAGCCCCGCCGCCCCCTTCCGCGCCCGTCCGCCCCAGGCCCGCCCCCACCCCGGTGGTGGCGCCGACGCCAGCGCCCGCGCCCGCGCGGACGCCAGCGCCCGCACCCGTCGTCGTCACCCCCGCACCCGCAGCGACCGCCACCCCTGAGCGGATCACCCCCAAGCCCGCGGCGACCCCGCCCGCCACCGGGACAGGCTTCCTCTCCATCGGGAGCGAGCCCACGGCCGAGGTGCTGGTGGATGGGTCGTTCGTGCGGGAGACCCCGATGCTGCGCTACGAGATCGCCGCTGGAACCCACACGGTCCGCCTGATCGCGACCGGGTACGAGGCCAAGACCTTCAAGGTGACCGTGTCTGCCGGTTCGGAGTCGCGGAAGATCTGGAACTTCGAGACCGCCGTCTGGGTCGACGAATAGTGGGGTTCGGGCTCGCGGTATGGCTCGCGTTCCTGGCACACGCCGTCGCTGGGCCCCTGCTCGTGACCAACGGCACGGCGGCCGATCCCCGGCTCACGGGGGTCACCCGGGCGGTCTCGGGGGACGACGGCCCGCCCCGGGTGATCGGCGTGGGCGCCTTCGTCGATCTCTTCGACGTCGTCTCGGTCGTCGCCCGCACGGCGGATGACGACTGCGGCGGGGTGGTCGCGCTGGACGCGTGGCGCTCGGAGCTGGACGAGGGCCGGGCGCAAGCCACCACGCTGCAGACCAGCCGCGCCCTGTCGACATTCGCGGCGGCAGAGCTGGAGACAGCCTGCCTCGACAAGCCGCCCGCCGCCTCGGACCTCGTGCGGCTCGAGCTCGCGCTGGCCGACCTGCACCGGTCCCTCGCGACGCAAGGCGACGATCCCGAGGAGCGCGCCTCGCACCAGACAGAAGCCGACTCCGCGCTGGATCGCGCCGCGCTCTTCGGCCTCGGGCTCGCCGCCCCCGCGGGCTTCGACTCGGACCTCCTCAACGACTTCGACGCCCGACGCCAGACGCTCGCCGAGAGCGATGCCGTCGGTCGACCGCAGATCCTGTTCGCAGGCCACGTGACCGGCACCCGGCTGAACGGGCGCCCGGTGGAGGGGCTCAGCACGGGCATCGCGGGCATGAACCTCGTCCAGGCCGTGGAGGGCGGCAAGGTCACCGCCGCAGCGTTCATCCGCCTGAAGCCGGGGTCCAGCACCCTCGTGTGGGTGTCGCCAGGCGGGCAGCCCCGGGCGGCGGGGGACGTCGCGCTCGCGCTCACAGCGCTGGCGCGCGGCCGAGCGGACGATGGCATGCTCGCAGCCGCCGCCATGCTCGTCGGAGACGTCCGCTACGCGGTCTCCCGCGCCGACGGGATCGACGTGTACGGCGTGTCGAACGCCGCACTCACGCTGCTGGACAGCGTGGACGCGCGCCAGCGGCTGGCGGTGGGCGCATGGCACGGCGCAGTCGGCGTCGGCCCGCTGATCCGCTACGCCGCCCGGCCGGGCGGTCCGGCAGACGCGAGCGGTCTGGCCGGTGGCCTCGAGCTGACGGCATCGTGGGCCCTGAAGCCGGAATTCGCCCTGGGCCTCGCGGTGCGACCCGCGGCCACCCGGGCCTCGCTGCCGCCGGAGAGCGGTGGCGGCAGCCGGTTTCGGGCCAGCATCCCGATCGCCGTCGAGGGCCGCTGGGAGCACGCGGATCGGGCGCTCACCCCCGTGCTCGGTGCGCAGATCGGCCTCGACGTGCTCGGCGGCCACGACCGCACCGCCTTCTTCGGGGCCGCCGTGGGCGGGATCGCGCAGGGGATCGGCCAGGCGGGTGCGCTCCGGGCGGAGGTTCGCGTCGGGGGCGGACCGGGCCTCATCTTCGCAGACGTCGGTGTCGGCACGGAGCTGCGGTTTTGAACGGCGAGCTCGACACCGCTGCCCCGGGCGACACCGGCGCAGACGCCGATCACGACGGCTACGTCGCGACGCTCTACGGCGGCGACGACTGCGACGACACCAACGCCTCCGTCCGGCCCGGAGCCACCGAGCTCTGCAACCTGATCGACGACAACTGCGACGGTACGGCAGACGAGGGCTGCCCCCGCACGCTCGACGACCGACCGACGGGCGACGGCCTCGCGTGGACGTGCTCCACGGGGCTCGGCAACCTGGGCGTCGGCAGCGGCCTGCTCGTGGGCCTCGCCTTCCTCCTCGTGCTGCAGCGCCGCCGCATCTGGCGTGCGCGTTGAGGATCCTCTTCGTGGACGACGACCCGGAGAACGTCGAAGGCATGGCGCGCGTGCTCCGGGAGGCGTTCGGATCGGCGGAGGGCGACATCCTGGTCTCGACGACCGTGGAGGACGCCGTGGCGGCGCTGCACCGCCCGGGCCCGGGCATCGACATCGTGGTGGTCGACCTGTTCGTGCCGATGGGCACGAGCCCGAGGGGCGTGCTCGGCCCGCGCGCACGGAAGTACGCGGAGGACATCGAGCACCTGGGCGGGCTCGTGCTGCTCGACGAGATCGACCGGCTCGACCCGCCTCCGACCGTCCTGGCCCACACGGCCTGCACCGATCCGATCCTCATCACGCTGCTCGGCGAGCGCGTGCACACCCGCGTGCCGAAGCCCGCCCCCTTCGAGGTGCTGCTCAACGCGATCATGACGGTGGTGCGAGAGCGCGAACGGGAGAGTCAGTGGGGTTGATCCTCCTGTGGGCGCACCTCGTGCGCGCCGATGACGTCTGCCTCGCGTGGGGCGAAGCGGGGGCGCTCACCGACGCCGATGTGGAAGCCACGGAGTCGTCCGGCGTGGTGGCCAGCAGCATCGAGGACGGCCTCTACTACACCCTGGACGATTCCGGCGGCGCGGCCTCGCTCTACATGTTCGACGAGACCGGTGCCTTCCGGGGGGAGCAGCTCATCCAGGGCGCCACGAACACCGACTGGGAGGACCTCGCGAGCGGGCCGTGTCCCGCAGCCGTCGACGCGAACGCCTGCCTGTACATCGCTGACATCGGCGACAACCACGAGGAGCGCGACTCGGTCACGCTGTGGGTGGTCCCGGAGTCCCGCGAGACCATCGTGGACGCCGTGGCGTGCCCCCTCACCTACCCGGACGGCCCGCACGACGCCGAGACGCTCCTCGTCGTTCCAGCCGACGGCATGAACCCCGGCGCCGTGCGGCTCGCCTCGAAGGAGAACGACGGGGAGGCCAGGATCTACGAAGTGGATGCGCTCACCTGCGGGGCGACGCCTGACGTGCTCCAGAAGGAGGCCAAGGTCACCCTCGACGGCCCGGCGACGGGCGGCACGATGACCTCGACCACGGTCGTGATCCGCACGTTGTCGAGCGCGTGGGTGTGGCAGGACTGCACGATCGGCGCTTCGACCTGGGACGCGACCCCCGAAGAGCTGGATCTCGGCGCCGATCCCCAGGGGGAGGCCATCGGCGTGACCTCGGACGGCGGATTCATCACGACGTCGGAGAGCACCCCGTTTCGCTTCCGGTTGATCCCGTGCGCCGAGACCGGCTCGCCGAAGTGCGCGCCGTGTGGCTGTGCCACAGGGTCGACCAGCTTCAGTTGGGTCGGGGGGGTGATTGTAGCCTGGGGGATGGGGAGAAGGGCGCGAAGGAGCCCCACCGGTCGCGCCCCGTAGGCGGGGGCGCGTGCTACAGGAGCGAAGGCGAGCGACGACGCCGCAGGACACTGGACGACAGGCTACCGATCGGGAGACGTCTCGGTGGACGCCGAGCTGACGATCGCGCCGCAACGCACGACGCAGACGCTCACGATCGCCGGGGATTGACAGCACCGGCTACCTTGACCCGATGCTCCTCTTCCTCCTGGCCTGCCGCCATGCCTCCCCGACCGGCCCCACCTGGGACGACGACGCATGGCCGCCGCCAGTCGACGAGAGCGCCGTCCTCTACGATGCAGGCCTCGTGCACGATCTCGCGATCACGTTGGACCCCGCCGACTGGGACACGCTGCGTCACCAGAGCCGCTCGATGGTGCAGCTCCTTCAGGGAGACTGCCTCGCCCAGCCGTTCGCGAGCCCCTACACCTACTTTGTGGCCCAGGCGAGCTTCGACGGCGAGGCGATGGGCGAGGTGGGGCTGCGGAAGAAGGGCCTGATCGGCTCGCAGTCGACCACGCGCCCCAGCCTCCGGATCGACGCCGACCAGTACGTCGACGGCGGGAGCTTCCACGGCCTCGAGCACATGGTGTTCAACAACAACAACCAGGACCTCTCACGGATGCGGACGTGCCTGGCACATGGCCTGTTCGCGGATGCAGGGCTGGTCGCGCCCCGCTGCAGCATCGCGCACGTGACGGTGAACGGCGAGGATCTCGGGCTCTACGACAACACCGAGGCCATCGACGCGCACCTGATCGAGCGCCTGACCGGCGAGCCGCCGGCGACCCTGTACGAGGGCACGCTCAGCGACTTCCGGGACGGCTGGCTGGGCACGTTCGACCCCAAGGACGACGCGAGCGACGGGCAGGATCTGGCGGTGGTCACAAGCGTGCTCGACCAGACCCCGGATGCAACGCTGATCGCAGCGCTGGACCCGCTCGTCGACATGGACCAGTTCTTCAGCTTCTGGGCCGCGGAGTCTCTCGCCGGGCACTGGGACAGCTACAACGGGAACACGAACAACTTCTACGTGTACCGGAGCGCCTCAGACGGGCTCCTGCGCTTCATCGCCAGCGGCCCCGACGCGACGTTCGACTCCGCCGAGCCCTTCGGGGTCGGCCAGCCCGTATGGGTGGTGACCGTGAGCGTGCTCGCCAACCGCCTCATCCAGATCCCCGAGGGCCGCGAACGCTACGAAGCCGCGATGCGCACGCTGCTCGACGACGTCTGGGACGGGGAGCGCCGGCTCGCCCAGATCGACGCATGGAAGGACCTGACGCACGACTACACGACCCGCGACGAGCGGCGCGCGATCGGCGATCTGCGCGACATCGTGGAGGCAAGGTCGGGATCCGTCGAGGCGCAGCTCGGCGGCGACGTCCCGGCGACCGCCCTGCGCGGCAACCCCTGCTTCGTCGACGTCGGCGCCGTGCGCGTCGATTTCGAGACCACGTTCGGGAGCTACCCCGGGGGCGACCTGTACGGGGGCGGAACCGCCGAGACGAGCTGGGTCATCAGCGACCAGACGTACACCTCCACGAAGGACGGAGTGACCGCAGGGTACTACTCGGACGAGGAGGCGCTCTGGTTCACCATCAGCGAGGTCGCTGCCGACACCTGGCTCGCCGCCTACGTGGTGTTCGATGTCGACCTGCTCTCGGACGGCGCCGTGATCCGGCTCGACGACGGCGGGGTTCAGGCCTACCTGCTCTACAACTCGGCCGACACCAACGGCCAGTGGGCCACCGCCGCCTACCTCGGCGACGGCACGCTCTCGTTCACCCAGGCGAGCGCTGCCGACGGCGCGACCTTGACCGGCGTGCTGGACGGCACCGTGCTCGGCAGCGGGGGCTGACCGCCCGCGCCCTACCCTACCGCCCCCAGTCGTCCCCGGGCGGCGCCTTCGGGCTCTCCACAGCGGCAGTGGGGGCCCGGCCAGCAGACCGCAGCAGCGCATCCTGCTCCAGTTGAGCAACCTTGCGGGCGAGCCGTCGAGCCCGACCCCAGGTGACGATCCCCGTGAGCAGCACGCCAGCGCTGAAGCTGCCCCAGATGATGAACGGCACCGGGACGGGGCGGGAGAGCTGCCACGCCCAGAAGTACGCATCGAACGACAGCGACGACGTGCGCGAGAGGTTCTGGATCGTGAACATCACGACCGCCAACGCCAGCGTGAGCAGCACGGTGAGTCGGATGAGAACGGGCCAGCGCATGATCCCGCCTTAGCCCGGATTCCGGAGAGGTGCCGCATCGAGGCCCACGTTCGCCCAGCCCGCGAGCCGGGCACCGACCCGCCGCGGGACATCCGCGAGATCACGCACCGACCCCGCGCCGGTGAGCAGGCAGGCCACCCGCAGCTCGTCGAGCAACGCCTGGATCGCGGCGTGGAGCTCTCCCCTCGCCTGTGCCTGCAGCAACGGACGCGCGACGCCTGCGCAGGTCGCGCCCAGCGCGAGCGCCTTGGCGATCTCCAGCCCGTTCGAGATCCCGCCGGTGGCGCACACCGTGAGGCCGAGCCCCCGGAGCTGGGCAACGCTCGCGGCCGTTGGGATCCCCCAGTCGCGAAAGCGTTCGCCGAGCGCCCGCTGCCCGTCCTTCGCGCGCGCGGCCTCCACGGCAACCCAGGAAGTCCCGCCCGCGCCAGAGGTGTCCACGTGCGTGACCCCCGCCCCGAGCAGGCGCTCACCCACGCGCCGGGAGAGCCCGCAGCCGGTCTCCTTCACGATGATCGGCTTCCCGAGCTCGCCGACCAGTCGCCGGATGGTGTCGAGCCCGCCGCGGAAATCGCGATCCCCGCCGGGCTGGATGACTTCCATCGCCGGGTTGAGGTGTACACACAGCGCGTCGCAGCCTGTCTGATCAATGAGCTCGCGGAGCCGCGCGGTCGGGGTCTCGCGGGCCTGCACGACCCCGATGTTGCCGAGCACCAGGGCGTCCGGCGCGACGTCCCGGATGAAGTACCCGTCGCGAATCCCCCGCATCAGCAGGGGCCGCTGGCTGCCGAACCCGAAGCCGAGCCCGAAGTGCTGCGCGGCGGCGGCCAGCTCCCGGTTGATGCGGTCCGCGTCGGCCGTGCCCCCCGTCATCGCCGCGATGATCAGCGGCGCGCGCAGCCGTACAAGGGCGAACGTGGTCGAGAGGTCGATCTCGTCCATGTCGAGCTCGGGCAGCGCGTCGTGCTCGAGCTCGATGTCCTCGAACAGGTTGGTCTTGTGCTCGAAGCCGACGTCCCCATCCACGCAGAGGGCGATGTGGTCGGCCTTTCGCGAGGCGATGCCGATCTGGCCCACGTCCGCGACCGGACGGACGGGCTCGGGCCGGGGGTCGGGCATGATCAGCCCCCCGCGCAGGCGTAGAGCGCGTCCATGTCGCAGTCCACGAACACGTCCTCGCACCGCACGAACGCGGAACCGTCCACGATCTCGGCACAATCGCCGCTGCGCAGGTCGTGCAGGCACTGGCGGGCCCGGGAGGCGTCGTACGAGCAACTGTCGAGCTCACAGGCGTAGAGATCCCCGATCATGCCGTCCAGCTCGGTGCGGCACTCCCCAACGTCGCCGTACACCTCGTCGAAGGTGCCCTGCGCGCACTCGTACTGGCGCTCACACGTGAGGCGGTCGAGCTCGGTGCCGAAGTTGGCCGGCGACACGCAGCTCGAGAGCACGAGCCCCAGCCCGGCGGATGCAAGGAGGCGGGGTGCGCGCATCGCGACTAGTCCGCCACCCCGGCGATGCACAACGCCAGATCGACCGAGTCGCACCCGGTGTACACGCTGTCGCAGTCCGAGAACCAGTCGCCCTGCTTGTAGGACTCGCAGGTGTCGGTCCGCAGCGCCTTCAGGCACTGGTTCGCCTGCTGGGCGTCGAAGTCGTCGCAGTGGTCGATGTAGCAGGTGGCGATGTTCTCGGTGTTGTTCAGGTAGTCGTCCTGGCACTCGGCCTGGTCGCTGTAGGAGGACTCGAAGGCCCCCTTGTCACACTCCTCGGCGCGCTGACACTCCAGCGTGCCGAGGTGGGCGTTGAAGTTCTCGGACGTCACACAGGCGAGAAGGGTGAGGATGAACATCGGGGCTCCGTTGGCCGGCGCTTAATCTGTTTGTTGCGGGAGGCGTTGGCCGCGGGGGGCTCAGGTGCCCTCCAGCGTCCCCAGGAACGCGATCAGGTCAGCGCGGTCACCGCCAGAGAGGCGCAGGGGCTGGAGCGTGAGCTCCCGGTGACCCACGAGCGGGATGCCCGGCAGCTCGCTGTAGAACATCAGCACGGCGTCGAGCGTAGCGAAGGAGCCATCGTGCATGTAGGGCGCGGTCTTCGTGACGTTTCGAAGGCTCGGGGTCTTGAACGCGAGCGGCCAGTCGGGAAAGGACGTGTCCAGGAACCGCAGCTCCGGGCAGTCTGCCGGCCCGGTGGGACCAGGATCGGCGAACACGCCGACGCAGTTGAACGGGTCCTGCTTGACCTGGATCGCACCCAGCGCGCGACCCGGATCGAGGCCCCCATGCGCCACCTGCGGCACCCCGATGTTGTGGAAACTCCCGTCGGTGAACAGCGGACCGCTGTGGCAGTTCGTGCAGCCGTCGTCGATGAAGATCTCGAGCCCGTGCGCCTCCTGGGGGGTCAACACGCTGGAGCTGCCCGCCGAGCGGATGTCGGCGACGTACTGGTCGAACCGCGCCGGCCCCGGGGAGATCGTCCGCTCGAAGGCCTCGATCGCCTTTCCGACCATTGCGAGCGTGGCGTCCGGGTCCTCAGGGACCTCGCCGAACACGGGGGTCCAGGCGGCGAGGTGCGCGCTGATCACCCGCTCCCTCACCCCCGCAGCGGTGTTCGCCATCTCGATCGGGTTCCGGATCGGGCCGGCTGCCTGCGCCCAGGCCGAGTCGGCGCGCCCATCCCAGAAGAACCACGTCTGCCACGGCACGGACTCGATGGAGGGCACGTTCCGCGTGCCGCCCGGCCCGCTCCCGATGCCGTCGGCAAAGCGCTTGCCATCGGTGAAGTGCTTCTGCGGATCGTGGCATGTCGCGCACGAGCGCTTGCCGTCGGCCGAGAGCCCCGCATCGAAGAACAGCTCCTTCCCGAGCGCCGCGGCCTGCGGGTTGTCCGCGAACGCGTTCGTGGGGCGCGGCAGCGGCGCCGGGATCGGGGACAGGGACTCGATCTTCGCCCGGTCGCGGGGGGTGAAGGTGGTGCTGCACCCCGCCAGGCCGATCGTCGCCAACCCGGCCGCCGCGCAGAGGCAAAGCGGCGGCAAGACTGCGGGCAGGGCGGCGAGGAGGCGTGAGCGCGCCGCCCCCTCCAGCTCAGAGGGCATAATGAACATCGGCAACGTCCTGACCGTCGGGGCCATCGACGACGAAATGAAGCACCCACTCGCCCTGCATGTGGAACTTCATGCCGTCGCTCACGTAGATGCCGTCGGGGTGGACGCAGGTCGCCGGATCGGCGGGGTTGCCGCACGTGCCGGGGTTCGGGATCGGATGGGTCGGCATGCCGTGCCCGTGCTGGGGCATCGTGGCATCCACGCTGACCGACCCGCGGGTGACGGGCATCCCGGTCCGGTCGAGGAGCACCGTGCGGATCGAGAACAGCGTGTTGAAGGGGAGGGGCGCAGGCTGGGGAGCCCACGTGAAGGTGTACCGACCGGCCGCCGTCGTCACGATCACGGGCCCTGCCGGCGCCGCACCGGGGACATCCACGGGAGCGTGCAGGACCGAGGGAGAGGGGGGGCTGGCGCAGCCGAGCAGGATGACAAAAGCAACAGTCACGGGACCTCGGGGGCGTGCCGCAGTGAAGCGAGGTGCGCGGCGACGTCGGCTGCCTGGCTGGCCCGCTCCTCCTTGATCCACTGGGCGAAGACGTAGATCATGCAGCTCCAGAGCACCAGACCGCCAGGCAACCACATGAGCAGGCCGCCATACTCCTGGTCGAGCATCGGCGAGATGCCCCAGACGCGCGGCGCCTTCAGGTAGCCCTCGTAGATCGGCGAGTCCGCGAGCGTGATGATGGCCCCGAGCAGCTTCATCGGCAGCGTCATGCAGAACAGGTACAGCAGCTGGGCGAACCGGTGGTTCCTGGGGAGGCTCGGCGCGGTGCAGACCAGGCCGAACCACGCGATCACCGAGGTGGTCATGAACCCGAGGTGCTCGACGATGTGCCAGTTGTGCACGCGCAGCGCAAGATCGTACATGTACGGGATGTGCCAGAAGAACAGCACCCCGTTGTAGGCGACGAACTTCACAGGGAGGCGGCCGAAGAAGTCGGACACCTTGCGGATCTGGGAAACCCCAAGGGCCGCCTCGACGAGCCACGAGGGCATCCCGAGCACCGTGAGCGGTGCCCAGACGAGGTTGAGCAGCAGGTGCTGGACCATGTGCGCGGTGAACAGGTAGTAGTCGGAGAGGTGATGCAACGGGCCGTTCAAGCTGCACATCAGCACGAACTGTCCGGTGTAGAAGCACGCCTGCCGCCAGGTCTCCGCCTTGACCGGCGACCACTTGTAACGGACCCGCCAGGTGTTCATCGCCTGGTAGTACAGCCAGCAGAAGCCCAGGATGCCGATCACGACGCTGACGTGCAGGTCGAGCACCTTCCAGGCGTCCGGCGGCGCCTGGGCGTAGTCGAATTCCGAGCTGTCCCAGGGCATCACGACGCCCGTGTGCGCCCATGCCGACGCTACACCCAGAATCAGAGCAACCATGAAAGACTCCGCGCGCCACTAACGCGCAAGAGAGCCACCCGGCCCCTCCTGCCCATCCGCTGTTCGTCGACCCCGCCCCGCGGCGGCCCGGCCCGCAGCACCGCGTCAGGTTCTACCGAAGCGCGGCGACCTGCGCAGGCTCGACGACCCCGCCGTTGTTGCCCCACGAGTTGCGCTCGAACGTGATGACCGAGGCGATCTCCTGGTCGTTCAGCACCGAGGCCCAGGGCTGCATCGCCGCAGCGTAGGCCACGCCGTTGATGGTCTTTCCGCTCAGGCCCTTGAGCACTGTCGTGATGTGCACGGACACGTCACCACCGTTGGCAACGGGGTCGGCGGCGAGGGGCGGAAACGTGCCCGCCAGCCCCTGACCCGTGGCCTGATGACACGCGCCGCAGTTCTTCCCGTACACGTCCTCGCCCTTCTTCATGAGCGCGGCTTTCTTGTCGTCCGGCGACTTTGCGTCCCACCCATCGAACGCCGGGTCGGAGACCGCAGCCACGATCTTGAGCGCATCGTACGCGGGCTGCGTCGTGTAGGCGATCCAGGGCGACGAGCAGTAGGTGTTGCCCGTGATCGCGCTCTGTACCCAGGCGTTGCAGTCGCCCTTCCAGCGTCCCTGGTAGCGCGCGACCACCTCGTCGGAGTCGCGCACCTCGGTCTTCACGCCGGTCACGGGGTCCGTCACGGTGCGCACCGGCCACTGCAGGGACCACGTCCCGAAGATGGCCATGACGACGCTGACCGTGCCACCCGCCATCAGCAGGGGGACGAAGAAAAGCCGGTTGTTGATGCCCTTGTCGCCCCACAGGTGCATGAAGAACAGCACGACGACGGTGAACTTCGTGGCAGAGAGCGCCAGCAGCACCGGAGCCGGGATGTTCAGCAACCCGAACAGCGGCAGCAGCTCGAACGCCGTCACCGCAACGAGGAACGCAAAGACCCCGAGGTAGCCGGGGATGGGGTTGTGCTCGCCGTGTTCCGCGCTCATTTCGTAAACTCGAGGAGGTAGACGAGGGTGAAGATCAGGATCCAGACGATGTCGACAAAATGCCAGTACAGGCCGATCACCTCGGTGGTCAGCCCGGGGTTGACCACCTTGCCGGTCCGCACCGACCAGGCCAGCAGGCCGAGCAGCAACACGCCGATGGCGACGTGCGCGCCGTGGAAGCCGGTGAGCGTGAAGAACGTGCAGCCGAAGATGTTGGACTTCATCGTGAGCCCCTCCTCGACGAACGAGTGGAACTCAAAGGCCTGGAAGCCCAGGAAGACCAGGCCCCCGAGCATCGTCAGCCCGGTCCACAGCATCATCTTGTTGATCTCACCGCGCTTTGCGTAGTGGACCGCCAGGACCATGAAAAGCGACGACAGGAGCAGGTCGAACGTCGAGATCGAGGTGACCGCGGGCGCGAAGACGTCGAGCGGGTATGGCCCGTTCAGGCTCTTTCCCCGGTACGTCATGTAGGTGCCGATCAGCGCACCGAAGAAGAAGCAGTCAGACCCCAGGAAGGTCCACATCGCGAGCTTGTAGCTGGGAACGCCGGTGACGGCGTATTCAGCTTGCGGCTCGTGGTGTCCGGCGGCGGCGGAGCCACTAGAGGCAGGAAGCACGGGGATTCTCCGAGAACGATTGGGAGGAAGGCTGGGTACGAGCGGGCAGCCCGGCGGACCGGGCGGGGCCTAGTGACCCTCTTCGAGGAACCACGAGACGCACGAGTAGAGGATCACACAGACTGCGACCAGCGCAGAACAGACGCCGAAGGTGAAGAACTGCCCGGCCACGAGCCATGACACGAGGAACCAGGCGACACCGGTGGCCAGGTAGAACGGCCGGATGGAGGGCGGCGGCAGGTGGATGTGCTCCTCGACCGTGGGGAGCGAGTAGCCCGGGCCGGGCCCGTAGTTCTTCTCCCACACCGGGCGCTCGCTGTACACGGTCGGTGTGACATCGAAGTTGTGCACCTTCGGAGGCGACTCCGTGACCCACTCCAGCGACGAGCCATCCCACGGGTTGGGGCCGGCGAGCGGCCCGCTGGTGGAGCGGATCGAGCGGACGAGATCGATCACGAAGAACAGCACACCAACGGCGATGGTGAAGGCGCCCACTGTCTCGATCAGGTTGGGCGTCTCCCAGCCGAGGCCGGCGTCGTAGGTGTAGATGCGGCGGGGCATCCCCGCGGCGCCGACGATGTGCATCGGGAAGAACGTGGTGTTGAAGCCCACGAACAGGATCCAGAAGATCACCTTTCCCCAGCTCTCGGAGAGGAACCTGCCGTTCATCTTCGGGAACCAGTAGTAGATGCCGGACAGGAGGCCGAACACCGCGCCGCCGAACAGCACGTAGTGGAAGTGCGCCACTACGAAGTAGCTGTCCTGCTGCTGCAGATCGACGGGGGGCGAGGCGTGCATGATGCCGGAGAGCCCGCCCATGGTGAACATGCAGACGAAGCCCAGCGCGTACAACATCGACGTCGTCAACCGGAGCTGCCCGCCCCAGATCGTTGCGAGCCAGTTGAAGATCTTCACGCCGGTGGGGATGGCGATGAGCATCGTCGTGACGGAGAACGCGGCGTCGGAGGTGGCGCCGAGGCCCGTGGTGAACATGTGGTGCGACCACACTCCGAAGCCCAGCAGGCCGATCGTGATGCCGGAGAAGATGACGAAGGGCGCGCCGAACAGCGGCTTGCGCGAAAAGGTGGGCAACACCTCGGACACGATGCCCATGGCGGGCAGGATGAGGATGTACACCTCGGGGTGCCCGAACAGCCAGAACAGGTGCTGCCACAGGAGCGGGTCACCGCCGCCCTCCGGCATGTAGAAGTGCGTGCCGAACAGCCGATCGAACATCAACAGGACGAGTGCGATGGTGATGCAGGGGAACGAGAGCACCACGAGGAACTGCACGACCAGCGTCATCCACGTGAACACCGGCATGCGCAGCAGCGACATCCCAGGGGCCCGCAGGTTGAAGATGGTGACGATGAAGTTGAAGCCCGCCGCCATCGACGCGACGCCGAGGATCTGCAGGCCGCAGATCCAGAAGTCGATCGAAGCGCCAGGCGTGTAGGTCTTCTCGGTGAGCGTCGCGTACCCGAACCACCCGCCGTCGGGGATGACGCGCATGTCCACGAAGGGCGTGAGCAGGAACGGCACGTTCAGCACGATCGCGCCGAACAGGAAGAGCCAGAAGCTGAACGCGTTCAACCGGGGAAACACGACGTCGCGCGCGCCGATCTGGAGCGGGATCAGGTAGTTGAAGAACGCGGCCGACATCGGCATGACGCCGAGGAAGATCATCGTCGTGCCGTGCATGGTGAACAGCGCGTTGTACGTCGCGGCGTCCACGATGTGCTGCCCAGGGGCGGCGAGCTGCGTCCGGATCACCAGCGCCTCGATACCGCCGAGGACGAAGAAGCAGATCGCCGAGAGCCCGTAGAGCACTCCGATCCGCTTGTGATCGGTCGTCATCAGCCAGGACATGAAGTACGACTGGGTCGGCGCTGCGGCGTGGTCCGCAGGGACCGCGTGGGCGGGGTTGGCCATTGGGCTCGCTCGCTACTTGAGGGACTGAAGATAGGCAACGAGCGTGGTGATCTGCTCGTCGGTGAGATTGAGGTTCGGCATACCTACACCGTTGCGCCCCTCGCCGGGCTTCACCGCGCTCGGATCCTTGAGCCACAGCTTGAGGTTGGCCTCGTTGTTCTCGAGCAGGCCGGCTGCGATCCGGGTGCGCGACCCGACGTGGGTGAGGTTCGGGCCGACCCGGGCCTGCGCCGAGCTGCCCGCGATGGCGTGGCACGCGATGCAGGTCGCGCCCTGGAACGCCTTGAAACCGTCGGATGCCTCGTTGGTGTCGGCCACCGGCTGCTTCTCGTGGTTCGCCCACTTCTCGAAGTCCTCGGGCGTGTCCACCATCACCCGGAACTTCATCAGCGCGTGGCTGTCCTGGCAGTACTCGGCGCACTGGCCGAGGAAGGTGCCCACCGTGTCGGCCGTGAAGGTGATGTGGTTCACGCGCCCGGGCACCATGTCGCGCTTGGCAGCGATCTGCGGGGCCCAGAAGGCGTGGATGACGTTGTCACTCTGCAGCCGGACGTCCACCTGGCGCCCCAATGGGACGTGGATCTCGTTCGCGGTCTCGAACGAATACCCCGGGTACTCGAACTTGAACCACCACTGCTTGCCGGTGGCGTTGACGACGAGCGCGTCGTCCTTCGCCTGTGCCTGCGAGTCGAAGATGAAGCTGACCGTGGGGATCGCGATCACCAGCAGGATCAGGACGGGCGCGATGGTCCATCCCACCTCCATCTGCAGGTTGCCGTGCACCTGCTCCGGCGGAGCGGTCTCCTTTCCGGTGGCGCGGAACTTGATCACCGCGACGATGAGGATCCCCTGCACCAGCACGAACAGGAAGAGATCGATCCAGAAGATCGTCCCGTAGATGTCCAGGATGCTCCTGGTGAGGTCGGAGTGTCCCTCGATGGTGCTCATGGTACTGGAGCCACAGCCAGCTACCAGTGCGAGCGGCAAGACAGACCCGACGACCGCGAACAGCCGAGCGAGGAGACGACGGGGGGCGAGCATTCGAAGGGACCTCAACGAAGCGGGTACGTCAAAAGGCGTGCGGTCATAACGCGGGCGACCAGTTCAGCCCGTAGATGAGAAGCGAATAAGGGGCAGGAAATGGCCCAGCCAGCGCGTGCGCGGCAAGATCGAGGAGCATCGCGCCGAACACGAGGGAGAGGTAGGCGATCGACACCTTGAACACGCGCCAATCGACCCGGGGGTCGTCGGCCACCATCGAGCGCGCGACCACAGCCACGAACCAGATGCCGAGGGCCAGGGCAGCCACCCCGTACAGCGGCGAGAGCAGGCCGAGAGGGACCGGGGCCAACGTCACCAGGACGGTGAGCACCGCGTAGAACAGCGACTGCCTGCGCGTGGCCACGTCGCCGATCACGTTCGGCATCATCGGAAAGCCCGCGGCGGCGTACTCCTCCTTGCGGAAGATGGCGATGGCCCAGAAGTGGGGCGGGGTCCACAGGAACACGATGGCGAACAGGATCAGGCTGGCTGCCGAGATCCGCCCATCCAACGCAGCCTCCACGATCAGCGGCGCGGTGGCCCCCGCGGCGCCGCCGATCACGATGTTCTGCGGCGTGCGCGGCTTCAACCAGATCGTGTACACACCCACGTAGAAGGCGATCGTACCCAGGCCGACGAGCGCAGCGAGGCTGCCCCCGAGCGCCCACAGCATCCCGGTGCTCACGAGGGTGAGCACCATCGCGAGCGCGAGAGCCTCACCGGGCACCATCGCAGC
Source organism: uncultured Pseudomonadota bacterium (assembly GCA_903875225.1). Classification (GTDB taxonomy): domain Bacteria; phylum Myxococcota_A; class UBA796; order UBA796; family SXON01; genus CAIUMM01. The sequence continues at coordinate 55,308 of CAIQVJ010000108.1, forward strand.
CGCGGGTACCGGGCGACGGCGAGTGCGGGCCATCTGCGCGTCGCGATCCCGTTCCCACCATGCGTTGAAGGCGCTCGAAGCGGCCCCGGCCAGGCCCGTGGCCAGGAGCACCGCCGCCGCGCGCAGGACCCCTGCGTTGGCGAGGCCCACCCGCGTCATCCCGAGCATCGGCAGGCCCGTGATCAGCACCAGCACGAGCACCTTCGGCCGGGAGATCTCCCACCACATGCGCAGGTGCAGCGCGAGCGGCCTTGCCCAGGACACCAACGTCACGTGGCCACCGGCGCGGGCGAGGAGGCCGTCGAGAGCCGCATGGCCGTGAGCACAGCGGTGATGCCGATGAGATCAGCGGTCGCCGAGTGCAGCACGGCGATCTCGACCGGCAGCGCGAGCAGCACGTTGGCGACGCCGAGCCCCACCTGGGCCAGGACGATCCCGAACACCAGGCGGGCCGACCCCGCAGCGGAGGTGCCCCGGGCGCTCACCGCGAAGGCGGCGGCCAGGCCGAACAGGACGTAGGCACCCGCGCGGTGCGCGAGCTGCAGCCCCACGATGCCGTTCAGCACCGGCGCCCACACGCCTCCGTTGCAGGTTGGCCACTCGGTGCACGCCAGCCCCGCGTAGTTCGACGACACGAGCCCACCGAGCGCCATCTGGAGGAACCACATGCCCGAGAGAGCCAGCGCCCACTGCCGCGTGGCAGGCGGTGCCTGCAGCGGCCGCGGGTCCAGCACGTTCGCGATCCCGAGCAGGCAGAGCAGGAACAGGTTGCCCGTGAGCAGGTGCAACGTCACGCTCCAGTAGGCCAGCAACTGCAGGACCGTGAGCCCGCCGAGCACGATCTGCGCCATCAGCACGACCAGGGCCCCAGCCCAGAGCCGCCCCGCGCGCGCCCGAAGCTCCGGGCGGTAGAGCAGCCACCCGCCCAGCCCCGCGAAGCCGATGGAGATCGTGCCCGCGAGCACGCGATGCCCCCACTCCAGGAACACCTGGAAGTTGAGCTCAGGCACAACGTGGCCGAGGCACAGCGGCCAGTCGGGGCAGGAGAGCCCCGCTCCGTGCACGCGCACGGTGGCTCCGAAGATCAGGAGCGCGAACGTGAACCCGGCCAACACCCGGAACAGGATCGCCATCTGGCGGGCGTCCAGACGCCTCGCCCACGACCCGACACCGGCCTCAAGCCGGCCCGCGGTCTCCTCCGACGGACTGGAACGAACCACGCACGCACCTTCACGCGGGACAGACAAGCCCGCGAGGCGCGGTCCTACCCGATCAGGAAGCGCCTGACAAGCGGTCAGGCGGCCGATGTGGCGGCGTAGTGCTGAAAGACATGCTCAGCCATACCAGACAAAGTGACATCCCCAGCCCGAACCACGTGAATGCGTATTCGCCGTGGGGTCGCTGCACCGGCACCATCCGCCAGCCCGAGATCGGCGGCACGCGGTCCGGGATGTCCGCGTCGGCACCGAGCCCCTCCCCGTCTACGACCACCCAGTCCGGCAGCGTGATCCCGAGCTCCCTGCCGATCGCCGGCGGCGAGACCGCGCGCCACTCCCCGGGCTCTCCACCCTGCAGGGCCGCGTCGGGATCGTCGGTGAACGGGCGGGCGATGCCCGAGTAGGTGCGCTCCTTGCCCGCCGCGCGCTCCCGCTGGATGATCGCGTCCGCCTCGTCCTCGGGCACCCATCCGACGTCCACCAGCACGTGCCCCCCTTCGATCGTCAGCGGCACCAGGAGCTGTACGCCCGGCTGGGTCCACATGTACCTGCCGAGGATCCGCTGCACGTGGTCCCAGTCGGGGGTCCCGCTCGCCTGCACACGACGCAGTTCGGGCGCATCCGGGGGCCTCGAGGCGTCGAAGGCGGGGAGCAAGAGGCGCTCTGCGTACAGCTCCCGCTCCACACGGGCCTCATCGAGCCGACCGAGCTGCCATGCACAGAGGGACCACAGGAACCCGACCCCGAAGATCGTGAACACGGTGAAGCCGAGCGGCGGACGGAAGCGCTTCATGGCTCGGGCGGGTAATCAGAAATGGCACCAGATGAGCCCTCCGTGAAGAATGACCTGCTCCGGGATCCCGTCGACCACTCCCCGCTCACCCTCGAAGCGGGAGGCCTCCGCTCCGCCTCCGGGCGACTGTACCCGGCGGCGTGCGGCGGCTGGGATCTCAGAGCGGACGCCGACGCTCCCGACCCCGGCCCTGCGGTCGGCGGCGAGCTCGGCGACTTCGACTACCCCCACAGCCTCACCCTCCTGCATCAACGCGGCCTCCTGGAGCGCCTGCCGCTCAAGCCGGGCGACGCCGTCCTGGAGTTGGGCGGCCAGCGATCGGGCGTGCTGGCGTGGCTCGAGCGCCATCGCGGCGTGCATGGTGTGGGCGTCGACATCGCCCCGGGATGGGTGGCCCTGCAGAACGAGGCGAGCCAGGCTCGTGGGGGCCGCTCGATCTGGGTGATCGGCGATGCGGAGCGCCTGCCGGTCGCCGACTCGAGCTTCCGGGCGATCGTCGCCTTCGACGTCTTCGAACACCTCGGCAACCTCCGCGCCGGCCTCGAGGAGTGCACCCGCGTACTCCAACCCGGCGGGATGTTCGTGTGCCACATGCCCGTCTCCGACATCCGCGGCTCCTACGACGGCTACCAGCGCTGGACCGACGCCGGCGCCTTCGCCGCGCGCGCAGCCAGCCTCGGCCACCGCCACGAGCGGCTCCCGTCCCGCCTGCAGATGCGCACCTGGCTCGAGCAGTCTGGCCTGCAGGTGCTGGACACGCTGAACTTCAACGTATGGGTGCAGCCCCTGCACGACCACCACCTCATCCCTGCGCTCGGGCGCATCCGTCACCGTCGGGAGAAGGCGCAGCGGCCTGGCCTGCCCCCGACGGTCCAGGTCACGGCCAGCCGCTCGCAGCGCGCCTACTCCACACTCGCGCTCCCGCTGGCCCGGGCGCTCACCGCGGTGGACGACATGGGTGCGCTGGTGGGCATCGGCGCATCGTGCTCGTACGTGGCGAGGAAGCCCTGAAGCTCAGGCGACCTACCCGGCGACACCCGGCTGGGCGGCGGGCTCCGGGAACCGGGGGGCGGGCCGTGCCGCCTCGATGGCCTGCGCCAGGGCGAGCAGGCGCTCGTCCGTCCCCATCGCCCCCACCAACTGCGCGCCCACAGGCAGACCGAGAGTGGGATGCAGCCCCGCGGGCACGCTGATGGCCGGCTGACCGGTCACGTTGAACGCCGCCGTGAAGGAACCGAGCACCGCCGAGACCCGGAAAGCCGCCTCGCCGTCCAGATCCGCGTATGCGCCCACGAGCGGCGGAGGCACGGGCACGGTCGGTGTGAGGAGCACGTCGGCACCCTCCTGCCAGGCCAGCACCCGTCGGGTGATGTCCCGCTGTCGCTCCAGGGCAAGGCCCGGTGGCAGGGCCCGCCCGCCCGCCACGAGCCAGCGCGTGACGGGCTGCGTGCGGTCCCACCTCACGAAGCGGAGCCGGGTGAAAAGCGTCTGCCACACCGGGAGGAACTCCTCCAGACTGATCGCCGTGGTCGACACGGCCTCGATCGAGTGACCCATCGCCTCGAGCAGGGTGGCCAGCTCCTCGACGCGCTGCCTCACTCCCGGGTCGGTGGTACCCAGCGGGCTCTCCAGGGCAAGCCGGATCCGCAACGGCGCAGGGGGCTCGAGGGAAACCCGGGTGCGCGCCATGACCTCGAACAGGGCCGAGGCGTCTGCCACTCCGCGGGTGAGCGCACCGCAGGTGTAGATCACCTCCGGATCGCGCGATCCGAAGGCGTTGGGGATGCGCCCCCGTGTGGCCTTGAGGCCGACGAGCCCGCAGAACGAGGCGGGGATCCGGATCGACCCGCCACCGTCACTCCCGTGTGCCACGGGCAGGAGCCCGGCCGCCACCGCGGCAGCCGAACCGCCCGACGAGCCTCCCGGCGTCCGCCGCGGATCCCAGGGGTTGCGCGCAGCCGGCTGGCCGTCCGGCTCGGTGACCGGCATGGCTCCGAGCTCGGAGGTGGCGGTCTTTCCCAGGAACACGAAGCCTGCCTCCCGCAGGCGCCCGACCGTCACGTCGTCCATCGGCGACCAGATCGGCGGCAGGCCCCGGGTGCCCAGGCGCGTGCGCCAGAACCGGACGAAGTTCAGGTCCTTCACGCCGATGGGCACGCCGTGGAACGGCGGCAGATCGGCCTGCCCGCGCGCGGCGTCCTTGCGCCGGGCGTCGGCGATCGCGCGCTCCGGTCGGACCTCCACGAAGGCGCCCAGGCTCGCCTGGGCCTCGATCCGCGCCAGGAACGCTCGCGTGATCTCCTCGCTCGACGCCTCCTTGCGCCGGATGGCGGCGGCGATCGCTACAGGGCCGGCATCGAGGATGGACATCCGGGGGGACTATCCCGAGCGCTCCAGCCCCTCACTCCCCTGCCCGCGACTCCCACCGTTCTTCCTGCAATTCCTCCCGTGTCGCGCGCTCCACCGACATGCCCATCGCGCCGACCACAGGCTCCGCGCGCCGGTTCTGCGTGATCCAGCTCCCCCGCGCGACGCCCGGCGGGACCAGCGCACCCGGGCCGTAGCCGATCAGGTCCGTCCTGCCCCAGGCCTGCAACGCCTCGCGGATCGCCGGATATTCCTCGGGCTTCCACCAGAACATGAGGCTTCGCTGCCGCGCCCGCTCCTTGTGGCCGCGCGCGACGGGCACGGCATCCTTGGAGTGGGGATCGAAGCCGCTCACATACATCGCCGTGGAGAGCGTTCCGGGCGTGGGCATGAACATCTGCACCTGCCGGCACTGCAGGCCATGATCCTTCATGTAGAGCGCGAGCTCGATGGCCTCCTTCGGGCCCGTCCCCGGATGCGCACACTGGAAATACGGGACGATGAACTGTTTTTTTCCGGCGAGCTCAGACGCTGCTCGAAAGCGTTTCATGAAGTCCGCGAAGTGCGTGATCTCCGGCTTGCGCATCCGGTGCAACGTCGTGACGCTCACGTGCTCCGGCGCGGTCGTCAGGTTGCCGGAGACGTGGTGGGCCGCGATCTCCTCGACGAACCCGCTGTCGAGCGCCGCGAGGTCGTACCGGATGCCCGAGTTCACGAACACGCGCTTCACCCCCGGCATGGTCCGAACCGTGCGCAGGAGCTTCATGTACGGCCCGTGGTCGGTCCCGTAGTGTTTGCAGCGCACCGGGTGCAGGCAGCTCACGCGCCGGCAGATCGCGTTGGCCGCCTCGTCGTTGCAGCGCATGTGGAACATGTTGGCGGTGGGCCCGCCGAGATCCGAGATCACGCCGTTGAAGCCCTTCTGCTGCGTCAATCCGACGACTTCGCGCTCGATGCTCTCCGGGGAGCGACTCACGACGTCCTTCCCCTGGTGCAACGTGAGCGCGCAGAACGAGCAGCCACCCGAGCACCCGCGGTTGATCGTGATGCTCCCCCGGATGCTCTCGAAGGCCGGGACCGGCTCGCGGTAGCAGGGATGCGCGGCGTTCTGGTACGGCAGTTCGTACAGCCGATCGAGCTCGGAGGTCGTGAGCGCGCGAGCGGCGGGGTTGCACCAGATGGCGCGGTCTCCGGTCCGCTGCATCAGCGGCTTCGCACACGAAGGGTTCGCCTCGCGGTACAGGTGGACCGTGAGCTTGTTGAACTGCAGCGGATCGCGCTCACACTCCTCGAAGCTCGGGAGCTCGGTGGCAGCGCCTGGTTCCGCGAGCTCCGCTTCCTTCTTGCCCATCGCCCAGGCCACCCCGGGGACCGTGCGGCAGTCGACGATGGACTTTCCGGCCCGGAGCCGCTCGGCGATCTCCACGATCGGCAGCTCGCCCATGCCGTGGACGAGCAGGTCTGCCTTGGCGTCGAGCAGGATCGACCGGCGCATCTTGTCCGACCAGTAGTCGTAGTGGGCGAACCGGCGCAGGCTGGCCTCGATCCCCCCGAGCACCACGGGAACACCCGGATACGCCTGCTTGACCCTGTTGGAATAGGCGATGCACGCGCGGTCGGGCCGCAGCCCCGCGACCCCGCCGGGCGTGTAGGCGTCGTCCGTGCGGATCCGCCGCGATGCGGTGTAGTGGTTGACCATCGAGTCCATGTTCCCGCTGGTCACGCCGAAAAAGAGCCTCGGCCGCCCGAGCGCCTGGTAGGGCAGAGGCGAGTCCCAGGCTGGCTGCGCGATCACGCCGACGGTGAAGCCATGGGCCTCCAGCCAACGCCCGACGAGCGCGACGCCGAACGTGTTGTGGTCCACGTAGGCGTCCCCGGTCACGAGGATGATGTCCAGCGGCTCGTCGCCGGCCTCCTCCAGGGTCATCGGGAGGAACCGACGGGCGGGGATCACGGGCGGCCGATGCAGCGGTACTCGAAGCCCATCTGGCGGAGCTCCGCGGGGTTCCAGATGTTGCGGCCGTCGAACAGCACGGGGGTCTTCAACTTCTGCATCACGACGCCGAAGTCCGGGGCCCGGAACTCGTTCCACTCGGTCACGAGGATCAGCGCATCTGCGCCCTCGGCGGCGTCGAGCGCCCGATCGGCGAAGGTGATGCGGTCACCGAGGATCCTGCGCGCCTCGTGCACGGACTCGGGATCGTAGGCGCTCACGGTCGCGCCGGCGTCGAGCAGGCGGTCGATCACGACGAGCGCGGGCGCCTCGCGCATGTCGTCGGTCTCGGGCTTGAAGGAGAGCCCCCAGATCGCGAAATGCCGGCCCTTCAGGTCGGGGCCGAAGCGTTGGATCACCATGTTCGCGAGCCGGTGCTTCTGGGCATCGTTCACGGCTTCGACCGCCCCGATGACCTCCAGCTCGATGCCGTTCTCGCGCGCGGTCTCCTGGAGGGCGCGGACGTCCTTCGGGAAGCACGATCCGCCGTAGCCCGCACCCGGGAAGAAGAAGCGCAGGCCGATGCGACTGTCGCTCCCGGCGCCCCGCCGCACGGCGTCGACGTCTGCCCCCACCACGTCGCAGAGCTTCGCGATCTCGTTGATGAAGCTGATGCGCGTCGCCAGGAAGGCGTTGGCGGTGTACTTGCAGAGCTCGGCGGACCGGTTGTCCATGAAGATGATCGGCTTGCCCGAGCGCACGAGCGGCGCGTAGAGGTCCTCCATCACCTTGCGTGCGTGCTCGGTCGCGTGCCCGCACACGATCCGGTCGGGCCGCAGGAAGTCGTCGATCGCCGCGCCTTCCTTGAGGAACTCGGGGTTCGAGACGACGTCGTACTCGAACTTCATCGTGTCCTTGAGGATCGCACGGACCTTGTCGGCGGTGCCCACCGGCACGGTGCTCTTGATGATGACGGTCACGTCGCCCGTCGCGTTCGCTGCGACGTCGCGCGCCACCTGGAACACGCCAGAGAGGTCGGCGGACCCGTCTGCCGACGACGGCGTTCCCACCGCGATGAACACCACCCGGGCCTCGGCGAGCGCGCCCTGCACGTTGCGACTGAAGGAGAGGCGCCCCTCGCGCACGTTGCGGTCGATCAGCTGATCGAGGCCTGGCTCGTAGATCGGGACCTTCCCCGCCTGCAGCGCGGAGATCTTGCCCTCATCGGTGTCCACCCCAGCAACCGTGTGGCCCATGTCGGCCATGCAGGTGCCAACGACGAGGCCGACATACCCGGTACCAACGACTGTGATCTTCATCTGATTCTCCGAAACCTGGGTGGTGGGCTCGCAAAGCAGCCCCGAAAGAGGCTCCCGGGCCTAACCGGGATCCGTCAGCGCGTCAGTACGTCCGGACCGAGAGCCCCGTGAATCAGTACGGCATCGCGCTTGACCGAAAGATCAAAGGCGTCGATCCCCTCCGCCTTCGCTGTCGCATCGACGCAGTCGGCGAGCGCGCGATTCACCGAGCGCCAGGACGATTCCTCCTTCTCGAACGCCGCGCGGCCCAGGTCCTCGATGCGGACGAACTCGACATGGTCGTCCAGCGCCTTCCCGGCCACCTGGTCCTCCGGCTCCAGCCAGCCCTCCGGGCGCACACGCTCCTCCCCCCGAAGCAGCACGCTCCTCCACGGCGCCTTGCTGTCCCCGAGCGTCCAGTCGCCCTCGGCCCTGAGCAGGCCCGCGCCTGGCTGCACAGCCTCGGTCTCGAATCCGAAGTCGGCCCGGAGCGTGAGCGTACGACCACCGCAGATCGAACGCAGCGGCTGGTCCACCAGGCCGGCCAACGTGGCGTCACGGACTGGTGGCAGGGTCGAGGCCCGACGGGCATCCTCGTCGTCGAGCACCACCCCGACCCACCCCAGCAGGTCGACGAGGCGCAACTCGGACAGGGTGAGTTCGTGGTTCGTGGCCCCGGGCTCGACCTCGAGCACGCCGATGTGGAACGTTCGGCCGACCACCATCCGCGGCAGATCGAGTCGCTGCGGCCCGTCGGTGTCCTCCACCGGGATGCTGACGCGTCCGCCGTCGTCGACCCCCACCGAGAGGGTTCGCACCCGGGGACTGCTGGCATATCGCTGCGACGAGCCCTGGTCCCCGTTCCAGAGTTCGAGCCCGACGAGGCCGAACGGATCCTTCAACGAGATCTCGACAGACTCGCCGATGCCGTCCCCCGCCTTGCCCTCGGTCCAGCCGAAGTTGAGCCGGTGGTCGAAGAGGAGGTTCGGGTGGTGGGCCTCGGAGGGGGGGAGCACCGAGCTTGCGCGCACCGAGCCCTTGACCGTTCGCGGCGGCCGGAGCGGGAGGGCGCCCCCCCGCTGCCGCAGGCCGAGCTCACCGAGACAGACTCCGGGCTGCCCGGAGCGCACCCGCACCTCCACGCCCGCCACGCGCCATCCCGCCCCGGCCTCGCCGAGCGAAAGCCTCACCGGCTCGCCCTGCGTCAGGAGCTCTCCCACGAGGCTCCCGTTGACCTCGACGTCGTAGCCGGCTGGAGCCGAAGCGGGGCATGGGTCCAGCGCCAGCTCGTCTGCGGTGACCGGATCGTCCAGCACGAAGCGGAGCCGGGCTCCGACGGGCTGCCCGGAGGGCCGCCAGCCGGTGTGCGCGTCTCCGTCGAGGACCTCCGCGGTGCCGTGGCCCGTCGTCGCGGAGAGCTCGGCGAGGTGCAGACCCGTGAGCGGGGGACTCAGCGGGAGGAGCGGAGCCGGCTTGCCGGGCGCGGCCAGCTGGCCGGGCGCCGCCGGCTTCCCCACCACTGCGGGGGAAGCTGCCGGTTTCGCAGCGTCCTTCGCCGCGTTCGGTGCTGGGCACCCAGCGAGGAGGAGGAGCGAGACGAGCACCCGGGAACGTCACACGGCGGCCGGGGGACGTCGAGCGCCCCCCGGGGCGACGGGGCCCGCTACCGGATCCCCACGCCGATCGCACGCACGATGTGGTCCACCGCGGTCCGCTCCTGCGCAGCGGGTCGGCCCCTTGCAAGCCCTTCCCGCACGGCCTGCTCCACACCGCCGGCGCCGCCCTGCACCTTCACGTCGCCCCGGTCGCGCATCGCCCGCTCGAGGTACGGCGCCTCGGGGAAATGCCCCCGATCCACCCAGCACAGCCGCGTGCCACACAGCATCGCCTCTGCCAGCACCCCATACCCGGGCTTGGTCAGCACGGCGTCGACACCGGCGAGGAGGGCGGGGAACCTCGCGTCCGCCACGAACCGAACGTCGTCGCGCTCCACAGCGGGCGAGGGCGGCGCGAGCACCCAGGTCACGTCGGGGATCCGCGGCAGCCAGGCGGCGAGGTTGTTGAGCCCCAGTCCGCCGAAGGCGACCAGCACCGCCCGGCCGGGGACGTCCGGCCGGAACGGCGTCGCGCACAACGCAAGAGGCTCCGCCACCTGCGTCACGCCGCGAAAACCGTGCATCCCCGGGCCCGGCGAGAGCGCGACAGCGCGGTGGTGGGACTGCCACGCCTTCATCTGCGGGGCGAACTCCGTCAGCGCCGGGTAGTGCTCGTAGATCCAGGCCCAGTCGAAGTTCCCGACCGCGGTGGCCGGCACGCCGGCACGTCGGCACGCCTCCATCGCGGTGGGCGCCACGTCCACGATCGCGTGGTCCATGCCCCGCACGGCGTCTGCCAGCAGGTCGATCCGGGTCACGGCCTCCCTCCAGCGCACGCGCGTCGCGTCGAGGTCCTCCGTGAGGCTGTCGAGCTGCGCGATGCCCACGTCCACGCGCCAGGGCACGATCGTGAGCGCCCCCTGCCCCGCCGGGCGGGTGACCCGCAGCAGCTCCGGGGGGGCCGCGGTGTACAGCGCCACATCGTGGCCCAGCATCAGGAGTCGTTCCACCACGGCGAGCTGCCGCCCGACGTGGCCAAAACCGTGCGCGGAGCAGAGGACGGCGATGTTCATGCGCGCGCTTACTCCGTCGCCCGCCTCCCATCGAACGCGGGCGGGGCCCCTGACGCGTTCACCAACGCGGGGCGGGCCGCGAGCGCGCCCCCCGGTCGTTCACCTGCGCGGCTTTCCCAGCGCGAGATGGCGGATCTCCTCGGCGTCGAGCAGGGCACCGTCTCCAAGGGCGAGAGCAAGGCCGGCGGGGCGCTGGGGCGGCTGGGTGCAGGAGGGGGCGCGGTGACGCCAGGACAATGTCGGGTCGGTTGCGGATTGCATTGGAATCGGCTGACGGAATACTCGACGGCCTGGGGGCTGGCGCCGGGAACGGCCCCGGCAGATCGGGTTTGGGGCAGTTTGGCGACGGGGTACCGTCAAGCCTTGACGCCGGACAGGCGCCGGACACGATTGGCCAGTTTGCACACGAGGCGGGACCCGCGCCACACGCCGTCAGGGAGGTGGCGCGGACCGTGGGGCGTCCTCGCTCCACGCCCAGCACGGAAAGATCCAGTTCGCCGAAGGCGTGGACAGGTGGGTGGACGCGGCGCTCGCCAGTCTCGGGGTGCGGGTGGTGCCCATCGACATGGCCATCCTGCGGCGAACGTTCAAGTTGGCCGGGTTCGACCGGAAAGACCCGGCAGACCGAACGCGCCGTAGGCGGAGACGGCCCGGGAGGGTGTACCCTGCCGGGGTGTGTTTTGAGGTGACCCGTTCGGGCTTTCTTTCCTCCAGTGGGGTCATTCATAAGGAACAAACTACTAAGGTTTAACCTATGTTGTGTTCATTGCGTGAGGGCGAATTCCGGGCGTTCGCGCACAGTTTGGGCTAAGAGCCTGACCTATGCACCGATTTGCTGCCTCTGCCATCACCATCGCCTGCCTCGGTGGAGTCTCGGGTTGCCCGATCGTCTCGGACGCCGATCTGGCGGCGCGCGTCGACAAGGACGGGGACGGACACTCCGCGGCCCAGTTCGGCGGAGATGACTGCGACGACACAGACGGGACCATCTTCCCGGGAGCTGACGACGTCCCGTACGACGGGGTCGACGCCGATTGCTCTGGGACCTCGGACAACGACGCGGACGGCGATGGGCACGACGACGTCGGCCACGGGGGCGGCGACTGCGACGATGCCGACCCCGCGGTGCATCCGGGGGCGACCGAGGTCTGCGACGGGCTCGACGACGACTGTGATGGCGTCGTCGGCGACAGCTCGGAGCCGAGCACGGATGAGTCGGATGACGATGGAGATGGCTCGCTCGTCTGCGCGGGGGACTGCGACGACACGGACCCCGGCGTCAGTCCGGCGGTCCAGGAGGTCTGCGATGCGCGCAACACGGACGAGGACTGCGACGGGTCGACGGACGATGGGGATGGGAGCGCAACGGGTCAGACTGATTGGTACCTGGATGGCGATCAGGATGGCTACGGTGCCGCCGACAACGTGAGTCGGCAATGCGATCCACCCGCGAACTATGTCGAGAATTCGGAGGACTGCGACGACAGTGACGCAGCGATCAACCCGGACTCGCGCTGGTACCCGGATGCGGACGAGGACGGCTGGGGCGATGAGGCGGCCCCGATCATCCAGTGTTCACAGCCCACGGGCTACGTCACCTCGCCCGGGGACTGTGACGACGGTGACATGGAAATCCATCCGGGGGCATTGGAGACCTGCGATCGCATCGACGACGATTGCGATGGGCTGATCGACGCGGACGACGCCGGGGTCGACCCAAGCGAGGCGGTCTGGTATCGGGACCGCGACAACGACGGCTATGGCGACGAGAGCGCCTCGATTGTGACCTGCACGAGCGGCGGCGGATACGTCCACACCCCCGGCGACTGCGACGACTATGCCTCGACCGTGAGCCCAGGCGCGTCCGAGGTGTGTGACACCCAGGACAATGACTGCGACGGGTACATCGACGACACCGATCCGGACATCATCGACATGACGACATGGTTCGGCGATGGCGATGGCGACGGCTTCGGAGATGCCTCAGACGTCCGGATCGCCTGCCTCGAGCCCGCGCACTACGTGCTGTCGGGCACGGACTGTGACGACCGGGACGCGGCGATCAACACGGACGCCGAGGAGGTGTGCGACACCATCGACAACGACTGCGATACGCTGGTCGACGACGAGGATCCGGACGTGGCGGCGGGCACCGCCAGCTACACCGACGCGGACGGAGACGGGTACGGGGACACCACGACGGTGACCTGGATGTGTGCCCCGCCGGCAGACAATGTCTACGCCCCGGGGGACTGTGACGACTTGATGGCTACAGCCAACCCTGGCGCGCCCGAGCTCTGGTACGATGGTATCGACGAGCATTGCGACGGCGGCGACGACTACGATCAGGATGGGGACGGGGACGACGACCAGGCACATGGCGGCGGCGACTGCGACGACGAGGATCCAACGATTGCATCGACGCGAGAAGAGATCTGGTACGATGGCGTCGACGAGAACTGCGATGGGGCGCGCGATGACGACCAGGACGGGGATGGTTTTGAACTGGCGAACGATTGTGAGGACACAGTTGCGACCGTGAACCCTGGCGAGATCGAGGACTGCCGAACCGCTGCGGATGACGACTGCTCGGGGAGCACCAACGCGATGGATGGGGTCGGCTGTGAGATGTACTACGCCGACGTCGACACAGACGGGTTCGGGAGTTCGACCGGGATCTGTGCGTGCGGGCCGACCGCCCCCTACCCGTCTGCGACGCACAGCGACTGCGACGATGCGGATGCTGCTCGGAGCCCGGGGGCGACGGAGGTGTGCCGAAACGGCGTCGACGACAATTGCGACGAGTCGGGAGACCCATGCGCCCTCGCGGATCGCTCGTTGTCGGCAGCAGACATGACCTTCCTTGGGGAGGCCACGCTCGACGGCGCCGGGCGGTCGCTCTCGTTCGCCGGGGACGTGAACGATGACGGCTACGACGACATCCTCGTCGGCGCTTCTGGGAGCGATGTGGCGGGGGGCCAGTCCGGCAGCGCCTACCTGCTGTTCGGATCGGAAGGGATGGTGTCAGCCGCTCTCTCAGACGCTTCGGCGGCGTTCACCGGCGAGGCGGTGAACGACAGCGCGGGCTTCGCGGTAGCCGGGGTGGGAGACGTCGACGCGGATGGTTTTGACGATGTCCTCGTTGGCTCCCACTACAACTCGGACGGGGGCTACCACGCTGGATCGGCCTACCTGATCCTGGGTGCCAGTTCGCTGATGTCGGCGTCGCTGTCCTCCGCAGGGTTGGAATACTCGGGAGTCACGGGCGAGGACCAGGCCGCGTATTGGGTTGCGGGCGCGGGGGATTTCAACGCCGATGGCTACGCCGACATGCTCGTGGGTGCGCCGTATCGCAGCGCCTACACCGGCTCAGTGTACCTGGTGCTCGGCTCCGCGACTCCGCACACCCAGTCGCTGGGAATGGCGGACGCGGAGTGGACCGGCGAACCCGCGGGCATGACGCAGGCCGGACGAGCGGTCGCAGGCGCCGGCGACGTGGATGGGGACGGCTTCGACGATGTTCTGGTGGGGTCCCTGGGCGTCAGCAACGGGGCCTTGGCGTACGCCGGGGCGGCCTATCTGGTCCTTGGGGGGCACACCCCCACTTCGGGGCCGCTCTCAGGCGCAGACGCAAAGCTCCTGGGAACAGCCGCCGACGATGAAGCTGGGTACTCCGTGGCGGGAGGGGGCGACGTGAACGCGGACGGGTACGCCGACATGCTCATCGGCGCCCCCGCCGCTGACGGCGGTGGGACCAATCACGGTGCGGTGTACCTGTTCCTCGGTGGCACGTCTCGGGCCTCCGGCCTGGTGAGCGCGGCAGACAGTGTGTTCTACGGCACCGCAGTCTCCGGAGCGGGCGACGCCGTGTCTGCAGCGGGAGACGCGGACGCGGATGGTTACGGGGACATCCTCCTCGGAGCGCCCGGCCTCTCGACGTCTGCCAGCAGCGCGGGGAGCGCTTACCTGATCCTGGGCTCCTCGGCCCCCCCAGCCGTGATGGACGCTGCGGCGGCGTTCGCCGCCTCCAACGCCTATGCTGCGGCTGGTTGCTCCCTTGGGGGGGCGGGCGATGTGAATGCGGACGGGTACGCCGACATCCTCGTGGGTGCCTACGGCGTCGGCACCAATGGCTACGAGTCCGGTGCCGCCTACCTGATCCTTGGCACGGGCCTCTGAGGCGGGTCCAACTGCGGGGTCCATGCAGCGGCACGACCGCAGGGTCGAACACCTGGACAATGCGAGCGCGCTGCGCCGCATCCGCGCCGTACAGTGTCCCTGCCCACGAGATCCTCCCAGCTGGGGAGCTTTTTGTCCACACTCCTGCTCCCGGTTCCACGCCCCGGCCGCGGTCGTTATCCGCCCGTGAAAGTACCACCAGGAGTCAGGCATCTGGGCATCCCACGCGGGACGGAACCGGTAGAATCTCGTCGGCCGGGACAGGCGGGGCCCCTGACGCGGGTACTCCGGCGTCAGGGCACGTGCAGCCGCCGCAGCTTCCCGACCTGCTCGATCCGCTCCTCGGCCACGCGGTTCGCCGCGCGCACGGTCGTCGTCGACTCGGACTTCGCCTTGTTGATGATCCGCTTGACCGTGTTGAAGATGTTCGCGGCGTCGGCCATGGCCTTCTCCCTCGGGTACCCCTTGAGCTCGGAATACACGTTGATGAGGCCGCCTGCGTTGATCACGTAGTCCGGGGCAAAAGCGATGCCGCGCGCTGCGAGGGCCTCTCCGTCGCGCTGCTCGTCATCCAGCTGGTTGTTGGCCCCGCCAGCGATGATCGGGGCGCGGACGAGCGGGATCGTGCGGAGGTTCAACGTGCCGCCGATCGCGCAGGGCGCCAGCACGTCGCAGTTGGCCTTGTAGATCTCGTCGCCCTCCACCACGGTGCCTCCGAACTCCTCGACGGCGCGCGTGAGGTTGCGCCGCGAGATGTCGGCGTAGACGAGCTTGGCGCCCGCCTGGTGCAGGTACCTGGCGAGCCAGTAGCCCACGTTCCCGACGCCCTGGAGCGCAACCGTGCGTCCCGCGACCTCGGGCGACCCGTAGGTGACCTCGAGGCAGGCGCGGATGCCGTGAAAGCAGCCCCAGGCCGTGACCGGCGAGGGATCGCCCGAGCCGCCGTGCGCCGCTGCCGAACCGGTGACGAACTTCGTCTCCCGGCGGATGTTGTCCATGTCCTCGACCGAGGTGTTCATGTCCTCTGCCGTGATGTACCGACCCTGCAACGAGGCCACGTGGCGTCCGAACGCGCGGAACATCGCCTCGGTCTTGTTCGCCGGGTCGCCGAGGATCACGGCCTTGCCGCCACCGAGATCGAGCCCGGCCACAGCCGCCTTGTAGGTCATGCCCCGGGAGAGACGCAGCACGTCGCGGATGGCGTCGGCCTCGGAGGCATAGTCGTAGAGCCGGCAACCGCCGAGCGCGGGGCCGAGGGTCGTGTTGTGGATCGCGACGATGGCGCGCAGGCCGACGTCGTCGTTGCGACAGAACAGGATCTGCTCGTGGTCGTAGCCAGCAAGCTGCTCGAAGATCGACATGCGACACTCCAGGGAGGGGGGTTCGGCCCTCCGGAAGTATCGCCGGGGGGGAGCCCTCGATGTCGCCCACCGACAGGAATTCGCAAATTCCGTAAGCGTCGAGGTGCGAAGGGTCTGACGCACCCCGCCGACCGCTGAGACGAACTCAGTAGATGGAAGCACGTGTTCAGCCGACCGGGCGCGAGCGACCGGCAGACCTCCGGACCCACGGGCCATCGGTCGGAGTGCGGACCCATGTGCCTTCGACCCCGGAAGGTTAGGCCCCTTCACCCCGGTGTCCCCCATGCTGCTTTCGCTCCTGACGCTCCTCGGCTGCACCCCCTCGAAGACCGACGACAGCGTCGGCCCCGCGCTCGATTGCACCGCCGCGGTGAGCGCGAACGTCGCCACCGTGGTGACGCTCGACTGGTCCCCCGAGGAGCCCGGAACCTCGGTCGTCGAGTTCGGGGAGACCGCCGCGTACGGCATGCAGACCCCGGCCACCACCGACGCCGAGGTCCACCTCCCGCTGCTGGGCATGCCCGAAGACGTGGACGTGTACTGGCGCGGCACCACCACGACGGATTCGGGCGCGACCAGCGAGTGCACGGGCGTGACCCACACCGGGTCCGCGCCCAGCGACCTTCCGCAGGTGACGGTGCAGGCCGACGACGCCGGGCAGGACCCCGCAGGCTTCGTGATCGGTGCGTTCTTCGCCGGGGCTGGCGCCAGCGCGGCTCGGACCCAGCTGGCCGCCTACCGCCGGGACGGCGCGCTGGTGTGGTACTACGACGGCGACGAGTCCGCGACCGGCCTCGACATGCACTACGCGCTCGATGGCAACGGCATCCTCTTCAACTCGTTCGGGGGCCGCATGGGCAGCGAGGAGGGCTCGATCCAGCGCGTTTCGATGGAGGGCGAGCTGCTGGCGACCCTGCCCGCGCCCTATGCGCACCACACCTTCTGCGAGCTCCCGGACGGCACCATCACGTTCCAGCAGACCGACGCCCGCCAGTTCACGGACCCGGAGACCGGCGTGACAGACGACTGGGTGGGCGACGCACTGGCCGAGATCCCGCCGGGCGGCGTGGCCACCACGGTGTTCTCGATCTGGGACGTCCTCGAGGCGGGCCCCAACAGCCACACCGACGGTCTCTCGATCTACGGAGGCGTGGACTGGACCCACGGGAACTTCGTCAGCTACGACGCGGCCGCAGACCGGTACCTCCTGTCGCTCGGCCACGCAGACGATCTGCTGGAGATCCAGCGCTCCGACTACAGCGTCGCGACGATGTACGGCGCCGACGGCGTGGCTGCAGACCCCGCGTTCGACTACCAGCACGACCCCAGCTGGCTCGACAACGGCAACCTCCTGATGTTCATGTCCGACGACAGCGGCTCCGGCGCCGTGGAGTACGCGCCGGTGAACGGAGGGCTCGAGGAGGTGTGGCGCGCGGGGTTCGCCCGCCGGGCCGTCGCGCTCGGGGAAGCTCAGCGGCTCTCGAATGGCAACACGTTCATCAACGAGGGCGCGGGCGGGGACCTCACCGAGGTCACCCCCGACGGCACGGTCGTGTGGGACATCGCGGGCGAGCCCAGCACGATCTTCGCCCAGTTCCAGGTCGTCACCGACCTCTACACCGGGGCGCGCTAGCCCGCGCTGCGGAACCCGGACCTACTGCGGCGCCCCGTTCGCGTACCAGAGCTCCACCATCGCGATGTCGTCGGCGGGGATCGGCGGCAGCCCGAGCGGCATGCCTGGCAGCTTCGGGCGCACCAGCACCGCTGGGAGCTCGCCGGGCTGGACGTAGTCGCGCGAGGCCTCGTCCTCCCGCCGGTGCATCGCAGCGAGGATCCGATCCTTGTTGGTCCGCACGGACCCATAGGTCTGCAGCTCGATGCCTGTCCCCGGCCAGCCGAAGCCGCCGCCGTTGCCCGGGCCCACGCGCCCCTCGTTCTGCGCAGGATCCATGTGGCAGTGCACGCAGATCTTGCCGAACACGCGGGACTCCACGTCATCCCACCGGGGCGCGGCCACGGGGCTGCGCGGCGGGGCGCTGGTCGCGACGCTCACCGGCGAAGCGTGCGTCTGCGGGTCGGCCAGCACGATGAAATCGCGCAACTGCAGGGCTTCGGCGGCGGTGAGCCCGAGGTCCGGCATCTGGACGGAGCCGAAGGTCGAGGGCTGCCGGATCCACGCGGCGATGACGTCGTCGGTCATGCGCTCCCGGGCGTGCTGGAGGTCCGGTGCCGCGGCGATGCCTGGGCCCAGAAACCGCCCGCCGAACGTGTGGCAGGCCGTGCAGCCACGCTCGGTGAACAGCTTCTCACCCGCCGGGACGTTCGCTGCGCTCGGCTTCGGCGTGGCTGCCGCCGGGATGGCACGCGAGGCGAACCAGCTCACGATCCCCTCGATGGTCGCCGGGTCGGCCCCGAGGCGGACCATGGTCTCGCTCATGGCCGGCCGGGTGTCGTAGGGGTCCGCCAGGTACTTCCGCACCCACGCGGGGTCGAGCCGCGCGGCGGACACGGCGAGGTCGGGCACGGTGAAGTACGTCTTCACGTTCTGCTCGTAGCGCGCCCACTTCGGGAAGATCATCATCGCTTTTTCGCGTGCTGCAGGGTTGCCCGAGACGCTCTTCACCCACGCGTGGCAACCCACGCACGAGTCGGTCCGCGCGGCCGCGGGCACCCCGGGGATCGCGTGGCAATCGTTGCACTGGAGGTCGGAGAAGACCTGGGTGGAGGGCGAGGCCCCGGCAGGCACGGGTGGGAGCAGCGCGGCGAGGCCGACGGCGACAGCGGCAGCGGCGAAGCCTCGTCTCATCCGCGCGCCCTCACTGGGCCTCGGCGATCGTCGTCGGCATCGCAGCCTTCGCCGGAGGGGCCGCGGCAGTGGGAGCGGCCTCCTCCAGGGCGGTCGGCGGGAGCGGGGCAGCCACGGCCTCGGGGATCACCTGGTCGATCAGCTCCATCGCCCGCTCCAGCGTGGTCTGCGGGGCGACCGGCGCCACGGCGACTACCTCGGGGGTGGGGATCGGAGCCGCCTGCACAACCACCTTCTCGCTGGGCGGAATGTACATCGCGCAGGCAGCCGCGGGGCGCACGAACAGCGTAGAGGCGGCGAAGAGGACGGAGAGGGTGAGGATGTGACGGGTCATGGCAGCTCCAGGGTTCGCCGGGACAACGGGGTTTCGGGCCCGGGCTTACAGTTGGACGCGCTCCCGCTGAAAAAGTTCCAGCCGCGCCCCGGCTCCACAGGACGAGGAGAGAACACATCGGCGCCCGCCGCCCCGGCTTTCAGATTAGACCCCATTCCGCGATGGCAACCGATCCCGACTCCCCCTCCCCTGCGTCCACCTCGGGCGTCCGCTGGTTCGAACAGACCCCCGAACCCCTGGTGCCGGAGCCGCGCCAGAGCACGGCGCCCGACGGCCTCTGGGTGCGCTGCCCGGGCTGCCAGGCCATCCTGTTCCGCCAGGTGCTCGACGAGAACCTCGGCGTGTGCCCCACCTGCCAGCACCATCACCGCTGGGACTCGCTCGCGCGGCTCAAGCACCTCGTCGACGAAGGCAGCTTCGAGCGCCACGACGCAGACATCCTGCCCGTCGATCCTCTCGGCTTCGTCGACGGCAAGCCCTACATCCAGCGCCTCGCGGCGACCCAGAATCGACTCGGGGAGCCGGACGCCTACGTGGCAGGGAGCGCGACGATCGCGACGATTCCCGTGGAGATCGGCACCTTCCACTTCGCGTTCATGGGCGGATCGATGGGGAGCGTGGTCGGGGAGCTGATCACGCGACAGATCGAGCGCGCCATCACGCGCAAAGTGCCCTGCATCATCATCTCCGCCTCGGGCGGCGCCCGCATGCAGGAGGGCATCTTCTCGCTGATGCAGATGGCGAAGACATCCGCGGCCCTCGCTCGCCTGCGGGACGACGCAAAGATGCCGTACATCAGCCTCCTCACGGACCCCACCACCGGGGGCGTCGCCGCGAGCTTCGCGATGCTCGGCGACGTGATCCTCGCCGAGCCGAACGCCCTGATCGGCTTTGCAGGGCCGCGCGTGATCCGGGAGACGATCCGGCAGGAGCTCCCCCCCGGATTCCAGACGAGCCAGTACCTGCTCGATCACGGCCTGGTCGATCAGATCGTTCCCCGTGCGCACCTCCGCGAGACGCTCGGGAAGCTCCTGCGGGTCCTGCTCCCCTCCTCATGAAAACCCACCCGATACTCGACCCGCTCACGATGGCGGGCGTGAAGATGGGTCTCGAGCGCATGCGGAGCTTCCTCGCGAGCGTGGGAGACCCGCAGGACCAGTACCCGGTCATCCTCGTGGCGGGGACGAACGGCAAGGGCAGCGTGTGCCGCATGCTCGGCGCGATGCTGGCCGCCCAGGGCTACCGCGTGGGTGTCACGACGTCCCCCCACCTGCAACAGATCAACGAGCGGATCCTGGTGAGCTCGGGTCCCGGCCCCGCCGAGCCGATCTCGGATGCGGCCCTGGACGCCGTGCTGGTGCGGATCCGGGACGCCCGCGACCGCTGGGCCGGTACGGTCGAGGGGCTCCAGGGGGAGCCGATGCCGCTCACGTGGTTCGAGTTCTCCATCGCGGCCGCGTTCCAGCACTTCGCCGACGAGCGGGTGGACATCGCCGTCGTCGAGGTCGGCATGGGCGGACGCCTCGACGCGACGAACGTCGTGAAGCCGCTCCTGACCGCCGTGGTGACCGTCGGACTCGACCACACCGATCACCTCGGCCCGGACCATGCGAGCATCGCCGCCGAGAAGGCCGGCATCATCAAGCACGGGGTCCCCGTGGTCATCGGCCCCCTTCCCCGTTCCGCGCTCGCCGTCGTGCGGGCGCAGGCGCGGTCGAAGGAGGCGCCGATCTACGAGTGGGGCGAGCAGGTCGTGGGCTGGGGCACGAGCGCCACCGGGAGCGAAGGCCCCGCAGACGTGCACGTCCGGACCACGAGGACGGAGCGGGCGGGCCTCGTGCTCGGGCTCAACGGCGACCACCAGATCGTGAACGCGGCCGTGGCCTGCCAGCTCATCGACCTCCTGCCGGAGCGGCTGAGGGTCTCCGAGGAGGCCATCCGGGCGGGCCTGGTGAGGGTGGAGCACCGCGGGCGACTGGAGTGGTTGGCGCCCGACCTGCTGGTGGACGGCGCACACAACCCGGACGGCGCAAACACGCTCGCGCAGTACCTGGCCTCGATGCCGCGGGATCGCAGGCGCACGCTGATCCTCGGCGGCGGCTCGGACAAGGACATCCGGTCCGTCGCGGTGGCGCTCGCCCCCCAGGTCGACCGCGTGCTCACCACAGCAGGCTCGCACCCGAAAGCACGGTCCCCCTGGGAAGTCGCCCGGGAGCTCGAAGGGCTGCACGTGCCGGTGCACCCTGCCGGCATGCTGGCGGAGGCCCTGGCCGCGGCCAGGAATGGACGCGATCTGGTGATTGTCGCCGGATCGCTCTACCTGATCGGCGACGTACGTGACCACGTGGAGGTCGAGTGAGCATGCTGATCGCGGGACTCTCAGGCGGGGCGGACGCAGCCGCCGCGCTCGTCGAGGTGCTCGACGGCGACGCCAACATCCTCGCGGTGGTCCACCAGCAGAGCGTGGACCGGGTGCTGGACAGCGCGGCGTTCCCGTCGGCAGCGCTCGACGCCTGTCTCGACGCCGCGGGCAGGAAGCCCAGCGACCTCGATCGCATCGTCGCCACCAGCCTCTCGTCGATCCCTGCGCGCTGGGCGCCGGCCGCTGCGCCGGGTGCCCGGATCGCGGCGATCCTGCGAAGCACCGGGGTGTACCGGCTCGTGCACGACCGGGCAGCCGAGCGGATCGAGGCCTGGGCGCAGGGTGCGGGTTTCCGGGCCACCGTGGGCACCGTCGAGACGGATCTCGCCCACGCGCACCTCGCCTACCGCACCCAGGGCCACGACCCGGTGCTCATCGCCGTCTCCGGTCCCACGCGCGACGGCACGCGCACCAGCCTGTTCGAGGCCCGCAACGGACAGGTGGACCCCCTCGCGCTTCCTCCGGGGACCACCTCGCTTCAAGCGCTGGTCACCCACGCCCGGCGCCTCGGCCTCCCGTTGATCCTGGCCGGGGGAGACGCCAACAGCCCTCCCACCCTCGGCGAAGCCGACAGGATCGCTCCGTTGCTGGACAACGCAGGTGCCGCCCTGGGTGCGGCGCTCTGGGAGGCTGGCGCCCCGCCACGGGAGCTGCGCACAAAGCTGGTGGGCCCCGGGTTCACCTCCGACGCCGCATACAAGGCCCTCTCGAACACGCAGCAGCCGAGGGACCGTGCATCCGCGGTCGAGATCGTGAAGGCAGTCGGAAAGGCCCTCGACTCCGGGAAGAGCGTCGCCTGGGCCGTGGGGCGCGCGGGTGCCGGCGCCGACCTGCTGCCGACCCGCGCCCTGCTCTCGCGCACCCTCGGTTCGCCGATCACACGCGTCGACGAGCCCGTCCTCGCCCAGGTGATCGCGGGCGCCGGCCCCGTGCGCGTGCGCCCGCTCGCCCGCCCTGGGGAGCCCGCGGCGCTCACCCCGACCGACGTCATCCGCCTGTTCCGCGCGACCTGCGCGACCGCCGGGGAGAAGGCCCCGAGCCTGCTCGTGCTCGACGACTACCTCGTGCACTTCACCGGGTGATGGCGCGCGACAACTCTGCTACGATGGTTGCCATGAAGTCCCTCCACATCCTCCTCCCGCTGCTCGCCCTCGCCCCGCTGGCCTCCTGCTCGAAAAAGGGCGGGTCGGACGACTCAGCGTCCGGTGGCGAGCTCACGGTGCTGGTCAACGCACCCTCGCCGAGTGCGACCTACCACAGCAACGAGCAGGTGCCCTACGAGGTGGTTGCGCGCGTGAACGGCAACCCCGTGGACATCAGCCACGCCACCTGGTCCCTGGACGACGGCGCCCAGGAGAAGCAGGGCGCGACAGGGAATTTCGAGCCCATGACGGCGGGCGACCACACCGTCCACGTCGACGTCACCGCCGCCGGCCTCTCCGACTCGCGCGACGTCACGTTCACCGTGTCGCCGCCCGAAGGGGACGCCGACCCGGACACCGATGCAGACACCGACACCGACAGCGGGACGGATTTCCTGGGCTCGATCTCGGCGAACATCGACTACCACGGCGACTTTGGCGACTTCGGGAGCCCCTGCCCCGGCACCATCGGGTTCCACCTCGCGGCCGACGGCACCATCGCCGGCGCCGGCACCTGCAACGCGACCGAGAGCGGCTACGATTTTCCGTTCACGGTGGAGGGCACCGCGGGCGGCGGCAACGTGAACGGCACCCTCGTGATGACGTACAACGGCACGGACTCGCGCACCGCCTTCACCGGCCACGGCGGATCCTCGAGCACGATCACCGCCTCCTACGACCAGACGTTCAACTCCGGCAGCGACACCGTACGCATCTACGGGACATTCTCCGCAGATCCGCAGTAGGTACCGGCACTTTCAATGCACGCATTTCAACGGACTGAGCTCCTGGTCGGCCGGGAGGGCTGGGCCCGCCTCCAGGGCGCCCGGATGATGGTCGTGGGGCTTGGCGGCGTCGGCGGCTATGCAGCGGAGGCGCTCGCGCGTGCCGGCGTGGGCCACCTCACGCTCGTGGACTTCGACCAGGTCTGCGTGACCAACGTGAACCGTCAGGTGCATGCGCTGCGCAAGACCGTCGGGGCGTCGAAGGCCGGCCTGATGGCCGAGCGGTGCCGCGCGATCAACCCGAAGATCGGCATCTCGGCGCACGCCGTGTTCTTCGATGCCTCAAACGCCGAGATGTTGCTTTCTCCAGGGTACGACTGCGTCCTGGACGCGATCGACAACGTCACCGCGAAGATCAGCCTGCTGCAGGCATGCCAGGAGCGCGGCCAACGCGTCATCGCCTCGATGGGCGCAGGCGGGCGCACCGACCCCACACGCATCCGCGTGACGGACCTCGAGCACACGGCGCGCGACCCGCTCGCACGCGTCATCCGGCGGGAGCTGCGTGATCGCGGCATCGAGCGCGGGATCGAGTGCGTGTGGACCGACGAGCCCCCGAACGATCTGGACACCGCGGTGCAGGATGAGTTCAGCTGCATCTGCCCCTGGGGCGAGAACGACCAGCACTCGTGCAGCCACAGGAACGTCGTGCAGGGCACGGTCTCCTGGATCCCGGCGATGTTCGGCATGATGCTCGCGGGCACCGCCGTGAACCGGCTGCTCGGCCGGGCCGTGCAGAGCGCGGACCGCGCCTGATGCAAGCTGCAGGAGGCAACACGTGTACCGCGTCTTGAACAGCACGAACCCCAACCGCGCGCGTGCGTGGTCCAACCTTGCGTTCACCGTCGTGATGGCCACCCTGGTCCCGCTCGGCATCTGGTGGATGGTGCTCATCGGCCGCCTCGTGAACGAGAACAACGAGCTGCGCGTCCTCACCCAGGGCGACACGCCCGAGGTGCGGGAGGAGCACGAGCGCCGGCGGGTCATGGCCTGGGGCGAGAGCGGGCTGATGGCGTTGCTGACGGTCTCGGTGGTGGGGCTCTCGTACGGGGCGGCCATGCGAGAGCGCCAGCAGATGCGTCGCCTGGAGGGGGTGCTGGCCGCGAGCACGCACGAGCTGAAGACCCCGATCGCAGGTATCCGGGCGCTCCTGGAGTCCCTCGAATCGGGCGTGCTGCCCCCCGAGCGCATGGGCCCGCACCTGACGCGCGCGCTCGGCAGTTGCACGCGACTGGAGCACCTGGTGGACGCCGTGCTCACCTGGCAGGCTGCCCTCGCGAACCCCGAGAGCGCCGTGCGGAACACCGAGGTCCGCACCCTCCAGGAGTGGCTCGCACCGCTGCTGCCCGGGGTCGAGCTGGACCTCGGGGAAGCTGCGACAGCGCCGGTCCGGGCCTCGGCCGACGTGCTGCGTGTCGTCGTGGAGAACCTTTGGGGAAACGCCACCAAGTATGGTGGCAAGAACATCGCGGTCACCGCGGCCGTGGAGGGCGCCGTGGTGCTCGTCCACGTGCGCGACGATGGCATCGGGTTCGATCCGGCCGATGCTGAGCGCATGTTCGAGCCCTACCAACGCCTGCACACCCACACGCGCGGGACGGGCCTCGGCTTGTACATTTCACGTACGCTCGCCCGTGCGATGGGGGGTGACCTGCGCGCGCGCAGCGCCGGACCCAACACAGGCGCCACTTTCACAATCGCCCTGCCCGGGGCTGCACGGAGTGCCTGATGATCCTCGTTGTAGAAGACGAAGAGCTCGTTGCCGACATGGTTCGGCTCAACCTCGAACACGCGGGGTTCGCGGTGGAGACGTGCACGACGGCCGAGGCAGCGCTCGCGCACATCGGCGCGGCGGAGCTGATCGTGCTCGACCGCATGCTGCCGGGCATGGACGGGCTCGAATTCGCCCGCGTCGTCCGGCGCACGCTCACCGTCCCGATCCTGATGCTGACGGCGAGAGGCGAGGTGGCTGCCCGGGTTGCGGGGCTCGACGCGGGCGCTGACGACTACCTGGCGAAGCCCTTCGCCATGCCTGAGCTGCTCGCCCGTGTGCGTGCGCTGCTGCGTCGGGCGCCCGCCGCCGCCCCCGAGCCGGCCCCGAAGCCACCGGCGGCCCCCCGGGGCAGCGGCCGAACGATCCGCTTTGATCGCTACGTGGTGCACCTGGACACCCGCGAGGCGACCACCAACGAGGGCACCGAGATCCTCACCGAGACCGAGTGCCAGCTGCTGCTCTACTTCTACGATCACGCGGGAGAGATGCTGAGCCGCACCGACATCCTCGAGAACGTGTGGGGCATGGACCGCTTCCCGACGGCGCGCACGGTGGACAACTACGTGCTCCGACTCCGGAAGCTGTTCGAGCCCGACCCCGAGAGCCCGCGGTACCTCATCACCGTCCGCGGACGCGGGTACAGCTTCCGGATCGACCCGGCGTGAGCCGGGCGGTCGAGCTGCTGCAGGCCCTCGTCGAGAGCCCATACGCTGCCCTGGCCCTCCGCGACGACGTGCTCATCGACATCATCGCGGGGGACTGGCGGGCCCGGGTGCGCTCGCCGCTGGGCCGACCCGGCGTGTACATGGACCCGGTGGCCGACAACTCCGGCGACGGCACGCTCACCTGCTCCGAGGCGGACCTCGACCGGATGTTGCACCGTGAGCCACCCATCGGGGAGGTGGGACTCGTCCACGGCACCCGCGACTACCCGAAGCGCAAGCGCCAGGCGCACCTCGTGCTGGTCGCTGCCGCGCTCGGGTGGGCCGGGCCGTGGCCGGACCCCGCCGCCTCCCCCGATCACCACGATCTCGTTGCCAACGCGCTCTGCGAGCTGGCGCTCGGACCGTGCGACCGGAGCTTTCGGGCAGGTGGGATCGCGCTGCGTGGCACCGACACGGCCGCGGGCTGCTCCATGCTTGCCGATGCCGGCGTCCACGCAGTCCGGCTGGACGTCGGCGCACGCGAGGAGCTCGACCCGGCCCTGCAGGTGCTGGCGCGCATCGCCCAGCACGTACAACGCCAGGGTCCGCCCGGCGGCGATGCCTGGTTCGGCGCACACCGTGTGACGTTCGAGCCGGATCCGGCGTTCCCTTGTGGGTGGACCGTGCCCGAGGGCCGGGGGGGCGTCTGGCTGGCGACCCGGCACCCTCCGGGCTTCGCCTACTCCGGCAGCGGGACCGGCGGGTCGAACGCGAGCTGAACCGGAGTGGGCAGGTCCGGAAGAGTGGTCTGCCGGTCGAGCAGGCCTGTCGCCGGGTCGAAGCGCTGCAGATCGCCTGCGCCCGTCTGCGGGTCTCCGGACACCCAGATGCCGTTGCCGCCATCCCGGACCATGCCCGACGGCAGCGCGCTCACGCCGAGATCGTAGGTGAAGCTGCTCTGCACCTCGCCGTTCGCGCTCCGGGAGACGTGCGCGACGATCGCGGAGGTGTTGTAGAGCACCCAGAGCCCGGTCCCGTCCAGCGCCATGTCGAGAGGCCCGGAGAGGCCCCGGGGCCCTGTTCCGTCGTCGACGAACGTCGTGAACGCCGCATCCGACGCCAGCTCCCCGTCTGCCGGGGCCGTCGCGGTGGCACCCGAGATCGTCCCCGGCGACGCGACGCGGAAGACCGTGTCGCTGCCCGGGTCTGCAAGGTAGAAGCCGCCGTCTGCGTCGAAGTACGTGCGCACGGGCGCGATCGCTCCGGCGACGGTCCACGAGCGGATGGGGGTCAGATCAGTGGACCCCATGAAGCTACGGCGCAGATCGTCGACGCCGAACACGAGGATCCCGGCGAAGCCGTCGTCGCGCACCTGCACCGTCACCCAGAGGTTCCCCTCGGCGTCGGTGTCCAGATCGTCCACCTGCGCCGAGTCGAGCGCCGTGGAGGTCACCTCGTGCAGCACGGTCGCAGCGCCGTTTCCTGCGATGTCGCCGGGCTCCACCACCAGGAATCGCGTGCCGTACGTCGGCGACGAGATCGTCCACAGGTTGCCCCACAGGTCCCAGGCGACCCCGCGGAGGTCGTTGGTCTGCGCGAAGGTGAGCACGGCGTCTGCCTGGACGGACGCCCCGGGGTCCGAGAGCCCCGTGTACCCGGCCAGGCTCTCTCCCGAGATCCCCCAGAGGCGGCCGCTGGAGGGCTGCGGCTCCGCCTTCACGTCGAGGCTGGCAGTGCCGCCGTCCGGAACGCAGATGGCCGAGATCGTGTCGTGCAGCAACCCCGAGGTGGAGCCTGCGAAGTCGTCGGGCGCCGCGACACCCCGGCGTACGGCAACGGTGTAGGTGCCGCTCGGGAGCGTGGACGTGCCACTCTCGCTGAACGTCCCGACGAGGGTGTCCGTGCTGTCGTAGACGTCGACCGTGGGGTCGACGAGCCACGCGGCATCGAAGTCGTCGGTGTGGACATCCAGCGTGCCGGAGCCTCCGTCGGTGCAGGCCGAGTCGAGGGCCTTGCCGCCGTTGCAGGCGAGGAGCGGGGCGCAGAGGAGGAGCAGGACGGGGACGTTTCGCATCGCTGCTTCTAACCCAGCGGGGGCCGTGACAGCCGTCAGTCGCCCCCTGTCGGACGTCCGTCATCGGGCGGGGGGCCTCAGAGGTCGTACGCCGCGGATCCGGGCGGCACGCCCCGTGCTCCCGCCTCCGGGTGCGCGCACTCCGCGCGCACATCCACCCCTCCGAGGCGATCCATGACCCAGTCCACCCCGTGCAGCCCCCGAACGACCCGCTTCCTCGAAGGGGAGCGCCTGTACCTGAAGCTGCTGAGCGAGGGGCGCGGCGCGCTTTTCGTGACCGCCTCGTCCGGCGCCGACGAGGTGGCATGCCCCGCCGTGATCGCGACTGGAGGTGAGCTCATCGCAGCCTTCGTGCACCCGGATGTGCCTGCGCCGACGATGCCGCCCCTCGGCTCGACCGAATTCCCACGTTGGGTCGCCTGCGCGCCGCGGTTCCCGGACGATCGGGTGGAGACCGCCCGCGTGGTCGTCCTCGTGGACGACGGGTCGCTCACCGCCGCCGCGATCACGAGCCTCGCCTGCGGGCTCCGCCGCGCGGGTGCCCGCAGGCTGGTGGTCGCCGCCCCATGGCTGCACCCCCTGGCGCGCCGAGCCCTCGCGATGATCACAGACCGCGTCGTCACCTGCGCCCAGGGCCCCCGCCCGCTGCGTTACGACACGGCGCCCCATGAGCGCCCGCAGCGCAGCCCCGCGGCGTTCAACGACGCGATCTCGGAGACCGTGTGGTCGTAGACCCTCCGCCGCGGATGCCCGCTACAAGTCGTACAGCATGTACTGCAGGATGTTCAACACCTCGGTATCGGTGTTGGGGATCACGCGGAACGTGCTGAACACGACCTTGCCTTGAACGTCGTTGAAGCTCACGAGCATCGGAACGGACGTGAGCGTGTAGTCGTCGAGGCCGTCGGAGTAGGACACGTTTCCGGTCAGGTGAACCGACACGGACGTCGACGTGTTCTCGATCGGCGGCCACACGGGCAGGTCGTACTCGATGCTGACGTAGTCGGACCCGAGGTACTCGGCCATGGAGGTGTCCGAGACCGCAGCGCTCACGACGTCGTAGTTCCCGGTCTGCGCGTCGTTCGGCAATTCGTCTGCGCCGACCCAGTCGATGCGGTCCGGCCAGCCGCGCTCGACGGCGTCGTACGCCCAGTCGCTCGCGTACATGCTGCCGCCGGCCTCGACGTACGCCCGCAGGTTTGCGAGGTTCTCCTCGGGTACCGGATCGGTGTCGTCCGTGAGGTTGTAGATGACGCCGTCCTCCGTGAACCCGCCGTTCAGGAAGATCAGGTCGTAGGCGCCCATGGCGTCGGCATCGCCCAGGAAGGCGTTCACGGCTTCCTTGCTCTCGCCGTCCACCAACGTGTAGTTCGTGAACCCGAGCTGCTGGAGCACCAGGTCGAAGTCGTCGTAGAGGCCGGTGACGATCGCGATGTTCAGGTTCTGGGGGTCGAAACAGTCCGGCTCGTCGAGGCTGTAGGTCTCGCCGGAGGAGAGGTAGATCTCCTCGTCGTACAGCATGGTGTCGCCCGACTGGACGTACAGGTGGTAGTCGCGGTCCCCAGGGAGGTCGGTGAGGTCCCAACGCCCGTCTTCGTCCGAGTACGACTCGATGGTGTCGTAGATCACCCCCTTGTCGTCAGTCAGGTTCACATACGCGACGGCGTCGGCGAGCCAGTTGCGCCCGGAGGGGTCGCAGACCCGGCCGTTGATGCTGCCGGGCTCGACCTCCACGACGTCCTTGGGCTTGTAGACCAGCGCACTGTCGTTGCAGCCTGCGCCAAGCGCGGTGAGCGCGGCGAGGGCGGCGAGGTAGCGGACGGCAGCAGGGATCATTTCGCGCATGGGCGTCTCCAACTAGGGGTGCAGTATATACCCACTACGATCGGGCTGCGCGCGCTGTGACACGGGCGGCGTCGTAGAGTTCGACGAGAGCGGGCACGCGGGACGACCAGGACCATTTCGCCAGCACGGAGGCGAGCGCGGGGCGGGGCAGATCAAGCGACCTGGAGACAGCCTGGGCCGTGGACTCCCCGGGTTCAACCGAGACTTCACCGGGAACTCCGTACGCACCCCCAGCCATCACGACCGTTCGGAGCCCGAGCGCCGAATAGTTCAGAAGCTTCATGGGAAAACCCGCGCACGTCTCTCGCGGCACGATGGCGACGTCGGCGCCAGCGATCCAGTCCCGAGCGGACGGCCAGCGTGCGGAGACCGGAACGGCAGCGTGCCAGACGCGGCGCGCGGCGCGCGCGGTCCAGGCCGGGCCCACCAGCAGGAGATGCCAGCCGGGCAGCGCCTCCATGGCGGCCGCCAGCCCGCCCAGTCCCTGAAAGGCGTCGGGCGTGCCGGCGTAGACCAGCCAACGGCCGCTGTTCGGCCGCCTCGGCTGCACCCCCGCGAAGTCACTCGCGAACAACCCCGGCGGGATCACCGCAGCCCCGAGAGGCCCAAGGGCGAGCGCCCCGCGGGCGCTCAGCGCCACCGCGCCGTCGGCGAGCCGCGGCAAGCGGTCGAGCGCGTGGCCGAGCGCGCGAAGGCCGGGCAGGCGGGAGTAGCTGGGGAGCTCCTCTGCCATCAGCGTGTGCTGGCCATACACCAGCGCGGGAAAGTGCCGCATGCGCGTGGCGCTGCGGGCGACCACGCAGGAGAGCAGCGCCTCGTGGTTGTGGGCGTGCACCACGTCGAAGGGGCGATCGCGGAGCACCTCCGCCACCACCCGGGCAAGGCGCAGGTCCAGCACAGGCTTCACCACGTCCGGCCCGCTCCGCATGCGTCGATACCCGGGTACGCCCGGCGCCCGGTGCACCGGGGTTTCGCCCAGGCCAGCCGGCATCAGCCCCGCCCCGTGCGCGTAGGCAGCGATCTCGACGTGGTGACCGGCCTCGACCAGCGCGCGGGTGGTGCCCGCGAGCAGGAGCTGGGACCCCTGGTCCGAAGGGAACGGGAACGCCCCCACCTGAAGCACCCTCAACGCCGGGCGCTCATTCGACCCGCCACAGCGAGGCCCAGACGGCGTCCCCATCCTTGAGCTCGCCGGCCGGCTCCACGTGGACCCCCGCCTGCAGCGAGGCCGCCCGCACCTGCTCCGGCGTGGGGCTCCAATTGTAGATCATGGGAGCCGTCGCCCGCAGCGAGAGGTAGTGCCCACCCCGCGCAATCTGCAGCACGCGCCACGGCTCGTGCACCTTGCGCGAGAACGCGGCCCAGGTGTGCAGGAGGTCGATCCCGGGGGCGCGGATGTCGACCATGCCGTAGACCTCGTAGTCGCTGGTCACCAGGCGCTGCACCTGCGCGCTCGCCAACAGGTCGAGCAGCGCCCGCTGGCCGCTCTCCCGAAACGTGGACTGCGGAGCCGTGGCCAGCACGCTGTCGGTCTCCCCGAGCTGGTGCACCCCGGCGATCACGGAGGGCGCGCACAACCCGACGCCGACGACCGCCCGCACCAGGGACCGCGGGCGGCCCGCCAACGCCGCGACCCGCACGGCCGAGAGCGCGGTCCACAGGCCCCAGAACACGCTCGCCTGGGCGAGGTGGTGCAGATCGTGGTTGGCGAGGAAGAGCAGCCCGGTGGCGAGCGGGCACAGGACCGAGAGGAACCGCAGCAGGGCGTCGCCCGGAGAGGGCGCGCCGCGGCGGTCGGTCCAGGAGAGGACGCTACCCCAGAGGACGACCAACAGGCTGACCGCCCGGCCCACGGAGAGCTCGGGCACAGCATCAGCGTGCAGCGCCCAGCTCCAGAACGCGTTCGGGTCGCCGAAAAAGGCCACGAGGTTCCCGGCGCTCTCGCGCGCGGCGGATGGCGCGCTCCACCGCGAGAACTGCATCGCGAGGGTGTCGTGCGAGTGTACACGCGCCGCAACGGGGAGAGCGGTTGCGTGCAGGTTCGCGAGGATCAACGGCGCGAGCCCCACGAGGGGGAGCCCGAGCAGGAGCGGCCACCGCACGGCCACCGGCGGGCTCACGGCTGGCCGATCCCGCCGGGTGAGCAGCGCGGCGAGCGCGATGGCCACGACCACCGGGACGAAGGTCGCCTTGGCACAGAGCCCGAATGCGACCCCGAGCGCGATGCCGAAGGTCCCATGGACTCCGCCCCGCCAGCGCCGCGACCAGAGCGCCCACACCGTGAGCAGGGCACCCGCCTGCAGGAGCACCTCGGTGCCCGACAACACCCGCTTGAAGAACACGAACGACCAGTCGCTGCCGAGCACGAGGGCGCCGAGCCCGCCAGCGAGCTCACCCACGTGGATCGTCACGAACCGCGCGGCGAGCACGAGCAGCAGGCCGCCCAGCGCGACGCCCACGAACGCCCCTGCCTGCCAGCCCGCCAGGGCCGAGACGACCCGCGCCGGCAGGTCCGCGAGGCCGCCCGTGTAGCTGTTGATCGCGAGCGGGACCTCCAAACTGCCGAACTGCAGCCGCTCCATCGGGCGGGACTGGCTCGCGACGAATGGCCCCCAGGCGCGCGGGGCCTCCGCGGCGGGCGGGTCGAGGTCGGTGAGCACGCGCGGCGGCGCGCTCGCTCCCCACCCGATCGCGACCTCACCGACGAGCCCGACCTCCCTCGCCGACGTGGCAGCGAGCGCGAAGTAGAGCCCGAGCCCTGGCAGCCAGGCGGGGACACGCAACGCTCGATGGTCTGGGTTGAACGCCACGAGGCCCGCCAAGGCCCCCTGCTTATCGCGTGCGGCGCCGCCGGACGGCGCCGAATGCTGCCATCGCGAGCAACGCCGTGGTCACGCTCGGGGGCGTCGCGGATGCGCATCCGCACGTGGAGTCTGTCGCCGGAGGATCGGTCGTCGCATCGCAGTCCTCGTCCGTGACGCCGTCGCAGTTGTTGTCGCGACCGTCACAGAGCTCGGCCTTGCCCGGCGCGACGGTGTTGTCGAGATCGTCGCAGTCGGTGCCCCCCGCGGCCATGGAGGGGTCGCCGTCCCGGTCGGCGTCGTAGTTGTCCGATCCGGAGCAGTCCTCGTCGACGAAATTGTCCGCGATGTCGACCGCACCGGCGTGGACGGCAGCGTTCTCGTCCTGGCAGTCCCCCGCGAGCGGGGTGACGCCGTCGCCGTCCAGGTCCACGGTGATGGCGTCGTCGTCGGTGACGCCGTCGCAGTCGGAGTCCGCGCCATCCAGGCCGTCGATGGCGCCCGGGTGCACCGCAGGGTCGCCGTCGTCGCAGTCCCCTTCGTCGTCGCGGTAGCCGTCACCGTCGTGATCCACGGCGTGCGGGGTGTCCTCCTGACCGTCGCAGTCATTGTCCAGCGCGTTGTACACGTCGTCGGCCGCCGCGGGGTTGCGCTCGGGGTCGTGATCGTCGCAGTCGCCGGTCACCTCGGTGTAGCCATCGTGGTCGTCGTCGCCGTAGATCGTCCCCTCGTCGGTCGCGCCGTCGCAGTTGTTGTCGGCATGATCGATGATCTCCACGGCACCGGGGTGGGTCGCGACGTTGTGCTCGTCGCAGTCGAGCGACTCCCGCCAGCCGTCCGCGTCCAGATCCGCGCCCGTGCCCCGATCCTGACCGGTGTCACCACTGTCCGCGGTGTCCCCCGTGTCGCCGCCACCGGTGTCCACGGGGTCCTCGTCGATCGAGCCGTCGCAGTCGTTGTCGCGTCCGTCGACGATCTCTCCCGCGCCGACGAACGTGGTCGGGTCGAAGTCGTCGCAGTCAAAGATCGTCACCTGTCCGTCGCCGTCATGGTCGGACCACGTGCCATCGGGGCCGCCGAAGACGCCCAGATCCGCGGCGCTGCCATCGGCGTCCACCCCGAGCCCGGCGTCGATCATCGGGGAGCCGACGGCCGGGTGGAGGTCGATGTACGCGATCGCGAGTCGGTCCGACCACGCGGAAAACGCCGGATCGGCGTTCGTGAGCGCCGTGTGGGGCGCGTCGCTGCACCCGGTGTCTGCATAGTTGCGGGTGCCGACCCCGTGATCGAACGTGGGATCCGCCCCGCTGCAGGCGCCGATGTAGGTGTCATCGAGAAAGGCGGCGTTCGTCACCGTAACCGGATAAAAGGCGTTCACGGCCGCATAGGTCAGGTTGAGCGCCACCACGTTGGTGAGCGTGGCGGTCGCGGACTGGACCCGGAAGCCGTTGCCCGCCCCCCCGATGGCCACGGAGTTCCGGACCACCGCAGGAGCCTGAAGCAGGAAGCCGTCCTCCACCGGGTACCAGGAGAGCGAACGGGTGATCGTGGCGGTGCCGTAGGTGATGGCGAAGTTGTGTTTTCCTGAGCTGAAAACCGCTGTCTCCGTGATGTTGGCTACACCGCCTACGACCGAGAGCCCGTTCTGCGGGGCGTCGTGCACCTGCACATCGTCCAGGGTCACGTTGCCGCCGTCCACGTACACGCCCGTGGCGGGAGCCGGGCTGAACGACACCCCCTCCACGGTGATCGTCCCGTTGAGCCATACCGTGCTGGGCGCCGCGATCACCGTCCGGGCGGGGCCGCTCTCCCCCTCGATCGTGAGCGTCCTGCCTCGCAGATCGAGATCCTCGGCGTACCTGCCTGCACGCAGGATGATGGTGTCACCGGCGAGCGAAGCTGCGACCGCGGAGGCGATGGTCGTGTAGGCCTCGGAGGGACCCACGTACAGCGTGGTGGCTGCATGGGCAGAGGGTCCGAGGAGGCACGTGAGCGAGACGAGGCCGACGACACGCAGGGCAAGGACAGGGGAGCCGGAGCTTTGCATACCGCATCATAGCTGGACCCACCGCCGGACTCTACACACCGGGCCCGCGCGGTGTACCCGCGCCGGTTTCTTGATACGCACCGCACCTTCCGCAGGCCCCCGCTGGACGCCCGTGCTCCGAGTTTTCACCCCACACCGATCTTCTGGATCGGCGTCGCCCTCGCGCAGATCCTGCTGCTCGCGCTGTTCGTGTACGACTGGCGGGTCTCGGTGGTGCTCGTCGCAGGGCTCGTCATCGTCACCGTGCTCCTCGATCGCCCGGTCTGGGGCGTCGGATGCATGCTGGGCGCGCGCCTGATCTCCACGAGCACGACGAGCTTTTTCACCATCGGCAAGGTCAGCATCGGGTTCTTCGAGCCGGTGCTGGTGTTCGCACTGGTCGCGCTGTTCGCCCGGGCGGTGCTCGACCAGAAAAGACTCCTGCAAACCTGGCCGTGGCAGCCCATCTACCTCGTGTACATGGGCTTCTCGGTGCTCGGGCTCACCTGGTGCGTGGCGCTCACCGACGGCATCAAGGACATCCTCGGCCTCATCGTCATCGTGTGCACGAACCTGGTCATCATCAGCTTCATCGAGACCTGGGAGCACGTCAAGCTCATGATCTGGTTCTGGATCATGACCTGTGTGCTGATCGGCTTCCTCGCCATCTTCGGCGATCACCTCGGGCTGACGAACTACAGTTCGATGTGGAAGGCCAGCTCCTCGGGGGGCCGGGAGACCGGCCTCGGGCAACAGCCGAACTGGTTCGCGATGAACCTGATGTTCATCGTCCACACCTGCGCCGGCTTCGCGCTCATCCAGAAGGACACCCGGGTGAAGTGGGGGCTGTTCCTTGCGACGATCTTCATCTTCCTCGCGATGATGACAAGCGGGTCGCGCGGTGGCGCCTACTCGATCGTGATCGGCGGTGGCCTCGCGGCGCTGGGCCAGCCCAAGTTCCGGAAGTGGTTCTTCGGGTTCGTCGTCGTCGCGATCGCGGCGTTCGCGTTCGCCTACTACGCGAACATCGGTGACCTCGGCAAGGGCCTCAACCGCATCACCAACAACATCGACGTGCTGTTCAGCCAGGACATCCGCGGACTCAACTGGGCAGCCTGCATCGGCATGTTCGTCGACACCTGGGGGCGCGGGATCGGGCCGGGCGGCTACATCAACGAGCTGCAGCACTACTCGGACTGGCTCTACCACTCGGTCTACCGGTACCCGCACGGCATCTTCTGGGGAGAGGTGGCGCACCACGGTGTCGTGGGCGTGTTCCTGCTCGGCGCCCTGGCCCTCAGCATCACGATCATGGCCCGGGACACCATCCGCTACACCAAGGGCACCGAGGCCGAGGTGCTGGCCTGGTCGATGCCAGCGAGCATGGCCGGATACTTTGCCTGGAGCTTCGTGGAGTTCAACTTCAACGAGAAGCCCTTCTGGGAGTGGCTCGCGCTGTACACCGCGCTCTACCTCATCTCGAAACACGAGAAGGAAGCGGAGGATCGTGGTGAGGTCTCGCGGATCCCGAAATGGTCGCTGAAGCTGTGAGCGCCTCCCGGTGACCACCGACCTCGCCCTCTGGTCTGCGGTCATCACGCTGTTCGGAACGGCGCTCTGGCTCTCGCGCCCGCGCCCACGGGACTGGCGGCCGGAGGTGTTCTTCCGGGGGATGGTCGACCTCATGACCGACGGCCCCGCCGCGGGCGATCCCTCGCCCAGGCTCGGCCTGGTCTGCACGCCGGAGACCGTTCGCCGCTGGGCAGCGACGGGAGAGGGGCCCGTGGGCGCGGTGCTCGGACGGCGGGGCCTCACCATCCTCTGGTGGGGGCCCCGGCGCGGGAAGATGCCGGCAACCGGCTGGGAGGAGCTCCACCTGGAGGATCCCACCGACCCCGCTGCCCGGGCCGCGCTGGAGACCGCGCTCGAGGCTGCCCTCGCGGCGCCGAGCCGGAGGTTCGTGGTCATCGTGACCGCCGGAGCCGAGGGGTTCTTCCCATTCTTCGCGGACGTGCCCGGCCTGCGCGATCGCGTGCGGGCGGTCTGCCTGTTCGGAGCCGACCTCGAGGGAGCGACCGAGTGGATCGCGACCTCGTTCACGCACGAGCACCTCGACCTGGAGTTGGACCACGCGATCCCGTGGATGACCCTGCGCACCGCGCCTGGACAGGTGTTGCGCGCTCCCCCTCCGGATCCGACCGGGCGCGAGAGCATCGAGGTCATCGACCTCGGCGAGCTCAACGCACCGGAGTCTCCCGCGGTAGGAGCAGCGCTCGTGCTGCTGCTCGCCGCGCTGGCGTAGGCATGTCAGCCCCCCAAGGCAGCCTTCAGCCCCCGGAGCTCGATCACGCCGGACGACAGGTTGATCCCGTACTCGAGCGTGTGCCACTTGTTCTCGGCCTGCCGCAGGAACCAGTTCGTGTCCACGACGTTCGACATCACGACCCGGCTCACGATGGTGCCGACGCCGCTCGGCTCGAGCCGCCAGGACCACCTCGAACCGGGCAGCGCACCTGCAACCTGCTGCCCGTCGATCGTCAGTCTTTCAGGATCGAGCTGGTACCGCGCGCGAAACTGGATGTCGGGCCCCGCGATCCCAAGGGTCCAGTCCACCGTGTCCACGGTGTCGGTGTGCTCCACGAGCGTGCTGGCCGTGACCGTGGGCATCCACGACGCGTAGCCGGCCCAGTCCGCGAGCTTCGCCCACACGACCGCGGGGCTGGCATCCACGTACGACATCGCTGTCACCTGCTTCACGCGGCCGTCGCTCGAGGTCTCGAGCCAGGCCACCTCTCCCCCCTTCACCATCTGGTCCAGCGTTGCCGCGGGTGCTTTGGGGGCGAGCTGCAATGCGGTGAACAGGGCGAGCATCACATCCTCAATATCTCGGCATCGAGGGGTCGATCTGCTGGGCCCACGCCGTGATGCCCCCCTCCATGTTCACCGCGTCGTAGCCAGCGGCCGCGAGCACCGCTGCGGCCTGGGCGCTCCGCCCCCCCAGCTTGCAGTGCACGAGGATCTCCCGATCCCGGGGGATCTCCGCCAGCCGCGCCGGGACCTCGGTGTGTGGGATCAACGCATCCGACCAGTCGAACCGGACGATTGCGGCTTCAGGGGCGCCTCTCACGTCGAGCACGAAGGGGCTCCACCCAGCCGCCCGCCGCTCCGCGACCTCCGACACGGTCATCCGTCGAAAATTGCCGTCCATCCCTGGATGTTCCTCCCGCGCACCGGAGCGCGGCCTGGGCACGCCGCAGAACTGGTCGTAGTCGATCAGCCGTTCGATGGGCTTCCGATCGGGATCGCTCCGCAGCTTGAGCTCCCGGAACGTCATCGCCAGCGCGTCGAAGAGCAGCAGCCGGCCAGACAGCGTCGTGCCGACACCGAGCAGGATCTTGAGCGTCTCGGTCGCCTGGATCGTACCGATGATCCCGGGCAATACCCCCAGCACGCCGCCCTCGGCGCAGGAGGGCACCAGTCCCGGCGGCGGGGGCTCGGCGTACAGATCCCGGTAGTTCGGGCCCCCCTGGTAGTTGAACACCGAGGCCTGACCCTCGAACTTGAAGATCGAACCGTAGACGTTCGGTTTTCCGAGCAGCACACACACATCGTTGACGAGGTAGCGTGTGGGAAAGTTGTCCGTGCCGTCCACCACGACGTCGTACCCGGCTGCGATTCGCAGCGCGTTCTCCGACGTGAGCGCCTCCTCGTAGATGTCCACGACCACGTGGGGGTTCACGTCGTGGATCCGGTTGCGCGCGGAGATCACCTTCCGCTCTCCGATGTTCGCTGTCCCGTGGATGACCTGACGCTGCAGGTTCGAGGCGTCGACCACGTCGAAGTCCACGATCCCGATCCGCCCCACGCCTGCGGCTGCGAGGTAGAGCAGGAGGGGGGAGCCGAGGCCCCCCGTGCCGATGCACAGCACGGAGCTGTTCTTCAGGCGCGTCTGCCCCTCGATCCCCACCTCCGGCAGGATCAGGTGCCTCGAATACCGGGCGATCTCCTCGTTCGTCAGCGCGATCGGAGCGGTCCCGTCGCTCACGAGGCACCGCCGGCGATCGAGGGTACGATCGTCAGTGTGTCACCCTGTCGCAGTGGGGTGCTCTCCCGACCGAGCGCGCGGATGTCCTCGTCGTTCAGGTACACGTTCACGAAGCTGCGCAGCTCGCCGGTCTCCGTGCGCAGGTGTCGGGCGAGCGTCGGGTAGGCGGCCGTGAGCGAAGTCAACGCGGCGCCGGCGGTCTCACCGTCGACCTGCACGGTCGCCAGGCCCTCGGTGTATGGCCGCAGCGCGGTGGGGATGCGGAAAGTGACAGACATGGTCTACGCCTCTTGAGTTTGATGGATAGGTTCTTCAGTCATCGCAGCACGGTCCTCGCACAACCTCCAGGACTGAGTCGTCGCGATCTCTCCGCGTACAACGGAAACAATCACGTAGCTCATGTTCGGCAGCGCATGGTCGCGGTCCACGTCGGAGTAGCGGGACGGGTGGTCGGGGTGGGAGTGGTAATAGCCGACGATCTCGAGCCCGGCGGCTTCGAGCCGTTGTTCCGCCCGGGACAGGACCAGCGCCGCAACCTGGTACCGGTTCTGGGGGCTGTCGGCACGCTCGTTCTCCAGGGGCTCGACGTGGGTCACGCGCCCGTCCGCCCGGTCTCCGGCGAGGATGCCGACCACCTCGTTCGGATAGCCCAGGGCTGCGTGAGCGTGCAGGATGCGGAGCTGCGCCGGATCGATGTTCATGGCCACAGGTGGGACTCCGAGAGGTAGCGCTCGCCCGAGTCCGGGAGCAGGGTCACGACAACGCCCTGCTCGAGGCCCGCTGCCAGCTTCAGCGCGGCCCAGACCGCCGCGCCTGAGCTCACCCCCGCGAGCAGGCCCTCCTCGCGTGCCAGCCGACGCATCATGGTGATCGAGGCCTCCGTGGGTGCCGCCATGTGCGCATCGGCCACGCTGGGGTCCCAGATCGGGGGGATGATCGAGGTTTCGAGGAACTTGAGCCCCTCCAGCCCGTGAAACGGGGCGTCCGGCTGCACCGCGACGCAGTGGATGTCGGGGTTGTAGCCCTTCAGGCCGCGGGTGGTCCCCACGAACGTGCCCGTCGTCCCGAGCCCGGCGACCCAGTGGGTGACGGCACCCTGGGTGTCTCGCCAGATCTCCGGGGCGGTGCTGTGCAGGTGCGCCATCCAGTTGCACGGGTTCGAATACTGGTCGAGGTAGAGGTACCGCTCGGGGGTCGCGGCCGCCATCGCCCGGGCCTGCCGGATTGCGCCGTCGCTGCCCTCCAGCGGGTCCGTCTCCACGATCTCGACCCCGTACGCCCGCAGGATCTTCTTCCGCTCGACGTTTGCATTGGCAGGCAGGCAGAGCGTGAGGTGGAGGCCCCTGGCCGCCGCGATCATCCCGTAGGCGATCCCGGTGTTCCCGCTCGAGGAGTCGAGCAGCCGCATGCCGGGCCGGAGGCGCCCGCTGGTCTCGGCATCCCGGATGATCGCAAACGCTGCCCGGTCCTTCACCGAGCCCCCCGGGTTGAAGCTCTCCAGCTTCGCCCACACCTGCACGCGCGGGGCGAGCCCCTCCGTCACGCGGCGGAGCCGCACGAGGGGCGTGTTTCCGATCCGGGCCGTGAGCATTCGGGGAAGTCTCCGCTCCTGAAACTACGGCCGCACCGAAGAGGGCGCAACGCCATCCGCCGCGCTCGGTAGTCCGAGCCTCAAAACCTCACGTCCACGTAAGAGTTGAGGAAGGCGTGCGAGGGCGGCTCCGCAAGCCGGATCGCATTCCAGATGGAGCCATGGAACGCCGCTCCGCACCGCATCAGATACGAGGCCGCATGCACACCGCAACGGCTGTCGCTCACCCGAACATCGCGCTCTGCAAGTACTGGGGCAAGCGCGATGCCGCGTTGAACCTGCCCAGCACCCCGAGCCTCTCCCTCACCCTCGCGCCGTTCCGAACCCGCACGACCGTGACGTGGGGCGCCGAGAGCGACCGGATCGTGTTCAACGGCGTGGAGAACACGGCCCTGGAGGGCCGGAAGATCCTCGGAGCGCTCGACCGGCTGGCCACCTTGACCGGCCTGGGCCGCCCTCCCTGCGTGGTCGAGACCGAGAACGACTTTCCGACCGCGGCGGGGCTGGCCTCGAGCGCCTCGGGCTTCGCGGCCCTGGTGCTCGCGGCAGACGCGGCATCCAAAGCCGGGCTCTCGCCCGAGGCCCTGGCGGTGCTCGCCCGCCGCGGCTCGGGCAGCGCAACGCGGTCCCTGCAAGGTGGCTGGGTGGAGTGGAGCATGGGCGAGGCGCCGGACGGGTCGGACAGCTTTGGCCGGGCGATCGCCCCGGCCGACCACTGGGACGTGCGGATGCTCGTGGTCCTGGTGCGCAGCGGTCCGAAGGAGATCGGCTCGACCCAGGGCATGAACCACACGATGGAGACGAGCCCCTACTACCCGGCATGGGTGGAGCAGGCCCCGGCAGACGTCGTCGAGGCCCGGGGAGCCATCATCGGGCGCGACCTCGAGCGACTCGGACGGGTGACCGAGCGGTCCGCGCTCAGGATGCACGCATCGATGCTGGCCGCCGATCCCGCAGTGATCTACTGGAAGCCGGAGACCCTCACCGCGCTCGAGGTCGTGCGCGAGGCCCGCAGAGCCGGCATCGCGGGCTGGGCGACCATGGACGCCGGGCCGAACGTGAAGGTGCTCTGCGCCGCGGCAGACGCCCCA
The DNA here is from genome assembly GCA_903875225.1 of uncultured Pseudomonadota bacterium. Classification (GTDB taxonomy): domain Bacteria; phylum Myxococcota_A; class UBA796; order UBA796; family SXON01; genus CAIUMM01. The sequence goes on from CAIQVJ010000108.1 coordinate 96,504, forward strand.
TCCCTCGCTCTCCGCCTCACGACGGCCGGACTCACCGCGCAGGTGCTGACCCCCGGCGGGCCGGCGCGTGTGGTCGGGTGACCCCCACGATCAGCTGGCAGGCTCCCGGAAAACTCGTGCTCATCGGCGAGTACGGGGTGCTGGACGGCGCCGGGGCGATCGTGGCTGCAGTCCAGCATGGCGTCCGCTGCGAGCACACCCCGGGCCCGCTGGGCTGGACCACGCCGGGAGACGACAGGTTCGTGCGCGCCGCGCTCGCCGGATTGCCCGCCGACGCCGGGCACTTCACCTTCTCGGACTGGAACCCCGTGGATCTCGGCGGTGAAAAGCCCGGCTTCGGAGGCTCTGCGGCGGCCACCGTCGTAGCAGTGCTCGCAGCAGGCCGCCGACCGGTAGACGCCTACGCGATTCACCACGAGGTCCAGGGCGGCGGCTCCGGGGCCGACATCTTCGGCTCGCTCAACGGCGGGGTCCGGCGCTTCCCGGACGGGGCCCCCGCCCCGCCCCCCTGCTTCAGCGCGGTCTGGAGCGGCCACAGCGCCCAGACCGGACCGCGGGTGCGGCAGTACCTGGCCTGGAAGGGGCGGAAACGCTTCGTACGCGACTCCCGAGCGCTCGTGGACGGCTTCAACGCCTCCCCGGTGGCTGCCACGCGCGAGGCATGGCGGCTCCTGCGCGAGATGGCGAGGGCGGCCGGGATCGCCTACGAGACACCCGAGCACGTCCAGATCGCCGCGCTCGCCGAACAGTTCGGCGGGGCGGGAAAGCCAAGCGGCGCAGGGGGCGGAGACATCGCCGTGGCCGTGTTCCCCGACGCCGATCGGCAGGCCGCGTTCGAAGCACGGTGCGCGCCCCTGGGGCTCACCGTGATCCCCTGCCCCGTGGCCGGCCCGGCGGGCCTGGTCGCCATCCACGGCGCCCACGTGGACCTCGTCCCGTTCACGCCGGAGCGGCTGATCCTGGCGCTCACGGACCGCGCGGCGCTCGCGCGAAGTATCGACGCCACCGTGCCCGAGAGCTGGCCGCAGCCCGAATATGCAGCGGTCATGCGGATCCTCGCGGACAGATGGTCGCGGGACGCGAGCGAGTCCAAATGGGCCTGGCTGATCGTGCAGCGCACAGCGACAGGTCGCGAGCTGGTCGGGGAGATCGGCGGCAAGGTGGGCCCGAGCTGGCTCGGCGACCTGGAGTTCGGCTACGCGATCGTGCCGGAAAAACGCCGTTTCGGCCTATGCAAGGAGGCGGCCACCCTGTTCTTGGCCTGGGCCCGCGCCGAGCCCGGAGTCAAGCACTTCGTCGCCGAGTGCCTGGAGCAGAACGTCGCCTCCAGGGCCGTGTTGAGGGGCGCGGGCCTGCGCGAGTACGCGGTGCGCATGGACGGACCCAACCTGGTCCTGCGCTGGCGGGACTGAGGAGCTAAGCTCGCGCGATGCCGACGCTCTACTGGAAATCCACGTGTACCACCTGTCGCGAAGTGCGAGCCGCCCTGCTGGCTCGGGCCCCCGCGCTCCTCGAGAAGAACTACAGCCGTGACCCGCTCACGGTGGAGGAGATCCGGACGCTCATCCGTGCGGCCGGAGGGGTGCCGATCCTGCTGAACACCACGCACGCGATCTGCAAGGAGCGCGGGTGGAAGCTTCATCCCCCCGACCCCGAGACGTTCGCCGTGGAGGCGTGCAAGGAGCCGAACCTGCTCCGTCGTCCCATCCTGCTGATCGGGGATCGCGCCTGGGTGCACAAGTCCTGCCTGGACGCCCCGCTTTGACGACGGGGCCCTTCGCCGGCCAAGCCCCTGGCAAGCTGATCCTCTGTGGGGAGCACGCGGTCGTCGAAGGGCACGCGGCGATCGCAGCGGCGCTCCCCCGGTTCACCACCGTGACGCTCCTTGAGCGCCCGGGTCCCACCTCGCTCTCGAGTGATCTGCGCGACGAACGCCTCCTCCCCGCCTTGTTGACGGTCGTGCCCCGGTCGGGACTCGAGATCGAGGTCCACTCCGAGCTCCCTGTCGGCTGCGGCCTCGGCTCGAGCGCCGCGCTGGCCATCGCGACGCTGCGCGCGCTGGCGGCCCGCGAGGGCCGGGAGGCCTCCTTCGCCGAGCTGTACGAGCGCGGGTTCCTCATCGAGCGGGCCTTCCACGGGAACCCCTCCGGTGTCGACCACGCAGTGAGCGCGCTCGGCGGACTGGTGCGGTATCGACGCACCGACTCCGGTCCGGAGATCACGCCGCTGCACATCGTGGAGCCGCTCACCCTCGTCGTCGTGAACACCGGCACCCCTGCGTTCACCACCGCGCAGATGGTCGAGCGCGTCCGCCTGCGCGGCAGCAGCCGCGAGCTTGCCGCGATCGGGGCGCTGGTGAGCGAGATCACCGAGGTGCTCACTACCGGCGGCGACCAGCACCGGCTCGGCGCCCTGCTGGACCAGAACCACTGCTGGTTGCAGCGCATCGGCGTCAGCACGCCAGAGCTCGACCGCGCCTGCGCGATCCTGCGCTCGGCAGGCTCGCTCGGCGCCAAGCTCGCCGGTGCGGGGGGCGGCGGCGTCGCCTTCGGGCTCTGCACCCCCGGGTCGGCCCCGGGCGTCCACGCCGAGGCCACCGCCGCCGGCCTCGCGGCGTTCACCGTGATCATACGTTAGCTGCGCCGCATGAACAAGATCCTCTCCCTGCCCCTGCGCGTCCTGCGCCGCATCGCCGCCACGATCATGGGCCGCAACACCGCGCCGCCGGCCGACGCCCCACCGCCTCCCCGGCGGACGCCCCGCCCGAAGGCAACACCTCCTCCGCCCCCGTCCGGAGACCACGGGCACAGCCACGAGCATGGTCACGACCATGACCACGGGCACACCGAGCCGGCACCCGCGGTCGAGGACCACGGGCACAGCCACGGTCACGACCACGACCACGGGCACACCGAGCCGGCGCCGGCACCTGTGGTGGATCACGGCCACAGCCACGACCACGCGGAGCCTGCCGCCATCGAAAAGCCGAAAAAGGCCGCTGCGAAAAAGAAGGCCCCCACGGTCCGTTCGGAGGAGACCCCGAACCCCAATGCCCACAAGTACGTCGTGGGCCAGAAGGTCGTGGAGAAGGGCTCTCTCTCGTTCAGCTCCGCGTCAGAGGCGAAGGATCACCCGCTCGGGCACGCCCTGTTCGCGGTCAAGGGCGTCGCCTCCATCTTCGCCGTGAACGACTTCGTCACGGTGACCCGGACGCCGGACGCCGATTGGACGGCCCTGGACGCAGCGGTGATCACGGCCATCTCCCGCACGCTGTAGTGCGCACGCCGGACCCGGGGGTACCGGCGCCGGGTCTGTACGCGTCAAGGCAGATACAACACGCGCAATTCGTCACAGCTGGCGTTTGCCAGGTCGTCCGTGGCGGCATCGCAGGCGGCTTCCGCCTCGGGGATCTGCCGAGACGGGATCGCCCCCCGCGTGATCCCCCATTCGTCCTGGCAGGTCTGGCGCAGGTCGGCCTTGCTCACCGCCCCCAGATCCTCCCAGCTCGCACCCCAGTCCTCGCGGCAGCCGTCCAACCGCTTGGCCACGTTGGCGCACAGCGCCTTGCACGGGTCACTGGCACAGCCGAGGGCGTACAGCAAAAACAACACACGCCCTGATACCCCGTTGAAGGGGAACCAGGGCGTGTGCGTGAAGGGGTGGCCGAGGACGGGGTTGAACCGCCGACACCAGGATTTTCAGTCCCGTGCTCTACCAACTGAGCTACCCGGCCATTTGCTCCGACGTGCGCCGAAGCGCCGGCTTTCTAACGCGGGGCCCCGCGGCGTCAACACCCGAACAGCGAACCGCACGTGGGAAACCGCGCGATGTGTCAGCCGGGATCACGCTGCACGACAACATCCCCCTGCACCCGCGCCTGGCAGCCGAGCCGCTGGTCGGGCCGGTCGAGGAACGGCGTCTCGGCCTCGTCGACGGGCGAGAGCTCCCCGCTCACCACCGCGACCCGGCACGAATTACAGGCCGCAAAACCGCCACACGCCGTGTCCATCCGGATGCTGTGCTCGTCGCAGACCTCGAGCAGGGTCTGCCCGACCTGCGCCAGCACCGTGCCGGACCCGACGATGGTCACCCGGGGCACGGTCAGACGTCGAAGCTGCTCCCGCAGCCACACTTCCGCTTCACGTTCGGGTTCTCGATGTGGAACCCCGCGCCGATCAGCTCGTCCTTGTAGTCGATCACCGACCCCCGTACGTACTGGAGGTGCAGCGGGTTCAGGAACACGCGCACGCCACCGAAGGTGTGGACCTCGTCGTCGTCCTGCGGGGCCTCTTCGAACTCCAGAAGGTAGCTGTACCCGGAGCAGCCGCCGCCCTGCACGCCGAACCGGAGGCCGTAGCCCTCCATCTGGTTCTCCTTCAACAACCGCTCGATGTGGCGCTGGCCCCCCTCGGTCATGGTGACGACCGGGAGCGAGTGGACCTCGGGGTTTTCGATGAAATTCAGGGTAGCTTCCATGGTTTCCTTTGTGCGAACGCGAAGGGTGGGTACGTTGTGCGACTACTAACACTACACACCATGCCTTCATGTCAGTAGTCTCCGCACCTGATCTCGTACAGACGGTGCTCGTGGTCGACAACGACGACAGCTTCACGGGCAGCCTCGTCTCCTATTGCCGAGAGATCGGGTTCTCTCCCCGAGTGGTGCGCGATCGCGATGCCAGTCCCGCCGATTGGCGGGATGCGAGCCGCATCCTGCTCTCGCCCGGCCCCGGACGACCCGAGGAGCACCCGTTCAACGCCGTCGCGCTGCGCTCCGGACTGCCCGTGTTCGGCGTGTGCCTCGGGATGCAGGCGCTGGCCCTCGTATTCGGGGGGGAGGTCGTCCACGCGCGCCAGATCGTCCACGGGCGCACGAGCCCTGTACATCACAAAGGAGAGGGCTGCTTTTCCGGACTCCCCTCCCCGCTGCGCTGCACGCGCTACCATTCGCTCGCCGTACGCCGCGCCACACTGCCGGCGTGCCTGCAGATCACCGCGTGGACCGACGATGGCGAGATCATGGGGCTCCGTCACCGAACGCTGCCCGTCGAGGGCGTACAGTTCCACCCTGAGTCGGTTCGGTCGGAGTGCGGCCGTGAGCTGCTCGGAACGGCGCTGGGGCACGGCGGGATTCCGCGCTAGTACTCCCAGACCCCAGCCTCGGTCGCCACGGCGTCGAGCCGCTGGTCGTGGGGCTCGGTCTCGATCCGGTCGAGCAACTGCACGAGGAAGCCGAGGCCCACGATCGGGATCCCGGGCTGCTCGGCGCGCAGGCGGCCGATCAGCACATCGTAGTATCCACCCCCCTGCCCGATGCGGTTCATCTCGCTGTCGAACCCTACGAGTGGCACCACGAGCAGGTCGCCGGGCCCCGGGACCACCTCGGGCCCCGTGGGCTCAGGGATGCCCATGCAGCCCGGCACCAGCGCCCCCGTACAGAACTTCAGCCCCCGATTGGCCACCACGACCGGCATCGCGCTCGGCTTTTCGGCGCGCAGCAACGCAGTCTCCACCTCGGTTCCGCAGTTGACGTAGACCAGCAGGCGCTCAGCGACCCTGCAGGGCTCCCAGGCGAGCAGCGCGTGCTGGATGGCGCGGCTCCGGCCCTCCCGGTCCACGAGCGCCTCCCTGCGCTTTCGCAGGATGGCGCGGAGCTCGGCTTTGGTCGGGGAGGTCGTCACGGGTGGGGCAAGGTATCACCCGGATCAGCCCTCGAGCGTGATGAGCCCGCGTCGCAAGGCGTAACGGACGATCTCGCCCGGGGTGATGTTCAGCTTCCGAAGCATGTTCGACTTGTGGATCTCCACGGTGCGCGGGCTGATGAACAGCCGCTTGCCGATCTCGGCGTTGGCGTGCCCCTCCGCCGCCAACTGCAGCACGCCCCGCTCGCGCTCGGTGAGCGTGTCGTACGGATCCGTCAGCTGCGTGAGGCGCGTGGCGTACGCCTCTACGGCGTGGTCGGAGAACGGCGAGCTGAGATAGCGCCGGCCCGAAGCCACGGTGTGCACCGCCCGCGCAAGCTCGTCTGCAGCGGTGTCCTTCAACGCGTATCCGAGCGCGCCCGCGCGCAGGGCCTCGAGCACGTAGGCCTCGTTCGAGTGCATCGAGAGCATGAGCACGCGGGTCGCGGGCGAGCACCGCATCACCTTGCGGCACACCTCGATGCCGTTGAGCCCCGGCATCATCACGTCCAGCACGAGCACGTTCGGGCAGAGTCGCTCGACGAGGTCGGGGATGCGCAGACCGTCGCCCGACGTGCCGACGATCTCGAAGCGACCGTCCGCAGCGAGCGCAGCTCCCACCCCGGCGAGCATCAGCGGGTGGTCATCTGCCAGGAAAACCCTGATCATGGCTGACCTCCGAAAGGAAGCTCCACCACGAGCGTCGTACCCCCCGGGCCGCTCTCCAGCTCGAAACGCCCGCCGAGCAGGGTCGCCCGCTCCCGCATGCCGCTCAGCCCGGCGGTCGTGCCCGACGGAACAGCGTGATCGAACCCGGTGCCACGGTCGGTCACCTCGATGGACAGGTTGCCGGCAGCAGCGGAGACAGAGACCGCGGCCGATCCGACCCCCGCATGGCGCGCCACGTTGGTGAGCCCCTCCTGGACGATCCGGAACGCTGCGGTCTCCACGGGGGCGGGAAACCGCCGATCCAGCCCGGCGTGCACCAGATCGACGCGCACCGAGGTGTGCCCGGTGTACCGGTCGATGAGCCACAGCAGCGCGGGCAGAAGGCCCAGATCGTCGAGCATGAAGGGGCGTAGATCCAGCGAAATGCGACGTACGCGGCGGATGAGATCACCCACCAGCTCCCGGGCGGCACGGATGGTGGCGACGCGCTCGCCGCCCCCCCCCGCCTCGCCGGTCGCCGCGAGGTCGAGGTGCAGGGCCAGCGCGGTGAGCAGTTGGCCGGTCTCGTCGTGCAGCTCCCTCGCGATGGCGCGCCGCTCCACCTCCTGGGCCTCCACCAGCTGGCGGGAGACCAGGGCCAGCCGGTCGTGCGCCGCGCGAAGGTCGGTGTAGAGGGATGCGTTCTCGATGGACACGGCAGCCTGTGCGCACAGCATACCCACGACATCGCTCCGGGCGTCGTTGAAGGCGCTCCGCGTCAGGTCATTCTCGAGGTACATCACGCCCACCAGGTTCCTGCCCCTGCGCACAGGAAGGCAGTAGACCGATCGAGGGGCCCCGGTCACCCCCGCGAAGTATCGACTGTCCGACGCCCCGTCGTGCACGAGCCGCGCGGTCCGCGTGCGGGCGACGTCCCGAACGATGGCGTCTGCGAACGGCCGCTCCTCGGTGACCGGCACCCGCACGTCGTGCACGACCACCGAGATGCGGCCGGAGGCCTCCACCTGGCCACGCGCGGCGACGAGCAGCTGGGTGTCGTTCGCCAACACGAGCATCCCCCAGGTGGCTCCTGCGTTTTCGAAGATGGTCTGCATCAGGGTGCGCAGGAGCTCCGTGAGCTGGATCTCCCCCGAGACCGCACGCGCCGCCTTGAGGACTGCGGCGAACTCGAGAACGTCGCTGCTCGCGCCAGGGCGGGGAATCGAGGAGCTGGAAGCCTCGGTCGGGAGCTCCGCCGCGGCCGCCGCGCCGTCGAGCGCCCGCACCCGGGCGATGGCGCCCCAGGCCTCCCAGGTCGAACGGGCCTCCTGGGTCAACCCCGCAGCGAGCCGCCGGTTTCCGAAGCGCTTCGCTGCCTCGCCCGCCCATTCGAGGCAGATCGCCTGCTCCATCACCATTCCCGAGGCTGCCGCCAGGCGGATGGCGTCCTCGTAGAGGAGCTGGGCCCGGGCGACGTCACCGCGAACGTCCGCGAGCTCGGCCTCCACCAACCTGGCCTTGTGGGCAAAGTTCTCCGGGCAGTGCACGGCGAGCGCCGCGAGCTCCCCCTGGAACTTCCTTGCCTGCCTCCACGCCCTGCCGCGCACCTGCCCAGTTTCCCGCATCTGGCGGACCCAGGCCAGGGCGGCGTGGAACAGGAACGCCGGCACGCGCGGCGCACCGGCGATGTCGCCGAGCCGGAGCGTCGCGGCCTCGACCGCGGCGATGGTGCTGGCGGTATCGCCGAACAGCAACAGCAGGGACACCTGGTGGAACAAGAGGAGGGCCATGCCCGCCCTGTCGCCGCACCGCTCCATGTGGGCGTTCAGCGCTTCGGCATCCGCGTACGAGCCGCTCATCACGGCAGGGTTCCCCGCCCGGCCGGAGAGGCACTCGGCCGCCTGCAGCGTGAGCAGGATCTCGTTCGTGGCGGACTCCTGCCGCAGCTCCCGGCAGGTCCTCACGCTGGCCTGCCCGCGCCGGATCACCTCCTGGAGTTCGACCCCGCCGAGGAAGGAGAAGTTGGTGTAGGTCATGGCCGCCAGGGCCGTGAACTCCGCATCTCCCGCCTCGGTCGCCGCCCACCCTGCCCGCTGGACGGGTTCGGCCAACGATCCGAGCGGTCGGGTGAGCGACTCCACGAAGCCGAGCACCAGCACCTCGACGCGAGGGCCCATCCGTCGATCGTCGAAGCGCGCGGCCAGCTCCCGTGCGAACCCCGCCCAGACGAGCGCTGCTTCGACCCCGTTCGGGCGCTGCGTGAGCACGAACGCCCAGCCGGCGCACGCGAAGGCGGTGGCGGCGGACACGCCGTGGTCGAGGCTGAGGTCCACCATGCGGCAAACCAGCACGGGCACAAGGCGGGGATCGCAGAAGTAGGCGACGGAGGTCGTGTCGGCCATCAACTGCATGGCGGTGTCGACCTTCGGGTCAGCGCTGACCGGGAGCGCTCGCAGATCGGCCGGGGTGAGCCGGCGCGCCCGGAGCGTCGTGCGAAGCAACGCCCAGGCGACGTGGACCGCGTGAAGGCGCTGCGGAATGCGCACCCCCACCCAGGAGAGCGCCTCCAGCGTCAGCCCCACCGCCTCCTCGAACTGGTAGCGGGAGGCATGGCCGAGGATCCGAAAGCGCTGCAGCGCGACGCGCTGGACCACGTCGGTGGAGCGACGCAGGCCGTCAGCGACGAAGTCGATGGTGGTCGGCTGCTCCGGGCACATCCACGCGACCTCAGCTCCGCGGATGTGCAGCGCGTATGCGAGCTCGGGGGATTCCTCCCATGCCGCCGGCCCCAGCGCACGGACCCCGGTCTCGAGGTAGTGCAGCGCAGCAGGAAAAGCCAGCGAGTCGGCAGCGTGGCGCCCCGCCGCGAGGTGAAGCTCCGCCAGCGTGCGCCTGTCGCCGGGATCGGTGAGCAGCGAGAGCGCCGCGTGGAAATGGTCGGCGGCCGCGAAGGGCGAGCCGCCCTCCGCGCGCCAGCGGTCCAGCAGCATCCTCCCCGCCCTGAGATGCAGCTGCGATCGGGCGGGCTCGGACACGAGCGCCAACGCCGCCGCGTGCACCTCGTCGTGCACGAAGCGAAGGGCACCAACGGCGAACAGCTGGCTGGCCGCCGTTGATGCGTCCGCTGCGGCCCCGCTGACCACCGACTCCAGGAGGCCCATGGCCTCGGTCGACCCGACGATGAGTCCCACGCGCGAGGCCACGTGCAGGGCGCTACAGAGCTGCGGTACCTCAAGCTCGGCGGTCCAGGCGAGCACGCCGATGTCGAAGCGCTTGCCGATGCACGCGGCCACGCCGAGCACTCGAAGGACCGGTTCGGGCAGGGCCGCCAACTGTCGACCGAGGAGCTCGGCCACGTTTCGGGTCGGGGGCAGCGCTCCGATCGCTTCGAGCGACCAGACCCAGCGCACCGAAGCAGGGTCGAACGCCACCAGCCCGTCCGCGACGAGGCTCGCCAGGAGCTCCCGGATGAAGAACGGGTTCCCGGACGTCTTCTCGTGCACGATCCGGGCGAGCTCGGCGACGTCCTCCGGCTCGGGGCCCATCGAGCCGGCGATCAGGTCGGCTGTGTCCGAAACATCGAGCGACCCGAGCACCAGCGGCTCCACCGGGGCCCGAAGGAGGCGGGGGAGTGGGTGTCCGGGTCCCACCTCTCCATCCCGCCACGCCATCAGGACGGCCGGCCCGCCCACCCCGTCTCCGTGCAGGAGCCTGTCGAGCACCGCGAGGCTGCTGTGGTCTGCCCAGTGCACGTCGTCGACGAAGAGGACGAGCGGCGTCGCCGGCTCGTGGCACGCCCGGAGCACGCGAACGAACATCGCAACGATGCGGGCCCTCCCGTCCCCCGGCATGCTCTCCCCGAAGGACACGCTGCCCCCGATGAGCGGCTCGAGCTCCGGCATGAGCCGCAGGAGGAGGTTGCGATCCCCCTCGAGCGCGCGGAGGAAGCGCGTGCGGTGGAACTCGAGGTGGTCCCGGGGTCCGTCCAGCAGCTGGGAAGCCAGCGCGGTGACGATCTGGAAGATCGGGGCGTAGGGCGTGTGGTCGGAGGCGATGCAAACCCCCGTGACCATGATCCCGGCTCCCCCGAGGCGGCGCAGAAGCTCGTGGGAGAGGGCCGTCTTGCCCACACCCGGGGGTCCGGAGATGCCGATCGATGCGGACGCGCCCTCGCGCGCCCGTCTCAGCACGCCCTCCAGCGCCAGGGTGGCGGCACCCCGCCCAACCAGGCGGTCCGGGAGCGAGAACACCCCCCGACGGTCCGTCGTACTCAGCTCGAACCAGCCGATCCCGCCGGACTCCTGGAATTGGATTCGGCACCGATCGAGGTCCTCCGCGAGGGCGCCGGCGTGCTGGTAGCGATCCTCGACCTCCGCAGCGAGGAGGCGCCCCAGGATGGCGGAGAGCATCGGCGGGACGTCCGGACGCAGCTTGTGCGCCGGGAACGGGGCCCGGGCGAAGCTCGCGTCCACCAGCGCCAGCGGGTTGGCGGACTCGAATGGCCTCCTGCCCACGAGGAATTCGAAGAGCGTCCCGCCAACCGCATACAGGTCGGCGCGCCGATCCACGGGCGGGTTCGAGTACCCACCCTTCTCCGGGAAGCCCAGCGGACCTCCGGGTCGATCCGCCGGGGTCACCGCAGGACGGAGCGCAGACCGCGTGGCGTGACCGAATCCGACCAGGAAGACCTCCCCCGACTCCAGGTTCCGAACCACGTTCATCGGGGTGATGTCACCGTGGCAGACGCCCGCTGCATGCAGCTCGGCCACGATCCGCGCGAGCCGGACCGCCACGTCGAGGAATGCCGGGAGGGAGGGGAGATCGCCCGGCGTGTGTGCAAGCGGAGTCCCGCCGACGTCATCGACCACGAGTACGGGACCGTGTGCGCTCATCTCGATCCCGTGGGTTCGAACGACGCCCCAGATGCTCAACTGGGAGAGGATCTGCGACTCGTACCCGAGGCGCCACCGGGCGCGTGCGTCCGAGGAACCGGGCACCAGGCACTTCAGCATCACCCGCCGGCCATCCGACTCACGCACCGCGGAGTACCCACGGGTGCTGTTGTTCCGGTAGGTCGGCTCGAGGTCGCGATAGCCGGGGAGGCTGATCCGGGGCATTACAACGGTCCTGGGGGGCGCAAGGAGCAGCGGGATGGGAGCATGGACGCCCAACCTGTCCTATCGCTGCCCGTCCGGATCCTGCGCGCAGATGATCGTATAGGGGGCAACCGCGCCGTATTTACGGGTGAGCCCGTACTCCCATGGGACAGGGCGGCCGATACGAGCGGAGAAGGATGCCCCCGACGTCGATCCACGTGACGCTCGGTACTCATCCAAAGTGGAGTCAAGGTGAAGCTCGTCCTCGTCGACCACAACGCCCTCGCGCTCACGCAGCTCACGGCCCAGTTCAGGAGCCTCGGATGCCAGAACGTGGTCTCCTGCGGCTCCGGCCTCGAAGCTGTCCAGGCCGTGGGCCGCGATCCCGAGCGGGTTGGCCTCGTCGTCTGTGACCTCGAGATGCCCGGGATGGACGGCGCCGAGGTGCTGCGGCACCTGGCGGGTGTGGGCTTCAAGGGCCGGATCGCCGTCACCAGCGCCGAAGACGACCGCCTGCGCCAGCGTGCGCTCGCGCTGGCGCAGGCGCACAGGTTGAACCTCGTTGCGGCGCTCCGCAAGCCGCTGAGCCTGGACATGCTGTCAGCCGCGCTGCGCGCCGGCCCCATCCCCAATCGGCGCGCTCCCGACGGTTCCGTCCACCCGAGCCCAGAGCAACTGTGGTCGGCCATGCAGCGGGGGGAGCTCCTGAACGTCTACCAACCCGTCATCGGCGTGCAGAGCGGGCGTCTGGTGGGCGTGGAGGCGCTCGTGCGTTGGCAGCATCCGACCGAGGGGCTCCTCCTGCCGGAAGCGTTCCTCGGCGTCGCCGAAGCGCACGGCCTCATCGACGCCCTTGCGAGCGTGGTGGTCCGCAACGCGTGCGAACAGTCCGCGCGCTGGCGGAGCGCCGGGCTCGATCTCTCCATGGCCCTGAACGTGTCGGTGAACAACCTCGTCGATCCGTACTTCCCGGACATGGTGGAGGACACCGCTCACGCCCACCAGGTCCCGCTCGCGTCGATCACGCTCGAGCTGACGGACAGCGGCTGGGGGAGCCCCCCGCTCACCTGGGAGTTCCCCACCCGGTTGCGGCAGAGCCAGGTGCGCTTCGCGCTCGACAACTTCGGGACGGGCCAGTTCCCGCTGGCGCAGCTACGCGACTACCCGTTCGACGAACTCAAGATCGACGGCTGCTTCGTCCAGGGGGTCAGTCGGAGCGCGGGCTTGAGGGCCGTGTTCGAAGCCGGCTGCGAGATGGCGCATCACATCGGCATGGGCGCCGTGGCGACGGGCGTCGAGGACGCCCTCGACTGGGAGTTCGTGCGCCGCTCGGGCTGCGACCGCGCCCAGGGCTACTTCATCTCGCGGCCCCTGCCCGGCGACGCTGTGCCGGCATGGGCTGCCTCGTGGGACGGGCCCGGCTGACCGCGGGGACCGCCCGGCCGATCGCGGGGCTCGCTACCTGTTCTTCTTCCGGGCCTTCCTGGCGGCCTTCTCCTTCTTCCGGCGGGCTTCCAGCTCGGAGGACGAGATCTGCGCAGGCCCGGGCGGCAGCGCCGCATCGAGGCCGCTCATGCCCGGCATGCGGCCCATCCCCGCCTGGGCCATCTTGGCCATCTGGTCCCGCAGCTTGCGCTGCTCCGCCTTCGTCCCGGTCATGCCCGCAGCGACGCCGACATCGCGCATCATCAGCCGGGTCATCTGGAACTTCTCCTTGAGGTCCTTCACCTCCTGCAGCGGCCTGCCGCAGCCCTTCGCGATGCGCTTCATGCGGCTGTCGTCGAGCAGATCGGGCTTGCGTCGCTCCTGCTTGGTCATCGAATCGATCATCGCCTCGACCTTCGTGAGCTCGCGGTCGTCGAGCGCCTCGGCCGGAAGCTGGCCCATGATCTCGTCCATGAACGGGAGCTTGGACATCACGTCGCGCAGGCTGCCCATCTGCTTGATCATCTTCATCTGGGCCTGGAAGTCCACGAACGTGAACTCGCCCTGGAGCATGCGGTTGGCGTCCTTCTCCGCCGTCGCAGGGTCCACGTGTTTCTCGAAGTCCTTCATCAGGCCGACCACGTCGCCGAACCCCAGGATCCGGCTGGCCAGGCCCTCGGGCCGGAAGTCGTCGAGCTTGTCGAGGCCCTCCCCCATGCCCACGTAGACGATCGGCTTGCCGGTCACGCTCTTGATGGAGAGCGCGGCGCCACCGCGCGCGTCGCCATCGAATTTCGTGAGCACGAAGCCGGTGAAGGCCAGCCGCCGATCGAACTCCGCGGCGGTCCGCACGGCGTCCTGGCCCACCATCGCGTCACAGACGAACAGGATGTTCGCGGGCTGCGTCTTCTCCTTGATCTGGTCGAGCTCCGCCATCAGGGTCTCGTCGAGCGCCAGCCGGCCCGCCGTGTCGAAGATCACGACGTCGCGACCGACGTTCCGCGCCTGCGTGACGGCGAGCGAGCACAGGGCGACCGGGTTCATGCCCTTGATCGAGAACACCGGCACGTTGAGCTTGCGACCGAGCGTCGTGAGCTGGTCCACGGCGGCCGGCCGGTAGACGTCCGCCGCGACGAGCATCGGCTTCCTGCCCTGCTGCTGCAGCTTGCGCGCGATCTTGCCTGCGGTGGTGGTCTTGCCCGAGCCCTGCAGGCCCACCATCATGATCAGCGCGGGCTTGCCCGTGAGGTCGAGCGCTGTCTCCTTCCCGCCGAGGAGCTCCGTCAGCTCGTCCGAGCAGGCCTTGATGAAATAGTCGGCCGGCGTGACCTGGAACCCCTTGGGGGCCTTGATCTGCACGGTCCTGCCGAGCGTCTTCTGCTTCACGCGCTCCAGGAAGCCCTTCATCACGTCGAGCTCGACGTCGGCCTCCAGGAGGCTCACGCGGACGTCGCGGAGCGCGTCCACCACGGCCTCCTCGGTGAGCTCGGCCTTGCCGGTGAGCTTGTTGCGGGCGGTGCGAAAACCACGGGAGAGTGCGTCGAGCATGGGGCCGGGGTCTAACCGGAGCGCTGGTGGGCGGCTCGCTTCCCGGGCATCGCGTTCGGACCCGGCCGTGGAACGCCGCTGTGCCCTGGCGGGAGGACGGGCGCGTGTCCGCGCATACCCGCGCGCCCGTTCGGGCCCTCACCCCCTCCGACCGGCGTTACTTCCTGCCCATGATCGACGAATCCGCATTCCGCCAGACCGTCTCGGCCGCGCTCAAGACCCTCCTCGCCCAGTTCGACGCGATCGAGTCCGACGATCTGGACAACCGCATCAGCGACGGTGTCCTGCAGACAGAGTTCGAGGGCGGCGGCGTTTTCGTGCTCTCGCAGCAGGTTCCGGTACGCGAGCTCTGGCTCTCGGCCTTCTCGCGCGCCTGGCACTTTCGCCTCGTGGATGGCGCCTGGCTGGAGCGGGACACCGCCGAGCGGCTGGAGAGCGTGCTCACCGCGAATTTCAGCAAGCGCCTGGGCTTTCCCGTGCAGATCGTCGCGCCCCGCTGAGCGTCCCCTCCGCCCCCTGGACGCTCGACCCGTCGGCGTGTGGGATCACCCGCTCCCGGTGCTGCCGAACCCGCCCTCGCCCCGCTCCGAGGCGCCAAGCTCGCTCACCACCACCAGCTCCGGCGCCTCGAATCGCGCAAAGATCATCTGCGCGATCCGCTCGCCGCGCCGGATCGTGAACGCCTCCCGGCCGAGGTTCACGAGCGGCACGCTCACCTCCCCGCGGTAGTCGGAGTCGATCGTGCCCGGGCTGTTGATCAGGGTGATCCCGTGCTTGATCGCGAGGCCGGAGCGCGGGCGCACCTGCACCTCCCACCCGACCGGGATGGCGAGGCAGAAGCCACAGGGGATCAGCTCCCGCTCACCCGGCTGCAGAACGAGCGGCTCCGTCACCGCGGCGCGCAGGTCGTAGCCGGCAGAGCCGGAGGTGGCGCGAGCGGGCAGGTCGAGCCCCCTGCCCCGGTCCAGGATGCGGATCTGAACGTTCACGCTTCGTCCTCCAACAATCGCTTGAGCTGGTACAGCGCCGCCTGGGCTTCGCGAGGCGACAGAAGGTCGGGGTCGATCCCCCGGAGTGACTCCAGCACCGGCGACGTGCGCACGATCGCGGCCTCCCGGGCGCTCTCCGCCTCGGGGCTCGGGGCCTGCCCCCCGAACAGGGAGAGCTGCGTGGCCTCGGGCTTGGGTCGCTTGCGCTCGAGCTGCCCGAGCAGCCGACGGGCGCGGTCGAGCACGGGCTTCGGCAACCCCGCCTGCCGGGCGCACTGGATGCCGTAGCTCCCCGGCGCCGGGCCCTCGCGCAACGTCCTCAAGAACACGAGCTGATCCCCCTGCTCCGAAGCCGACACGTGCAGGTTCCGCACGTGGTCGCAGGACTCCGCCAGGGCCGCGAGCTCGTGGTAGTGCGTGGCGAACACCGCGCGGCACTTCACCCTGTCGTGCAGGTCCTCGGCGACCGCCCAGGCGATCGCGAGCCCGTCGTAGGTGCTCGTGCCCCGGCCGACCTCGTCGAGCAGGACCAGCGCCCGTGGCCCGGCGCGTTGCAGGATGTTGGCGGTCTCGGCCATCTCCACCATGAACGTGCTCTGCCCGCGGGTGAGGTCGTCGCTCGCGCCCACCCGCACGAACAGGCGATCACACCGCCCGATCACCGCCTCCCTCGCCGGCACGAAGCACCCGATCTGGGCCATCAGCACGATGAGCGCGACCTGGCGCATCAGCGTGCTCTTTCCCGCCATGTTGGGCCCGGTGAGCAGGACCAGCTTCCCGCCGGGCTGACCAAGCCGGAGATCATTGGGCACGAACCGGTCCCCTGCCCTTCGCGCGGCCTCCACCACAGGGTGGCGAGAGGCGGAGAGCCAGATCTCGGAGCCCTCGTTCACGGTGGGGCGCACGTAGCGGTTCTCCACGGCGAGGTGGGCGAACGCCGCGTACACGTCGAGCTCTGCGAGCCCCCTGGCGATGGCGAGCACCCGGGAGACCTGCCCGGCCACGCGCTCCCGAAGCGCGGTGAACGCGCGCGCCTCGAGCAGCAGGAGCCGCTCCTCGGCGCCGCTCACCTGCTCCTCGTACTCCTTCAGCTCGGGCGTGATAAACCGCTCGCCGGTCGCGATGGTCTGCTTGCGATGCCACGACGTCGGGACCTTCTCGAGGTTCGATTTGGTGATCTCGATGTAGTAGCCGAACACGCCGTTGCTGCGGACCTTCAGGCTGTTGATGCCCGTCTGCTCCTTGAGGCGCGCCTCCATCGCGGAGATCGCGCCCTTCGCATCGAACGAGAGCGCCCGCAACCGGTCGACCTCCGGGTCGGCCCCCTCGCGGAGCAGCCCACCCTCCCCGCTGGCCACCGGCGGCTCGTCGATCAGCCAGTAGTCGATGTCGGCGCCCAGGTCGTCGGCCCGATCGGAGGGGAGTCGCCCGAGCAGACCCGCCGCCCCGCACAGCGCGGCGAGCTCCGGCAAGCGCCGCAAGGTGTCACGCAGCGCGCCGAGGTCTCTCGGGCTCGCCGTGCGCTGCGCGACGCGCCCGGAGATGCGCTCGAGATCGGAGACCCCGCGGAGCAACCCGCGCACCGACTCCCGCGTCGACGGGTCGTCCACGAACGCCGCGACCGCGTCCTGCCTCGCGGAGATCAGTCCGATGTCCAGCAGGGGCGCGGCGAGCCACTCGCGCAACAGGCGCCCCCCCATGCCGGTACGGCAGGCGTCGAGGAGCCCGATGAGCGTGCCGGCGCGGCCCGACCCTCGCATCGGCTTGAACACCTCCAGGTTGCGGCGCGTGGCGTCGTCGATGTCCAACGTGCCGCCCACCTGCTCGACGATCAGCCTGTCGACGTGCTGCAGGGCCGACTTCAGGTGTGCCTCGGCGTAGGTCACCAGGGTCGCCACCACCCCCTGCCCGGCAGCGCCCAGCGCGGTGAACCCCCTCCCGAACCGGGCATGCAGCCGACGGGTCTCGCCCAGCGCAAGCTCCACCCGCGTGACGCAGAGCGCGGGGTAGGCAGGCACCCGACCGCACAGCAGGATCTCGCGCGCGTCGACCTTCGCCAGCTCTGCCCCGAGCTCCTCCAGGTTCGCGACCTCCGAGACCCGCAGGTCCCCCGTGCTCGCGTCCAGATAGCCGAGGGCATACCGCCCCTCGTGCTCCCCCGCGCACACGAGCCAGGCGGGTTCGTGGGCGTCCACCCCGTCGACCACGAGCCCGGGCGTGAGCACACGCACCACCTCGCGCCGCACGATCCCCTTGGCCACGCGGGGGTCCTCGACCTGCTCCGCGATTGCGATCTTCCGCCCGAGCTCCAGCAGCCGCCGCAGGTAGCTGTCGACCGCGTGGTACGGCACGCCGCACATCGGGATGGGGTCCGCGGCCTCCTTGTTCCGCGTGGTGAGCGTGAGCTCCAGCGCACCGGCGGTCCAGCGGGCGTCGTCGCCGAACAGTTCGTAGAAGTCGCCCATCCTGTAGAACAGCAGGACATCCGGGTACTCGGCCTTTATCGCGAGGTACTGCCGGAACATCGGCGTGTCGAGGCCGCTCACGAGCCCCCCGGCGCCCGGAAACGGAACGCCACGTGGGCGTCTGCGCCCAACGCGGGGTCCACCCGCGCCGGCGTGGTGTCCACGGTAGCCTCCACGGGCCAGCTCAGCGTTCGCGCCACGGCCTCCCCCTCCTCGGGCTCGGTGGAGCACACCGCATACACCAGCACGCCGCCCGGCTTCACGCGACGCTTGAGCTGGTGCAGCAAGGCGGCCTGGCGCACCGCGAGGGCCTTCAGGTGCCCGACCAGGAGCTCCGGCGTGGACTTGCGCCAGCGGATGTCCGGATGACGTCGCACGGTCCCGAGCCCGCTGCACGGGGCGTCGACCAGCACACCATCGTAGAGCGCATCCGCCCCCGGGCCCTCCGGCGCCGTCCAGTCCATCACGGAGACGTCCAGGCGCGCCCCGACACGGGCTGCGTTCTCTTCGAGGCGCACGAGCCGGTCTGCCCGGGAGTCCGTCGCGGTGACCGCGAAGCCGAGGCTCGCGAGGCGAAGGCTCTTTCCGCCGGGCGCGGCGCAGGCGTCCAGCACGGTCGCGCCCTCGGGGAGGCCGTCGGCGAGCAGATCGGCGACCGAAACCGCGGCCGGATCCATCACCCAGAACCGGCCTTCGGCGAACCCGGGGAAGGCCGTGACCAGCCCGGGGGGCACCGAGAGCGGGCGGGGCCTGACCCCCGGCTCGCCAACGGGGGTAGCGACCAGCCCGGCGTGCTGGAAGCTCCGACAAAGCCCGGCTTCGTCCTCCCTGGGCACGAGGTAGAGCGGCGCGGGCTGGTTGCAGGCCGCCATCCAGGCGTCCGCCCGCTCGCCCCACCGGGCCCGCCACCGGCTGACGAGTACGTCCGGGAAGCCGGGTAGCGTGGGGTCGGGCGCCGGCGCGTTCCGCAGGACGGCATTCACGAACGGCGCAGCGTGGCCCACGTTCAGCCGCCGCGTCATCGCCACCGCCTGATCCACGGCTGCATGCGCCGGCGTGCGCGTGAACGCGAGTTCGTACAACGCGCACCGCAGGATCACACGCACCGCCGGGTCGATCGTACGCAAGGACCGCTTCGCACCGGCCACGATCGCGGCGTCCAGTGCGTCCCGCCTTCGCAGCACGCCGAGGGCCAGATTCCACGCCAGCGCGCGATCCCCGGGCTCGTGGGGCGCAAGGAGCGCAAGCTCGTCCTCGATGTGCGCGCCGGTCTCCGCCGCGATCAACGCCATAGCGGCGGCCCTCCGGCCCAGGTTCACGGCGTTCTGCATAGCCGGGCGGCTAACCCACCTTTCGCTACGCGCCGGCCCCGTGCTACGGGGGAGGAATGATGCTGTCTGATCTCTCCGACACCTGCGACACCTGCTCCGAGCGCGCCACGTTCACCGGGCGCACCTCCGTACGTGAGGGGCGCACCTACGCGATCCTCCGTTGTCCGAGCTGCCACGCGGACATTCCAGTGTGGTCGCGAGAAAACGACGAGCTGGTGAGGGCATGGGCAGCGAACCCGTTGCCCGAAGCCGCGATGCTGCCGTTGCGAGGCACCGATCAAAAAGCCATCGCGGCCTACCTCGCCGCGCCGCCCCTTCGGGTCCCGTGCTGGCGCCTGACGGACGTGGCCGTGCCCGCGGCGTCCAGCGCCCACTGGGCCACCCTGATGCTGGACCATCCCGGCCTCGTTCCCCGGCCCACGGCGGCGGACCGCATCGAGGAGGCGCTCGCCGCCGCGCTGCTGTTCGGGGACAGCGACTGCGCCGATCTGGCAACGGAGCGCCTGGCCACCATCACAGGCGTCGAAGCCGGGACCCTGCTCCTGCGGCTGCCGGCGAGGGCCGGACAACGGAGCGGATCTCCCATCCGCAGCTTCATCGGGGGGCTTCGCGCCGCAGGCGGCGACTACGCTGCGGCCGTGGCCACCGCCGAGCGGCGCTGGGCGCTGCCCGGCCTGCGAGAGGCCCTGCTGCCGTGACCGATCCGCCCCTCGACGGCGTCCTCACGCCAGGAGCGTGAGGAGGTTGAGCCGGGCGAGCATCTCCAACGTGCGGAACCCCGACGTGCGGAAGGCCGACGACTCGCGGGCGAGCTCCAACGTGAGCGCCTCCACGCGCTGGCCGACCGCCGAGGCGTGAGCGAGCGAGCCCAGCGCATCGAGGCCCCACGCCTCGGGGTGGCTGTCCCTCGGGGAGCGCGCGAACGCCCGCGCGCTCAGCACCGCGCTCCACGAATGCTGGACCACGGCGTGTGGAACGGCGGCGAGCGCGAGCGACACGGCCTCGGGCACGGATGTCGAGGCGACGACGGGCCCGTCCATCGCCGCGGCCGGGCTCGCCTGGAAGTGGATCGAGCCATCGTGCAGGTCCAGCATCCACCGGGCCAGGGCCGCCGGGCTGGAGCCAGCGGCTCCGCTTCCCTGGACCAGCTGCCCGGAGCGCAGCGGCACGCGGACGACGCCGCCCGGCACGTCGAGCACGATGTGCCCGCTCGCGCGTCGTCGACTGGCGACGAACCACAGCCGGATGGGCGCCAGCTTCGAGATCGGGAGCGGGCCCTGGTCGAGCCACACCGGGGCGTCGTCCTTGCCGAGGGGGACCCCGGTCGGCGCCAGCGTCGGATTCCGCGCCGGGGCCTGCGCGGCGCTCGTGGACGGCCGGCCCAGCAACTGCTCGAGCACCCGGAGCACGGCGCGAGCCTGAAAGGGCTTCTGCAGCGTGATGGTGGCACGCAGCCCCCGCGTCGCGGCCTCTTCGTGGATGTTGAAGTCCGGCTCTGCGCTCGTCAGCGCTACGGGAAGCCCGGGGAGGCGCACCTGGATCTGCCGGGCCAGGTCGATGCCGTCCATCTCCGGCATCCGGACGTCGGTGATGACTGCGTGAAACCGCCCGGCTGGTCCAGCGAGCGCCTCCAGCGCAGCAGCAGCGTCTGCGCAGGCGACGACGGTGTGTCCGTGCACCGCCACGAGGTCGGCGAGGATCTGGCGGGCCAGCGCATCATCATCGACGATCAGGAGGTTGGACATGCACTGAGTGTACGACAGATTTTCGTCAGGTCTCGAAAAAGCTGTCGAAAAGCTGGCGCAGGAGGACCGCCGCCGTCACCCGAGCGTGGCCTCAGGCTGTCTTGAGCTTCCTGACGAACGCCCAGGCCCGGGGGAACCACACCCAGCGCCCATCGAGGTGCACCAGACCATCCCAGGCCATGCCGAGCCGCTTCCCGGGCTCGACGAACTTCCAGCACGCCCAGACCCGACCGGGCACGAGGTCCTCGTCGAGCCCGGCGTAGCCACCCGGGAACGCCTCCATCATCACGCTCCCCATGACGAAGCCTTCGGCCACGCAGGCGTGCACGAGGAGCACGTTCTGGCCGGGCTTCCGGGTGATCGCCGGCTGCGTTTCCCAGATGCCGTCGTAGATCGACCGCAGGCCCGCGACCAGCTCGGCGCGGAACACCTTCCCGTAGTCATCGGGCGAAGGCCGGAAGGCACGGGTGAGGGCAATCGGGTCGGCCCCGGCAGCCAGGAAGGGGGTGAGCACGCGCTGCGCAGACACCGCTTCGAGGAGCAGATCCGGCGGGTCCGCGCTCACCGGAGCGCCTTGCGGAACCGCTGATGCCCCTCGACCAGGTCGAGCGCAGCCTGCGCCGCGTCGCGAATGCGGATGAGGCGCTCCCGCTCCCGATCCAGCTCGGTGTCGGAGAGCCCGGTGACCGTGGGTCCACGGAACGCGACGTGCAGGCGGTGCTCGCCGCTCGTCCACAGCTGCATCTCCATGTCCCAGCCCGTGCCCGACACATGCCGGGCGGACGCGATCTCCCATGCCCCCCCCTCCGGGGCGACCTCGAACGCCGCGTGCAACGACGCTTCATCGATCAGGGGCAGGTAGCGCGTGGACGTTTCCATCGGCGGCACGTATCGCGCTGTCGCTCGCGATAGTCCTGCCCATGCATCGGGCACTCGCCGCGGTCATCGCCGATCCCTGGGCCGACCGGCCACGGGAGCACTTTGCCGACGCGGTGGAGCCGACAGACCCGGAGCGGGCCGACTTCGTCCGTGCGCAACTGGACGTGGCGCGGGCCCGCCGCGCTGCAGGCGTCCGCCGGAAGCCGATCGAGTCGGACGCGTTGGCTGCGGCGGTGGTGGGGCTCGCCCACGGCGCCCGTTGGAGCGGGGGGATCGCCGCATTGCTCGGATACGACGGCAGGACGACACCCCCGTGGCGATTCCGGCGCGGTTTCGTGGAAGAGGTCAAGCTCCCCGCTGCCCACTTCCTGCGGGTAGCGCCTTCGCTCTACGCCCGGGCGCCGATCCTCGATGTGGTGCTCACCGAGGTGAAGCCGGTCGCCGCCCAGCTCTTTGCCTCGCCACACCTCGCCCGCATCCGAAGCCTCGACCTCTCCGTCTCTGACATCGGGGATGCCGAAGTGGACCTGCTGGTGCATTCCCGCCACCTCGCCCGGCTCCGCTGGCTCTCCCTGTACTTCAACCGGGTCACCGACGACGGCGTGGAGGCCCTGGCGAACGCCCGCTCCACGCTCCCTGCCTTGCGTTTCGTCCGCTTCGACTCCAACCCCTGCACCGACCCCAACCCCGTGCCGGACGAAGACGACGGTCGGGTGTACGGACTGCTCCGAAGCGCGGCCGAGTCCGACCTCCGGTCCCGGCACGGAGCCGTTCCCTGGCTGGGTGACAACCCGAGTCGGGACGCCCCCGATCCGGAGACCTTCGGGTAGCCCCGGGCAAGCGACGGAAGAGGCCTACTTGGCTGAAGGCTGCGGCATCTCGGGCGCATCCCGGGTGCGGAGCTCGTCTGCAGCGCGCTTCGTGCGCCACCTGCCATGGTGCACGCCGAGGATCTTCGCCTGCTCCTCGGGCGCCTGCGAGGCGAGGTCCATCAGCTGGGCCTTGTTGGCCGCCCGGATCATGCGCTCGGCGTGGTGGAAGCTCCCGATCACGCCTTGACTGTCCAGCGGGACGGTCCCCTTGTCGTGGGCCTGCAGCGCAAAGCTCTGCTCGACGAACTCGCGCGTGCCGGACTCGATCTTGTGCCTCAGCACCGGGCTCGTGGCCGCGACGCCCAGCACGCGGATCGCCGAGTCCGGAGTCTGCAGGCCGACGACCACCGGGAAGCCCCAGTCACTCGCGCTCGGGTCGACCAGGGGGCGCAACACGGGAACCTTCTCGAGCAATTGCGCAGGACCGCCGAGACCATTGCCGTCCTGCCCGATCGCCAACACCAGCCGATCACACCAGCGCACGCTGCCGTCCGTGCCCTCCACCCGGATCATGGACTTGCCGGTCTCGGGGTGCGCCTCCCGGGTGACGGACGCGAGGTCGGGCAGCACGTCCCGCGTGATCTTTCCGCCGTGCTCTGCCTGCTGCTCCGGGTCGAAAGCACCGCCGTCCCGCAGGTTGCGTGGGAGGAACCCGTTGTTCGGGGCCTCCGTGAACGTGAAGTGCTCGATCGCGCGCATCGAGCGCTCGACCGCGAGCGGATCGTGAGCGGCGTGGGCGGCTTCCAGGTCGGCGTAGTGCTGCTTGAGCCGGGTGTTCTGGGCGTTCGTGAGGTCGTCGCCCGGCTTCGCCATGCGACCGAGCCACTCCACCTTGCCGGCCTTCGGCGTGGCGCCCTCCACGCCCCAGGCAGCGGAAGCACCGCCTCCGTAGACGAGCACGTGGTCCCCATGCTCCACGTTCGCAGGGTCGAACGCCTGATCGCTCTGGAGGATCCGCTTCTGCTGCACCAGTTCGCGGTAGAGGTCCGGGTCGATCTGCCGGGGGATGATCTTCCCTTCACGCGCGAGGCGGTCGAACTCCGCGGGGTCCATGTTCTCGGGCACGGGCCCGCGGCCCCGGATCACCGCCTTGTCGGCCAGCTTGCGCGCCGGGCCGGGACCGCTGGCGATGTCGATCCGCCGCGCGTAGACATACCGGATGATCGGGGAGCCATCTTCGGTGTGGCCCTCGAGCACCGCGATCCGGGCTTTCGCATCCGGGCGGTGCCAGGTCCGCGCATCGACCGGCTCGGGTCGCACCTCCACACCCAGGATCTGCTTCTTGAAGAGGCCCACGCCTGCGTCGGCGCGGTTGATCTCTGCGTTCTCGGCGTGCTCGCGCGCGTGCATGAACCGCTCGTCCGCGGTCCGGGCGCTCTGTTTCATCCCCACCCTGCCGCCGTCCACCTCGCTCCCGCCCGCGGGCTGACCGAGATCGGCTCGCGCGCCGAGCCATGGGTTCTCCTCGCCGATCACGAGGCGTTTTCCGCTCTTTCCGGCCGCGCGCTGCCCCACCTCGTTGCTGATGCCGGCGAAGCCCGCACCCACGGTCACGTTCTCGTAGGTCTCGTCCACGTACGAATGCCCGCCCGAGGCCGACCTCGTCTTCGATTCGACCTCGGTGTGAACAGCGTGATCGAGGTCATGGTTCTTCGAGCGCGCGTCCATCAGCTTGAGCGCCTTCTCGTCCGGCCCCGCGGCGTCCACGTCGGGATGCGGCTCGTAGGCGGCCATCGTGTGGGTGCGGCGCTGTTGACCTGCCTGTTGCTGTCCGCCCTGCGGTTGCAGCGCCCAGCCATTTCCGTTCACGAACGCCGCGCGGCTCAGGATCTCCACGCGACCGTCGTCGTGACGCACCTGCACCTTGTCCCGCTCGCTGTACTCCACGGTCACCGGCGTGCGGCCATCCGGATGCCATGCCCGTACCCCGGGACGCACCAGCAGCTCCTCCGGCGAGGCCTGCGCCGGTCGCCGCATGCGGTCCATCTCCTGCGGATTCGAGAGGATCGCTGCCGCGCTGCGGCTCGCGCTGATCGCCTGGGCGGAGGGGAGCTCGACCCTCGGCTCGGCAAAGGTGGTCGCGCTGCGCCGCGTCCGGCCCTGCACCGGGTCGTTGCCTGCGGGGAAGATGCGGCCCCACGTGCCGTCGATGATGGTCCCGTCGGCAAGCTCGACCCACGCGTGACCGCCGGTGCGGCCGTTGCCATCCGGCACGGTGCCCACGACCACCTTGGAGGCGATGCCCATCTCCGCCAGCGCGGCGTGCGTGAACAGCGCCTTTTCACGACACACGACCGAGCCCTGCTCGATCATCGTGCCCAGCGAGACCTGGCCGGAGTGCGCCTGGTACTCGTGCTGCTGGGCGGCCATGTCGTAGGTGATGCCGTCCTTCACGTGCGCGGACAGCAACGCGAGCTTCTGGTCGAGCGAAGCGCCGGCGGCCGTGGCGGCGTGTGCGCGATCCAGCTGACGACGCAGCGCGGTGTCGTTCTGCAGGTCCACGTGCACGAACTCGGTGTTCGACCCGTTTGCGTAGACGCGCTGGACCTCGGCGGCCCACCGGCTGCCGGGTTTGACGGGGGCGGCCTGCTGCTGCGGAACCGCGGCCTGTTGCACACGCTGCGGCTGCACCGCCTGCTGCTGGACGACGCGCTGCTGCTGGACCGCCTGTTGCGGCTCCGGGGTCATCGGCAGGGTCTTCTGCACGGCACGCGGCGCGTCCGGTACACCGACGTTCTGGCCCGCCACCCGGGCCTCCCCCTGCGGGGTCATCGGCAGCGTCTTGGCGTTCGCCCCCGCCACCGGCGGGATGGTCTTGTCGTTCGGACCGGAGACCACCACGCCCGGGGTCGCCTGGGCGACCCGGAAGTTGGCGGCCTCCGCCTTCTCCATCCACTGCATCGCGCCGTTCTTGTACTGCACGAGCACGCGGCCTTCGAATTCGTGCATCGCCGCGACCTCACCGCCCGCGACACCCGCCATCGTCCGCGAAGCCGCCGGGGCGCTCGCCGCAGGCTGGCTCGACCCGATCGGAGCCTCCGCCTTCGGCGGCGCAGGGGTCGGGGTGGGCTCGCCCTTCAGCACCGC
Source organism: uncultured Pseudomonadota bacterium (assembly GCA_903875225.1). Lineage (GTDB taxonomy): Bacteria > Myxococcota_A > UBA796 > UBA796 > SXON01 > CAIUMM01. The sequence continues at coordinate 122,269 of CAIQVJ010000108.1, forward strand.
GTTCATGTACCCGGGGTTCTCCCGCTCGATCGCAGCCAATTTCTCGTTGATCGCGCGGGTCATCGCGGCGTAGCGCTCGGCGTGGCGCTCCGGTACGGGCTTCTCGGTCGTGACCCGGCCTGTCTCCTCCGCCAGTTGCTTGTACTCGGGCAGCATCGTGTCGATGCCGTGGCGGGCGCGCACCTCGGGGTCGGTCACCTTGTTCAGCAGCTTGTAGACGCCGTCGTGGAAGTCCGGCTGCCCCTTGAACGCCGTGATCGTCTCGGGGATCGTCAGCGACTTCGTCTCGAAGAACTGGGTCGTCGACTTGGTGCCCACCTGCCATTCGTGCACGAGGCCGGTCTGGGCGTCGCGCACGTTGATGTGCCAGCGCGGGTAGCCCTCACGCGGCTCCTTCACCTTCACCACGTCGTCGCCGAACTTCTCCTTCAGGCGGGCCACGACGGTCTGCACATCTGCGCCGGTCTCGACGTTGAAGCGCCCGCGGACGATGTCGCACATCTTGCCGACGTGCTCGTAGTTCTCGTTCTTCTGCTTCTTGACGATCTCGCTGACGAACTGCTCGAAGTTGTCGCGTTTCCGCAGGCTGCTCACATCCGCGCCCGGCATCCCCTGCACGATCTCGGCCCCCGCGGCCTTCATGCGGCTCACGGCCCCCGAGCTCGCCTCGAACAGCGCCTTCTGGGCCTCCATGTGTCCAGCCCACTCGGAGTGGTGCATGGCGAGCGCATCCTTCGGTGAGATCGCGACCGCCTCGGTGCTGTGCGGCACCGGCGTGGTGTGCGGCACGGGGGTGCTCTCGACGTGCGGGACGGCAGCCGCCCCGTGCCCGGGACCGGCCGGGGCGACGACGGGCACGGCTGCCACCACCGGCACCTTCCGCTGGATCCGGCTCAAGCCCTGCCCGGCACCGAACAGCGTCACCTCGTCCGCCTTCGAAAGCTGCCGGGGCGTCCACCCCGCGGCCTGCGCCGTCGCGAACTCCGCGGCGGTCATCCGATGGGCGATCTGCCGGATCGGGCCGCTCTGGAGCTCGGCGTTGTTCCAGCCGTTCGCCATGGCCTGGGAGTAGTTCTCCGGGGTCATCTTCTCCGCGATGCGCAGCCGACGGGTCTGCACGGAGCCCTCGTCGTGGAACTCGGTCGGGGCCATCCGCGGGGTCTGCCACTCGTCGAACTGGGCCGGGCCCTTCACCAGGGCGTCCAGCTGCTCCGGGGTCCAACCACGCGCCGCGATCGCGCGCGCCTCCCGGATCTGCTCGCGGATCTGCTCGATGTGCCGCTCCTGCAGGCCGACCGTCGGGTCCCGGAGCTCCCGGGTCGGATCCGCGGGGTCCACCTTCCGGACCCCGCCCGCGTAGAGGCTCTGGTCCTTCACGACGCGGCTGTCGTTGGCGTGCCGCCGTCCCTCCGGCTTCTGGGAGCCCACCTTCACGTGGTCCGCGTACTCGTCGAGGAGGCCGAAGATGGCGTGACCCGCCTCGTGCGCATGGATCATCGGCGTGGTGAAGGTCTGCACCTGGTCCGCGAACGCCTGCCCAAGCTCGTTGCCGTTGGAGACGTGCACCGTGTGGTGCGCCTGAGCAGGATCGTCGACGAACTCGATCGCCACCCGAAGCCGGCTGGGCTTCCCGTCGGGGCCCGGAACCTCGAACTGCGGTGCGTTGAAGAACTGCTCCACGCCGGCCAGCATCCGCCGACGTGCCAGCTCCATCCCCGCGTTCTTCGCAGCCTGCCCGTCGCGGTTCTGCCCCTCGACGCTGGCAGCGTGCTCGATCTGGGCGTCGGTCATGGTCGCGAACTTCGCCCGCAACGCGTCGCGCACCGCCGGGTTGGTCGAGGCGTCACCGGCGAGGTGCACCTTGAGGCGCGCCTCGCTCACCCCGCTCCCGTCGTGGAGATCGTACTGGTACCCGCCGCCGAACGCCATCCGGCCCAGCTTGTCGCGCTCGGCCAGGAAGCCGCGCACTCCGATGGGGGCCGAGGGCCCGGTGGCTGCCTGCGGGGCGACCGAGGTCGGAGTCGTGGCGGGCGTCGGCGGAACCACGGCATGCGCGAGGGCAACAGGACCGGCATGACCCGGCAGTGTGGGGGCGACGGCAGCAGGCCCGGCATGACCCGACGCAGCGGGGGCGACGGCAGGCGCTGTGGGGACGACCGCGGGTGCGGTGGGGACAGGCGCCTTCGCCGCCTTCCGCTGGGCGCGGCTCGTGCCCTGCCCGGCATCGAGGAGCGTGACCGCGTCGGCTTTCGCAAGCTGCCGGGGCGTCCACCCCGCGGCCTGCGCCGTCGCGAACTCCGCAGCGGTCATCCGATGGGCGATCTGCCGGATCGGGCCGCTCTGGAGCTCCGCATTGTTCCAGCCGTTCGCCATGGCCTGGGAGTAGTGCTCCGGGGTCATCTTCTCCGCGAGCCGCAAGCGACGCGTCTGCACGGAGCCCTCGTCGTGGAACTGGGTCGGCGCCATCCGCCGCGTCTGCCACTCGTCGAACTGGGCCGGGCCCTTGACGAGGGCGTCCAACTGCTGCGGAGTCCAGCCACGCGCCGCGATCGCGCGCGCCTCCCGGATCTGTTCGCGGATCTGCTCGATGTGCCGGTCCTGCAGGCGAACCGTAGGGTCGCGGAGCTCACGGGTCGGATCCGCGGGGTCCACCTTTCGAACCCCACCCGCGTAGAGGCTCTGGTCCTTCACGACGCGGCTGTCCTTGGCGTGACGGCGGCCTTCCGGCTTCTGGGAACCGACCTTCACGTGGTCGGCGTACTCGTCCAGGAGTCCGAAGATCGCGTGACCGGCCTCGTGGGCATGGATCATCGGCGTGGTGAAGGTCTGCACCTGGTTCGCGAACGCCTGTCCAAGCTCGTTGCCGTTGGAGACGTGCACGGTGTGGTGCGCCTGCGCGGGGTCGTCGACGAACTCGATCGCCACGCGAAGCCGGCTGGGCTTCCCGTCGGGGCCCGGAACCTCGAAGTGCGGCGCGTTGAAGAACTGCTCCACGCCCGCCAGCATCCGCCGACGAGCCAGCTCCATCCCCGCGCTCTTCGCAGCCTGACCGTCGTGGTTCTGCCCCTCGACCCTGGCGGCGTGCTCGATCTCGGCGTCGGTCATGGTGGCGAACTTCGCGCGCAAAGCGTCCCGCACTGCGGGATTCGTGGTGCCGTCGCCCGCGAGGTGCACCTTCATGCGGGCCTCGCTCACCCCGTTGCTGTCATGCAGATCGTACTGGAACCCGCCTCCGAACGCCATCCGGCCGAGCTTGTCGCGCTCGGCCAGGTAGCCGCGCACGCCGATGGGGCCGGGGGGGGCCACAACCGCGGGGATCGGCGGCACCACGGCATGAGCGAGCGCAGCGGGCGTACCGCCCGCCGGCACGGTGGCCGTAGGCGTCTTCGACGCCTCTGCGACCCGGGGCGTGATGGCCGGCGTAGGCTCCCCGTTGAGCACCTTGTTCATGTACCCGGGGTGTTCCGCCTCGATCGCCGCCAGCTTCTGGTTGATCGCCAGGGTCATCTCATGGTACCCCTCGGCGTACCGCTCCGGGAGCGGCTCCCCCTTCGTGACCCTGCCTGTAGCCTCGGCCAGCGCCTTGTAGTGGGGGAGCATCTCATCGATGCCGTGCTGGGTGCGGAGCTCGGGGTCCTTCACCTTGTTGAGGAGCTTGTAGACGCCATCGTGGAAGTCGGGCTTGCCCTTGAAGGCGGTGATCCCCGCCGGGATGCTCAGCGCCCTGGTCTCGAAGAAGTCCGTGGTGGCCTTCGTGCCGATCTGCCACTCGTGGACGAGCCCGGTGGCCCCGTCCTGCACGTTGATGTGCCACCGCGGGTAGCCGTCGCGCGGGGGCTTGACCTTCGCATCCGGGTAGCGCTCCTTGAGGCGGGCCACGACCAGCTCCACGTCGGCCCCGGTTGCCAGATTGAAGCGCCCGCGCACGATGTCGCACATCTTGCCGACGTGCTCGTAGCCCTCGGCCTGCTGCTTCTTCTGCACCTCGGTGACGAACTCGTGGAAGTCGTCCCGCTTGCGCAGGCTGGAGACCTCGGCTCCTTCCATGCCGTGCACCACCTCGGCCCCCATCGCCCGCATCCGGGTGACAGCCTCCGCGCTGGCGGTGAACAGCGCCTTCTGCGCCTCCGGATTCGAAGCCCACTCGGAGTGGTGCATCCCGAGCGCTTCCTTCGTGGCGGCATGCGGATCCCGCGAGGGACGCTCGGCGAACGCGGTGTGGTACTCGGCCGTCCGGGCCGCGTGGTCCCCTGACGAGACCGTGCCCGCCTCGGCGTGGGCCTTGATGCCATTGGGGCGGGAGAAGGACGCTGCGCTGTACTGCCCGTCCTCCCCCGTGATGGCCTTGCCGTACGCTCGAGCGGTGGCGTCGTCCAGGACCACGTACCCGTCCCGCTTGAGCCCGCGAGCCACCGCCTCCCCGTGGGGATCGGAGACGAGCCGCCTGCCCACGCTGTCGTGGCCTGTGGCCAGGTGTGCACCGAAGTTCGGGTCGATCAGGTAGAGCCGCCCGTCCGGCATCTTCGCGACCGTGAACGCGTGCTGCATCTGCGCCGGCGTGCCGACGCCCCCCGCTCCCTGGTGGAACGTGATGTCGTCGCCTGAAACGCCCATCGCCCCGAGCGCCGCAGCCACCCGGCGCTGGCTGGAGTCGGCCATTCCGATCTGGTTGACGGGTTCGTGCACGGCGTGCGCGCCCAGGCCCGTCTGCTCCATGCTCTGCACGCGTACGCTGTCCATCGCATGATCCAGCAGCGCCATCGCGTGATGGGGCTCCATCTCCGCGTTGGGGTTGGCGCTCAAGAGCGTCCGCGCCTCCTTGAGATCCGCAGAGTTGGCGCGCCCTGCCGGACGCTCGACGGCCACGGCATCATTGACCTTGACGGCCTTGAACTCCGCCTGGGCAACCGACGGGTCGGAGATCCGGGAGATGCGATCGAGGTCCATGAGGCGGCTGGAGAACCCGTCGTGCGCCAGGGATCCGGGCTCGGCGGTGGCCAGCCCCCGCTTTGCCTCCTCCACCCCGCGTTTCCAGTCTGAACCCAGGGCTTCCTCGCGGATGCCCTGGGCCTCGGCCACCGACCGGGGCCCGGTGGACTCGGACTTCGCCGGAAGGGGGTCGTTCACGCCCCCGCGATATTTCTGGGCCGCTTCGTGCAGGCGGTCGATCGAGAACATGTGATCGGCCTGCCTCGCACCTTCGACGAGCGCGTCGGCATCGGACACGCGGACCCCGGTGCGCTTGAACTCGGCCTCCTGGTACTCCCTGGCCAGCACGGACGGCATCTCCTGGGAGGTGCGCTCGTGCCCGTTGTACGTGACGCCCGCCTTCCCCTCGTGGAACTGGTCGAGCAGGAACTTCGCGGCCTTGAACTCCGAGGAGAGGTCGGTGTTCATGACCGCGTGTGCGTCGGTGGAGAGCACCGTGTCCACCCGCGCTGCCATGAGGTCGAGCATCGGGTGACCGGTGAGCCGCGACTCCCCGCCCTCCATCCGCCGCAGGGCGCCCGTCGAGACGTTGCTGCCGAGGTTGACCTCGGCGATGATCCCGAGCGCGTGAAGCTGCTTTGCCTGCTGGGGATCGATGTTCGTCACATGGCCGAGCCGGACCGTGACGAAGCGGGGGTCGTAGAGGCCCTGCTCCTTCAGGGAGCTGACCTGATCGATGACCATCTGGAGGTTGTGACGCGCGATGTCCGACGGGTGCGCGTTCGCCCCGGGGGGCTGGTGGCTGTACTCGGCGCCCTGACGTTGGGCCTCGGACACGCCGCGGGTGCGCTGCTCGTACGTCTCGGTGTAGCCCTCGCCCACGTGGGGGCGCAGGACCATGCGTTTCCCGCTCTCCTTGCTCGCGTCCAGCAGCACTTCGTACGCCCACTGGAGGTGCTTCATGCCCTCGGGCTGGAACGGCTTGCCTTCCGGACCGCAAAAGTCGAACCCGGCCGCGACGGAGTGGAACTCGGTGCCGCCCGGGGCGGTGCCGGCGCGCAACGCGGTGTTGAGCTCCTCCTTGTAGGTGCTCTTGCGGGACTCCGGAACCGTCTTCAAGGCCAGCTCGTTCTCGCTCACCCGGTGGGGCAGGAACCGGAGCTCGACGCCCTCCTCCCGGCCGATCCGCCCCATGTCGGCGGGCGTCAGGCCGAGATCCTTGTGCCAGTTGCCCTGAGGCTCAGCGTAGTCGATGCCGTCACGCCGCAGGTGCTCCAGGGTCGCCCGCAGGAATTGCTCCCCGTGCTCGGGTTTGGCGCCTCCAGCGACCTTGGCACCGTGGAAGTCCCTGCTGCCGGTGATCACGGCGATCATCAGCCCGCGCGGATCGTAGGTCGCGTCGAAGGGATTGTCGTGCCCGGCGCTGAGCAGCGCATCGAGCTTGGCCCGGGCGCTGCTGGGGGTGAGGTTTCCCTGGCTGTCCACGCTGTGGAGCACCGGGTCGTCCATCTGCCGCTTGAGCGGACCGGGGCCGGGCTCGGCCGCCACTTTTGCGGCGTCCGGGTAGCTCTTCGAGTGTTCATCGAGCGCCTGCTGCGCCTTGAGCACGCCGGCAGCCTTCTCGGCCTTGCTCGTCGCGTCCCCACCCGCGGGGGCTGCAGACTTCTCCGCCAGGTCGATCCGGAGTCGATGGTTCTCCAACTGGTCCCGGGCATCGAGGATCTCGAGCCCGATCCGGCTGACCTGTTCAGGCGGCGCGGTGCGCAGCTCGGCACGCAGGGCCGCAACCCGGTCGTTCAGCTCCCCCACGGCCTCGCGCCTGGCCCGCACGTCGTCACCGCTGCGGAGATTGTCGCTGTTCGCGGCGTAGGCCTTCTCCAGCCACTTCATCGCCCCGATGGCCGGGGCCTCGCCGGGCTTGAAGCACTCGTGTACGAGCTGCTGTTCGGGCGTGAGCTTGCCCCCTGCAGCGAGCACCCGCTCCGACTCGCCCCGGACCCGCAGCGCCGACTCCCCGAGCATCACGGCGAGGTCCTCGGCCGGCAGGATGCCCCGGAAATGCTGGTGCAGCTCCACCTTGCGCCGATCGTTCGCCTGCGCCGCAACCTCGTGGGGCACTTCGGCACCCGCGGAGGTCTTCCAGGTTCCATCGCGATAGTGCAGGTCGCGCAGGTCGTAGAGGCGGCCCTCCTGGTCCAGCGCAGCGAACGTACGCGAGACCTTGTCGAGCTTGCCGACCGCCTCCGGCTCATGCCCGTTCCAGCCTGTACCGGTATCGTGGACGTGGCTGCGGACAGGCTCGGGCGTCCCCTCCACCGGTCGCGCGCCCTCGACCGGCTTCCCGCCGACAAGCTCCACATGCCGCTCGGAGGACGCCTGCGCGCCGTCTACGTGCCGCGCGGCCTCGACATGCTCCCTGGCCGGGCCGACCGCCTCGGGATGCGAGGTCTCCGCCGCCTTCCTGGAAGACACTGCAGCCTTTTCGAGCAGGGGTTGCTCGTGGACGACCGGCTCCACGTGGTGCTCCGGCGCATCGCTCTTGAGCGGCGTGGTCTCGGTCTGCTCGAGCACGAGCTTGACGGCCTCCACCTGCACCTTGTCGACCCGCGGGTCGACCTCCTTGTCCTGCGAGGGCTTGGAGATCTTCTGCTCGACCTCCTCCCGCGCCTGCTCGTGTTTCTTCCTGCTGTCGTCGACCTCCTCCATCCGGGCGATGATGTTGGTCTGTTCGTGGATGTGGCTCTGGATCTCTGCGTGCTCCTTCTGGAGCGCGACGCGCTCGGGCGCCGGCAGGTCGGCCTTGAGAGCCGTCTGGATCTCGTTCATCCGGGTCGTGCCCGCGCGGATCTCCTGGTGCGCCTGATCGATGTGCTGCTTCTTGATCGCGTTCTCGAAACCGGTGCCCATCACCGACTCGGCGATGCCCTGCAGGAATGCCCCACGCAGCGTCGCGGCGTCCAACCCCTTCCCCGCCGCCCAGGCCTCCCACTGGTTGTAGTCGGTGGCGGTCTGCAGCGTGCTGGAGATGAGCCCGTTCGCGAAGTGGGCGCCCATCTTGGTGATGATCCCGGCCTTGGAGCCGACCTCCTTCGCCTCCTCGATGGCCTTGCCGAACCCCGTCTTTCCGACCCCGCCCTTCAGCCCCGCGGTCGCAGCCCCCTGCAGGGCCCCACCGACCGCGCCGCCGAGCAGGTGCTGGAAGAACGCTCCGTCCCCCTGGCGCATCGCCTCCTCGCTGCTGAGCGCGGCGTTCAGGAACCCCTGCACACCGTTCTGGATGGACTCCGTCATCATCGTGGAGATCGCCTTGGCCACGGCCACCCTGCCCCCGAGCTTCTCGGCCATGGCGCCGAACTTGTCGGCGAGCTTCAGGGCATAGGCACCGATCTTCCCGGCGATCACCTCGCCTTCCTTCACCGCGATGTTGCCGGCCGCGCTCAATTCTGCGCCCATGCCCGCCGTCGCCACGGTGACTGCGGCCTGGGCGAGGTCCATGAGCCCCTCCTCCCACCCGTAGCCGTTGCCCTTCATCGCAGCCTTCAGCGCCATCGTGGCCGCGGCCAGCACGATGTTGGCGATGATCATCGCGCTGACGCCCTGCAAGCCGGGCACCACCGCGATGACCACCGCACCGACGACCTGGACCGTGTTCACCACCGCATCGGTGATGCTGTCCCGGGTTTCCCGGTAGTTCAGGGCCGTCTGGGTCTGCCACCCCGCGACCTCCTCGAGCTTGTCCTGCGAGACGCCTGGCCTCAGCTGGCCCTTCTCGTCGAACATCTCGTAGATCCGCGCGGTGTCGTTGGCGAACACCTCGCCGGCTGACGTCGCGCCGAGGGACTCGAGGCCGTCCATGAACGAGTTCATGAACGCGTTGCCGGCGCCGCCGCGCTCGAACTCCCAGCGCATCCGCGCGATCTCGAGGAAGTCCTCGGGCTTCTCCGGCTTGCCCCGGAGCTTGAGCTTCATCTCGAAGCCCTCGGTGCCGGAGAAGTCGCCGTCGATCCACTCGTCGAGCGACTGCGCGCCGCCGTACATGCTCTGGCCGACGGTGGCGAAGCGGTGCTTGAACGCCGCGCGCTCGTCGGAGCTCATGTCGTACACGCGCTCCATCACCTTCTTGGCCCGCTCCTCGTCGGTGCCGAGCCCGTCCATCGAGTAGAGGAGCTCCACCTCCGGATCAGCCTCTCCCTTGGCCGCAAGCTGCGTGAAGTACGCCTTCTCGACCCCGGACGTCTCATTGTCGATCAGGCGGTCGAGCGGCGAGCGACCGGTCCCGTCGTTCGCGCCGAGGTCGCCCCCCGCGAACATCTTGTTGAAGCGCGCCTTCACCTTCTCGAGGTGCTCGGCATCGCGGCCGCCACGCTTCTCCTTGCCGCCCTTCAACGTCGCTTCGAGGAGCTCCTCGTCCGTCCCGCTGAACAACACCGGCAGCTTGACGCCGGCGGCGGAGAGGCCACCGGCGGCCAGCATTCCCAGCGGGCCCGTCGCGGCCAGCAACCAGTTGCTCGAGCTGTTCTCGTCCTGCGCAGCCCACTTCAACCGGTGGACGTCGGCCTCGACCTTGTCACCACGAAGCTCGGCGTCGCAGATGGCGAATTCGCGAGTGTCCGTACCGAGTTCGTCGGCCAGCACCGCGGCGAGCGGCTCCCCATACTTCTGCTCGTACCAGCGGGAGGCCTCCTGCACCTGCTCGGGCGTGAGCTTGTCGAGCTCCTTGACGAGCTCCTCCTCCTTGGTGCCCCACCCGCTCCAGAAGTCCCAGTCTCCACTCCCCCGCGTGTAGAGCTGGATCTTGGAGGCAGCGACATGCGCCGGGTTGGCCTCCGCCACGCCGGTGTCGGGGTTGATCTCGGTCAGCGCGTCGACGACAGCGGCTTCGTTGGAGCCGAGGTTCAGCTTGACGCGTGCGAGGAACTTCGCGCCGCCCGGACCGGAGACCACCTTCGTACGCTCCTCGGGGCTCATCGCCTGGAACGCCGCGTAGATCCCCTCCTCGTCCTCGCCCAGGCCGCCGTAGCTCGAGAAGTAGTCCTCGTGCTCGTCGTCGATCCCGCTCATCGTCAGGACGTACTTCTGGAGCCCTTCGACGCGCGTGTCCTTGTTCATCAGCTTCTGCATGACCTCCAGGTCCTTGCCGCCGATGTCCTCGGAGAGGTGGGTGTCCAGGTCACGCCCGAAGTGCCGCCGGTATTCGATCCTGACGAGCTCGATCTCCTCGACCGAGAGCCCCGCGAGGGTCTTCTGCACGGCGGCCTCGTCGTCGCCCCAGCCGTCCACGGCCTTGAAGATGCTGTTCGCGCCGTCGCTGATCTTCTTCTGCTTCTCCTTGGCCTTGTCGGTGACCTTCGCCTCGTCCTTCTCGGCCATCTCGTAGAGCTCGGAGTCGGTCTTCGAGCTGTTCTTCGGATCCTTCTTCAGGTCGGCCATCACCTCCTTGATCGCCATCTGCCGGATGGTGTCCTTCATCTGCTGACCGCGATCGATGCCGGACGCGGCGTCCTCGGCGTCGCGCAGCAGCGAGATCGACTTCACGAGATCGTCGCCGCTCACGTCCTTGCGCAGGGCGGCCTCGAGCGCGCCGGGCCCGTGATCCCTGTTGTACTGCTCCTGCAGGGTGGCCAGATCCCGGGGGCTCAACCCCTTGAGCGCAGCGAGGCAGGTGGAGTCTCGCGTCCACAGGGATCCGAACTCGCCCTCGAGCGCCTTGCGCGCCTTCGCGATCGCCTCGTCGTTGGGCTTGTAGGGTGCCTTCGGGTCACACGTGGCGTCCTTCAGGCGCATCCGGACCGCCATCCACTCGGGATCCTTCTCGTCGCACGACGCTCCGCCCAACGCGACCGCCCCGACCGCGAAGACCAGCGGCCCCATCAGCAGGGACAGGCCGACGAGGCCGGCGCCGGCAGCGAACGCACCGAGCGTGGACGGCTCGTTCGCCTTGTCGATCTTCTCCTGGAGCTTGCCCCCGAAGCGGTCGTTCAGGGCCTTCAGCTCCTCCGTCGAACAGTCCTTGAGCAGCTCCTTGATCCGGCCCTTGTCCTCGAACCACGCGTCGAATTCCTGCTGGAGCTGCTCGGCCTTGTGGTCGACCCGGGCCGCGCTGGCCACCTTCTGGTGTTCGTCCTCCGGGAGGTTTGCGAGCTTGTTCCCCAGGTTCAGGTTGTAGTCGAAGTCCTCCTTGACGTTGCCGTCGATGCCCGCCTGGATGTTCTGGACGAGGCCGGGCCTGCGCTTGTTGATCTCCGCCATCATCTCAGGCGTGATCCCCTTTCCGATCTCGCTCACGTGCGCGTCGTCCACCCACTCGAGGTGGCGTCCCGCCCAACTGTCGTCCGTCTTCTCCGCGTCGAGCAGCCTCATCTTGCTCTCGACGGCCTTCTCGAACATCCGCTGGTTCACCTCGGCGTGCTTCTGGACGATGGCGAAGTCCTCGTCGCTGATGCCCTTCTGTGCCTTCAGCGTGTCCAGTTCGTTCTGCCACATGGACTCGGGGAGGTTCATCTTGATCCGACGCACCTCGTCGGAGACCAGCGGCGAGATGCCGGACGGCAGGTCGGGCGCCTGCTCGAAGTCCTTGCCGGTCTTGACCATCTCCGTGATCAGCCGGTAGTCGATGTCGTGCTCCGCGGTCCAACCGCCGAGGCTTTCCCCCGCGACGAGATAGGCGAGCGGCGAGGCCTGGGCCACGCGCGTGTCGCCGTAGAGCACCCGGAGGTCCCTCTCGAGCGAGCCCCCGGCAGCCGAGTAGGCATCGAGGATCCGCTTGAACTCGGCGGGATCGCCGCTGGCCTCCTGAAGCTGCTTCTTCACGCCGGCGGTATCGCCCGCCGTGATCCTGTCCTTCAGCGCATCCGCGCCGGTCTGCGCGCGGTTCCGCTCGGCCATCTTCTTCTGCGTCGCTTCGAGGTCGGTCTGCAGGTGTGCGTTGATGTCGCGGGGGTTCAGCCCGGTCTGCTTCTCGAACTCCTGGATCGCCGCCGCCTGTTCCTTCGGTCCCATGCCGCGGATCTCGGCGAGCCGCTTCGCCTGGTCCGGCGTGACTGTCTTGAGGCTCTGCGCGACGAGGCCAGACTTGAGTGCCTCCTCGTGGAGCCCGTGCAGGGCGTCGATGCTCAGGTTCGAGGACTTCGAGAGGTCGAGCATGGCTTGTGCCCGCTGGTCCTCCGGCATCTCCTCGATCTCCTGCACACGCTTGCCGTACTTCATGCCGTCTGCCGTGTGCTCCCGGGCGCCCTTGAACTCCGCCTGGAGGTCGCTCATGTCGGTCTTCGCGCCGGTGCCGTGCCACCGCCCGGTGAGGACGGCGAGGTTCTTGAGCGCGGCGTCGCGGGCCTCCTGGCTCGGCAACCGATCGATCGCATCCAACTCCGACGACATCGCCGAGGAGAGCATGTGCGGCTGGTACGGGTCGGCGCCCTTGCCCTGCGGCCCGTTCAGCCACGCCGCCATCACCTGCTGTGCGCCGAAGTGCCCGGCCCCGGTGCCACCGCCCTCGGCCCGCAACTTGTTCAGCTCCTCCATCCGCAGGTCCGGCGGTAGATCCTTGCACCACTGCAGCTTCTCTGCGAAACCTTCGGGGGTGCCGACGTCTGCGTGGCTGCGCGGGTCCTCCTTCTTGACGTTCCCGATGAGCTGGTAGTGCGACTCGGTGTCCTTGTAGTCCTGCATCCCGCGCAGGAGCGGACCCACCTCCTTCTTGTCCTTCCCGGTCACGTCCTTCGTCACATCCGCGAGCGTGCGGGAGGGGGTGCCGGCCTGGAGCTTCCTGTCGATGTCGGCCAGCTCACGGGGGTTGCACCCCTGGATCATCGCCACGATGGCGGCGTCGCTCTTGTCCTTGCCATCCGTGAAGAACCCGACGGTGGCCTTCACCTTGTTGCCGTCGAGGCCCTGGCCGTTGATCCTGTCCGTGCTCTCCGGCTGCGCCGCCTGGATCATCTGCAGCGGCTTCCCGGCGAGCGCCCGCTGCTGGACCGCCTTGACCATGTCCTGGACGAAGGGCGATCGCGTGTCGGCCTCCAGCTTGACCGGCTTTCCCTGCAGCCAGAGGAGCGCATTGGAGGGGGAGAGCCCCGAGTCCCTGGCGAGGCCGTCGACGAGCCGGAACCCCGTCCGCTGGTCCACACCCAGCGTATCTGCGGCCTCCCGGCCGATGGTGATCGACTCCTGGACCCGCCTGGCGCGCTCGGCGTCCTTCTGCGGCGTGGACGCCTCCTTGAGCCGGAGGCCCTGATTGAGCGCCCCCAGGGCGTCCCCATTGTCGGCGAGGAGCTGCGAGAGGTTCACCGGCAGGTACTTCTGGCGGTTCAGGTCGGAGGCGTCCACCGCCTGTGCGGCCGCCGCCTGGCCCGCCTGGTACTCGCGGAGGAACGCCGCTCGCTGGTTGAGCGGCATCGCCATCAGCATCTGGCCCACCCGGCCCGCGTCGGCCTTGTCACCCTTGGCCAGCTCCGCGCCGAGCTCGTTGATCCGCACCTGGTAGTTTGCATCCTTCGTGTCGACGGCCGCGAACGCCTCCTCGGTGTTCTTCTTCTCATCCCACTTGTCCGCGGCGCGCAGCATGTTGACGCCGCGCTCCACGTCGTCCCCATCGAGGCTGTGCCGGAACGCCGCCTCCAACGATCCCTTCCCGCTCGCCTCGAACTCCTGCTTGAACAGCTTCTGCTCGCCTGGGGTCATCTGCCCGTAGAGCGCGAGGATGTCCTTGTCTTCGTGGCCCGACTGCAGCTCGGCGAGCAGACCGGCCGACTTCGTGCGGAAGGCGGGGTCCGCCGGGTCGACGCCGACCGCCTTCTTCATCTCCGCGAGCTCGCCCTCCGACCGGACGATCTGGTACCTGCCGCTGTCGAGCAGGGCCCGCTGGTCCGCCTGCTCGCCCTTCAGCACGCCTTTGGGCGACCGGGCCAGCCAGTCGGCGTACTCCGACGGCGACATGTTCGCGTCGTAGGCTGCCTTCTTGAACGCAGCCGCGGAGTCGTCCCCGCCGAGCATCTTCGACGCCCCGGCGTCGAACGCGGAGGTCCGCCGGGCTTCCACCAGCTTGCGGATCGCGTCCTCCGACTGCCCCGTCTGCCGGGCGAGGTCCTTGATGTGCTTGTCGATGTCGGCCGGCGAGGTCGAGAGCGTCGCGGGGAGGATCGCGGCCTCTGTCAGACCGGAGGCCTTCATGCGGACGGCTGTCCGCTCCATGGTGCCCTTGTAGACCGCCTCGAGCTCGTCGACGTCCTTGACCTTGTACTTCTTGACGAGGTCCTTCAGCGCTGCGTCGCGCTCCGTCTTCGGGAGGTCGCGCAGCGCATGCAGATCGGCCGTGATGCCGGTGTCCCGGCGCGCGGCGGTGAGCGCGACGTCCATCGCGTCGTCGTCGATCCCGGCGGTGTCCTTCAGGCCCTTGAGCGCCGCGGACCGCTCCTTCGCGGGCATCCGATCGATCTGCTGCAGACGCGCCTTCAGGATCGGGTTCACCGTCTCCTTCGAACCCTTGGGCGGGACCTCCGCGAGCGCGTTCTTCAGGCCCTCCGCCGGGGTCTTTCCGTTGCCCTCGAGGAACGTCAGGGCCTGCTGCGGGGTCATGCCCTTGCCCTCGGCCACGGCCTGGAGGTTGGCCCGGGCCTCCCCGAACGGCATCTTCAGCTTGTCGGCGGCCTTCCGGACCGTCTCGACCTGCATCTCGACCTTGGCGGCATCGGCGGCCTTCGCGTCGTCGGCGACGGTCTCGGCGTCCAATTTGAACTGGTACGCGACCGCCGGGCCAAACTTCCCCTTGGCCATCTTGCCGTACTTCGAGTCCCCGTCCACGCCCTTGAAGAACTTGGCGAAGACCTCCGGGCGCTCCTTCATCATGGTCGTGATTTCTTCGGTGCTCATCGCGTTGAGCAGGTTGTACGCCTTCTCGTCGCTCACCCAGCCCACCACCCGCGTGGGACTCAGCTCCTTCATCAACGCATCGCGCTTCTTCTGGTATTCCTTGTCTCCGGGGTCCACGCGCAGGAGCTTGGGCGCCACCTCCCTGCCGGGATTGTCCTTGTCCCACTCCAGGATGCCGTCCCGGAGCTTCTGCATCTCCGGGCTGAGCGTGCGACAGTTGCGCAGCTGATCCTTCGCGGCGTCCATGCTCCCGTACTGCTCGATGAGGCCGGCCACCTTCGTGGAGGCCTCGTCGTCCGAGGCAGACTTGAACTGTTCCTTGTAGCGCTGGCGCCGCATCCGGAACTGCCACACGTTGTTCCAGTCGGCGAGCGCCTCGGGGTCGATGCCGGTGCGGCGGGCGATGTCCTTGAGCGCAAGCTCCTTCTGCTGGGGCGTGCTCTTGCTGTCGAGCTTGAGCGCGTCCAACTGCTTCTGGAGGTCGGGATCCCGCTTCGCAGCCTCGAGCACGTCGGTCCCGGTCTTCGCGCGCTCGCCCTGGGCGAACTTCCGGATGTCGTCGGTGCTCAGCTTGTGGGCCGCTGCGATCTCGGCGATCAGCTCCGTCTTCTTTGCAGGCGGGATGGAGTCGCTCGACTCGATGTCGGTCACCTGGCGGACGACGTCGTTCTTCTTCGCGAGGTTGGCGCGGGAACGCGCGAGATCGTTGGGGTCGATCTTCGTGAGGCGCGACAGGCTGCACATCGCGTCCCACTGCTTGTCGGGCGGGAGCTTGTCGATCGCGTCGAGCTGGGCTTTGAGGACGGGGCTCGCCACGAATTGCTTCTTGTCGATCAGGGTCCCATCGCCGTGATCCGGCTGCAGGGAGGCGCCTGCGAGCATCTTCGGGTCCCCGGCATCCTGGGCGAGCTGAAGCAGTGCGGCCTGCCGGCCCGCGCCGATGGGCATCAGGTGGATGTCCTTCAGCTTCCTGGCGACGTCGTCCATCGACAGCGGCGGCACCGACTTCTTCTTCGGGTCCGCCTGCATCAGCGCTTCGCGAGCGGCGTCCTCGTCTCCGGCGTTCGTGCCCGCGCTGCCCGCGATCGACTTGATGTAGAGGGCGGCCTCCTCGGGGCTGCAGTCCAGCTTGAGCCCCAGCTCCTTGTTCTTCGTGAACCGCACCTCGGCCTTTGCCGCGTCGTCCCTCGCCTTCGACCCCTCCTTGTTGTCCTCCTCGAGCTTTCGCGCCTCGGGCGTGAGCCCGGCGATCCGCGCGGCTTCGGCGGCCTGGGCTCGAACCGCAGCGTCCTGCATGGACACGGGCAGCGACTTCGGGTTCACATAGGCGAGATGCTTGAGCATCTTGTCGGGGCTCTCGATCCCCCGCTCCCGCGCCTGCTTCCACAGCGCATCGACCGCATCCTCGCCCGCGTGGTCTCCCTTGGCGAACCCGAGCACCGCGATGGCCTTTGCCTGGCGCTCCTGTCGATCCGTCTCCTGCCTGGAGAGCTTGAACTGCTCCTCGAGGCCCTTCTTCTTTGCCTCGTCCAGGGTCATCCCGGCCGGGATGCTCTGCGTGACCGCCTTGATCTGGGTCTTGTACATCGCCTCGACCTGGGCGACGGTCTTTTTCGGCTTCTGCGCGTCGGCGATCTCCTGGAGCCGGATCTCGCGCTCCCCCTTGGGCAGGTCCTTGGCGCAGCTGACGCCCTGAAGGAACTGCTGCTCCTCCTTCTTCTTCTTCTCGGCGTCCCGCCTGTCCCGCTCGGCCTTCGGGAGCTTTGCCTCGGCGGCGTCGTCCTCCGCCTTCTTCTTGAGCCTGTCCGCCTCCTCCTTGTCCTTCTGCTCCTTGGTCTTCGGCGGCTCGTCGGCCTTCTTCTTCTTGAGGTCGGCCTCCTTCACCAGGGCGCCGTTCTCGTCGCGCACCATCCCCGGGGCCAGCGGCACGGCCTTGACATGGAGGTGGTAGTCGTTCGCGATCTGCTGCCATCCCATGCAGCCGAGCTTGTCGCCCAGGCTCTTCACGGCGAGGCCGAAGTTGGTGACCGCCTTCTCGGTCGCTGTCTTCTTCTCCTCCGCGACCTCGAGCGCGATCTGCTTCGCCTTGAGCTGGTCCTTCCACGTCTTCAGGTCCCGCCCGAGCGCGGCGATCTGCTTGTTGATCTCGAGGTTTGCGGCCCGCGCCTTGCTGATCCCCGCCCTGTAGTCGGCCAGAAGCGTGTCCCCGGAGGTTCCCGGGCCCGGCGAACCGTCCTCCTTCGGGGTGTTCAGGGTCTTCTCGCGGCTCTTCACGAGCCCCTCGAGGCGCGTGACCTCCGAGACGTTCGCGGCCTTCTTCTTTTGAAGGGCCACCATCTCCTCGTCGCCCTTCTTCACCTTCTCCGTGAGCCCGTCGGGGCCCTCGACCTCCTTCTTCAGCTTCTCCCAGTCGGACTTCGCCTTGTCAGCCTCGGTGGAGAGCTTCTTCTCTTTCGGCTGCAGCTCGTCGAGCACGGCCTTCGAGGTCGCGACCAGGTCCGTCGGCGGGGCCATGCCGCCCCCGCCCCCGCCGCCACCATGCCCCGCAGCGAGCTCTGCCTCGAGGGCCCGGAGCGCCTCCTCGTCCTTCTCGCGCTTCTCGGTGGCAGCGGCAAGCTGCTTCTCCACGCGCTCCATCTCGGCCTTCAGCCGCTCGACGTCCTTCGGGAGCTCACCCGCATCGTGCTCGAGAAGGCGCAGGCGCCCGTCCTTCTTGAGCGGGGGGGCCTTCTTCCCCGCCTTCTTGGCGACCGCGGCCCGGTGTTCCAGGTAGGCCCGACGGGTCTCCATCTCGGTGGTGGTGGCGAGGATCTTCGCCTGCGTGGCCGCCACCTTGCCCGAGACCTCGTCCCGGGTGCGGGTGATGCGCTCCTCGTCGTCTTTGAGGCCCTCGATCTCCCACTGCAGCGCCTGCTTCCGCTGGTGCCGCTCGTCGGCCCGGGCCTTCGGATCCGCCTTCTCGTCCGTCGCGGCCGGGGCCTTCACCGCCTGCTTCGCCGTGCCGGCGGCGGTCTTGACGACTGCGCCAGTGACCGGATCGATCGTCTCGTCCTCCTCCTTCCCGGGAGCGGGGGGCGGGCAGAGCGCGGCGAGCGCCTCCGCGATCGCGACCACGAAGAAGTGCGTGGTGTCGTCCACTTTGTCGGACACGATGTCCGGCTCCACGACGGAGACCTCGTGCTTGTCCGGACCAGCCGCGGGCTTGTCCTTCGCCGGCGGCGCTGCGGGTGCCGGCCTGGGCGTGGCGGCCGGCTTCGTCCCCCCGGCGGCACCCTTGTCGTGCGCCGGGCCCTTCCCGTCCTTCGCATCGGCCTCGGCCTCGGCCCCCGCCGTCTTGACGAACTCGGGGAGCCCGGCGACGATGGCGCCGATCACGCCCGCCAGCGCCTCGGGGGAGACGGAAGCGGTGGGCGAGGTCGGCAGCAGCGGATCGACCATCGGCTTGAACCGGGCCTTGAGCAGCTCGGGCAGCCGGGACTTGACCGCCCCGGGATCGTCCGGCAGCTTCGTCTCGGCCTGCTTCAGGTTGGCGGAGGCGGCCTGGACGACCTTCGGGGCCTTGCCGACCGCCACGGCGACCAGATCCTTCAGGCTGCGATCCTGGGTCGCGGCAGCGCCCGCCGCCCCCCCGGGGGCGCCCACGGCAGGCTTGCCGGCCGGACCGGCGGCTCCCACAGTCGTTGCGGGCTTCGTCCCCGCCACGCTCGGCGGAAGCACTGCTGGGGGGGCTTGCCCATCGCCCTTTGACGGCGCGTCGACCTTGCGCGGCGGGGCGTTCGCGCCCGGCAACTCGGTCCGCGCGAGGAACGCGGCTTCGGTCGCCGCGCTCTCCTCAGCCCCTGCGGCCGCCTCCTCCCCGACCTGGATCGCGTCGGCCCCGGCTGTCGCCGGCGCCTCGCCCGCCGCCAGCGCGCCGGGGGATCCTGCCCATTCCGGCGAGGCGTTCGACGCGAGCAGATCGACGGCGCGCGCTGCGTTCGCGTCGGCCTCACGCTCCTCGGCGTCGTGCGGGCTGCTCACCCCGCTCTTTCCACGAAGCCGCCCCTCGTCGGACTGGATGACGTGGGTGAGCTCGTGCGCGATGATCTCGTCGCCGGACTCGGTGCCCGGGCTGAACTGACCGCTCGCAAAGAACAGGTCGCGCCCAACGGCGAAGGCCCGCGCCTGGATCTCCTGTGCCGCCCTGTCGGCCTCGGCACCGAGATGCAGACGCACGCCACCGAACTCGTGCCCGAGGGCCGACTCCATCCGCGCGAGCACCGCGCCGGGCAAGGGGGAACCGCTGCCGGCCAACGCCCGCGCCACATGCGGCCCGGCCTGCACCTCGCCCTCGCCCTCCCGCATGGTCGCGAGCACGGCCTCGTTGCCCGCCGCGACAAACCCACCCGTCGGCGCGATCCCAGCCGCAGCCAGCCCCATCTCTGCGACCACCATGGCCGAAAAAGGGTCCGACGCGCCGGCGTCGAGAGCGTTCACCAGCCAGGAATTTCCGAGGCACTCCTGCACCTTGCCGACCGCCGCGGCGCTCTCCTCGTGCGAGGCGGGCAACTCGGCGACGCGCTCCGCCTCGAGCAACCCCGCCACGGACGACGTCGGCGCAAGCTTTTCCAGGGCCCGTGCGGGCTCGGGATCGGGCGTGAGCCCGCGCCGGTGACCGTGCCGCATGCCCGGGGTTCCTCGGTGGAGATGGAAGTCTATCACATCCTCCCGGCATGCTGGGCAAAAGGCATCACTTTCGACCTGCCTGATTGGCGGCCTCACGACCCGGGGATCGGGGCTCACCGTCGGGTATGGAACGGCCGTGATCCCGGGCGGGCGAGGAGCGGGCGCTGGCACCCACCTGCTGGGCGCCTCCACCCCCCGAACGTTGTGTATCGCCCCACTCGCCAGCAATAGAGGACGGTGGCACGTCCCTTGCAACAACGAGGTTCATTCACCCAAGTTCCCGCCACGGCGGGTCACCCCAACCCAGAGAGACCGTGATGTCCGAGTTGATCCTGGTCGCCGACGACGACGCGTTGATTCGTTGGTCCCTGTGCCAGCACTTCGAGTCCCTGGGCCATCGCACGCTCACCGCCGAGAATGGACGCGAGGCGCTGGAAGCGGTCGAGGAGTTCGGCCCGACCCTCATCTTCCTGGACATCTCGATGCCGGTGATGGACGGCCTCACCGCGCTCCGGATGCTGCGAGCGAACAACAACGCGGTGCCCGTCGTCATCATCACCGCCGAGGGACGGGTGGACAACACGATCGAGGCCACTCGACTGGGCTGCAGCGGGTACCTGCAAAAGCCCTTCGATCTTCGGGAAGCCGACGTTGCGGCACAACGGGCGCTCTCCGAGGAGCGCCTCCTGCACGAACTGTCCTACCTTCGGGCCCGGGAGCGGGGCGGCTATGCAGAGATCGTCGGCGCCTCCCCGGCGATGGAACGGCTCTTCGACACGCTCCGTCGGCTCTCGAAGATCGACGCGCCGACCGTGCTCATCCAGGGAGAGAGCGGCACCGGCAAGGACATGGTGGCACGTGCAATCCACAGCAACGGCCCCCGCTCGGGCGCGCCCTACATGGAGATCGACTGCACCGCACTGCCCGAGCACCTCATCGAGAGCGAGCTCTTCGGCCACGAGCGGGGTGCTTTCACCGACGCCCGGGTGACCAAGCGGGGGCTCTTCGAGGTGGCTGCCGGGGGCATGATCTTCCTCGACGAGGTCGGCGAACTGCCCCTCGGCATGCAGGCCAAGCTGCTGCGCGCATTGGAGAACAGGAAGTTCCGGCGCGTGGGGGGAGTGACCGAGATCCCACTCAATGCCTGCGTCATCGCGGCCACCAACCGGTCGCTCCGTGACGAGGTGAAGGCCGGCCGCTTCCGCGAGGATCTGTACTTCCGCCTGCACGTGGTCCCAATCGAGGTCCCGGCCCTTCGGGAGCGCAAGGGGGACATCGCGTTGTTGACCCAGCATTTCATCGAGCGGCTGAACAAGGCCTTCAACCGGTCGGTGAAAGGGGCAAGCTCCAAAGCCCTGGAGCTCCTGGAGACCTATCGTTGGCCCGGGAACGTCCGCGAGCTTCGAAACGTCCTCGAGTGCAGCATCATCATGCTCGCGAGGGACGTCATCCAGGCCGCAGACCTGCCAGCCGAGATCCGGCGGAACCAGGGCGCCCAGGCGAAGGGGTGCCCGTTCACGTTGCCCGAGGACGGCGTCGTCCTGGAGGACATCGAGAAGGGCCTGCTCGCCCAGGCCCTGGAGCGCACCGAGGGGAACCAGTCCGCGGCAGCCAGGCTCCTGGGTATATCACGATACGCCCTACGTTATCGGCTCGAGAAGCCGAACGCGACGCCATGGAAGGGTGAGGCGCTCGCGTAGCGCCGAACGAGGCAGCAAATGACGCGCTGGTTTCACGTCGTCGCCATCGACTACGACGGCACGCTCTCAATTTCTCCGCGGCCCGACGATCTGGTGCTCGCCGCGTTGGCGAGGGCCAGGGCCAGCGGGATCCGGGTCGTCCTGGTGACGGGGCGCATCCTCGCTGAGCTGCGCGCCGATTTTCCAGACGTCGATCGGCACGTGGACGCCATCGTCGCCGAGAACGGCGCGGTCGTCACCCACCTCGGCGGCGGCGTCCGGCGCGTGGCGCCGCCGGTGCCGGTGCCGCTTGGCGATGCCCTCGAGGCCGCGGGCGTCCCGATCCGCCGTGGAATGGTGCTCCTCGCGACGACGGTCGAGCACGACGAAAAGGTGCTGGCCGCCGTGCGGCGCCTGGGACTGGAGTGCCAGCTCGTGCACAACCGCGGGGCCCTCATGGTGCTCCCTGCCAACGTCTCCAAGGGCAGCGGGCTCGAAGAGGCGCTCGGCGACATCAGCGTCTCCCCCCACAACTGCGTGGGCGTGGGAGACGCGGAGAACGACCACTCCCTGTTGGACGCCTGCGAGGTCGGCGTGGCCGTGCAGAACGCCATCGAGGCCCTGAAGGCGCGCGCGGACCTCGTGCTGCAGAAACCCGACGGCGAGGGCATCATCGCCTTGCTGGACGACGTGATCGCCGGCGGCCCCGCCGTGGAGCCCAGGCGGTGGCAGATCGACCTGGGCAGGTTCGAGGACGGCACACCTGCACGCATGCCCGCATCGCAGGTGAACGTGCTCGTGCACGGGCCGAGTGGCGCGGGGAAGTCCTACGTGGCGGGGCTGATCGCAGAGGGCCTGCTGGATCTCGACTACACCGTGTGCGTGCTCGATCTCGAGGGGGACCATCCAGGGCTCGGGGAGCGCAGGGGCGTGGTCACGGTCGGGGGAGTCGAGGGATTGGTGCCGCCCGAGCATGTCGTGCGGCTGATCCGCCACCGGCTCGCATCGGTGGTGGTGGACCTCTCGTTGGAGCCGTTCGAAACCCGGCGCGCCTACGCGAGGACCCTGTTCGCGGAGCTGCTGGATCGACGTGGTGACAGTGGTCTTCCACACTGGATCATCGTGGATGAGGCCCACGTGCCGCTCGGCCTCGAGTACACCAATACCCCGGACTGGCTCGTGCCCAGGCCGAGCGGGCTCTGCCTCGTCACGTTCCGGCCCGAATGCCTGTGCGAACCCGCCGCGAGCGCCCACGACGTCGGGCTCGAGGTGCGCTCGAGAGAGACAGTCATCCTGACCCGGCCTGGGTACCCCCCCCGGGCCTTCTGCCCGAACAGCCGCGCGACCGCCCATGTCCGTCACTGGCACAAGTACACCGCAGTCCCAACCACCGAGAGTCTGCGATTCGCCTTCCGGGGCCCCGGGGGGCCGACCGGTCGAACCGCGGGGCACCTGGCGGAGTTCGACGCCGAGCTCCGCGCCGCCTCGGACTCCGTGGTGAGACATCACGCTGCACACGCCGACTTTTCGCGTTGGATCGAGGAGGTGTTCCGCGACGACGTGCTGGGGCAGACGGTGGCTGCCGCGGAGAGGCAGCTGAGGGCAGGCGCCACGCCGGCGCGGACACGAGCCGAAGTCCTGCGCGCCCGGGAGGCGCGCTACCTGGATGGCAGGACGGTATGACCAACATCCAGGATGTGGGATTCGGCGCAGCACCTGCGCCAGGGTGCGCAGGCAGGATCGCGGTTGGGGCATCGGAACCGAATGTTGTGCGGCTGTGGCCGCGGTCCAACCACAAGAACTCATCCCCTGAGTTCTGGCACGGCGCTTGCTCCCTCCCCCAACAGTGAATTGACCGTGCTCCCATCGTCGAACAGCATTCCGGAGTTCTGCTCATGTTGACCACCTTGCTCCACCTTGGCCTGATGTCCACTTCAGTTGGCATCTCCGGGGCGCCCTGCCTCGGCCTCTCTCTCGCCGGATCACTCGCGGTGGCCTCTGCGAGGGCCGAGACCCCGGCGCCCGCCATCGAGGTGTCACTGGGCCAATCGGTCATCCACAAGGAGGGGGGGCCGCTCTCGCGCGTGTTGATCTCCAACCCGGCGATCGCGTCCCTCAAGTTGTTGGAGGAGGGGCAGGTCCAGGTGCTCGGCCTCGCCGTCGGCAGCACGGACCTGTGGCTCTGGTACCGCGACGATCCCGACCACCCTCGGGTCTACCAGATCCTGGTCGAGAACGATCTCTCCGACATCACTCGGCGGATCAATGCGGCCGTGCAGGGCCCGAGTCCCCGGGTCTACTCGGTGAAGGACAGGGTGGTGGTCGAGGGCGAGGTGCCCGACATCGAGTCCGCCGAGCGGATCGCGAGCATCGCCCGGATCTACGACGCTGACTTCGTGAACCTGATGAAGGTGAAGGGGGACAGTCAGGTTCAACTGCACGTGACCTTTGCAGAGGTGAGCCGCACCGGGCTTCGGGAGCTTGGCCTCAACATCCTCGGGCAGGCCTCGGGCAACCAGTTCTCCATCGCCGGTCCCGGCTCGACCAGCGCGAGCACGGCCAACAAGGCCCCTCCCACCACCTACCCCAACATCAACGGAAACACTGTTTCGGCGCCGGGCGCCGGGGTGTTCAACCTGATCGGGTTGATCACCACGAGCCAGATCGACATCACGGCGATCCTCTCGGTGCTCGAGGAGTACGACCTCGCGCGCACGCTCGCACAACCCACCCTCGTCTCGCTCTCCGGCCAACAGGCGGAGTTCCTGGCCGGCGGAGAGGTCCCCATCCCGATCGGAGAGAACAACGGCCTCATCAGCATCGAGTTCAAGGAATACGGCGTGAAGCTGGTGTTCGTACCCACGGTCATGTCGGGCAACGTGATCGACATGCGCACCTACGTGGAGGTGAGCGAGCTTGACGCATCGAATTCGTTGAAGCTCACCGGGATCGAGATCCCCGCCTTCGTCACCCGGAAGGCCGATTCCCACCTCCGCATCGAGGACGGCATGACCTTCGCCATGGCCGGCATGCTCAAGGAGCGCACGAGCGCCTATCGATCCCAGATCCCGATCCTCGGCGACATCCCGATCATCGGGAGCCTGTTCCGCTACGTGAAGCACGCACGCGAAGAGACGGAGATCGTCATCTTCGTGACTCCCGAGTTGGTGCGGCCGATGACGCCCGGCGAGGTGCCCGCCGCGCCCGGCACGACCGAGGACTACAACCCGAGTGACTTCAACCTGTTCATGCTCGGTGCCATCACCAAGCCGGGCAGCAAGACAGCACAGCCGACCGGCGCGGTCGGCATGCAAC
Organism: uncultured Pseudomonadota bacterium; assembly: GCA_903875225.1. Taxonomy (GTDB): domain Bacteria; phylum Myxococcota_A; class UBA796; order UBA796; family SXON01; genus CAIUMM01. Next base: position 146,724 of record CAIQVJ010000108.1, read on the forward strand.
GCTAACCCAGGCCCCACCATGCTCTCCCTCCCCCGTATCCTGCTCGTCCTCGTGGCGGGCGGCCTCGCAAGTCCGGCCTTTGCGCGGTCGCAGCCTGCCGTGGAGATCTCCCCGGACCTCTCCCAACCCGAGGCCCGCACCCAGGCGCAGCTCGACATCCTCGAGGGGCTCGTGGACGGGGACATGGTCACGGACGCGCTCAACGTGGCCGCGGAGCTGCGGGCGAGCGGGCTGAAGAGCCCGAGGCTGGACCTCCTGCAGGCCGAAGCGATGCACGCCCAGGGGATGAGCAGCCAGGCGAGGGACCTGCTCACCGACCTCGTGAAGAAGACGCCCCGGAACGCCGCTGCCTGGAGTGAGCTCGGCGTGGTGCTCTCCGACATGGGCGAGATCGACGGGGCCGTCGCCGCGCTCGACCGGGCGCGCCGTCTGGCGCCCGACGACCCGAAGATCCTGAACAACCTCGGCTACCTGGAGATGGCGAAGGGGCGCAACACCCGGGCGGTGGAGCTCTACGAACAAGCGCTCAAGCAGGATCCGTCCAGCGCCCGGACCCGGAACAACCTCGGCTTTGCCCTCGCCCGACTGGAACGGGACACCGAAGCGCTGGCCGCCTTCCGTGCGGCAGGTCCCGAGGCCGACGCCCGCTACGACCTTGGCGTGGCCTGCGAGCTTCGGGGCGACACGACCAGCGCGCTCACCAACTACCAGGCGGCCCTCTCGGCCTCGCCCCAACACGCACCCGCAAGCGCCGCCCTGGCGCGTCTGCTTCACCCGGAGTCCCCATGAACCGCCAGCTCTTCGCGATCGTCGGCCTGCCCATCCTGGGCGCCTGCGTGCAACCCTACCACCTCCAATACGACTACGGCCGGGCCTACACCGAGTCGATGCAACTACAGGCCAACCTGGATCGCCCGACGGCGGCCACCTCTGCCTACCCGCTCGACGGCACGGAGGCCGTGGTGATCCGCGCGAACGTGATCAAGCAGGACACAACCGAGAAGAGCGGCAAGGTGGACACGACCCGGAACAAGTGACCCGCAACCCGGACGATTGCCATGTACAGAAGAACGCTGGGACCCAACCTCTCGCCGCGACACGACCGCAAGGGCAACTACGCCGTCATGTTCGCCTCCACGCTTTTCGTGATGTTGGGCTTCGGGGCGCTGGCCGTGGACGTCTCGTGGATGCACGTGGTCAAGGCACAATGCCAGGATGTCGCCGACGCCGCGTCGCAGGCCGCCATGGTGGTCTACAAGCGCACCGGCGACACCGCTGCGGCGACGACCGCGGCTGAAGGCATCGTGCTCCGCGACGCCATCGCAGGCGGGCCCGGAACCCTCGACGGGCTCGACTTCGGGTACTGGGACACGAGCGGGCCTGCCTTCGTCACATCGACCACCGGCATCAACGCGGTCCGTGCCACCGTGTCCCGGGCCGGAGACAACTCGGTGACGTTGTTCCTCGGCCGCATCTTCGGCCGCGACAGCTTCAACGTGCGCGCCTCGTCGACCTCTGCCCAGGAGGATCTCCGCGTGCTGCTGGTGATGGACATCACCGGCTCGTGGCACGAGCAGTGGCACAGCAGCCAGGTGGACTTCAACTACGCGCGCACCGCCGCCGTGAACTTCCTCGACCAGCTCACGACCTCCTACGGACAGACGGACAAGGTGGGGATGGTGGTGTTCACGGGGCGCTACGCCTGGGAGTTCACCCCGTTCCGGCTGCTCGCCGACGAGGCGGGCGACCACGTCGCGCGCAACGCGTGGTCGGCCATGAGCGTGGCGAGCAAGGCAGGCACCCGGCAGGCCTACCCCAGGATCTGCGCGCTGAACGGCGCGCCGAACCAGAACAACTTCCTGGCCCCGCGCGGTGGATGCTACGCCAACATGCCGCGTGAGTACACGGACGAGCCGGGCACGGACCACACCACCGGCCTCGAGATGGCGCGCCGGATGTTCGACGAGGAGGACCGCGCCGCGTACTACCGGGCGATGGTCGTGCTCACCGACGGCTGGCCGAACGGGCTCTACGCGGGGAATGGGGATCTGCGGGCTGCGTCCGGGTACAGGGAGACGCGCTGGCGCGAATACAAGGGGCCGGTCCCCCACTCCACCTCCGCGATCAAGACCGACAGCGTCGCCGTCACCCAGGACCTGTGGGACGGCATGCGCGTGAACACCTGGGTGGTCTCCTTCGTGCAGGATGATCCGTTCATGCCCGCGATGGTGCACGGGGATGGGTACTACGTGCACACGAACGACGCCGCTGCCCTGGTCCCCATCTTCAGTCAGATCGCAAAGAGCCTGCCGCTCGCGATCGTGGAGTAGGCCATGCGATGCAACCGCGGCAGCGCCGCCATCGAATTCGCCCTCATCCTGCCGGTCTTCGTGATCCTGCTCATGACGATCCTCGAGTACGGGTGGCTCTTCTACCACCGCGCCGCGCTCGACTCCGCCGCCAACACGGGCTGCCGTGCCGGCTCGCTGGTCGACCCGGGGATGGGCGAGGCGAACATGACGGCGGTGGTGACCCGGGTGGAGGACTCCACCGACACTGCGCTCACCGGGCTCGGGATCGAGTGCGGGGGGCGCTGCCGTACCAGCGTTGTCGCGTTTGGGACAGGCCCGGCCCGCAGCATCCGCTGCTCCCTCGATTTCCAGTTCGATCCGCTCGTGGGTGCCTTCCTGAACCCACGCACCCTTGAATCCCTGCAGGTTTCGCGCCTGGAGTACCAACGATGAACGCCCCCCGCCGCAACGGCTCCACTGCCGTGGAATTCGCCCTCTGCCTGCCCGTGATCCTCGTGATCGCGGCCGGGATCACCGACGTCGCGCTGTACCTCAGCGCCGTGTACAACATCGAGCGTGCCTGCCGCGATGCCGCTCGGGTGGGCGCTGCCACCATCGACGGGACCGCCCCCCTGGGAGACGACATCGAGCTGGCCGCCCTCTCCCACGTCTCCACCGTGCTCACGGCGGTGCGCCTCGACCCCACGCTGGCCACCACGACGGCGCACTGGCGGCAGGAGTCTGACGGCTACAGCTACCTGACCGTCACGCTGAGCTACCCCTTCGACGCCCCCATCGGGCTGTTCGCCTCCGTCAACGACGGCGTCCAGGCCAACTTCACGATGATGACTTTGCAGCAGCTCTGAAGCGCGGCCCCTGACCGCGGCGGTTGGCCGAGTGGCCAGCCGCGGCGGGTGACGAGCGGTTGGCCGAGTGGCGGGTCGCGCACCTGACCGCGGCGATTGCCGAGTGGTCGGCGGAGCAGTTGGCCGGGCGGCCGGGCCGGACCGCGGGCCGCTGGCGCTACGGGGCGCTGAGCTCGCCGTACCAGGAGGCTGTGGCGTTCGCAGAGAGGGTGCTGGGGGTGGTCACGAGGCCGATGGGCGGGTCGAACGGAAAGGCGAGCGTCAACTCGACCACCGGGCCGGAGTTCCGCGTCACGACCCTGGCCTGTACGCTGCCAGCGGTGCACATGAGCGAGTAGCCCGGCAGGGCGGTACAGGCGGACGCGACCGCCGTGGACTCGGGGGCCGGGGCCCCTGCGGCGAGGCGGATGGCCTGGTTGGCCACCACCGCCACGTTCACGCGCTCGTACATGTACCAGCTCCAGTCGATCACCGGGAAGATGAAGGCGAGCAGCACGGGGAACACCAGCGCAAGCTCGATGGACGCCACGCCACGTCGGGATTTCATTGGTCATCCAATCGGGCCGCCGTGGCCGCGCTGAGGTGGTCTGGCAAGGAGACAACGTTGAGGAGCGCGTCCTGTCGGGTTTCGACGCGCGACTCCAGGCCCGCGCCGCACGCCATGGCAACGCGGCGGATGGTGATCGCGGAGCTCGCGACGTCGAACCCGGCCGCCCGGAGGCCTTCCTCGGCGCGGGCCCGCGCGACCGCCTCGGGGTCGTCGGTCTCGGGAGTTCGCGCGCCCGCGAGCGCCGCATCCCGGGCGATCTGGATGAGGGTCACCTCGCGGGCGACGACATGGCCCCAGCTCACGGCGCCGCCGAGCAGCACCAGCAGGAAAGGCAGGATGAGGGCGAACTCGACCGCCACCGAGCCCCGGCGCGCTACCACACCAGCACCGGCGGCGCGAGCCAGGTCACGCCCGCGTCCACGCCCCCGGACCACTCCCCGACGTCGTAGACGTGCGAGACATCCAGGCGGATCCACACGTTGCGCTGGGCCGCGCTCCCGGTCGCCGCGACATCGTAGATCACACCCCAGACGAAACCCGCGACGGGGAGGGTCTCGTTCCACCGGGCGGCCGCGGTGCAGTAGCCCGTGCCCCCGCTGAAGATCGGGATCGGGCCCTCGAGCACCCTCCCGTACGCGTTCTTGGGCACCGTGCTCTTCGTGTGCTGCGGGGGGAGCGCCCCCCAATACGAAGTGTTCCATGGAATCCCCTTGCTCATCGACGACGAGAGGTAGCTCAGGGACGAGGCCTGCTCTCCGTTCCCGAGGTTGACCGTGTCACCCGACTCGATCTGGCTGCACTCCTGCGTGATCGTCCCGGTGCTGGACCACTCGTGCATGCAGGGGAGCATCGCATCGATCTGGCGCCTCGCCCAGGCGGCCGAAGGGTTGGTTCCCACTGCCCCGTACCCGACGACATCCGCCCCGGCGGGGCTCAGGACGAACGTCATGTCCATCAACTGCTCGGCGCTGTGGGACTCCACCTGGCACAGGGGGAGCGAGAACGGCAGGTAGTAGGGCACGCGCCCCGCCCCGACCCGGGGGCCCTCCACGGCGATGGAGACCGCGGCCGCGCCCATCCGGTCCCGGTCGAACAGCATCGCGAACCAGGTCACGATGTCATCCCGTCGGGCACGGACCAGGACGGCGTTGGTGAGCCGAGCGTCGGTCTCTGGCTGGAACTGGCCGGTGGTGGCGTCCCAACTCCCGAGCACCACGTCCCCATCGGCCGCATTGGCGGGATTTGCGCTCACCGCGAGCGCCTCGCCGAGCGCAGTGTTCGTACCGGCGACCTCGATCGCCGTGGCCCGCGCCAACGAGACGCCGGCCGTGGACCCATCGAGACGGCGGGCCGCCGAGAGCGCGGCCGCATCAGTACCTGCCTGGAGCTGCTCCCGGATCATCCGGGCCACCCCGAGGTCCACGACCAGTGCCAACGATGCACCGAGCGTGCTCGCCGAGAGTGCAACCATGAGCGCAGCGGCGCCACCGCGTGGGGACCTCATCGGTTTTGCAGCATCGGGATGACGCCGTGGATGAGTCGGATTGCGGTGGGTCCAATCAGGACGATGAACAGGGGTGGGAGGATGAACAGCACCATGGCCACCGTGAGCTTGGGTGCAGCCTCCGCCGCCCTGCGTTCGGCGTCGAGCACTCGTCTCCGTCGTGACATCTTCGCGTGGCCACGCATCGACTCGGCCACGCCGACGCCATAACGCTCGGCCTGGGTGAGCACACCGACGAACGCGTCCACGTCTGCGACCCCAATCCGATCCCGCATGTGGAGCAAGGCCTCCTGCCGTGTGAGCCCGGCCTGTAGCTCGGCGTTCAGCGAATCGAACTCGGATGCGAGCTCGGGGGCCACGGCTGTGAGCTCCCGGGCGGCGTAGCGCAGGGCAGCGTCGATCCCGAGGCCGGACTCGAGGCAGTTCACCAGCATGTCGAGCGCGTTCGGGAAGACCCGCCGGATGCGTCCACGCCGCTGCTCGGCCAACACCCCCACGACCAATGCGGGGAGGAAATACCCCGCAGCGGCCAGCCCGAGCAGCACGGCGACGGCAGGCACCGTACCGAGCTTGCCCACGAAGAAGTAGCCCGCGAGAGGAAGCGCGAGGGCGAGCGCCGTGCGCATCGCCAGGTAGATCGTCAGGGTGTTTGCGCCCCGGAGGCCAGCCTGCACCAGATCGCTCTGCAGCCCCTTGATGCCCGTGGGGCTGGACGGCATCGCGAGCCGACCCAGCGCGCGTACAACTCCCGAGGGTGCAGCCGTAGCCGTGAACACGCTCGCGGTGGACGGCGACGTGGATGTGGCCACCGCGGTGAACCCCCGCAGCAGGAGGAACTCCACCACCAGGGCGCTGATGAAGACCGCGATCGCAAAGAGAAATGCGGACATGTCAACCTTCCACTGCCGCGAGGCGGCGCATGAGGACGGCTCCGATGAGGAGCGAGACCACACCAACCAGGAGCATCTCCCGCCCACCATCCGACCCGAGGAGCGGGGCCAGGTAGGTGGGCTTGATTGCGAGCAGCGCCCCCGACACCACGAAGGGCAGCGCGCCGAGGATCAACGCAGACAGGCGCACCTCGGCCGTGAGCGCCAGCACCTTGCCGTCGAAGATGAGCCGCTCCCGCACCGTTTCGGCGAGGTGGTCCAGGATCTCCACGAGGTTTCCCCCCGTCTCCCGGTTGAGCAGCACCGCGCCCACGAACAGCCGGATGTCAAAATTGGTGGGATTGCGCGCCGCGAGCGTCTCGAGGGAGCCTCGGAGGTCCACGCCGAGGGCCTGCAGGGAGACCACTCGCGCCAGCTCCTCCGAGAGCGGCGCCGGCATCTCCTCGGAGGCCAGCCGGAGCGCGTCCGAGAAGGCATGGCCGGTGCGCAGCGTGCGCTCGATGCGGTCGAACGCGTCCGGTAGCTGCTCGGTGATCATCTTCGACCGGATGGACGCCCGACGGCGCAGGAGCAGGATCGGGATCCCTCCCAGGAGCAGGCCCGCCAACTTGAGCGGCCCGTGGAGGAACAGCACCGTGACCAACAGCCCGCACGCCGCCAACCCGGCGGTCTCCAGCACGAACTGCTGCGCGGTGCGCGGATCGCCGGCCTGGTCCAGCCGGGTCCGGAGCCACAGGGCGGCGCCGTGCAGCGCGGGACGGTCCAGGGTCGCCCGCAACGCCTCGTCCTCGAGGCCCATGCGGCGCGCCGACACGGCCCGGCGCGCCAGTCGCCGTTGCCGCCAGGCCTCGTACCCCAACGTCAACGTGACCAGCATCGTGGTGAAAACCGAGATCGTAAGTACGATGATGAGGATGCGTGACATCTATACGTCCACGTGAACGCGCAGCAGCGCCGCTGGCAGCGGAATGCCGTGAGCGGCGAACCGGTCGGTGAATTGGGGTCGGACACCGGTGGACTCGAACGCGCCGCGCACGCGCCCGTCCGGGTCGACCGTGCTCTGCTTGAAGCGGAAGACCTCCTGCATGGAGACCACACCGGACTCCATCCCGACGACCTCGGTGATCGAGACGACACGACGGCGGCCATCGGATGCGCGTGTCACCTGCACCACGAGATCCAGGGCCTCCGCGATCATCTCCCGGACCGCGGGCCCGGGGATGTTGCCCATCGCCAGCCCCACCAGGGTCTCCAGCCTCGTCATCGCGTGCCTCGGGCTGTTCGCGTGGATGGTCGAGATGCTGCCTTCGTGGCCGGTGTTCATCGCCTGGAGCATGTCCACCGCCTCCAGGCTGCGGATCTCGCCGACCAGGATGCGATCGGGCCGCATGCGGAGCGCGTTGCGGACGAGGTCACGGGTCGTCACCTCACCGGTGCCCTCGAGGTTGGGAGGGCGGGTCTCGAGGCGAACCACGTGCGGGTTCTGGATCTGAAGCTCCGCTGCGTCCTCGATGGTCACCATCCGCTCGCCGGCCGGGATGAAGGACGTGAGCACGTTGAGGAGCGTGGTCTTTCCGCTGCCTGTCCCGCCCGAGACCACGATGTTCAGCTTGGACCGGACGCAGCCCTCGAGCAGCACCATCAGCTCCTCCGGGATGGACCCGAGGCGGACGAGATCGTCCCGGCGCAGCGGCTGAACACCGAACCGACGGATGGAGACGGAGGAGCCATCGATGGCGAGCGGGGGGATGATCGCGTTGAACCGGCTCCCGTCCGGGAGCCGCGCGTCCACCATCGGCACGGCCTCGTCGATCCTGCGTCCGACGCGGGAGACGATGCGATCGATGACGTGCCTCAAGTGCGCCTCGTCGCGAAACCGCGCGTCCACCTTCTCGAGGCGCCCCTTGCGCTCCACGTAGATGATGTCCGGGCCATTCACGAGGATGTCCGTGATGTCCGGCGCCCGGAGCAGGGGCTCCAGCGGCCCGTACCCCAGGATCTCGTCGAGGATGTCGTCCACGATCCGATCCTGTTCGGCCCCGGTGAGCGGCAGTTGGCGGGAGCGCACGGTGGCGGACAGCCGGCTCCGGAGCTCGGCACCGAGCTCGGCATGGCCGACCCGCTGGATCGCCACGGGATCCAGCGACGCCACCAGCTCGGCGTGCAGGGTCTGCTTGACTTGTTCATAGACGCTGGGGCCAACCGGGGCGCCGGCAGTGGGTTCGATCAAACGGACGCTCATTGGGTGCCTCCAATCCAGGGTAGATGCCAGTGCTGCGGCTCGGGTTCAAGGTCGAGGAGGGAGCGCCAGAGCCCGTCCAGGTCGCGCGCGAGCATCGACCGCGGGGCAACCGATCGGACGACGCGCCCCTCGTCCAGAGCGGAGCGGGCGGCCTTCTCCTCGAAGCGCAGGTTGGCGCTGATCGTCACTCCCGCCAGCTCCGCGAACTCGTCCACGGCCGGCATGTGTGCGACCGCCTTGTTCATGACGATCCGGATACGATCAGGCGGGAGATGGAGCCCATGCTCCAGCAGGGCGCGGAGCCGGACGAGGTTGCGGAACGCCAGCACGTCGGGTGTGGTCACGATCAGGACCTGATCCGCGCAGCTCACGGCAGAGACCAGGGCCTCGTCGATGCGCGACCCACCATCGAGCACCAGCGCATCCCAGGCCCCGCGGGCAACGGCGATGAGCCCGTCGACCTCGGCCCGGGATGCACGCACCAGACGACTCAACTCCCGGGGCTGGCCGAGCACGGAGAAGCCATCCACGTGCTGCAGGGCGCAGCCCAGCAGCAACGTGGCGTCGAACGGGTTGCCGATGAGCTCGGGCAGCGGATGCAGCGGCGTGAGGTCCAGCATCCCGGCCAGGTCGCCGCGTGCAAAGTCGAGGTCGATCGCGCACACCGACCCCCGGGCGACCATCGCCGCCGCCAGGTTGGCTGCGACCAGGGTGCCCCCACACCCGCCCTTGGTACCGACGACAGCGATGACTCGAGCGTCGTCCATCTATTTTCCCTTCTTGGGCTCGACAACCCGGGCGCCCTCGGGTCCGAAGTGCTGGATGGTGGTGTTGGCGCCGGAGATCACCTCGGCCTGCGTTCCGTCCGGAGCCTTCGCGACGGCGGCGGTGGCGCGGCGCGCGGTTCGCTGCACCCGCGCGGGGCTCGGCTTCGCATCGATGCCCACGAGCGCGTTGGTCACCAACGGTTCGTTCTCCGCCACGAGCTGGAAGTCGTCGCGCGGTCGAAGCGACAGGTACACATCGCCCCGGGTGGTCGCCATCGCGATCTTCTCGGCCTCCTCCGGCTCGACCTCGAGCGTCGCAAACAGCTCCCGGGAGCGATTTGTGACCTCTGATGCTCGGGATTCCGCCTTGCCCTTGGGTTTCGTCCCGATAGCCGCCACGTTGCTGTCCCCCACCGCGAGGACCCGCACCGCCTGGAGGATGGTCTCCGTGACCCACTTGGCGTCCAACGCGTTCTCGTCGGGGCGGATGGTCACGATGACGTCCACGTAGGACCCGGGCAGGACCAGCCCTCCGACCCCGGCCGCGCGATCCACGCGCAACGTCACCGCTCGGGTCCCGACCTCCAGGGTCGAGTCATCCAGCCCGAGCCCATTGTCCAGACGTTCGCGGCGGATCGGCTCACCCTGGAGGATCCGCTCCGAGACCAGCTGCCCGACGACCGGGGCCGCGCTGCCATAGTACGGATCGTCCCCGCCGAGAGCCACGGGCTCCCGGACGGTGACCAGGTCGCCCTCAGAGATCACCTCTCCGACGGCCAGATCGCGACCCGCTGCCACGACGTCCCTCGTCTCGGCGGGTCGCTGTGCGACCTCGAGCGCATGCTGGTAGCTGTTCACCACCCACCACGCGCCTCCTGCGGTGGCGGCTGCGATGATCACTGCAAGGGCTCCAAACAGGGCGGAGCGATTGGTTGGGTGTGCGTGCTCGGTCATTTGATCTCCGGCGCAAAGGCGCTGCAAGATGTCAGTGCAACGAGCGTGCCAGCGCCGGGACGGGCCAGAGGGAGGGCTCGGGCAGCACAGGAACGTCATCGTGAGTGGGAATCCCCCCGGCGAGTGTGCACCAGCGCACAGTCCATGTCCGGCTCGCCGCCGGCAGGTGCAGGATCGGCATAAGACAACGTTCTATCTAACATACATTCACGTAGAGCATGCCGATGCGCCCTGGGAGGACGGCAACCTGGGCTGTGGAACGAAAGTTGCTGCATGGACGGCAACACCGGAATTTCCCGGTGACATTTCCAATAAGGAAACAAATCATGTCCAACATCAACGCCGCAAGCTCCAACTCGATCGCCACCCTCCTGAATGACGAGTCGGGCGCCACCGCCATCGAGTACGGCCTCATCGCCGGCCTGGTCTCCATCGCCATCATCGCGGCGCTGACGATCCTGGGCGACAACCTCTCCACCCTCTTCGGCACCGTCGCCGACACCGTCTCGACCGCGTCCACCCCGTAGCCGGATCACACGACCCAGCCAGCGGGCGGTTGCCGAGAGGCAGCCGCCCGTTCGGCGTTCATGTCGCCAGCCCCCTCCGGACCGCCACCAGCCTTTTGGAACGGAGGTTGCAAGGCACACCGCAGAGCGCCGGGTTTCCCGGTGTCAACACATGCACGAGAGACCCATGCCCACGACAGAACACATGAACGCCCCGGAATCCGGTCGCCCGCCGCTCTTCCCTGCGGGCCTGAACGCCCTCGAACGCCTCGAGCTGGTCGTCTACAACGGGGAGGGCGAGCTCATCCTCGACGTCGCTCTCCCAGGGATCAGACCCGACGACGTCCACCTCTACCTGACGATCACGCCAGGCACGCTGGAGATCCACGCCCGGGCGAGCGACGAGGACTGCGAACAGCCCGCCGAGTTCCACCTCACGGAGTTCGCCTCGGGGACGTGGTATCGCTCCCTCCGGCTGCCGGAGGGGGTGAACGCCGACATGGTCGCAGTCACCTACGCCGACGGGCGGATCACCCTCCGCCTGCAGTCCCTCCACGACAACGAGTCCGGCGCCACCGCGATCGAGTACGGGCTCCTCTCCGGCCTCGCATCGATCGCCGCGATCGACGTGGCCACGCTCCTGGGCGGAACGCTGACACGCAGTCTCGAGAGCGCCGCCCCCGCGCTGCACTCCTTGCTTTCACTGCTTTGGTGAGCAAGACGGGGCGAAACCCCATCGTGCGGCTTGCAACAACTCGTGGGCACAGCCACACAGGGGTTCGTGCGGCCACCGACGCGGTTGGCCAGCTTACCTTCTGGCATGCAGCTTGCTGTGGTTGATGTCGGAGAATCAACATGGACACGTGGGTCATCATCCTTCGAAACAACGGCTCGCTGAGCACACAATGTGAGCGTCTGGCCCGTGAGGTGGTTGCGCCTTCGCACATCCTCACCGTCGGGCCCGAGACCGCGCTCTGGCGCGCACCGGGCGCAAGGGTGGGGCGCCCCGAGGATCGTGGCACCACCCCGGACCTGCTGCTCGGGTTGTTTCAGGTGCTCGCCCGGGACCTCTCCGCCACGGTGGTGGTCCTGCCGGCAGACCTGGACGTACCCAGTGACGTCGCGCTGGGCGAGGCCATCGAGGCAGCGCTCATCGCCTGCGACGAGGGAGCAGGCCAGACGATCCTCATCGCCACCGAGCCCTCGGACGATGGGCAACCCCGCGGTCCGCTGACCCCACGTCGCCGGGTGCTCAGCATCCGGGACACCGAGGAACAGAGCAACGAGGGGCTGGGGTACGGAGTCTACGTGGACACCTCGATCATCGTGGCACAGGCGTGGTCGCTCGCCAACCTCGTGCACGACCGCGTGCCGGCGTGGTTCCGGGCTCTCCGGCGCGTGGTGTGGACCCCCGAGATCATCGCCGAGGCGTTCGAGCGGCTGGGTCCGTCCGACCTCGTGAACGATGTCCTTGTGCCGTCGGTCGACCACCTGCACGTCGTCCCCGCATTCCGCGGGTGGCGTCCCCTGCCGGCGTGGAGGCACCCTTCCCGGATCCCGTTGAACATCGAGGCCATGGAGTAGCTCCACCACCCCGCATCAGGAGGCCGGAATGGATCATGTCATCGTGCTCGTGGATGGAGAACGGAACGGCGGCCGGGGGCATAGCGTGCCAGGCTCCCGGGGCCGCGCAGACCTGCTCCGGCACACGCTCATGCGCGCCGACCGGATCGTAGACCCGGAGCGCATCGTCGTGGTCACCACCGCCGAGCAGCGCGCGGAGACGGACCGGTGCCTCGCCGACTGGCCCCGCGTGGGACGCATCGAGCAGCCGCGGGATCGGGGCACCGTCCCGGCGCTCCTGCTGCCCATCCTGTCCATCCTCGAGCACGATCCGCACGCACGCATCGTCGTCCTACCGGCGGAGGACGACGTGGCCGACGACGATGGCTTCGTTCGCTGCATCACCGCCGCGATGGCCGACCTGCGCCACTACCCCTTCGAGCTCCTCCTGCTCGGGGCGAAGCTCACGTGGCCCGAGGCCGGGCAGAGGTGGATCCTTCCGAAAACAGCGCGGGGGTGGCCACGCATCGCCGCGTTCCGTGAGTCGCCTCCGCTCGCCGAGGTGCCCGGGCTGATCCAGGAGGGCGCCCTCGCGAACACGCTCGTGATGGTGGGGGACGCGTGGAGCTTCGCCGCGCTCGTCCTGCAGGAGGTACCGGTCTGGTTCCACGCCCTGCGAAGCGCGCTGCACGACCCGGAGCTGCTCGCCCGCACGTACAACCTCCTCCCGACCGTCAACTTCTCGGAGCGCGTGTTGGACGCCGCCCGTTCTGACGTGCGGCTCGTCCCCATGCCCCCGGTGGGCTGGAGTCACACCCCAGGCCGAACGCAGGGGCCGCGCTCGAGCGCGCCCCGTCACAGCCTGCCGTAGGGCCCACGGCTACCTCACCTCACGGACAGGCGGCATCCAGGTACGGGTCCTGGTTGTTGGTCTCGTCGCACTCCGAGAGCGACCCCACCCCCGTGCCGTCGTCGTCGACGCTGGCCAGGAAGCCGAGCTCCCCGACGTCTCCAGGCGTGAGGTCGAACTCGATGCCGTCGAGCTGCGTCCCGGCGACGATCGCGGGAAGCCTACGCGTCGCGATGAGGCGGGGGCCCGCGTTGTCGTTCGCGTAGAGGGACAGGGTGTAGCCGGCGTCCACGTCGGAGGCTCCGACGTTTCCGACCTGCACCGAGAGCGCGATGGGCCCGTAGATGCAGTCCGAAACGCACACGTCGGTGATGTTCGCGACGAGATCCGGGGTCGCCGGATCGTCCGCCGCCACGCGCGCCCGGTACACGTTGTACTTGGTCCAGTAGGGGTCGGGGGAGGCCGGCACCGACCCATCCGGATCGATGTTGGTGATGGCAAAGTCATGCACGGCCCAGGTGCTGCCCGCCGCTGGCCATCCCGTGCCGTTGTTCTCGAACGCCGTCACCACGCCCCACGAACCGGACCAGTAGTTCGACGTGATGAGGATCTCGGCGTGCCCGTCATGATCGACGTCCGCCACGGTCGGGTACTCGAACAAGGTGCCGGAACGGTGGTTCGGGTTGGAGTACAGCGTGGCGCCGGTGGCACCGTCGAAGATCTTGAACGTGGTCTGATCTGCGAAGAGGATCTCGAGGGCGCCGTCGTTGTTCACGTCGTAACCGGAACAACCGGCGAGCCCCGAGGTGTCGTTCATCGGGACGGACCAGTCGGGCGTGCCGTCGAGCTCGTACATCACGAAGGTCTGGTAGGCGCCCCAGGCAACCTCGGCCTGTCCGTCGCCGTCGAAGTCCCCCACGCAGGGCGGGCCGGGCTGGGCGGAGGTGCCGTAGGTGCGCTGGAAGATCTGCGTGCCATCCGGCTCGTAGAGTGACCACTTGGCCCCGACCCAGCCGATCTCCGCGGCATCGTCGGAGTCTGCCTGCACGATCACCGGCCAGAAGCCGTAGGTCCCGACCTGCCCGCTGTTCCAGAGCAGCGTGCCGTCGGAGTTGTAGGCCTTGCCGCCGATGAACATCTCCTGGTCGCCGTCGTTGTCCACGTCGGCGATCGCGGCCATGCGGTAGGGGTTGCTGGCCGGGGAGTTGAGGCTGAACAGCACCGCGCCCGAAGGACCGTCGAGGATCAGATCGTCGGCGATCACCTCGGGAACACCGTCTTCGTCGAGGTCGGCGACGCTGATCTGCGCGTAGCCCGACTCGGTCGGCGAGCGGGCCGCCGTCCAGAGGAGCCTGCCCGTGCCCGAGAGGGCGATCGGCCGGCCGGAGGCGTTGTAGGTGAGCACGTCCGGGAGCCCGTCGTTGTCGATGTCCGCCGTGATGATGCCGGCGCCGATGGCCGTTCCCGCGTACGTCCACTCCTCGGCGCCGGTCGCCCCGTCGAGCACCAACACCACGCCCTGCGTGCCGTGCGTGTTCACGATCACCTCGGGGGTGTCGTCCTCGTCCACCACACCGTCGCCGTTGTCGTCGTTGAGGTTGCCGATGATCGGCTGGACGTAGGAGTTGGTGTTCGCAGGGTAGGCGGAGGGCGACCGGACCTGCCACTTGATCTTCACGTTCCAGGGGTCGGGCACGGTGGCGCCGCCCCCGCCCGAGGTACCCTGGCATTCCTCCGTGATCGCCACGGCACCCGCGGCACCTGCGTGCAGGGCCGGGCAGGATCCGTCGAGACAATCGACCCGCCCATTGCCGTCGGCGTCGGGGAACCCCTCGTCCACGAGCCCGTCGCCGTCGTCATCCACGCCGTTGCACTCCTCGTCTGTGGTCGGAGTGTCGCCTGTGTCGATCGGCGGGCCGCCAGAGTCGCCGGAGTCGAACACCCCGTGGTTGTCGTCCTTCCCGTGGAGATTGTTGTCGATCGAGCAGCCCGCCAGGGCGAGGGTGAAGAGGGCAGACGACGACAACACGAGGGCCGAGCGTGATTTCATGCAAGTTCCGGATGAACGCAGAGTGTACCACAGGTGAGCCCGTGCCGGGACGGGCTTCGGGCCGGGTTATGCTCGTGGGATGGCTCAATCTGCTGACATCCCCCCGGAGCTCCTGCAGCGCGTCGTCGCGCGTGTGCGCGAGGAACTGGCACGCGCCGAGACCACCGCGCAGCTGCAAGCAGTGCCCCCGCTGCCCGAAGTGCGTGGCACCTGGCAGGACGAGAGCGCACTGAAAGCGTCTCACGGCGCCGATCGCATCGGGACGGACGGCTCCGTGGGAGCGCTGGCATCCGGGGGCATCGCTCGGCTGATCGATCACACGCTGCTCAAGCCCGACGCCACCCGTGCAGAGCTCGTGAAGCTCTGTGAGGAGGCGCGCACCCATCGCTTTGCGAGCGTCTGCATCAACACGACGTGGGTCACGCTCGCGGTCGAGCTTCTCAAGGGCTCCGGCGTGATGACCATCTGCGTGGTGGGCTTCCCGCTGGGCGCCGCCACCTCGCGCGCCAAGGCCGCAGAGACCCGGGAGGCCATCCAGAACGGGGCCGCCGAGATCGACATGGTCATCAACCTGGGGCTCCTCAAGGGCGGGGACCACGACGCGGTGTACGACGACATCCACGCGGTGGTCGAGGCCGCGCAGGGTCGCCCGGTGAAGGTCATCCTCGAGACGCACCTGCTCACCCGCGAACAGAAGATTGCTGCCTGCGCACTGTCGAAGGCGGCCGGCGCCGCGTTCGTGAAGACGAGCACCGGCTTCTCGGGCGGCGGGGCGACGGCCGAGGACATCGCGCTGATGCGCGCAGTCGTGGGGCCCGACATGGGCGTGAAGGCCTCCGGCGGGGTGCGCACGGCGGACGACGCGCGGAAGATGGTCGCCGCGGGCGCGAACCGCCTCGGCGCCTCGGCGTCGGTCGCGATCGTCACGGGCGGAAAGGCCACAGGCAGCTACTGATGGCCCGACGCGTAACGCTGGTCGTGCTCGACTCGCTCGGCATGGGCGAGATGCCCGACGCCGCCGAGTGGGGCGATGCAGGCTCGGACACGCTCGGGCACGTCGCCATGCACACGCCGCTCGTCATCCCCAACCTCCAGGCGCTGGGCCTCGCGAACATCCGGCCCGTGCCCGGGGTCGCTCCGGTCCCGAGCCCGACCGCGCGCTACGGAAAGATGGCGATCGCCGGGAACGGCAAGGACACCATCGCGGGCCACTGGGAGATCGCGGGCGTCCGCGTGGACCACCGGTTCACCGAGTTCCCGGACGGGTTCCCGACCGAACTCCTGCAGGCGTGGTCCCGGAAGATCGGCCCCGGGGAGGGCCCGGGCTGGCTCGGAAACTACGCAGGCTCTGGCACCGTCATCCTGGACGAGCTCGCAGCCGAGCACGTCCGGACCGGAAAACCCATCGTCTACACGAGCTCCGACAGCGTGTTCCAGGTGGCCGCCCACGAAGCGGTCATCCCGCCCGCGGAGTTGAACCGGATCTGTGAGCTGGCGTTCGAGCTCGTCGCTCCCCTGGGCGTTGCGCGCGTGATCGCGCGGCCGTTCCTCGGCGATGCCGCCTCGGGCTGGACCCGCACCGGCAATCGTCGTGACTTTGCCCAGTTGCCGCCCCGGGCCACCTTCGTGGACGAGGTGCTCGCCGCAGGCCTGCCCACCTCGTCGATCGGCAAGGTCAAGGACATCTTCGGCGGCCGGGGATTCAGCATCGCCGTGAAGGCGAGCGGAAACGCCGCGATCACCGAAGCGCTGCTCCACCAGCTGGACGTGCAGGAGTCCGGCCTGATCTTCGCGAACCTCGTCGACTTCGACATGCTCTACGGCCATCGCCGCGACCCCGGCGGGTACGCCCGGGCCCTGATGGCGTTCGACGAGCGCGTGCCTGAGCTGCTCGCCCGGCTGGGCCCGGACGACCTCCTGCTGCTCACGGCCGACCATGGGAACGACCCCACGCATCGTGGCTCCGACCATACCCGCGAGTACGTCCCGCTGCTCGCCTACGTCCCTGGTGTCGCCGGCGGCGACCTCGGCACCCTGCCAACCCTGGCGAAATGCGCCGAGATCGGCCGGCGATGGCTCGGCATCTCCAATGGAAGAACCTCGTGATTGACCAGATCCTCCGCACCAAGCGCGACGGCCATGCTCTCTCCACCTCGCAGATCGACTCCTTCGTCGCCGGAGTCGTGAGCGGCTCCGTGAGCCGCCCGCAGGCGGCTTCGCTGCTCGCCTGCATCTTCATCCGGGGCATGAACGACGCCGAGTCGATCGCGCTCACCCGCGCGATGACCGACTCCGGCCCGAAGCTCTCCTGGCCGGGGATCGACGGCCCCTTCGTCGACAAGCACTCCACCGGGGGCGTGGGTGACAAGGTCTCCCTGGTGCTCGCGCCGCTCTGGGCGGAGCTCGGCATCCGCGTGCCGATGATCTCCGGCCGCGGGCTGGGACACACGGGTGGAACGCTCGACAAGCTCGAGGCCATCCCCGGGTACCGGTGCGACCTGGACGACGAGGCGCTGCACCGCGTCCTGCGCGAGGTGGGGTGCTTCATCTCAGGGCAGACCGCCGCCCTGGCTCCGGCCGACCGCATCCTCTACGCGCTCCGGAACGAGACGCAGACCGTGGAGTGCATCCCGCTGATCGTCGCCTCGATCCTGTCGAAGAAGCTCGCAGAGGGGCTCGATCGCCTGGTGCTGGACGTGAAGGTCGGGACAGGCGCGTTCATGAAGACGGTCGGGGACGCGCGAACGCTCGCCGAGGCCATGGTGCGCGTGGGGAACGGGTCGGGCGTGTCCACCCGGGCCCTGCTCACCGACATGAGCCAGCCGACGGGGGAAGCCTGCGGCAACGCCATCGAGGTCATGGAGGCGGTCGACTGCCTGCAGGGCCGGGGCCCCGCGGACCTGCGCGCCCTCACCCTTGCGCTGTGTGACCACCCCGACGCCGAGCGGGTGCTCGACAGCGGGGCCGCATTCGAGCGGTTCGCACGGATGGCACGGGCCCAGGGTGGCGACCTCACCCGCCTGACGGCAGAGACGAAACGCTGGGAGCTACGGGCCGAGAGCGACGGATTCGTGACACGTTGTGACGCCTGGAACATCGGCCGCGCCGCATTCGTAGCCGGTGCCGGGCGACTGCGCGCGGAGGACCCGGTGGACCCTGCAGTCGGCGTGATGGTGCACCACAAGGTCGGCGATCACGTGTCCCGCGGCGAACCGCTCGCGACGCTCTGGCACAGGGACCGGGCCGTGGACGAGGCCCGTCGGGAGCTTCTTCTCGCGTTCGCGGTCTCGGAGGTCGCACCCGCACGGGTGCCGCTCCTCATCGGCACCGTCGAGCCGACGGCGGGATAAGCCCGGGGCGATGTCGCCTCAACGCACGCGTGCCCCCCTTTGTCTCCTGCCCCTCGTTGTGCTTGCTCCAAGCGGCATCTTCGCCGGGCCGGCCTTCGCTGACGACGGCGCGCTGGGCGGCGCACTCAGCCTGCCGGAGTTCATCCCCGTCAAGGTGCCTCCCCCCGAGCCCGATGCTCCCGCGGCGGCGCGCACAGGCGGTCCCGGGTACGTCCCGCCAGCCGTCCACGTCACGACCGACCCGCTGATGCCGCAGAAGTACCGGTCGGTCGCGGCGGGCAAGTACGAGTGCTCCGTGAAGATCGAGCTGGACGCGAAGGGAAAAGTCACGGACGTGCTGCCCGTCACATGTGACCAGGAGTCGCTCTGGGCCCTCTCGGCCGCGATCCTCGCATGGGAGTTCGAGCCGGCGCTCCAGGATGGCCGCCCGATCGCCTCGGAGCTGCCCTACACCACCGAGTTCGAGGTCAAGACGCTGCTGCCCCGCAAGCACGTCGTCGGCTTCGTGGGCGTGGTCGCCTCCGCCGGTGGAGAGGGAATCGCAAGCTTCGACGGACGTATTCACCTTGGCGAGATGGTGAGCTTCTCCGGCGGGGTGGGGTTCGATCAGAACCTCCGGGACGGCGGCAGCTACCAGTCCACCGATCCGACGTTCCACGGGGACGTCGCGTTCA
Source organism: uncultured Pseudomonadota bacterium (assembly GCA_903875225.1). Taxonomy (GTDB): domain Bacteria; phylum Myxococcota_A; class UBA796; order UBA796; family SXON01; genus CAIUMM01. The sequence continues at coordinate 165,781 of CAIQVJ010000108.1, forward strand.
GCTCGCCCCGCCAGTACTTCGAGCACCGCGGCATCTTCGGCGGTGCGATCGGCTTCTACGGCGACACCTCCGGCCAGAGCGGGCTCTACGGGGGCTTTCGCGGTGAGCTCATGACGCCCACCCCGGGCCTCTCCATCGGCGGCGACATCGGCATCGCCACCGTGTTCTCCGATCCCGACACGAACACCTCGCTCGGGCTCATCCCGCGGATCGGGCGGTCTCCGATCTACCCGTGGCTCCGGTTCTCACTCCTGTGGTACGCGCCGGTGCCGCGTGATCAGTTCGTGGTCGTCCCCCGTGCGGACGACCCCGTGGTCTACGAGGCGATCGTCGTACCCGACCCCGTTCCGCCGGACGACGACGGAGCCCCCTTCCCCGGCGTGCCGGCAGTGCACTGGTCCAAGATCCCGGCTTCTGGTGGGAGCAATCCCACCGCCGGCGCGAGCTTCGCCGAGTACCCGCCGGGCCAGTACACCTGCAACGTGCGCGTGCTCGTCGCAGAGGACGGCACCCCGAAGCAGGTGCGGGCCGAACGCTGCCCGGCCGGCGGGAAGGCCGAGGCCGAGGCGACCGTCGGGCAGTGGAAGTGGCAACCGCGCCCGGGGCAGGGCGACGTCCAGGCGGTGTTTCCTGCCCCATTCTACGTCCAGCAGGAGGATGCCGAGCGCGTTCGCGTAAACCACGTGGTGCTCAAGAACGACGACGGCACCACCCGGGAGCTCCCGCCCGGGACGCACGAACCCGAGGTGTGGGTGCATCACCTGTACACCCCGGTGTTCCAGAACGGCGTGAAGCCCGTGGACAGCTGCAGTGTCGACGTGGATCTGGACACTCACGGCACCGTGCTCCGAACGAGCTGGAGGAGCGGGGAAGTGGACGTGAAGCCGCGGGTCCTCGAGGCCCTCTCCGCCTGGCAATTCTACGGCGTCGTGGTGACCGGGGATCTCGGGAACGTCCGCGTGAACCTGCCGATGTGTGACTACCCCGCGATCACCACCCAGTCCGAGCTCGACGCCGCTCCTCGACCCAAAGCCGGTGGCGGATGAACATCGACAAGCTGATCCGGGGCAACAAGAGTTTCCGCAAGGAGTATGTGGCAGGCGCCCGGGACTTCCTCGAACGCCTCGCCAGCCAGGGCCAGTCCCCTGGGGCGCTGTTCATCGGCTGCTCCGACAGCCGCGTGGTGCCCGAGCTGCTCACGAGCAGCTCCCCTGGCGAGCTCTTCGTGGTGCGCAACGTCGCGAACATCGTGCCCCCGGCAGACGAGGTGCGGTCACTCGGCGACGACAGCGTGGGCGCGGCGATCGAATACGCGCTGGGCGTGCTCAACGTCGAGCACATCGTAGTGTGCGGGCACTACGGGTGCGGGGGCGTGCGGGCGCTCGTCGAGGCCCATGTACCCGCAGATTGCCCGAACCTCTCGGAGTGGCTGATGCACGCAGCTCCAGCGACCGTGCGCGCTGGCCGGCTGGGGCTCACCGGCGGCGAGGCCGTGGACCGGGCCGTGGAGGAGAACGTGGAGGAGCAGATGGCCAACCTCGCGACCTACCCCTCCGTGCACGACCGGCTCGAGCGCGGTGTCCTCCAGCTCCACGGGTGGGTGTACGACCTGCGCGCCGGGTACCTGTCCATCTGGGACCCGCACACCGAAACGTTCCGCCACATGGACGAGATCCGCGAACCGGGGGTACCATCTTCATGATGGCTCTCGCTCGCAACCGACCTCAGCTCCACACCGCAAACCCGCCGCAGCGACGCGTCAGCGGCCTCGGGGGCGCCTCGCGACCCCCAGAGCACGCCTGCAACCACGCGGACCCGCCGCAGCGACGCGTCAGCGGCCTCGGGGGCGCCTCGCGACCCCCAGAGCTAGAATGAGCGAGCTCGCCCAGATCCATACCCGCGACGAGATCGACTTCGACCGCATCTGCGAGCTCACCCAGCTCGCCAGCGTCGATCTCGACAAGCGTGCCTGGCTCCGAGCGGGGGTGGCGAGCTGGCGGCCGTGCGAGGTCTGGGCGAATGCTCCAGAGGCGGTGTGCTGGACTGCCAGCTTCGAGACTCCGGCTGGGCGGCTCTTCCGGCCGGCGGTGCTCGACGAGCTGCGCGGGCGTGTGCTCACCGGCTCCCCCCTGCCCCTCCACCCCGCCGAACAGGTCGCCCGGGGGCTCGGTGCAGGGCTCGTGGTGGTGTTCTCGGACGGCGGAAAGCTCGCGTACGCCGCGGTCTACCGTGAATACCGCCTCCGCTGGTCGCTCCTCCTGCACGATGGCGTCCGGATGGTGCGCTCGGACGGTACCGGGCTCACGGTCCAGGAGCCGCCGCGCCGGATCCCCGAAGGGGACCGCCTCGGGGTGCTGCTCGCTGGCCTCCGCCAATGGCTCCGCGAGCCGCTGGAGCTCACCAGCCAGGAGCTGCTGACCCTACCCGACACACTGGACGCGCTCGTCACCGAGCGGCGGGATCTGGTTCGGGACGGCCTTGTGATACATCCAGATGTATCACGTCGCGTTCGGCGAGCCGCTGGGCGCTGACGTGCTGACTACGCTGCTGCTCTACACGCGCATCGCCTGGGCCACGACCACCCCGGAGCTCGATCTCTGCAAGGCGGCAGCGGCAGGGGATCTTGCTGCCACGAAGGCCTGGATTCGCCAGGGGGCGGACGTGAACGCCTCCGGCAAGGTACCGATCGACGCATCTCGGGGGTCCGAGGACAAGTTCTGGGTGTTCATGGCGGGCGTCTTGAACGCGGGGGTCGTTCCCGTCAGCGACGCGCCCGCCCCGCACTTTGCCTACTACCACGCGCTGAGCTGCGCGCTCTCCGCGCCCACGCCCAGCCGCCCGGTGCTAGAAGCCCTGCTCGGCGCGGGCGCGGATCCGAACCGGCCCAGACCCGGCGCAGCGATCAGCGTCTACCTGAGCACCCACCGGGAGGACCCTGCCGCTGCGGCGAACTACCGGTGGCTGCGGACCCGGGGCGCCAGCGCGGTGGACGCCGCGAAGGCGCTGATCGTCGACGACCGAGCCGACGGGGAGGCGCCGTCCCTGTTGGAAGAGGTGCTCAAGGATGGCGCCGCCGATCCATCTTGCGCTGCAGCGTCGCACGGAGACATCGCCATGCTCGCCCGCGTGTCGACAATTCCCGACGCTACGCTGTGTCACGAGCCCGACCCGCGCACGCTGCTCGACCTGGCAGCGAAGGCAGGCCGACTCGATGCTGCCGGATGGCTCCTGGCCCACGGGGCCGACCCAGACTTCGTGCCCCCGGCCGAGCCCACCGGAAGGACGGGCTTCCTCCAACCCGGCCGAGCCTCCACGGCGCCGGCGCTGGTCTACGCGATCGAGGGCGGGCACGAGGAAGTCGTCTCGCTGCTGCTCTCCCGGAAGGCGGATCCGTTCCAGATCGATACATCGGGGGTGCCTGCGATCGACGCGGTCGAATCGACCCCGCGCCTGACGGCCGCGCTCCTCGATGCCTCCCCGCGCGGTCTGGCCCTGCAGTGGGCGCTGGCCCGCGCGTTCCGCGACGAGGACGCCGGCACCGACGCCGCCATCGCCCTTCAGCAGTCCCCTCGACCCACAAGCGCCAGCGTGCAGCCACTCGAAGCCGTGGTCCGCGCCTGGTTGCCCCCTGATCTCCTGGCGCTGATCGCGGACCGAGCGACGCGCGACCTCGTGGCCCGCCTCACGCCGCGCTTCTGGGACGACGCGCTGGTCTCCACGCCCCTGGCCGCAGTCGTTCGGGTGCTGCAGGCGGAGCCCGCTGGTCGGGAGGGCGAGCTCCTGCTGTCGAAGAACCCCTGCCTGCCACAGCATGGAGCGTCCCGAGCCCAGGCTCGCGCGAAGCTGGGGAGGCCGTTCACGTCCGACGCGGCGTCCGACAGCTTCCTGCCCCCGCCCGGAACGCCGCTGGGGCTCTTCGGTGGCGCTCCCGGCGCCGACCCCGCCGTCCGCGTGGTCTACGACAAAGGCGGGGTCTACCGCGTGCGCGTCAGTCGGCCCGCCGAGCTTCGCGCGGCCGGCTGTGACGCCCCCGCGCTGCACTACCTCGAGCTCCCGGCCTGGCAGCGCGCGTGGGAGTACGGGGCCACGGCATCCGAGATCGCCCTCTACGGCATGCCGGACGCGCACCTGGACAGCGTCGTGTGGGTCCTCGACGGCGCGCTGTCCCTCACGGAGCTATAATTGGGCTCCTTCGAGATCAATTCCTGGGTGGACGGGCCCCCGGATCAGGTGTGGGAGCACGCCACCTCGCACGCCGGCATCACCCAGGAGCTCGCCCCCTGGGTGCGCATGACCCTGCCTGCGGGAAAGAGCGATCGGGAGCTCCGGGCCGTGCTCTCCGGACGGATCCCGGTGCCCAACCACCTCGGTCGGGCCTGGCTCGTGTTCGTCGGCGTGATCCCGTTCGAGTACGACCAGCTGCGGATCGTGCGCGTGGAGCCCGGCCGCAGCTTCACCGAGCGGTCGGAGATGGGCAGCATCGAACGCTGGCAGCACCACCGCAGCGTCGAGCCCGTGAGCAGCGGGGGCACGACTGTCACCGACCGGCTGGCCTGGGAGACCCGGTGGTGGATGCCCGACTTCCTGGTGGGCGCGGTCGTCCGCACGCTGTTTTCGCGCCGGCACCGCAGGTTGAGAGCGAAGAAGTGGAGCTCGGTCGGCCCGCAAGTCGGCTGACCTACTCCTGGGCCTCGCCCTCTTCCCCGTTCATCGCGCTCATCACCGACTGCGCAAGAAACAACTTGACGCAAGCCGATACAGAACCGATCTCGCTGCCCTTCGCGCCCGAGGCCACCTCCGCGAGGATCTCCCCGAACATGGCGTGGTGCCTGTCCCAGCCCGCCAGCCACAGGAACTCGCGGGTGAGTTCCAGGTACTTTGCAAGGGCGAGGCGCGCAGTGTCGGTGAGCGCGGCGTCCGCCGCCCCGTTCATGATGGCGTCCATCGCGGCGCGCCGCGATTCGTCATCCGGGTAGAGCGGCGAGGCCACGGCCTCCATCAAGGGCATCAGGGCCTGGCTGAGCGGCTTCTCCTCGAGGAGGTCGGGGTTGGGCATCCAACGCACCAGGCTCGCAGGCTCCGCGGGCTGCCCCTCCAGCCGACGGCCCACGGGATCGAGCAATCGTGCAGAAGCGATCAGGCCCTCGGGCAGCAACCTGACGAAGTGTCGCCAGTCCTCGTGGTGGCTGGCGAAGCGCTCGGCGTAGTGCAGCGCGGCCACGAAAGGCACCTCGGCCCGCCGATACTTCTCCGCGGCCTTCCACACCTCCCGGATGCCGGACCGGTTCACGAAGGAGATCTGCACATCGCGGAGACTGGACCGCCCGCCCAGCACGACGCCCACGACACAGGATCCCTGCTCGTTGGCGATGGTCAGCATCACCTCGAGGTCCCCGTTGTCGTCCGGCACGCCCACGTAGGCGCGCATCATGACCTCGACGTGCTCCTTCTCGAGCGTGAAGGCGCGGGCCTCGGCCGGCGCGCTCGGAATCGAGACGCCCGCGGAACGCAGTCTGTGCAATCCGGCCGCTGCGGCCTTCCGCGTGACCTTCGGACCCCGCTCCGCCGCGGCCTGGAGCGCCGCGACGTTGCGCAGGGCTACCGCCGCTGCGACCGCGACATCCACGTTGGCGAGGCCAGCGAGCTCCCCGACCCCGTCGTGCGCCCACGCGACCATGGCGGGGTCACCGGACCTGTCGACCACCGCCGCCAGCCCGGGGTCCGTGCGCGCCACCTCAGCCTTCCTGCTTCGAAAGGTTCAGCGCCTGGTTTGCAGTGATCGCCGCCATGTTCACGATGTCGGAGACGGTCGAACCGAGCGCCAGCACGCTCACCGGCTTGGCGGTGCCCATGAGCACCGGTCCGATGGTGGTCGCGCCGCCCAGCTCCCGGAGCAACTTGTAGCAGATGTTGCCTGCCGCGAGATCCGGGAAGATGAGCACGTTCGCGTCGCCCTGGATCGCGGAGAACGCGAAGTCCTCGGCTGCCATCTCGGAGTTCACAGCCGAGTCGGCCTGCATCTCCCCGTCGATCACCAGGGTTGGCCACTGCTCCCGCACCAGCTCGATCGCACGCGGGATCTTGCTCACGTTGGGGTCGTCGCGGTGCGAGCCGAAGTCGGAGTAGGAGAGCATCGCTACTCGCGGGGTGTACCCCATGCTCTCGGCCAACCTGGCCGTGTTCATCGCGATGCCCGCGAGCGTCTCCGCGTCGGGGTTCACGTTCACGGTGCAGTCGCCGAAGAACATGCGGCGCCCCTTGAACAGCATCACATAGGCGCCGCTCACACACTTCGAGCGGGGATCGGTGCCGATGATCTGGAGCGTGGGCCGGGCGGTGTCGGCGTAGGTGGAGTCGAGCCCGCCGCACATCGCGTCGGCATCGCCCATCCGGACCATCATCGCGGCGTACTCGGTGGGACGGCGCAGCGCGGCGCGGGCCGCGTGGTGGGTCATGCCCTTCCGGCGGCGCAGCTTCCAGAGCTCGGTGGCATAGCGGTCGAACCGCTCGTTCTCCCGCATCTCCACGAGCTCGACGCCCGTGAGGTTCACGTTCTGCTTTTCGGCCCGGTTGAGGATCTTCCACTCATCGCCCACCACGATGGGCTTGCAGATGCCCTCGTCCACGAGGATCTGCGCGGCGCGCAGCACGCGGGGGTTGGCGCCCTCGGGGAACACGATCCGCTTCGGGTTGAGCCGCGCCCGATTCATCATCGGCCGCAGGATCTCCTTCGACCGCTCGAGGCTGCGCTCCAGGCGCTCCTTGTAGCCGCGGATGTCCGCGATGGGCTCGCGGGCGACGCCGGACTCGGCAGCGGCCTGCGCGACGGCGGGCGCGACCCAAAGCAGCACGCGCGGGTCGAACGGCTTGGGGATGATGTAGTCGGGGCCGAATTGCAGGTGATCGAGGTCATACGCTGCGAGCACGGAGTCGGGCACATCCTCGCGGGCCAGGGCGGCGATCGCGCGGACCGCGGCGACCTTCATCGCCTCGTTGATCGCCCGCGCACGGCAGTCGAGCGCGCCGCGGAACAGGAACGGGAACCCGAGCACGTTGTTGACCTGGTTCGGGTAGTCCGAGCGGCCAGTGGCGATGATCGCGTCGGGCACGGCCTTGCGGGCGGCGTCGTACTCGATCTCGGGATCGGGGTTGGCCATCGCGAAGATGATCGGCTTCGGCCGCATCTGGAGCAGCATCTCGGGCTTGAGCACGCCGGCGACCGAGAGTCCGATGAAAACGTCCGCACCGACGAGCGCCTCGGCGAGGGTCTTGTGCTCCTCGCCCTGGGCGTACTCCATCTTCTCGGGGAAGGTGTGCTCCTTGCGGCCCTTGTAGATCAGGCCCGCGCTGTCGCACATCCAGATGTTCTCCCGGAGGATGCCGATGGACACGAGCAGGTTGGCGGTGGCGATGGCCGCAGCACCCGCGCCCGAGAACACGACCCGCGTCGTGGCGATGTCACGCTCGGTGACCTCCAACGCATTGAGCAGGCCGGCGGTCGCGATGATCGCGGTGCCGTGCTGATCGTCGTGGAAAACGGGGATGTCGAGCATGGCCTGTAGCGTACGCTCGATGTAGAAGCAGTCGGGGGACTTGATGTCCTCGAGGTTGATCCCGCCGAACGTCGGCGCGATGGCCTTCACGGCGGCGATGACCTCCTCGGGGGTCTTCGCATCCAGTTCGATGTCGATGCTGTCGATGTCTGCAAACTTCTTGAACAGGTTCGACTTGCCTTCCATGACCGGCTTTCCGGCCATGGGCCCGATGTTGCCGAGCCCCAGCACAGCGGTGCCGTTCGTGACCACCGCCACGAGGTTGCCCTTGGCGGTGTACTTGTACACGTCGTCGGGGCGGGCGTGGATCGCGAGGCAGGGCTCTGCGACCCCGGGGGTGTAGCAGAGCGCGAGGTCGCGCTGGGTCAGGAGCGGCTTGGTGGGGACGATCTCGATCTTCCCCGGACGGCCGCTGCTGTGGTAATCGAGGGCATCAGACTTGAGGCGCATGGGAACTCCGGCCGGCCGCGCTTAACCCGACCTGGGTTTGCCGGGACGCTGGTCCTCCGGATCTTTTTGGGCGGCTCGCTCCCCAGGATCGGCTTCCCCGGAGGCCGCGGAACGCCGCACAGCCCCCTCCTGGACTCGTGCACCGGGGCCCCTCGCGGAATAGCGGAGCGGCGCGTCTCCGTAGCTCAACTGGATAGAGCATCAGCCTTCGAAGCTGAGGGTTCCGTGTTCGAATCACGGCGGGGGCACACCCTGAAGATGCCACGCCACGACACCGCCACCCACGGCCGCCGCGCCACGTGGCTGGCGCTCGGGGCCATCGCCCTGTGGGCCTCGCTTGCCGCGCTCGCCACCCGGCTGGCGCAGGTGCCCCCGTTCGCCCTCGTCGGCGTAGCCCTGGGGCTCGGCGGCCTGGCCGGGCTTCGCCCCGCAGGGCTTCGCGCGGCCCGCCCCGCGGCGCTCCTGCTCGGCGTGTACGGGCTCTTCGCCTACCACCTGTGCCTGTTCCTCGCGCTGCGGCTGGCGCCGCCGGTGGAGGCGAACCTGGTCAATTACCTGTGGCCCCTGCTCATCGTTGTCCTGTCCCCGGTGCTGGTCCGCGGGCCCACGCTTCAGGTGCGCCACGTCCTCGGTGCGCTCTCCGGGTTCGCTGGCGCGGCCCTGCTCGTCAGCGGCGGACGGCTCGCCGTTCCTGCAGAGGGGCTGGCCGGCTTCCTGCTGGCCGCGCTCGCTGCCCTCATCTGGTCGACCTTCTCGCTCCTGACCAAGCGGCTGGGGCACGTCCCCACCTCCACGGTGTCGATCTCCTGCCTCGTCTCCGGCGGCCTCTCGCTGGCCTGCCATGCGCTCCTCGAACCGGCCTGGCGCCCGGCCGCAGCGGAGGTGCCGGTGCTGCTCTTCATCGGGCTCGGGCCCATGGGAGCGGCGTTCTACCTGTGGGACCGGGCGCTCAAGGATGGAGATCCGCGCACCATCGGCACCCTGGCCTACCTCACGCCCCTCCTCTCCACGCTCCTTCTGGCAGCGACCGGCGCGGGGAGGATCACTCCCCTTGCGTTTGCGGCCGGCGGACTCATCATCGGCGGGGCGGTCGTGGGCAACTGGCCGGCGCGCCCTCTCCGACCGCCGGGGAGCGGGGAGGGCTCCCCGGTGTCGGGCTGAGCGGGCACCGCCCCCGGTCAGGTTCCGTCTGTGCGGGATCCCGCGCGCGCCGCGCCGCTCGCAGGTGCAGGTGGCCATAAGAGCAGTCGTGCACGCTCCGCGCGCTTCGCCGAGAGCTCCACCCCGATGGCGTCCAATCCGCGCGCGTTGGCCACCGCGAGGGCCGTCCCGTGGCCACAGAACGGGTCGACGACCACGCGACAGGCGGTGTGGTGGAGCAGGAACGTGCACACGGCCTCACAGGCGGCCGTGCCCATCGCGCGGGGCCAGGGCATCTCCCCCAGGCTGGGCAGCACGTCGGCAGAGGATTGCGCGGGGGTGAGCCGGAGCGCCGAGCTGAAGCAGAGCAGATGGGCGAATGCGGGCCGGCCGAACGTGCACTGGCCAGGCGCGATCCTGCACACCACCTTGTGCCACAGCAGCGAGGAGCCGGCAGCCTCGGCGCCGCGGGAGACGAGGTACGCCTTGTCCACCCAGCGCCCCTCGTGCTTGATGTCCGTCTGGTAGAAGATGGCCACGGATTCGGGCGCGACGCGCTGGCACACCAGCTCCGCCGTCGCCACGAACCAGTCGCGCCAGCCCCCGAACCCGAGCCGGGGGAGCTCCGAAACGTCGGGCAACGACGTGACGACCGCATGTTCAGGCCCCAGCGGGTGCTCCCGCAGCCAGGCCAGGCCATCGCCCTGGTACACGACGCGCTGCCCGATGGCGCTCATCCCGACACCCCACCGGGGGACTGTGAACGCCGGCTATGCACGTGACACCCGCAGCGTGCTGGTCTCGCTCTGCTTCTGCACGGTCACGATCGCGTCGACACGTTCCGCGATCACCGGCACATGGGAGATCACCCCGATCTGGGTTCCGCCGGCGCTGATCTTGCGGAGCGCGTCGACCACGGGCTCCACGGTCTCGCTGTCGAGCGAGCCGAACCCCTCGTCGATGAACAGCGTCTGCACGTTCACCGACCGTGACGACAGGCGGCCGAGCGCAAGCGCGAGCGCGAGGGACACGAGGAAGGTCTCGCCACCCGAGAGGCTCTCCGTGCCGCGGAGCTCGTCGCCGCTCTCCTCGTCGCACACCCGCAGGTCCATGTCCGACTCGGGGTGGCGCTGCAGCGTGTAGCGCCGGGCGAACACGGCGAGCTGGTCATTGGCGAGCTCCACAAGGGCGTCGACGCTGCGCGACTGCGCGAGCCTTCGGAACTTGTCCCCCCCGATGAGGCCCCGGAGCAGCGTCCAGGGTTGCGCGAGGCCGTCGAGCCGCTCCTTCTCCGCCACGGCGGCCCGTTGACGTTCCCCCTCGTCGCGGCGTCTCGTGACGTCGGCGAGCGCCTCCGTTCGGGCGTCGTCGGCGCGCGAGATCGTCGCCTCAGCCGCGGCGGTGCGTTCATCGAGCGTGGAGGGATCGAAGCCCTCGGGCAACACCAGCGCCAGCACCTCCGCCTCGGCCGCCTCGCTCGCATCCTCCGCGCGGTGGAGCGCGTCGCTCGTCTGGAGGACCGCACGCCGGGTCTGCTCCCGGGCGGCGTGATCCATCAGACGGGCTTCGAGCTCCTCGCGGGTCCACCCCGCGCTCGTGAGCGCACCCGCCAGCGCCGCTGCGGCCGAGACCGCCTCCGCGGCGCACCGGGCCGCGTGCTGCCTGGCGGAATCGGTCTCCACAGCGGCCGTGCCGGCCGTCGCCGACGCTGCCGCACGCAGCGCCTCCGCCTCGCCGGCGAGCTGCTCCGCCTCGTCGACCGCAGCCTGGAGCTCCTGCTCGACGTCGTCCACCGGGCGGCCCGAGAGTACGGCCGCGCGCTCCGCGAGGCTGGCGGACTGCACGCCAGTCACCCGCGCCAGCTCGATCTCCCCCTCCTCCAGGTGCCCACGAGCCGCTGCCTGCTCCGTCTCTGCGCCGCGCGCCGCCTGGTCCAGGTCGGGGAGCCTCGCGCTGAGCTCGTCGTGTACCTTCTCGACCTGCCGCCACTCCACGACCGACGCGAGCACCCGGGACAGCGCGTCCGCTGCGTCGCCGAGGTCCAGCGCCTCGGGCCAGACCGCCAACAGCGCCGAAGCCTCGGCGAGCGCGACCGCAGTCGCCGCACTGGCGGCGCGCGACTCCAGCTCCGCGCTGCGCGCGGCGCTCACTGCTGCCGCCTGGGCCGCTGCCAGGGGAGCCATCGCGCTCGTCGCATCCAGCACGACGCGCTGTGCACGCTCCGCGGCCGTGCGGGCGAGCCCCCAGGTACGCCGCTCCTCGGTGCGCTGCTCCACCTCCCGGTCGCCCGCCTGCACCGCGGCCGCGAGCGCATCCTGCGGCAGTCGCGGCTCGGGGCCCCACCTCTCGCGCGCCGCCAGCAGCTCCTGCTCCGCGGCCACGAGCGTGGCGCGCAAGGCCGGCAGCTCCGCGACCACCAGGTCCAGCTCTGCCCGGAGGCGGATCCCCTCCCCCCGCGCACCGGACAGCGCGCGATTCAGCGCATCGAGCGTGGACTGCACCTCCGCCACGACGGTGTCCGCGGCCGAGGTCCCAGGCATCGCACCCGCGACCGCCCAGGGGTGCTCTGTCGCCCCGCACAGCGGGCACGGCTCGCCATCCGTGAGCGCGGGGCGATGTTCCTCGAGCGAGAGCATGGCCCGCGCACGCTCCCGGACACGCAGCGCCATGGCGAGCTCCTGCTCGGACTCCCTCACCCGGGCCTCCGCGACGGCGAGCGCTGCCTCGCCCCGCTCCATCTCGAGGACCAGGACGTCATGCCGACGGACCTTCGGGTCCAGCCTCGCCGTGGCGGTCTGCACGGCGCTCTCTGCCGCGCCCAGCGCCAGACCGCGATCCCAGCGATCCCGGGCCACCCGCTGCGCCGCGAGGGCGGCGCCGGGATCGGGCTCCGGGCCCAGCCGGGCGAGCACGCCCTCGGCATGCTCGGTCTCGACGAGCGCCGCAGCGCGAACCTTCTCCGCCTCGCTCGCCAGGTCTCCCGCGCGATCGGCGGTGCGAACCGCCGCCTGCCAGTCCCCCCCCCGCTTGATCTCCTCCAAACGCAGAGCGCCCAACGCACGCAGCGATTGCGCGGGATCGCCCCGCTCCAGCGTGAGCCCGACGCCCCGCCGCTCCGCCAGGTATCGACCTGCCCGCGCGTGCCGGTCCCGCGCGTCTTCGGCTGCGGCGACGGCCCGGCGAGCGCCGTCCACGCGACCGGCGAGGTCGGACTGCCGCTGGGCCACCTGCTTCCGCGCATCGTCGACTGCGAGGGCAGCGGCGCGCACGCCCTGGTCGAGCAGGCGTGCGGACGCGAGCGCGGGCGCTGCGTCGCGCTGAGCGGCCCGCGTGGCGACGGCGTGCTCCCGGCGCACCACCGCGATCCCGCCCGCCCTCTCCGCCTCGGCCGCGGCCCTCACCGCCTGCTCCTCGCGCGTCCGGGCCGCGAGGTCCGCCTGCACGCGCGCACCGGTCGCCGTGCGGTCCGCCTCCCACGCCTCGCGCCAGCCCTCGGCCTGATCGGCGAGTCGGAGCTGTTCGGCGCGCGGTGCGATGGCAGCCACGCGCTCGGCGGCTGCCTCCCGCTCGGCTCGCCGGGCCTCGAGACGGGCCTGACGGACACGCAACTCGGCGCCCAATCGACGCTCTTCGACGAGGGCCTGCCGCTCGGCCTGCGCGGCGTCGAGCGTGGCCTTCAGGTCGGCGAGGCGCGTGCTGGCCGCCTGCTCATCCTCGCCGGTCCACGGGGTGAGCGCCCGCGCCAGGCGGTCAGCCTCCCTGGCCACCCGCTCTGCCTGCCCACCGAGCTCATGGACCTTCTTCCCGATGCCCGAATACTCGGAGGAGCCCGTGAGCTTCTCCAGCAGCTCCGCCCGTTTCTTCGGGTCTGCACGCAGGAAGGACGCGAAATCGTTCTGCGCCAGCAGGGCGGCGCGCCGGAACTCGGACTCGGACAGGCCGACGAGCTCCGCGATCCGCTCGTCGCGGCCGGTCACGTTGCGCACGAGGGAGGTTCCCAGCGGAGATCCGTCCGGGCCAAGTTCGTGCAGTGTCGGCTCCGCGAGCGCGAGATCCCCGCGGCTGCCACCGCGGGCAGTGGATCGCACCGACCAGACGGCGCGGTAGGACCGACCGTTTGCCGCTACGAACTCGCACGCAGCGTATGCGCTCCGACTGCCGCGCCGGACGATCGCGATTGGCGTGCCGGTGACGTACCCACCGGCAAGATCGAGCCGCTGCTCCTTCTGCGTGCCCTCCACGCGCGGGAGCGAGCCGTACAGGGCGAGGCAGACCGTGTCGAGCAGCGTGCTCTTTCCCGAGCCCGTCCTCCCGACGATCGCGAAGATCGACGCCTGCCCGAGCACCCCGGACGCCAGATCGAGGTCGAAGTCCCGGAAACAGGCCAGGTTCTGCCCCTGGATGCGGGTGATCTTCATGCCAGCTCCGCGTGATGGGCGGCGACCGCTTCGTCGAAGGCGGCGAGCACGTCGGGCGGCATCGGGTCGTTGGGGTAGGCCTCCTGCCAGGCGTTCTGCAGGACGATGAGCGGGGTGACCTGTTCCAGCCGGGCGCGGGGCGCGGAGCCGTCCGCCCGCGGCGCGCTGGTGTCGATGTCGACGTACAGGAGCCGGATGTCCTTGCCCACCGCAAGCTCGTCGAGCGTGCGCTTGTCGACAGCCGTGGCGCCGGCGGCGAGGCAGATCTGGACGAGCGGCAGCGTGTTGGAGTCGGGGCGCGCGGCCGGCAGGGCCGAGACCCGCAGCACCGCCTCCGCCACGGGCATGCTCCGGCCGCGCGCGGGCCAGGTCTCCATCGAGACCCATCGGGGGACCGGTACTCCCGCAACGTGAACGGCTGGCCGGCCCGGCCCGGCGGGCTCCACGTCGATGCGTACCACCCGATGGGCATAGTCCTGCTCGGTGAACGACATCGGGAGGGGCGAGCCGGCGTACCACACACGCTCGCCGGGCTCCTGGGGGCGGTGCAGGTGGCCGAGGGCCACGTACGCGACATCCTCGGGAAACACGGCCAGGGGGACGTCCTGCACCCCGCCGACGATGTCCCGCTCGGACTCCCTGCTGCGCCACGACGGTCGCGGGCCCAACGCGCACAGGTGCCCGGTCAACACCAGGGCAGCGTCTCCGGGTGCGACATCGCGGAGCGCCTGCCCCACCCGCTGGTAGACCTCGGAGACATCGGCCCCGGTGGCCGCCCCGAGGAACGGCACCGCCCCCACCACGGCGCGTACGCGGCCCTGCCGGTCCTTGAGCGGGATCACGGTCGGGGCGATCTCCGGGCGCCCGTCATCCATCCGGGCGAGACCGCCGACGGTGTGGATCCGGAGCGCCCGCAGCAGATCGGCCGGAGCGTCGAGCCGGGCAGCGCTGTCGTGGTTCCCTCCGATCACGACGATCTGCAGCGCCGGGAGGAGCGACACGACCGAGGTGAGCCAGCGGTACCAGATCGTGAGCGCCCGATGGGGCGGGTTCGCCGTGTCGAAGATGTCCCCGGTGATCAGGATGGCGTCGTACTCCTCGACCCGGAGCAGCTCGGTGAGCCAGTCCAGGAAGCGCTCGTGCTCGAAGTCGCGCGGGTGATCCTTGAGGGTGGTCCCCAGGTGCCAGTCGGAGGTGTGGAGGATTCGCATGCCCCCAGCCTATGGCGCGACCCTACCAGAAATTGTCCGCTTCCTGCCGCGTGCGAAAAAGATGGGAGCCGGATGCGGCCCTACCCTCCCAACTCCGCGATCAGCTTCTGCGCTTCGGTGCGGTACCGCGTGGTCCGCACCTGGATGTCCGGCGGCGGAGCCGGCACGCGCGAAAGCGCGGCGTTCAGGGCTGCGATGGCCTCGGGAACGCGGTTCTCGGCGCGCAGCACCCGCGCGAGCGTTGTCGCAGCGCGGAGGATCTGGTCCCCCGCCGCGTTGTCGAGGGCCTTGCGGGCGGCGGTCTCGGCGGTGGGCAGGTCCTTGCCGTCAAGCGCGATGCGGGCCTTCACGAACGGCCAGGTGAACTCGGTCGGCCAGCGGGCCGCGGCCTCGTCCAGCAACGCATAGGCAGAGACCCGATTGCCGAGGCCGGCGCGGAGCTGGGCCAGGTCTGTCAGTCGTCCTCGATCGAGCTCCAGATCCCCGACGCGGGCCGCTTCGAGCGCAGCCAGGGCGCCCGCGCGCATCGCATCGGCCTGGGGCCCGGGCGCAAGCTGGTCCGCCGCGGCAGCGAGCCATCCGGCCGCGGCCTCACCCTTCGCGCCCGGCACCAGGGCCGGAACCCGCACCGCGAGCTTCGGATCGGCGTCCAGCGCTGCGTACACCCAGTCCCCACCGGGCACCGCGTGGTCGAACAGCCAATCCGCGTCCTCCGCCTTCCCGTCCAGGATGACCCGTGCGACCCGCACGTCCACGCCGTCGTCGGTGACCCTGGCGAGCGCCGTCCTCGCACGGTCCTCGTCCCCGAGCTCAGCCAGCTCCCGCGCGAGCTTCACGGCCACGCTCCCCTGGGCGGCGGCGATCCGGGCATCGACAGACGCGCGCGAAGACAGGCTCCCGAGCCACGCGAGCGTCTCGTCGTGGCCCGGGTAGCCGACCAGCCGCGAGAGCTCGTTCCCTCCCGCGTCCACCGCGATCATCGTCGGGTACGCCCCTACGTGGTACCGGGACTTGAGGGGCCAGCTCTCCGAAGAGTCGGCGTCCACGGGCACCAGCTTGCTGCCATGGAGCGCCTGCGCCCCCGCCTCGGTGTCCAGCACCTCTGCCGAGAGCAGGTTGCACGGTGGGCACCAGACGGCCCGGAAGTCGTAGACCGTGGCGGTGTTTCCGGGCCCGACCACGACGGCGGCCTCCATCCGCACGGGCTCGTGGAGCTGGATCTCGCCGCGCTTGCCCGCCCGGCCCGACCCCTGCAGCCGCACCAGCGTGCACGTGCTGCCGTCATCCGCGCAGATCGGCACCTCGGTCACCACCACGACCTGCGTGGCATCCGCCGTGAGCGTCGTGATCGGCACCTTCCACGCGGACAGATCCCCGGCGCCGCTGATCGCGGCCTCGTTCACGCCGAGCGAGGAGGGGGCGGTCGGGTTGATGTGGCTGCCCGGAGGGATCGTCAGGACCAGGTGCCCGACACCGCCGGCCCAGACGAACGCCGCCGAGAGGCCGGTCATGAGAACAGCCGGTACGCGTGCACCCGAAGCTGCTTCTGCCACCAATCCCAGTCATGTCTGGAGTCCTTGCCCCAGATGTCCCGCTCGTACGGGATGCCCTTGTCGTGCAGGATCGCGGCGAGCGCGAGGGTCTCCTCGATGCAGCCCTCCTCGAACGGGCCCTGTCCGCACACGAGCGTGAGCTTGCCCCTGCGGGCGTTGTCCAGCGCCGTGCCGCTCAGGTTGGGGACGAACGCCAGCGGGTTGTTGAAGTACACCTCCGAGTTCTGGAACCCCTCTGTGAAGTTCGTCGCTTCGTACCTGCCCGACATCGACAGGGAGCGCGGGAACAGCATCGGGTGCTTCAACGTCATCAGCGCCGCGTACATGCCGCCAAGCGAGCAGCCGAGCACCGTGGGATGCACGGAGGGCAGATGGCAGTCCTCGCGGATGAACGCAAGGAGTTCGTTGGTGACGAACTTCTCGTAGGCCACATGCCTTCCGATCCGCCACGAGGGGTCCCCCTCACGCGTCCACGCCTCGGAGACGTTGGACTCCGGACAGTAGAGCTTGATCTTGCCGGCGTCGATCCATGGCCGCAGCACCTCGACCATGCCCTCCTGCTGCCATTCGTGGGCGAAGCCTGCTGCAGACGGGAACGCGATGACCGGCTCTCCCCACCACCCGTGGGCCCACAGGTGGACGTTGCGCCCCATGGCGCCGCCGGGGAGCATGAGATGACGAGAGTGCACGCGGGTCTCCAGGGGTCGAGGCATCCCGCTTAACGGGAAACCCGCGGGGAGTGCCTGTCAGGCGGCGGTCAACACACGGCGCAGGTAGGAGACGACGGGCCGGGCGAACGCCCGCGGATCGTCCAGGAATGGGGCGTGGCCGAAGCCCTCGGGGGTCATGTGTTCGGCGTCGGGCAGCTGGCCGAACCACCAGTCGCGGGCTGCGGCCGGGATGACACGGTCCTGTTGCCCCCAATACAGGAGCACCGGGCAGTTGATGCGGGAGATGTCGACGGCATCGAGCAGATCCGTTGATCGGATGCGCTCGACCAACCTACGGATGGGGGCGCGGCTCATCCGCTGCTGCACCCCCCAGGCATACGGCGCAGCGAAGAGCCCCGGGCGACCGAGGAAGCGCTGCACGAACGCGCGGGCCGCAGTGAGATCGTTCAGCTCGAATGCCCGCAGGAACGAGGCCAACTCGAGGTCGTCCATGGGCGCGCCGCCAGGGGAGACCAGCACGATCGCGGCGATCCGCTCGGGCACCCGCGCGTAGAGCTGCGTGGCCACCACCCCGCCGAGCGAGTTCCCGAAAAGGATGGCGCGTTCTGGAACCAGGGCCGCGAGGGCGTCGAGCTGAACCTCCTTCAGATCGCCCAGCGAGACGTCGGGGCTCGGCGAAGCGCCGTGTCCATAGAGATCGGGCAGGATGATGGAAGAGCAGGCGCGTCGGAACGGCCCGAACGCCCACGCATAGTCGGCCCCGGAGGAGCCGAGGCCGTGCACGACGAACAGGGGCGGCAGGTCCCCGAACCCCCGGGCGGTGAGCGTGTGCAGGTCGCCGTGCGGGGTGGCGGTCCATTGCCGCTGGTAGCCGAAGAGGCGGAGGGCGTTCGGAGAAG
Source organism: uncultured Pseudomonadota bacterium (assembly GCA_903875225.1). Lineage (GTDB taxonomy): Bacteria > Myxococcota_A > UBA796 > UBA796 > SXON01 > CAIUMM01. Next base: position 183,676 of record CAIQVJ010000108.1, read on the forward strand.
CGGCGTCGAGGACGGCGAGCGGGTCTGTCACTCGGTGATCGTAGCCGATTCCGCGCAGGAAGTACGGTTGGACCGTATGGCGGGCCCCGATGCCTGCACAGGGCGCCGGGGAGAGGGACCCGGGGGAAACCGCACGATGGCGAGGGGAAACCCCCAGTCAAGGTCGGGCCGTCCACGACGGCACGGCCGTTTTCCGCCCCTGCCGGGTGGCGTGGGGCTTGCAGGTCCCAGCGGGAGTGTGCCCTGCTGTCGCCCCCGTTGCCGTGTTGGTCGCTCGCGGTCTGACGAAGACGTACAGGATGGGCGAGGTGGACGTGTATGCATTGCGCGGCGTCGACTTCAATCTCTACGAGGGGGAGCTGCTCGTGCTCCTGGGCGCATCGGGCAGCGGAAAGTCGACGCTCCTGAACATCCTCGGAGGGCTCGACGTGCCGACCGCCGGCACCGTGCACTACCGGGACCACGACCTGACGAGCGCGAACGACAAGGCGCTCACGCTGTACCGCAGGCAGCACGTGGGCTTCGTGTTCCAGTTCTACAACCTGATCCCCAGCCTCACCGCCCGGGAGAACGTCGCGCTGGTGACCGAGATCGCGGATTCGCCCATGGAACCGGCAGAAGCCCTGGGCCTGGTAGGCCTCGGCGACCGCGTCGACCACTTTCCGGCGCAGCTCTCCGGCGGGGAGCAACAGCGGGTGGCCATCGCCCGCGCTGTGGCCAAGCGGCCCGAGGTGCTGCTCTGCGACGAGCCGACCGGCGCGCTGGACTGGGAGACCGGACGCCTGGTGCTGGACGTGATCGCACGAGTGAACCGGGAGCTGGGCACGACGACAGCCGTGATCACCCACAACGTGCCCATCGCCAGGATGGCCGACCGGGTGGTCCGGCTGGCGGACGGACGCATCCTCGAGGAGAGCCGGAACTCCACCCGCGCGAACGTGGAGGACATCCGATGGTGATCCCCGCGCTGCCCGAGGACCTGCGATGAGCGTGCTCCACCGCAAGCTCTTCCGGGATCTGCGGCGCCTCGTGGGCCAGGTGCTCACCATCGCGGCGGTGGTGGCAGCGGGGATCGCCGCGTATGTCTCCACCCACAGCGCCTGGACCACGCTGCACGCCTCCCGCGAGACCTACTACCAGCGGGAACGCTTCGGCCACGTGTTCGCGCAGCTCGAGCGGGCGCCGCTCGCCGTCGCCGCCCGGATCGCCCAGATCCCCGACGTGCGCACGGTCTACCCGCGGGTGGTGATGGGCGTCGCGCTCGACATCTCGACGGAAGGCCAGCCCCCTGTCGGCCTCATCGTCTCGCTCCCGAGAGAGGGCGAACCCCCGCTCGGCGGCCTCGTGATCGCGGGCGGGCGCTGGCCCGATCCCACGCGCACGGACGAGGCGCTCCTGCTCGAGTCCTTCGCAACGAGCTGGCACCTTGGCATCGACGACGTCCTCCCGGTCGTGATGGACGGGGTGCGACGGGAGCTGCGCGTGGTCGGCCTCGCGAACTCGCCGGAGTACGTCTTCGCGATGCCGCCGGGGTCCATCGCCCCCGAGCTCGACCGACTGGCCGTGCTCTGGATGCCGATCGGGGCGGTGGCCCCCGCGTTCCGCCTGGAGGGCGCTTTCAACGACGTGGTACTGGGCCTCCAGCCCGGCGCCTCGGTACCCGCGGTCGCCGCCGAGGTCGACCGGATCCTCGCCCCCTACGGGGGCCTTGGCGCCTACGGGCGCGACCGCCAGGCATCGAACTACCTCCTCGACCAGGAGCTCGAACAGCTCCGCGGCCTGGCGACGTACACGCCCGCGATGTTCCTGTTCGTAGCCGCTTTCCTCATCAACGTGGTGCTCTCGCGGCTCGTCTCGGTGCAGCGGCCCGAGATCGCGACGCTCAAGGCGGTCGGCTACCCCGACATCGCGATCGGGCTCCATTTCCTGGAGCTCGTGGCAGTGGTCTCGACCGCGGGAGCGGCCGTAGGGCTCGGGCTGGGCGCCTGGCTCGGCCGCGGGCTCATCGATCTGTACAGGCCCTACTTCCACTTTCCAGGGATGGTCTGGACCGTGGCGCCAGGAGACGTGGCGATTGCGTTGCTCGTGACCGCCGGGGCTGCGGTGTTCGGCGCTCTCGGGGCGGTGCGCGGCGTGGTGCGCCTGCCTCCGGCCGAGGCGATGCGCGCCCCCACCCCGCCGGTGTGGCGGCGGGGCTGGATCGACCGCGTGAGGCTGGACCGGGTGTTCGGTCAGGCGGGCCAGATGGTGCTCCGGGAAACGCGGCGTCACCCGGTCCGGCTCGGGTTCTCCGCCCTCGGGATCGCGTTCGCCGTGGCGATCCTGGTGGTGGGGCGCTTCAACCTCGATGCCATCGAGATCCTCATCCAACGTCAGTTCCGGACGGCGTTTCGGGAGGATCTCTCCGTGGGCTTCCGACAGTCGATGGCGCTCGACGATGCGCGAGCCCTGGGCGCCCTGCGCGGGGTGGAGCGCGTCGAGGCCCTGCGCATCGTGCCGGTGCGCATCCGGGCATCCAACCGGTGGAGGGACGTGGCGATCACGGGGTACCCGGACGGGGGAAGGCTGAGGCGCGTGGTGGACGAGTCCGGGGACCCGGTGGCGCTCCCGGAGGCCGGGCTGGCGATGACCCGAAAGCTCGGCGAACTGCTGGGCGTGGGCCTCGGCGACCGCGTGCGCCTGGAGGTGCGCACCGGAGACCGGCGGACCGTGGAGGCCACCGTCGCCGTGCTGGTGGACGAACTGCTCGGGATCCAGCTGCACATGCGGGCGTCGGCGCTGTCTGCCCTGCTGCGGGAGACGCCCCAGGCCTCCATGGCGCTCCTGGACGTGGACCCCATCCTCCGCAACGACGTCATCCAGCGGGTGCGCGCGCTCCCGGCGGTCGCCTCCGTGGATGCCACGGACGAGATGGTCGCACGGTTCCGCGGGCACATCGACGAGAACATCGGGGTCATGAGCACGGTGATCGTCGTGTTCGCATCGGTGCTGTCGATCGGCATCGTCTACAACAACGCGCGCGTCGCCCTCTCCCAGCGCGCCCGCGACCTCGCCTCGTTGCGCGTGCTCGGATTCACCCGTGGCGAGATCTCCGCCGTGCTGATGGGCGAGATGGCCATCCAGGTCCTCATCGGCATCCCACTCGGGATCGCCATCGGGCGGCGGCTCGCCCTCGCGATCGCATCGACCGTGGATCCGGAGCGTTACCGCCTGCCCGTGGTCGTCTCGGCGCAGACCATGGCGTACGCCACCGGGATCACGCTGATCGCCGCGCTCGCAAGCGCCCTGCTGGTCCGCCGCCGCCTCGACCACCTCGACCTCATCGCGGTCCTCAAGACCCGGGAGTGACCATGTCCGCCCGTTCTGTCCGTACCCGCGTCATCCTCGGGATCCTCGGGGGTGCCCTCCTGATCGGTCTCCTCCTGGTCGCGATCCGCCCCCGCCCCGTGGAGGTGGACCTCGCAGCCGTCCGGAGCGGATCAGTCGATGCCTACGTGGAAGAGGACGGACGCGCACGGGTCAAGGACCGCTACATGGTCGCGGCGTCGACCTCCGGCACGCTGGCGCGGCTGGAGGTGCACGCCGGGGACACCGTCGCACGTGGGGCAGTCCTCGCCCGGATCCTGCCGCTTGCACCGATGCTGCTCGACGCCCGGTCGAGAGCGGAGGCCCAGGCCCGGGTGAGCGCGGCGGCCGCCGGGCTGGCCCAGGCTCGCGCCACCGTGGAGCGCGCAGCGACAGCGCTCGAGCAGGCGACGCAGGACCATGATCGGCAGACCTCCCTCGCGGCGGGCGGGGTGATCACCCCGGCTGCCCTCGAGCTCTCCACCTTCTCCAAGCGAGCCCGCGTCGAGGAACTGCGCTCCGCGCGATTCGGCGCCGAGGTCGCGGCATCGCAGCTCGCCCTCGCGAAGGTCGCAGCCGGGCAGATCTCGGCCGGCGCGACCGACGAGCTCACAGCGACGGCACCGGTTGCCGGTACGGTCCTCCGCGTGATCCAGGAGAGCGAGGGGGCGGTGGCGCCGGGCACTCCCCTGCTCGAGGTGGGCGACCCGGGGGCGCTCGAGGTGGTGGTCGACGTGCTGACACAGGACGCCACGCGGGTCAGTCCGGGGGCACGCACGGTGCTGACGCTGTGGGGTGGCGACGATCTGGTCGGGCACGTGCGGAGCGTCGAGCCCTCCGCATTCACGCGGCTCTCCGCGCTCGGGGTGGAGGAGCAGCGCGTGAACGTGGTGATCGACCTCGACAGCCCGCGCGAGGCATGGCGGTCACTGGGCGACGGGTGGCGGGTCGAGGCGCGGATCCTGGTGGACTCGGCGACCGGTGCCACGATCGTCCCGCAGAGCGCCGTGTTCCGGGAAGGCGACGGCTGGGCGGTCTACCGCGTGGAGGACAAGATCGCGCGGCGCACTGCTGTCGGACTGGGCGTCCGGAACGGCCTGGAGGCGCAGGTGACCACCGGTCTGGCGCCCGACGACACGGTCGTGGTGTTCCCCGGCGACCGCGTGGCGGACGGTGTGCGGGTCGTGGCCCGGTAGGAGTCCCATGCACTTTTGAGCCGCGTTACGGGTGGGGAATGCCCGATCGGTACGACGACATCGGCCTCATCGCACAAGGCGGGATGGGAGAGGTGCGCCGGGTGTACGACCCGCGCCTCGGGCGCGTCGTGGCGATGAAGGTGATCTACCCGCTGCTGGCTGCCGACCCCGTGCTGCTCGAGCGCTTCGTGGGCGAAGCGCAGACCACCGCCCAGCTCGAGCACCCCGGGATCGTCCCGGTCCACGCGATCGGCTCGTTCGAGGACGGCCGCGCGTGGTTCACGATGAAGGAGATCCAGGGCATCACGCTCACGAGCGCGATCGCCGACTCGCATTCCGGGCGTGGCGACTGGACGCTGCGGCGACTGATCGAGGCGCTCGCGCGGGTGTGCGAAGCGGTGGCCTACGCCCACGACCGCGGCGTGATCCACCGCGACCTGAAGCCCGACAACATCATGCTCGGCGCCTACGGCGAGGTCCTGGTGGTGGACTGGGGGCTCGCCAAGGTCGGCGGCGCCCAGGGCGTGGACGCACCGGTGACCACCGACCGCTCCCGCCAGGCCGGCAACGCCACGCGCTTCGGCTCGGTGGCCGGCACCCCTGCGTACATGCCCCCGGAGCAGGCCCGCGGAGAGCTCGCGAACCTCGGTCCCACCGCGGACGTGTATGCGCTGGGCGCCATCCTGTACCAGATCCTCACCGGGCGCCCGCCCTACGAGGGCGTGACCAGCATCGATGTCGTCAGCGCCGTGCTCCTGGGGCCCCCCGCCCCGGTAGCGGAGCGCTCGGACTGGCGCTCTTCCACCCACGCCCCGGAGCTGGTGGCCGCCTGCAACCGCGCGATGGCGAGGGAGGCGGGGGCCCGCTTTCCGAGGGCCGGCGCGTTGGCGACCGAGATACGCGCCTGGCTGGATGGCTCCCGAAAGCGCGAACAGGCGCTGGAGCTCGTCGACGAAGCGAAGGGCATCCTCTCCGAGACCGCGGCACTCCGGGGCAGGGCCGGGCGGCTCCGGAGGGAGGCGCGGGCCATGCTGGACGTGATCCCGCCTTTCGCCCCGGAGGAGCGCAAGCACCCGGGCTGGGCACGGGAAGACGAGGCTGCGGAGGTGCTGGAGCGCGCCGAGCTTCGCGAGGTCGAGGGGACGCAGCGGCTGCATGCTGCGCTCTCGGTGGACGCCTCCTGCCTGGAGGCCCACGCCGGGCTGGCCGACGTGTACCGGCGCAGGCACATGGAGGCGGAGTCGGCGAACGACCCGGCCGCCGGCAGCTTCGAGGCCCTCCTCCGCGCGCACGACACGGGGCGGCATGCCGAGTACCTCTCGGCATCTGGCCGCGTGACGCTCGTCACCGAGCCCCCGGCGGATGTCGACCTGTACCGGTATGAGGCGCGGAATCGCCGACTCGTCCCCGTGCTCGTCCGCGCGCTCGGTCGCACCCCGCTGCTGGACGTCGAGCTCCCCCGGGGTAGCTGGCTGCTCGTCGCCCGGGCGCCCGGCCACCACGACGTGCGATACCCCGTGCGCCTGGGCCGGTCGGGGTCCGAGGAGGGCAACTGGAGCGGCATCCGACCGGGCGAGCGGACCCCCTTCGTGATCCGCCTCCCCCGGCTGACCGACCTGACGACGGACGACTGCTACGTGCCCGCCGGGCCCTTCCTGTGTGGCGGCGACAGCCTCACCCCCGGGGCCCTCCCCCGCCAGCGCCTGTGGTGCCCGGGCCTGGTGGTCCGGCGTTTTCCTGTCACCAACCGCGACTTCATCGGGTTCCTGGACGACCTCGTCGCCCAAGGGCGCGAGGAGGAGGCCGACCGTCACTGCCCGCAGGAGCGATTGGGCACATCCGATCAGGGCGGGATGCGGGTGTACGGGCGCGACGACGCCGGCCGCTTCCACCTCCGGCCCGACGCCGACGGCGAGCTGTGGAACCCGGACTGGCCGGTCTTCCTGGTCGACTGGCACGGCGCCATGGCCTACGCGCGGTGGGAGGCGGCCCGGACGGGACTCCCCTGGCGGCTTCCCGGAGAGCTGGAGTGGGAGAAGGCTGCGCGGGGTGTGGATGGGCGCACCTACCCCTGGGGCGAGTTCCTCGACCCCACGTGGGCGTGCATGCGCGAGTCCGTGGACGGGCGTCGCCTGCCCTCGGAGATCGAGAGCTTCCCGGCCGACGAGAGCGTCTACGGCGCCCGGGAGATGGCGGGCAACGTGCAGGACTGGACGCTCGACGTGTTCCGCCGCGAGGGGCCTCGGACCCAGGACGGCATCATCCAGGTGGTGACCCCTGACGACACCGATCCCTCCCCCCGCACGATCCGCGGCGGCGGCTGGAACTCGAGCCCCGCGTTCCTCCGGGCCGCGTTCCGCTACTGCAACCTCGCGACCACCCGGGACTCGATGATCGGGCTGCGGCTGGCGAGGAGCTGGGAGTAGGGCGCTACTTGTTCGCCGCCGTCGTCGCGGCCTCGTCCAACACGAGGGTCCAGTCGGTGAGCGCGACGGGCGAGAGCGTGGTCTCGGCGAGGGCGTCGTTCCACACCATCTGGAGCGTAGCGAACTGCATGTCCACCACCTGTGCCGGGATCCGGAACGAGACACTGAACTTGGAGGTGTCGCCGGGCAGGAGGAGCTGCCGCTTCTCGTTCTTCTCGTCGTTCGCGAACACCTGGCCATTGGGGGCCCGGACGGAGATGTGGGAGGGCTCGACGATCCCGGCGCCGGCGCCATTGTAGGTGCACGTGTAGACCGCAGCCGTCTGGTCGGTGGACTGGGAGTGCTTGCTGATCTTGCACGTGAAGGGCCCGGAGGTGAAGTCGTTCCGGCTCGGCGGGAGGGCGAAGTCGGGGACCGCGAGCGCCGTGCCGACGTTCGGCCCCGACCAGAGGCCGGTGATCTGCAGCGATGCGCTGTCCACGTGGAAGCCCGAGTCGCCATCGGCGCGGAACAGGTTGGACCGGGTCTCGTTGGGCGGGATCACGAGGTTGGGGCCGGTGATCAGGCTGGTCATCGAGGGATGGACCGGAAACGTCCCGTTCGGCAGTACGAAGGCGGCGCCGGCCTTCTTCAACACCAGGAGCTGGTCGCCGGTGGTGTTGGTGATCTTGGCATCCACCTGGATGAACGTGGCCTGCGACTGCGCGTCTCCGAGGCCGAGGGCGACGACGCTGCTCGTCGGTGTGGTGCCCGCCTTGTAGTGGTTCTCGTGCTTCGGGTCGTCCGGCTTGCGGGCGGCGATCCCGAAGATCGCGATGAGCGGGAGGCAGAGGGCGAACGAGCGGGTAACAGCGGCACGAGAGGTGGACACGAGGACTCCGTCGCGCAGCAGCTATTGCGGGACCCGCGCGGAGGGCAAGTCAATCCTCGTGGTCCACCTGACTGTTCAGCTCGAAACCGGTGACGGTGTCCAGCGAGCCCTGATCTGCGGTGTAGAAGCTGATGCGGCCCAGATCGTGCTCCTGGCTCGCGAACGCGATGTCCGTCTCGGGCAGGGTACCGACGAACACGGGGGAGCTCTCGAGCCGGATCTCCTCCGGCAGCATGGTCTGAAAGTCCAGGACCTCGAGGAACAGGAACCCGTCGAGCAGGTAGAAGCCGTACTTTCCGTCTGTCGAGGTGGAGTAGCCGCTCGGCTCCGCAGGCAGGAGGATCGGGTTCTGGCGATAGTCGTCGAGGTCCACGAGCGTGAGCGCCCACTCCCCATAGAACGGTGAGGTGCCGTCGGCATCGGCGTCGTCCTCCTGCGTGTGGAACACGAGCAGCGAGCCGCCCGTCGGCGAGACCGCCATCGACTTCACCGGCTTGACCAGGGAGTGCTCGGTCATCGCATCGGTCGTCGTGTCCCAGGTGGCGAACTGGGAGACCAGCGCCGCGTTGGTGTAGAGCACGGCCTGGTTGCCGTCGCCCGCGTACAGTACCGAGCCATAGTTGGTCCCCTGGGGCGTCTCGACGACACGGGGCGTGGCGAAGGGGTCGACGGCGTCGAAGAGCCAGAGCTGGTGGGCGCCCCGCGCCATGACCGCGACCTGCGAGCCGTCCGGCGAGAGGTCGAGGTCCGTGGGGTTGTTGCCCACCGCGACAAAATCGGCGGTGTACGCATGGAGATCGACGACGACGATGTCGCTCGTGCCGAACTGGCGCACGAAGGCCCAGTTGGAGTCCGGGGAGAGCTCCACCTCCTCGGCGGCGGGAGCGTTGAGCTCGTCGTCCGCGATCGGGACGAGCTGGGGCGCCAGCGTCGCGGCGGTCAGGTCCACGATGGCGAGCGAGGCGTCCGAGACCACGACGGCGAGCCGGCCATCGCCGCTCCACCGCAGGCTCCGCGGGTTGAACCCGACGACCATGGGGGTGTGCACGCCTGTCTCCAGGTTCACGAAGCTCACCTCGTTGAACGTCTGGATTCCGCCCGAAGGCGCGGCGCTGTCGGCATCGGGGTCGTACCAGCACGCCGCCCAGTTCCCGTCGGTGGAGAGCGACATGGTGTTGAAGTTGTCGCGGATCGCGACGGTGCGCACGTCGAACGTGTCGGCATCGATGATGCTCACGTCGTCGCTCCCCTCGTTCAGGGTCACCGCGCGCCGGTAGTCGCCCGTGGTCTGGACCTGCGTCGGCTGTTCCCCGACCGCGCGGGTGTCGACCGTGAGCTCCGGGACCTTGATCCGCGTGACCGTGTTGCGATCCGGGTTCGCGACGAAGACGTACGACGCCGTCGCGGCGGGGGGCAGCTTGAAGTAGGGGTCCTCCGTCTCGGAGCCACCGGTGTCGTCGGCCGCATTGTCTCCAGTGTCGTAGTCGCCGTCCAGCGCACCACCTGCGGAGTCCCTGTCGCTCGCGAAGTGGCCGCTCAGGGCGTAGTCACCGCAGCCCCCGGCCAGGAGCGGGGCCAGGAACAGGATCGGGAAGGGGGCTCGGCGCTTCATGCAGACTCCACGGCTTTGGCCTTCAAGTACGTCTGGTGCGTATCATCCGTGACGGGCGGACGAAAACACCAGGTTTCAGCCTGTCATGCGGGCCGGCCCGCGAGCCTGCCGCCCCGCCGTAGCGCGTCGGAGGTGTAGAGCCCCAGCCCCAGGAGGAACACCGCGCTCGCCAGGATCACCAGCGGCAAGCCATCGTTGCGGTGCACCGCCACCGCAACGCCAAGCTCCTGCGTGAACCCCTCGAAGCGCAAGCCGGCCGCCGTGGCCGAGCCAGCGCGGACCCATTCGGCAGCCCCCCCCCCGGCATCGATCCGGCGTAGCTGCACCATCGGCGCCGCGAGGGATTCATGGTGACTCACCCGCTGGACGACGTAGTGGGCCTCACCTGCCACGTAGGCGCCATCCCCATCGACAGGCGCCGCAGCACCGGACACGGTGAACACGGGGCTCCCGGGGACCTCCTGGGGGCCCTCCACGAGGATCCACCGCCGGAAGCCGTCGAAGAACACCGGGTCGTTGTACCCGAACGTGCGCACGTCGCCCCCGCCCATGTCCAGGTGGCTCGTGAACGAGCGCAACGACCCGTCCGCGTTCGGGATCTCCTGGGCATCGACGAGGCGCAGCGTGTGGCCCGCGAGCTTCACCGGGGCCGAACCGAGCAGCGCGCGGCCTTCGACCGCAGTCCCGACACCCGCGAGGAGGTGCGCCACCAGGCCGAGCACGAACCCCAGGTGCATCAGGAAGATGCCGGAGAACCGCCGATCGAAGGTCCGGCTGGCCAGCCGCTGCGCGACGTTGCGCCAGGTGCCGAACACACCGTTCACCCCGTACGCGAACGTCACTGCCAGCAGCGCGTAGAACCACGTGTACTTCACCGCGACGGGCTGGAAGAACCCCACGATCGACTCGTCGAACGGGAGCGCGCCCGGTCCGCGAGGGCTCGGGACGAAAAAGCTCGAGAGGATCAGCATCGCCGTGGTCGCGAAGCCGAGGACCAGGCTCACCCGGACGCTGCCCAACGCAGCGAGCACCGGGTGATCCCGGAGCGGCCGGACGGGGCGGTCAGAAGCCATGGATCGATCCCGTCATGAACGACGTGCCGACGTAGGTGCCGAGGACGATCGCAACGCCGATCCCGCCGAGCGCCACGCGTCCCGGCCCCGCCGGGAGCGGCCAGTAGCGCACGTGCGCGAAGGTCGCGAAGTACACCAGCGAGGCGAGCGACCAGAGGATCTTCGCGTCCCACAGGAAGTAGGCCCCCCAGGACACCACGCCCCACACAGCGCCAAAGATCATCGACAAGGAGAAGAGCGCCAGCCCCCAACGGACGTTGGACTCCTGCCGGGTGCGGAAATCACCGGCCGGGACGGCACCCACGGCGTAGTCGAGCCCGTCTGCTCCCGCCGCGATCCAGAGCGCATAGGCCAGGAACGACAGGGGTACGTGCACCGGGTACCAGAACGTGACGAGCAACGGCGAAGGGTAGTGGAGCGCGGAGTCGAACCCGAGCGCCACCGCGAGGAACACCGCGGACGTCCCGGCCAGGACCACGCGTCCGGGGCGCGCGAGCACGCCGTGGCGGATCACGCCCACCCCGAGGAGCGTCGCCGCAAAACCCACGAACGACTCATACTTGTTCGTGAGCGGCACGAAATCGATCTGCCATCCCCTCGCCGCCAGCAGCACGAAAAGCACGCCGAGCCCCAGCGCGGGCACGGCCCGGTGCCCTCGTCCAACCCTCTCGAGCGCGATCCAGACCAGCGCCACCGCGAGGGCAGCCTCGTGGAGCCAGGGGCTCAACGCGCCACCGGGAGGGGTGCAGGCGGGGGGGCGGCGACGAGCTTCGACGACATGCCGCAGCCCTCTATCCGCGAGACCATGGGCCGCCGAGCCCCGCTGGTCGGCCCCGGCCCGCTCCGCTCACGCCACGGGCTGCTGCCTCGGGTAGCCAACGGTCTGGGAGAGCAGCACCTCCTCGTCATGGGTCAACCCGAGCGCGTTCGCGATGGCACCGCGATCGATCCACGCGCGGATCACCGTGGAGAGCCCGTTGCTCGCCGCGAACAGGTACACGTTCTGCGCGATCGCGCCCGCAGCGGCCGCGGCGTAGCGCGCCCGCTGTTCGACCGGCACCAGGGCCAGCCGGGGGTGGCTGGCGACGAACACCAGGTCCATCGGCGCCTCGTCCACGAAGTCCTGGTAGCCTGTCACCCGTCGGACGTCGCCCGGAGCGACCTTTCGCAATGCGTGGGCCGCGGCGTCGTACAGATAGGCCCCGGACGCGAGGGCGACGTAGAGGTCGATCTCCTGCGCGTTCATGGCCGAGGGCGCAGTACGACCGCCATGTGGCCGGTTCACCCCCCAGGCCGCCCAGAGCAGGCTCGACATCAGCGAGAGGGGCAGATCGGTGGGGGCAAAATCGCGCTCGGATCGCCTCGCGGCCAGCGCATCCATCAGGGGCATGCCGCCGTGGACGACGGCGGGGGGCAGCACGATCGTCTCCGCCGACTCAGGGGAGATGGGTGGCTTGGGACGCAACTGCCCCATCAGCCCAAGGGCCAACTTGGATACGGTGTTCATGGGAACTCCAGCTGCGAAAGACAGTAGGATCCAGATCGGATGACGCCAAGCACGAGCCGCAGGGGTACGCGGCCGGGCAGTGTCCTGCCTCTCGGCAGCAATGGAGGCCGACGCCCTGCGCTATGCGTCCAGCGCCTCGGCCGCAGCCACCACGGCCCGGACCAGCGCCTCCAGCGTCCCCCGGCGGACGATCAGCTCGGGCACGCACACACCGAGCCCCTCGTCGGTGACGACGAGCGACGGCGCCAGGGCGAGCGCCGCGAGCAGCCGCTCCCGCGCTTGCGCCGTCAGCCGCGCACGCAACGCCTGGGTCGTACCCCGCACGATGAAGGCGGCGTCGAACTGCGCGTCCCCGACCAGGATGTCCTGGCCGCCGAACACCTTGTTCAGGAGCCCGCGAATCAGCCCCGCCTCGGGGGCCTGCGCGGTGAGCGATGCGCCACACCCGAGCGGGCTCCGGAAGGTCACGTCCACCCGGGTGGACAGGTGCGTAGGAAGACGCTGCGGGTCCGGACTCGGCTCGACCGTCGCCCGCGCGCTCACCCCGAACCCGCGAAGCTGCCCCGCGATCCGGAGCCCGTCGGCTGCCAGCCCCAGAGCGGAGCCCGTGGCGGCCCACTCCGCGCGCGCCGATGCCTCGCCACGCGCCAGGTGAGCCTCGCGCGCTGCGAGCAGGGCCTCGGCCACCCGACCCACCCGCGTGATCCCGTCCCGCAGCACCTCCACGTCGACGATGTAGTCCCGCACCACGCTGAGCGCGGTCACCGCAACATCGGTGAGCATGAGGTTGTAGGTACCTGGAGCAGGGGCACCCGGAGGTGGCGTGATCGCCACGTTCGCGTCCCGGAGCACCTCGTCCATCACCGCCGCGAGCACCTCCTGGGTGTGCTCGCGGTCGAACCCGTAGAACGCGAAGTGTTTCTCGACCTCGGCGCCGCGGGAGGGATCGAAGCTCGTGCGGTTCGGCATCACCGGCGGGACCTGCCGCGCGAGCAGCGCGAGGCACAACGCAGGGTCGAGACGTGCTTCGAAGCTCGTGATGTAGGAGTATCCGGTCTCGTAGTGCCAGTTGGGGCCATCCGTCGGGCCGGTGCGGAAGGGATCCTCCACCCGCGTCTGTTCGGAGACGCACCGGTGAAGCGCCCGGACGGCGATCCGACCGTTCCACAGGCCAGTGAGCGCGCCATGTTCGTCCACGACCATGCTGAGCGCCGATGCCGCATCGCCCCAATCTTCCCCGGTGGCCCTGGGGGAGCGCGGGACGTAACGGGCAGCGTTCATCCCTTTGCTCTAACCCGGGCCCCTCGCGAACGGAGCCGGCCCGCTCGCCGCCGGGGCTCGCAGGCAGGTCACGGGGCCGCGGCGTCTCCGGGCGGCATCTGCCCCTCGGCCGGCGGGAGGCTCTCCGCGACCAGGTGCCCCTGCTGGATCGCGAGGCAGGCCGCCTCCAGGCTGCCCGGCAGCAGGAGCGCGATGTCGCAGCCCTGCGCGAACTGCAGGCGGGTGTGCGGGGGAAGCGCCAGCCCCCCGACGATCTCCGTCCTGCGCAGTTCGGCATCCGCGAGCACCCGCTCCTTCCCCTCCTCCACGTGCACGAGCACCCCGATCGGGAGCGCCAACCCGCGGACGGAGACCGGCGCGTAGGTGAGCGCGACGAGCGTGCCGTCGTCGTTGGTGCCCAGCCACAGCGCACCGAGCGGGAGATCCCCCAGCACGAGCGGAGCTGCGGGCACGGCGAGGTCGACCGACCAGGCGCCCACGACACGCGTTCTGCGCTGGGGGGAGAACGCCCCCGCGTCGTCGACCCGGAGCCCGGGCGCGCCGGAGGGGTCGACCGTCGCGCCCAGCACCAGCGTCGAGACGACAGAGTCGTCGACCTGGCGCGTGGCGTAGAACGGCAGGATCCCCACCGCCGAGGGTGGGACCGCGATCCGGCGCCCGCCGATGCCGATGCACGCAGCCGCGTTCGTGTCGAGGCCGAGGTAGGTCGCGGCCGCACCGGCAGAGGCTTCGGGGGAGGTGGTGCGGACCAGCGCCGGGACCGCGACGCGCAGGGGGGGCAGGCCCGGGGCAGACGCGGGGGCGCCGCAATCCCTGGCCCACGCGAGGGCGATGAGGAGCATCGCGGGCTCGTAACCACGCCGCCGCCCGGGCGGCGGGGACGGTGGGCCCGGGCCATGCCGCGCCCCGTGACCGGTCGGCGGGCTACTCTGCGGTCGTGCCCCTCGACCTCGATCGCCTCGCAGCCGCCCTGCCGGAGCTCTCGCGTGCACAACTCCAGCGGCTCATGGATGCGTGGGAGGGCCGCGGGCGGGATGAACCCAGCGACTTCATCTCCTGGCTCCACGGTCGCGGCGCCCTTCCGGCCGGCTCGCTCCGGGACCTGTCCGCCGCCACGCCGGTGGTGCTCACCTCCCCGGAGGCCGCGGCGTCCTCACTGCGCCTCCTCGGTGAGCTCGGCCGGGGCTCGATGGGCGAGGTGCTGCTCGCGCAGGATGAGCGCCTCCACCGCACCATCGTCGTGAAGCGCCTCCACGCCCGCCTCGCGGACGAGCCCCAGATGGTGCGCCGTTTCGTGGCAGAAGCGCAGCTCACCGCCCAGTTGGACCACCCCGGGATCGTGCCGGTCCACGCTGTCGATGCCCGGGCGGGCGAGCCGCCGACCTACGCGATGAAGCTCGTTCGCGGCCAGACCCTGCGCACCTGGTTCAACGAGACCCGGGCGGCCGTCGCCCGACCCGGCCATCGCCCGACGCCCCCTGCACCGGGTCTGGCGGCCCGGCTCGAGCTCTTCCTGCAGATGTGCGAGCCGATCGCGTATGCCCATTCGCGCGGCGTGATCCACCGCGACCTCAAGCCGGACAACATCATGGTGGGGCCCTACGGTGAGGTCTTCGTGATGGACTGGGGCATCGCCCGCCTGACCGGCAGCGCAGACGTGCCGGGCCCGGGGCGCGCGGGCAGCCCGGACGGTGAGGGCACGCTCGATGGCGCGGCGATCGGCACCCCGGTGTACATGTCGCCGGAGCAGGCCCGCGGGGAGAACTCGACGATGGACGGGCGCAGCGACCAGTACACGCTCGGCCTCCTGCTCTACGAGATGGCGACCCTGAACCGGGCCCGGGCGAGCATCAAGAACGCCGCGAAGCTGATGATCGCAGCGGCTCGGGGACACGTGGAGCCGGTCGTGGCGTACGGCGAACCGATCCCCCGGGAGCTGCGCGCAGTCATCCTGCGGGCGACAGCGCCCGACCCGGTCCGCCGCTATGCCGACGTCTCCGCGCTCGCAGACGACGTGCGGCGCGTGCTGCGCGGCGAACCGGTGCTCGCTGCGCCCGACACGCTGGTGCAACGCGCCGGCAGGTGGATCGCCCGCAGGCGGGAGCGTGTGGCGGTGGGGCTCGTCGTGGCGGCGCTGCTCGCCCTGCTCGCCGTGCTGGTGACCGTGCTGGGCGGGCTCGGCGTTCGCGAATGGGACCGCGTCGCCGCCGACGCGCGGGCGGCACGCCTCGTCGCAGTGACTGCGCAGGCCGCAGACCACGCGCGCGCCCTCGACGGCGCGCTCTCCAGCTACGAGGGGCTGTTGCGCGCCCTCGCCGCCGTCGCGGAGCGCGCGCTCCCCGGCGATGCGACGGCGCCGGTCTACCTCGCCCCGGCCTTCGCCGACCCCACCCGCGCCCCCCCCGACATGGTGTCGTCGAAGGTGTACCGCGGGCCCGCCAGCTTCGACCATCCCGATCTCGCGCTGGCTCCCGGCGTGGACGAGCACACCCGGGACACCGCGAGGGAGCTGCGCGTGCTCGCATCCCTGCGGGACGTGATGGCCGACACCCTGTTGAACAGCGCGTCCGCACCAGCGCGCGGGTCGGCGTCGAGCGATCGGGCCCTCGTGCTCGACCAGGGCACGCCCGTGGTGTGGTCCTACGTCGCGACAGGCGATGGCGTGCTGGTGGGCTTTCCCGGCGTGGGCCGCTACCCGCCGGACTACGACCCGCGCCAGCAACCCTGGTACCACGAGGGCCTCTCGCGGACAGGGCCGGGCTGGGGTCGGCCCTACGTCGACGAGAGTGGCATGGGCCTCCTGGTGAGCTGTTCGATGCCGGTCCGATCCCCCGCCGGCGGGGCCGTCGCCGGGCTCGACCTGACCGTGAAGTACCTGGTCGAGACCTGGCTGGCGCCCGGGGGCGAGGGCGAGGGCTTTCTGGTGGACGACTCCGGAGCGGTGATCGTGCGGTCTGGCGGTGCCCAGGAGGTGCCCGGCACCACGCAGCCGCTGCCCTGGCCCTCTGCGTCGGCACCGATCGCCGCAGCGCCGAACGGCCACCTGGTGGTGGGCGAGACGCTCCTGGCCTGGTCGCGCCTGACCCACGGGTGGACCTACCTGCTGGCCGAGGGTTCGGAGTGAGCCCCTCGCGCGGCGCCCGGGCAATTCGGCGGGTGACGGCAAGAACCCTCGTCCGGCAATTTGCGCCATTGCAATTCGCGCGAGATCGGGTCAACGGAGCGCATGACCTACCCCGTTGACGCCAACCCCCGCTATGGGGCGTTCACCCTGCGCACCGAGTGTCCCCGCTGCGGCGCGCACCTGCCGGCGAACGGCCCGGTCCCCGAGGTCGACTGCGGGGACTGCGGCGCGCGCGTGAACGTGCCGGCAGGGCTCGTGAGGAGCATCGTCGAGCAGTTCGAGGAGCGCTGGCCCACGGTTCGAGCCAGCGACACGGTGACCCTCGGCGACCTGACCTGGCGGTGGACCTCCACCGAGGCGGCGGGGCCCTCCTGCGCCGCGTGCGCAAACATCCTCGCGGATGAGGAGG
The DNA here is from genome assembly GCA_903875225.1 of uncultured Pseudomonadota bacterium. Taxonomy (GTDB): domain Bacteria; phylum Myxococcota_A; class UBA796; order UBA796; family SXON01; genus CAIUMM01. Next base: position 200,520 of record CAIQVJ010000108.1, read on the forward strand.
CCGACGAGCTCATGTGCACGTGTGGTGCATCGACCCCGGCGTTCACTGCCCCGTCCGTGCTGCGCGACGACGTCCCCTCGGCGCGCAGGGTCTTTGCGGCAGACGCCGAGGCGCCGCCCCCCGGCCCCGAGCCGACGCCCGTGGCGCTCGCGTGCCCGCAGTGCGGCGCCGGGCTCTCGGTGACCGGGGAGTGGCAGCGGCTCTCCCCGTGCTCACACTGCGGCGTGACCGTGCACCTCCCCGACACCGTGTGGCGTCAGCTCCACCCCCCGAGGACCGTGCGGGCGTGGACGGTGCGCTTCGATGGCGAAGGCCGCGGGGCGCGGCGCGCGCGGATCGCCGCCGAGAAGCTGGCGGGAGAGCGGAGGGCGGCAGAGGCGAAGGCCGAGAACGCGCGGCGCAGTGAGCGCGAGGCGGCGGCACGCCGCGAGCAGCAGGCGAGCGCGAAGCGGGCCCTGCACGAGCAGGAGGTTCGGGAAGCCGCAGAGGCAGAGCGCCGCTGGCGCCTCACCACCATCCCCCTGGTCGTGCTCTCCTGGCTCACCCTGCCCCTCGCGCTGGGCGGCCTGCTGGCAGCCACCGCCTGGTACGTGCTGGGCACACCGAACGTGCTGATCGGCCGGGTCGCCCCCCCGATCCTCGCTGCAGCGCCCCGTTTCGTGGTGATGGGCGCCCTCGGGGCGGCCGCATTCGGATGGGCACTCTCGTTCTGGGCCGCAGCCCGTCGCACCCGGCAACCGCTGATGTCGCTGCTCCCGCTCGGGATCCTCCACGTGGGAACATCGGTGGTGCCGATGATCGGCTGGGTGTTCGGCGCCTGGTTCACCCTGCGGCACCTGATCGGCGCAGAGCCGCTGGTCGCGGGCGGCCCCCCGTCCGTCCCCTGGTCAGTGCGGCTCCCCCTCGCCGCGTACCTGGCCGCGTTCTCGCTCTACACCTACGTGGCCGCCGCCGCGGTGCTCAACATGCCGTTCCTTGTGATGTGGCACCGCATCATGAACGGGAACTGGCACTGAGGCACGGGGATCAGTGCACGACCACCAGTCCGGTCGTGCCGTCCGTCGACGGCGTCGTGGGCCAGGTGCCGGCCAGCCCGCCCGTGCCGGCGTTGCCATCCCAGCTTCCGCTGCTGGTGCCTCCCGGTGCCCGCCCCGTCCCGCTCTCCAGCGTTCCTGCCGGGGCCGCGCTCGATCCGCCCCCGCCGCCACCCCCGAAGTAGGTGTAGACCGAGGCGCCCCCGGCCCCGCCGTACCAGCCGGAGCCGCCGCCCCCGCCCGAACCGTTGCTGCCGCCGAGGCCCGCGCTGTCGAGGATCGCGCCAGTGCCGTAGCCGCAGGAGGAGGAGCCCGTCGCCCCACCCCCACCGGCCTGTGACCTCCCCGCCTCGCCCTGACACCCCGGCCCGCTCGCTGCACCGAGCGTCGCGTTGCCGCCGACACCCCCGGCTGTCGCCGAGCCTCCGGTCCCCCCGGCGGCAGAGCCCCAGTAGGCGTCGAACTGTGTGCTGCCCGTGGCGCCCGTAGCGCCGCCGCCAGCCCCGCCGGCCCCGCTGCCGGAGAGCGGCGAGCCGCCGTCCGTCCCTCCGCCCCCGCCCCCGCCGGCCACGAGGAGGAGCGTGCCGGAGGCGTCCCACACGAAGCTGCCGCCGCCACCACCGCCCGGCTGGTGTCCGCCCTGGCCCGGACGGATGGTGAGCACGTCGCCCGGGGTCACGCTCACGGTGGTGGTCGCGTACCCGCCGCCACCGCCGGCCCCGGCGTAGGCACCGGTGAAGGACCCCGCGCCGCCCCCGGCGCCCCACGCCTCGAGCGTGACCGAGTGGTCACCCGAAGGCACGGTGTAGGTCTGCGCGAGGCCCGTCCAGGTGAACGTCGTGGGAGCGGGCGGCGCAGCGAGCCCGGTGCCGGAGAGGGTGGCGCTCAGCGTCGGGAGATCGACGATCGCTACGTCCAAAGAACCGACGACGTCACCGACGGTCGTCGGCGTGAAGTCGAGGTCGAGCACCAGCGACGCCCCGACGTCGAGCGTCGGGGGCACCGACGACGTGAGCAGGAAGCCCGGCCCGGAAACGCTGGCGCCGATGGAGAGCACGGTCTCCCCGGTGTTGGTGAGCGTGAAGGTCGTGGAGTCCGTCTCGCCGAGCCGGGCCTCGAGGTGCGCATCGAGCGGATCGAGCATCGCCGCGGAGAGCGGGACGCTCGTGTCGTCGCCCGTGTCGTGGCCGGTGTCGTCGAAGGTGCCGGCGAGGGAGACCGTGGCCAGCGGCGTGATCGGGTCGTTGCTCACGATGTCCAGCCAGCCGGTCGTCTCGGCTCCGGGCGCCCAGCTGACCACCACATCGCCCGAGGTGCCCGGATCCAGCACGCCCGGCAGGCCATCCGCGGCGGTGACCGCAAACGCGCCTGCGCTGCGCATCCCCACCGAGGAGACCACCAGCTGCGCCTCCCCCGTGCTGGACACCGTGACCGTCTGGCTGCCCGCGGCGCTGAAGTCCAGCGAGGTCGGACTCACGAGGATCCCCGGCTCTCCCAGCTTTTCGTACGTGAGGCCCTGCTCGTTGCAGCCGATGACGAGGGTGGCGAGAAAGAGGAGGCGCATGGGTTTTCCAGATCGCAGCCGTCTAACCAACCGCTGCGCCCTCGCACTCACGGCAACCGAGGCAGGATGACGCCGCTCACCGCGGCGGGATCGCCTGCACGGTGCACCGGAGCAGCCCGAGGTCTGCGAGGTCGCGAAGGAGCCTGGCGAGGACCTGCTGCTCGTTGCCCGCCACCAGCCTCCGTGATCCGCCCGGCCCGACCTCGTACGCCGCGGGGCGGGGGACAGGGTCAGCCTTGAAGAAGCCGATCTTGTCCGAGACGATTCGGACCGCGGTCGCGCCGAACGAGACCTTGCCGAAGTCGCTCGCGACCCGGCTGAGGTCCCCCGCACGGGGGCCGGTCGCCACGGGGATCCGGTCCCAGAAGTTGAACAGGTCGCTGGACCGCGACACCGAGGCGGTGTCCTCCAACTCCCAGACGTAGGCGTCGACCGGGTTGCCCCCCTCCAGGTGCTGGCACCCGGCGACGCTCACGCCCTGCCAGGTCCCGCCGATCCGGAAGATCCGGCGGGGGGTGGTGTCGACTGTGGGGTTGAACCCGCCGAAGATGCACCCGCGGAACGACCCGCCAGACACCCCGCCGCTCTCCTGAACCACGACGAACTCGAACGCCCCGTCCGCGATGCCGGCCTCCATGTGCACCCCGGTGAAGGACAACCCCCGCACGCACGCCCCTGCACGGACTTCGACCGCATTCTGCCCTACACCCTCGACCGTGCCGTTGACCAACGAGATGCCCGCGCTGCTCCCCGTGAACACCACGCCATGGCCGATGTTGTTGATCGCGAGCGACAGCGCCCCCACGTTCGCGGCCCCTGCTCCGATCTCCAGGCCCGTGTTCCCGACAGCGGCGCTCAGGCCGTCGACGAGGCCGCCCTCGAACGTCACCCCGAGCGTGTTGGTGATCCGCACCAGCGTCGTCGCCGTGCCGCAGGCGACGTAGACGTCCTCGAGGAGCAGGTCGTCGGCGCCGTCGATCAGGAGGCACGGGTCCGGGAAGATGGGGAACCCGTTCGCGGTGCCGGTGTGCAGCCGAAGCCCCACGAACGTCTGTGAAGGCGCGGTGATCTCGACGCGCGCCGCGTCCGACTGAAATTCCAGCAGCGCCCCGGCGAGGAACACGCAGCGTTGGTGAGCGTGGGTGAACTTGAGTGGGGCCGTGATGACGTAGGGGGCAACGAGGCCGGTGTGGGGGTTGAAGCCGGCCGGGAACAGCACGTGCCGGCCTTCGGCGTTGTCGATGGCGAGCTGGATCGCGTGGGTGTCGTCGTGAGTTCCGTCCCCATACGCGCCATAGGCCGTGTCCTGCACGTTCGCGTAGAGGTCGTAGAGCTCCTGGCTCATCGGGCACCTCGTCCCACACTGTCGCAGCCCCGCCGACGCCGGAGAGCCAGCACCGCGCCGATCCCAAGCGCAACTGTCCCGCCTGCACCGGGGGCCGTCGCACAGCCCCCCTTTCCGCCCGAGCATCCTTGCGGTGGGGTGCCGGTGTCCGACCCGGACCCGGTCTGGGTGTCCGACCCGGTCCCGGTGTCGGTGTCTGAATCGGTGTCCGAGTCCGCATCCGAGTCCGAATCGGCATCCGAGTCGGTGTCCGCGTCCCCGTCCGTGTCGAGTAACGTGGCCGCCAGGTATACCCGGCCCCCTGCGGTCACCACGTCGTCCCGCCCATCCCGGTCGACGTCCCCAGCTCCGGACACCGAGTACCCTCCCGCGTAGATCGTAGCCACCGCCGTCGTAGCCAGCCCCGTGGCCGAACCCAGGAAGATCTCGGTGTCGTAGTGCTCCCATCCGGCCAGCACGTCCGCGTACCCGTCCGCGTTCACGTCCCCGGCGCCCGCGACCGAGAAGCCGTACATGTGGTCGTCCTCCACCCCGTCGTGCTCCCACGTGGGCGTGGTCGAAACCCCGCCGGGCCCGCCCGGGAACAGGAGCGCCTTCCCACGGCTGCTCTCCGGCGTCTCGTCGTCCCAGGGGTAGTCGCCGCACGGGATCCCCACCAGCAGGTCGTCGTAGCCATCGGCGTCCACGTCCCCTGCGCCCGCCACTCCCCACGCGATGCCCTCCGTCTCCAACGTCGTACGGGAGGCGTCGGAGACGCCCGTCGCCGATCCGTAGAACACGGTCACGAACGACCCGTTTCCACCCACCACCACGTCGTCGTAGCCGTCACTGTCCAGGTCCCCGGCCCCGGCCACCGAGAACCCGAACAGGTCGAGGCCCCCAGATGGGTTGTCGGCGTGCAGTGTCACCGCATCGGGCAAGATGCCCTCAGCCGAGCCCCTGTGGACCGTCGCGTACCCGGGCTCGCTGAAGTAGGTCGGGACCCCGATCACCACGTCGTCGTAGCCGTCCCCGTCTACGTCTCCTGCCCCTGCAACACTCGCGACGGGGCCCGTCCAACTGTCGGGCCCGTCCCCGGCGTATTCGGGGAGGATCCACGTCGGCTCGGGAGAAGCGCCAGTAGCCGAGCCTGCGTAGCCGTATACTGCCTCCGCCTCGTCTGCAGTCGCGATCACATCGTCGTACCCGTCCCCGTTCACGTCCCCCGCCAACGCGATCGGGATGTAGTCCATGTCGTAGTTGTAGAGCCCCCTCCACCAGACGGCCAGCCCCGGCTCGAACCCCGTTTCGTCGCCCAGGTATACCCCAGCGTACCCGTAGTCCCCGTCATCGGACCACACGACATCGACGTACCCGTCCCCATTCACGTCCCCACCCCCGGCAACGATCATCGCCGTCCCCCCCAGCACATAGTCCGGCGTCGAGTACATTGGATCCGCCGCCACGGGGTACCGCGTGGGGAGGGTGTCCGCGGGCGCGAACGTTGGCGCGGAGCGGGAGGTGCAGGCGAGGAGGAGGAGGAGAGTCATGTCAGCCCGCTTTGATGAGGCCGAGGTCGGCGAGGTCGAGGAGCAACTGGGCGAGGACGGGCTGGACGCTCGCGGAGTTGAGCGTTCGGCCCGGGGTCGTGGTGCCGATGGAATAGTCGATTGGGTTCGGTGGAACGGCGGTGTGTTTGAAAAAGCCGAGCAGGTCCGAGTCCACGCGCAACTCAGCCGCGACGAGCGTGAGTTCCCCGGTACTGCTCGAACCGAGCTGCACGAGTCGGCCTGCGCGGGTACCGCTCGCGACGTGGGCCTCCGCCCAGTGGTTGAACATGTCGCAGGTGTTGGTGACACCGGCCGAATCCGGGAGCTGCCAGACGGTCCACCGGCCGTCCTCCGCGTTGGAGTGGCAGCCGGACACCACCAGGCCGTAGGCGTACCCATTGATCCGGATGATGCATTTCTCCCGCCCCGGGCTTGCGTCTGGTAGTCCCGGCGGCGTCGCGGCCACGCGGCGGTCAGTCCCGGCAGATCGAGGGTTGGGCAAAGCGGGGCGCCGAGGGGCGGGGACCACAGCCGGCGGGCTGCTCGCGACGGACGACGGACTGCCCGCGAGACGAGAGCCCGCAGCGGGGCGGGCGGGCGCCGGTTTCAGCTTGGGGCCCCCGAGGCCGGCGATGCCCGTCGGAGCCGTGCCCGCGAGTGGCCCGAAGCCCGTAGGGAGCGCAAAAGTGCCGTCAGTCCCGGTGCTGTCAGTCCCGAACGTGCATGCCTGAATTGCCCCGCCCATCACAGCGCTACCGTCGGCGGCGACCTCAATGTACTGCGCGGGATCGTCCCCCCACGCCCTGCACCCGATCAACACCAGGGCCTTTGCATGGGTGGCCGTCACCACCAGCGCCGGATCCCCGAGCACATCCGAATCGCCCCGAACCAGGAGGGCACCCTGGGTGTTGTCCCAGAAGGCGCAATTCACGAACGTGGGGTTGTCGGTCACGCAGCCAATCCGCACCCCCCAGCCGAACTGGCTGATGGCAAGACCGAACGCCCCCACCTCGTAGGCGCCGCTGGACCGCTGGGCGTCGCCGATGGCGCCGCTGTCCGGGTAGGTGGTCATCCACTGGCCCGGGTTCGGGTTGGGGCTTTCCGGGCTGTAGTCGTACGAACTCGCGAGCGCGAGCCCGACGGTGTCCGGCTCTCCCCCGCCCCGGATGGTACCGCGCAGGAACACGCAGCGGGTGAGGTACATCACCCGCACAGCCATGGGAGGGCCGATCGCCGGGACGGCGATCCGAGGCGCCGAGACCTCCAGATCCTGCAGCAACAGCCCTCCCGCACCGTAGATCTCCAACAGTGGACTGCGGGCGACAAGGGTCCTTGGGCACTCGATCCGAAGGCCGGTGATGACCTGATTCGCTCCGCTGACGAGCACGTAGGAGTCGGAGTTCGCCGGCTCCAGGATCGCGCCGGCGAGAAACCGGCAGCGCTGCCCGGCTGACGCGAACCGGAGGACGCCCAGGAACCGGTAGGTGCCCGCCGGGAAGACCACCTCGGAGGCAGACGCCAACGCCTGGTTGATGTAGTACGTGTTTGTCGTTGGTGTGGAAACACGCGAACCGGGCTCGGCCTCGACCCCAAGATCCACCACGTTTGCGAACACCTCCGAAAATGCCTGATCCGCCATGAGAGCTCCGGAGGACCCGGTTGAATGCGAGCCCGGCTTCGAGTTGATCGTGAGGAACGCGTGCGCGCCCGCGTGCGCGCAGGCCTTCAGCTGATCCGCTTCACGATCAGGCGCGCGCTCACGATCGCTGTCTCCTGCAGCGCGCCGGTATTGTTCCCGTACCCGACGAGGAACCTGCATACAGGCAGAAAGTTCGCGAGGGTGGTGTAGGGCGCCCCACGCAACGATCCATTCGCGGAGATGAGGTTGCCGAGCGGGAACGGCCCCGCCGGCAGCTCGTTCGCCCGGTTGAACCCACTCGCAAGGTAGATGTTCCAGCGGAATTGGGCGGAAATCCCCTCCGTGAGCGAGACCACGGTGAGCTCCTCCACGCCGCTGGAGTCGACCAGCTCGTCCGAGATCGCCAGATCGATCAGGATCGGGGCGGAGATGAGGTTCCCACCGGTGACGAGGCGCAAGCTCGAGAACAGCTCGTACTCTGAATAGACGGACATTGGGTGCTTCCTTGCGGGGTGCGGGGGTGATGGCGCCCTCCGAAAGGTGAAGCGCCTCGGGTGAAGCGCCTCGGGTGAAGCATAGCAGATCGGCTGGTGGCGTGGGCCAGTGAATTGTCAAGGAACTGTCCAGCTGTTCCCTCGTGGACGGGGCTGCGCGGTGGCGGGTGCCGGGGTTGACGGCGTGCTCCTCCCCGCCGGCATTCCCGGGCTGCGGTCGAGGCGCCACCGGCCCGAGTTGCTGACCCCCGACGAGGTGGCGCGGGGGCTCGAACAGCCCATTCCGGTGAGGGCAGCAGGTGCTGGTAGCCCCGCGCAGCGGGCGACCGACCCTGGCACGCGCATTGCGACGCTCCTGCCTGGAGGAGTCCAATGCCCATCACCGAGACCCCCACGCGGCCGGCACGGCGCCCGTGGTTCACCGCCCTGCGTGCGCCTTTCCTCCTGCTCGCGCTCCTGCTGGCAGTCCCCGCAAACGGGGCTGACCCGGCCGGAGCCCGGGGTCGGGACCCGGACCAGCACCCCGAGCACAGCCACTCCACGCCTGCGCGCACCCGCCCTTCAGCAGCGCGTTCGAGGGCCACCCCCACGCACGCTCCGGCCCACAGGGCGCCGATCCCCTACACGCCCCCGCGCATCCCCCGCCCCGAACCGGCGCACACCCCGGCGCACATCGATCCGCACTACTTCGCCGACCATCGCTACGGTCGCCCCGAGCAATGGCACGTGCGCGCCCTGCCGGGGCACCCCGCTCCGCGCTCACCCGCCTACGAGGGCTGGTACACACACTGGTGGGTGCATCCATACTGGCGGTGGGTGCACGCCACCACCGCCGTCGTGAACCTCGGGTTTCGCTGCATGCCCTGGGACGTCGCGTGGGTGCCTCCGTTCCGGCCGGGTTGGCAGTGGGCCCCGGGCCATTGGGGCGGCACCACCTGGACGCCCGGCCATTGGGAGCCGCTCGGCCGCGCACCCGTCGGCTACGTGTTCGTGCCAGGGTTCTGGGTGGCCGGGTTCTGGGTCGAGGGCCATTGGAGGGTTCAGGACCGGAGGGGATGGCGGTGGGTGGATGGCGCCTACGTCGCGGACGGGGTCTACCAGCAAGGCCACTGGCAGCCCGCCATCAGCGCGCCCGTGGGGCGCGTGTGGGAGCCCGGCTTCTGGGACGGGGAGATCTGGGTGGAGGGGTTCTGGCGCCCCGTGCGCTACCCGGGGTATTCCTGGGTTTCCGCGCGCTGGGGAGACGATGGGGTGTACCGGTGCGGATACTGGGAGCCCACACGCGACCGTCCCGGGTTCACCTGGGTCCCGGGTTGGTTCGACGGTACCGAGTGGCAGGGCGGGTATTGGGTGAGCGACGCCGTCTACCAGACGACGGACACCGACAGGTGGCAGCCCCCGACGGATGACTCGGAGTCCGACGCGGCTCCGGGATCGACGGATGGTCCGCCGCTCGCCCTCCCCACCGGCCCCTGACGCTCCCCACAGGACCCGGGCGCCGCTCCCGCGATAGGCGCCACCCGTGCGCTACGTGCCGTCCGTCTACCGCCCGCCCTCCGAGGCCCACAGCTACATCCTGCAGGCCACGTTGGGCTGCTCCTGGAACAACTGCACCTACTGCGCGATGTACAGGGACAAGCCCTTTGCGGTGCGTCCGCTCGCGGACACGCTCCAGGACGTGGCCGCGGCGGGCCTGCGCTTCGGCGCCGGGGTGGAGAAGGTGTTCGTGGCCGATGGGGACGCGCTCGTCCTGGCGCCGGACCACTGGGAGGCGCTGCTCGACGCCTGTCACCGCGCGTTCCCGAACCTGCGCCAGGTGAGCTGCTACGCCACCGCCGAAAACCTCGTCGAGAAGGGGGCGACCGTCCTCGCCCGTCTGCGCCGGGCTGGCCTGGGCCTCGTGTATGTCGGCCCCGAGTCCGGCGACGAGCCCACGCTGCGCCGCATCGCGAAGGGTCCACGCCCGCCGGGCTCCTCGCGGGATGTCCCCTACCTTTTCGACCGCCACGTCGAAGCCGCCCGCGTGGCGCGCGAGGCCGGGCTTCCCCTCTCCGCGATCTTCCTGCTCGGCGCCGGAGGAGTCTCCCGCTCGGAAGCGCACGCGCTCGGATCGGCCGCCCTGGCCTCGGCGATGGACCCCGCGTACCTCTCCGCTCTGACGCTCACCGTCGTGCCCGGCACCCCCCTGGCGAAGCTCGCCGAGCGCGGCGCCTTCGCCCTTCCGGAGCCACTCGCGATGCTCCGTGAACTACGCACCTTCCTGGCCCACGCGCGGCCGACCCACGCGGTCTTCCGCACGAACCACGCCAGCAACTACCTCCCGCTCGCCGGGGACCTCCCGCGAGACACCCCGCGCCTGCTCGCGACGCTCGACGGCGCGCTCTCGGGCGGCGTGGCGCTCCGTCCGGAGTGGGCACGCGGGCTGTGAGGTTCGACGGGAGCTCCGTAACGGAGGGGGCGGGTCAGCTCCGGGGCGCCGGCGGCGGATCCGTCACTCGGCTGTCTCCGATGTACGTAGGAACAAGCTTGTGAACTCGACGTCGTACGCCACCAGCACATTCCCAACCGGGCACACGGCCCAACCGGGGTCCCAGTCGGGTTCGGCGTCGGTCAGCGGAACCGCCCCCTCGCAGGCCTGCTGCCGCACGTCCGCCCCGTTCGCAGACCAGGAGTTGCCGTCCAACCCCGCTGATGAACCGTCGAGCAGGACAGCGATCCCGGTTGCCCCCGAGAACGCGTTGTCCGTCAGGCGCAGCCCGGTCGCACCGTTCCAGGCGACCACGCCGTTCTCGGCGAAGATGGCATTTCCATGCAGGGTCGCGCTCCCCTGCTCCAGACCTTCGCCGCCACTGAGGATGTTGCCCTCGATGTCATAGGCGCCGGGTCCGTCGAACCAGATCGCGGCATAGTCGTGGGGCCCGATCGTCGAGTCCTCGACGGAGAGATCAGAGCGTCCCCCTCTGTCGTGGACGTAGACCCCGAACCCGCCGCCCCACTCGGCATCCGGCGAACTGTCGGAGATCGCGCAGGAGGCGAGCGCGGCCGCGCCGTCGGTCAACAGCACCCCTGCGAAGGCGTTCCCACCCAACTCCGTGTGATCGACCTCGGCCAACCCACCTCCAGCGACGTATACGCCGGGGCCCGAGGTATCGGAGACCACGGAATCACTGGCGTGGATCCGGGCGCCCGTCTGAACCGCGATGCCCACGGCGAGCCCGGTGTTTCGCCCCTTCCGGGTGCCGATGACGCTCGAACCTGCAAGGTCGACCGTCGTGCCGTCGCCGGACGCATACACCCCGATCTCGGTGTTGCCCTGCACGGTGTCGTTCGTACTGGTCAGGGCTGCGCCCTCCTGGACCGCGATGCCGCGGCCGAAGTTGCCCTCTGGGTCGGAGCAGGTTTCGAGGACCTGCGTGTCGGTGAGGTCCACGGTGGTCCCCGGCCCGTCTGCGAGCACCCCATTCGAGGCGTTCGCCTGCAGCAGACAGCCCGTGGCGGTGACGGACGCGCCGCCCGTGGCCACGACCCCTGCGGCCCCAGCCGCGCCGTCGCGTCCGGGCAGGGTGTCCAGCACCTGCGTGTCGACGAGGTCCACGGTCGTACCCGCGTCCATCGCAACCACGCCCGCCGCGGTGTTCCCCTGCACAGTGCAGCCCGTCGCCGTGAGCGCCGCGCCGCCCTGCACATCGACACCCCACCCATCCTCCCGGTCGGCCCCAGGCGACCCGTCGAGCACCAGGGTGTCGACGAGGTCGACCCGCGTCCCAGCCCCCGCCGCGAGCACGCCAACCCCCGTGTTCCGCCGCACGGCGGAGCCGGCAGCCGACAGCACTGCACCGTCCTGGACACAGATGCCCCGACCACTCGCACCATCCGGGCCGGGCAGGTTGTCAACGACCTCGGTGTGCGTGAGCTCGACGGTCGTCCCGCCCCCCGCCGCGTACACGCCGGCCTCGATGTTCCCTTGAACCGTGCCGCCGGTTGCGATGAGGTGCCCACCATCCTGGACGGCGTACCCGCGACTGGCGTTTGGCCCGACCGTGCAGCCGGTGGTCGAGACCTCCGCACCGTCCTGGACACCCACGCCGACAGACCCCGAGTCCAGCACCGCGGTAGCCTCCAGATCGACGTGGGTCCCCGCGTTCATGGCCTCGACGCCCGAGGTGGCGTTCCGCTGGAGCGTACTGTCCACCACGGTGACCGAGGCACCGTCCTGCGCCCAGACGCCCGCATCGAGCGAGTCCACGACCGCAGTCTGGTCGAGGGCGACCGTTGTGCCGTCCCCATCCACGAGTATGCCGGTCCCAGCGCTTCCTTGAATGACGGAGGCAACGACCATGAGCGTCGCGCCCGCCGCCGCCTCGATGCCGTCACCCGCCCGCCCGCGTGCGTCGGCTGCGGTCGCGTACACCCCCACGTCGTCGAGCAAAAGTGTGGCGTCCCCGGCGGCGACCCCCAGGAGGGTGTTTTCCCGGACATCGCTCCGGCGAACCGAGACCGTCGCCTGTTCGACCCATAGGCCCGAGTAGGTCCCCCCGGTCACGGTCACCCCCTCGATCGCGATCTCGGGCGTCTTGCGCTCCCCGATGATCTGGATCGCCGGCGTGTCCGCTCCCTCGCTCCCATCCACCGTCACCAGCTCCCTGCACCTGCCGGCCAGGGTCACGGCATCGTGCCCACTCCCCATGGTGAGGTACTCGAGGTACGTCCCTGCGGCCACTGCGACGAGGCCGCCCTTGCGCTCCGCCGCGAGGTCCAGCCCGGCCTGGATCGTGGGAAACGGCGCAGCGGCCGATCCGTCGGCCGCACCGGTCGCGGTGACGTCGACATACACAGTGCCGCCGTCCACGGGCAGGTTGCCCCAGGTCCCCACGCCGCAGGCCTCAGGCATGCACCCCGCGGAGTCCAGGACCTCCCCTTCAGGGCAGGTCACGGCCGAGTCCCGGGGCGAGCTGTCGTGGGGCGCGTCGGTGCACGCCGTCAGCAGGATCAGCAGCGGGAGATGGCGGCACAAACGAGCTTTCGGCGGGCGCACGCCGGGATCCTACACCCTCGCGCGCCGGATGCAATGTCGCCGACCCCGGGACCGGCTACTCCGGCTCCCGCTTGAACCGGTAGCCGACCCCCCGCACGGTCTCGATGTGCGCGGAGGCGTCGAGCAACTTCTCTCGCAGGCGCTTCATGTGCGTGTCGACGGTGCGCGTGTTGAGGTCGGGGGGCATGTCCCACACCTCCTGGAGCAACTGGCCGCGCGTCTGGACGCGGTCGGCGCGCCGGGCGAGCGTGATCAACAGCTTGAACTCGGTGGCCGTGAGCGGGACCTCGTCGTCGTGCACATAGACATGGTGGCCGGGCTCGTCGATGCGGAGCACCGCCTTCGGCCCGGTGAAGCTGCGAATGCCGTCCGCCACCTCCTCGGGCGAGGGCGTGCGGCGCAGTACGGCACGAACGCGGAGCAGGAGCTCACGCGCCGAGAAGGGCTTGGTGACGTAGTCGTCTGCCCCCACCTCGAAGCCCACGACGCGGTCGATCTCCTCGCCGCGAGCGGAGAGCATGATGATCGGTACGTCGCGCGTGGCTGCTTCAGCGCGCAGGCGACGGCACACCTCGGTGCCGGCCAATCCGGGCAGCATGAGGTCGAGGATGACGAGGGACGGCGTCACGCGCTGCGCCATCTCGAGGGCGTCCGGACCGTTTGCGGCAGCGATCGTGGAGTACCCCTCCCGCTGCAGGTGCAGCACGAGCAGGTTGCGGATGTCGTCCTCATCGTCGACGACGAGGATGGGACCGGGACGCTCGGCCATCGGGTACACCTCCAGCCGACCCTCGTATCCCCGAACGGCGTGCTGCTCGGTCACGGACATGTCGGTCGAGTGAACCTGCGGTCACGATCCGGCAACGAGCGCGCGGCGCACCGCCGCATCCTATCACTCTCCGCGAGCTGGGCGGCGAGGAACCCGTTGCCGTGCCGCGACACCACCTCCTCCACGCGCAGGATCGCGGCGATGCGCAGGTACATGTGTCACAAGGGAAACGGGAGGGCACACGGCGCGACAGTCCGGGCGCCCCGCCGGCAGCCAGAAACGCGCCCGGGGAACACCCGGTGACTACACTGGCGGCCTGCCCCGGGTTTGCATGCTCCTGCTCCTCCTCTCCCTCCTCGCTTGCGCTCCCCCGGACACCGGCGGGGACGACTCCACGCCGACCGGCGACTCCGGGGGCGACGACTGTACGTTCTTCACGGACGCGGACGGCGACGGGCACGGAGCGCCGGACACCGCGGCCGTGTCACCGTGCGACGCCCAGCCCGTCGGTACCGCGGAGACCGACGACGACTGCGACGACCGCAACGACGCGGTCTTTCCCGGCGCCGACGAGGTGTGCAACGGGGCAGACGACGACTGCGATGGCACGACCGACGAGGACGCCGTGGATGGCGTCCTCTCCTGGCCCGACGCGGACCTGGACGGCTGGGGCGGCGGGGACGGCGCCGTCGCCTGCGAGGTGCCCGCGGGGAACGTGACGCGCGGCGGCGACTGCGACGAAGGAGACGCCGCCGTGAACCCCGACGCGGTCGACGAGGGCTGCGACGGGATCGACAACGACTGCGACGGGCAGGCCGACGGCGGGTGGCGCGTGCCCGAGGACCAGCCCAACCTGCAGGTGGCCGTGAGCTCGGCGCCCGAGGGGGGGACCGTCTGCGTGGCGCCCGGCACCTACGACGGCCCGCTGGACACCCGCGGCAAGGCCATCACCGTGCGCGGCTACGGGGGCGCGGACGTGACCACCGTCCGGGGCGTGGGCCGCACTCGGGTCGTGTCCATCACCGGCGGCGAGGGCCCCGACACCGTGCTGCAGGGCCTGACGATCTCCGGGGGGATCGCCGACGACGGCGCCGGCGTGTACATCGTCGACAGCTCGCCTACGCTGGTGGACGTGGTGATCGCCGACAACTCCTGCGTGGTGACCGGGACGACCGGCCGCTGCAACGGCACGGGTCTTTACAGCGAGGGCGGCACGCCCACGCTGAGGCGCGTGACCCTGCGCGGCAACACGCAGGAGGCGGCGGGGAGCTTCGGTGCGGGGCTCTACGTCCTGGGCGGCGGCATGGTGCTCGACGACGTGCTGATCGAGGAGAACAGCCAGGTCGACGGCGCGGACCGGAGCTTCCTGACCGGCGCCGGCGTGTACGCGAACCTGGCGACGCTGGACCTTCAGGACGTGGAGATCCGTTCCAACACCCAGGTCTACGACATCGAGACGGCGTCGGAGAGCGGCGCGCTCTCGGGCGCGGGCCTGCACTCGGAGAGCGCGGACATCACGGGGGTCGGGGTGTCGATCACCGACAACCAGCAGTCGTGCCCCGCTGGCCACGCCTGCAACATGTTCGGGGCGGGGCTCTACGCATCCGGGGTGTCCGGGGGCGCCGTCTCCCTGTCGGACACCACGATCCGGGGCAACTCGATCTCGGCGACGACCGAGGCCTCCGCGGGCGGCTACGGCGCCGGGGCCTGCGTCGTGTATGCCTCGTTCACGCTCACGGACTCCGTCGTCGAGGACAACCACCTCGACGTCGTCGCCACCAGCCCGCAGGCGTACGGCGGCGGGCTGGTGCTCCAGCACCAGGACACCGTGATGGACCGGGTGAGCATCGCGGGGAACAGCATCTCGTCGGGCGACCTGGCGTACGGCGGCGGGCTGGAGATGGAGAGCGCCACCCTCACCGGCACCAACGTCGTCATCGCGGGCAACGAGGGCGCGAGCGTGCGCGGGACGATCTCCGGCGGTGGGCTCTTCGCGCGCGAGACCACGCTGGACCTGACCAACGCCGACGTGGTCGGAAACAACTGCACGGGCGGCACGTGCAACGGGGCCGCGTTCAACTTCTACACCACAGTGGACCTCGTCCTGCGCAGCACGACGATGACCGACAACGGCGCGTCGGGCGCGCGCGGCGGCGCCGTGTACTCGAACTTCGGCAACGTCACGATCGACGCCGCGTGGTCGAATTTCTACGGCAACGGCAGCTCACCGTTCTACGGCGCGACCACACCGTCCGCCGTGGACGGGAACCTGTTCGTGGACCCGCTGTACACCGACACCTCCGCTGCGGATGCCTGGGACTGGGACCTGACGCTCGCGCCCGGCAGTCCGGTGATCGACGCCGGGGACCCGAGCGTCACCGACGTGGACGGCACCCGCGCGGACATCGGCAGCGAGGGCGGGCCGGGCGGCTCCTGATACCGCTCGTTCCTCCCGGCCCTCTGCGCGGAGGTGCCGGCCGTTCAGAGCCCCGCGTCACGCCGAACCGGACCGCCGCGCCGAAGCCCAGCACGAGTCAGCGGAGGAGGCCCCCCGGGTCGCGCCGGACCCCCCACCACACCCCGCCCAGCGCAGCCCGTGAGAGGTCCCCCGACCAGCGCAGCCAGGAGACCGAGAGCGCGATCTCCGCGGACACTCCCCAGGGCGCGAGCGCATGACAGAACATCGTCTCCCGCACCCCGGCCCCGCCGATGGTGATCGGGAGCGAGATCACCACGTCCATCGCGGGGATCAGCCCAAGGACGTCCGCGTAGCCGAGCGGGGTGTGGGAAGCGACCAGCAGCGCCCACACCACCGCACAATTCAACGCTGCAAAGGGGATTGCCCCGAGCCCGCAGGCCACGACGTCCAGCAGTCGCGGGCGGAAGGCGAGACACCGCTCGAGCAGCGGGCGAACCGAGGGCGGCAGGGGCAGGGCGAGCAGCAGACGCGCATAGCGATGGGCGAACACGGCGATCAGGAACACACCCCAGAAGATGGCGCCCACCGCCCATGCGACCGGCACCCAGCTGTCCAGCCGGCCGGGAAGGACCTTCGCGGCCGCCCAGAACAGGAGGGCGCCCCAGGGGGGCAGCTCCAGCATCCGGGAGGTGAGCAACGCCATCACGGCCTGCTCAGGCTGCCCGGACAGCCGAGCCAGCGCGATCGCCTTGGCGGCCTCCCCGCCCCCGGTGGGCAACGCGATACCGAAGAAGTTGCCGAGCAGCACGCAGCGCAGCACCTCGGAGACCGGCGGACGAGGCGCGGGCAGCACCGCGCGGATCCGAAGCGCGTGAACGCCGGCGTTCAGGGTGAGCGCGACCGTGGGCACGCACCAGGCCCACCAGGGAGTGGCCACCATCGCCGCGAACACCGCGGCGCGGTCCACCCGGCCCAGCACGAAGGTGAGGAGCGCAGCGGCGACCAGGAGCCGGCCGGCGACCCGCAGCGCGGGAAACGCAGAAGCTGCGGGGATCGTGGGGGAGGCCTGTGGCTGCGCCATCCCGGCCGGCTAATTCGCAAGCACCGCCGCACGGGTATACAATCGGTGGGAACCATGCCCCGAGAGCCTGAATCGCCGCCGCAGACCAAAGGTGTCGTGCCTGCAAGCCCGACCGACCGGTATGCAGGGGCCACCACGGCGACGGCGAACACCGCGCCGATGCCCCGCGTGGACACGCTGATCGGCAAGGTGCTCAACGGCCGCTACCGGGTGACCGAGCTGGTCGCGAAGGGTGGCATGGGCCGCGTGTACAAGGCCGAGCAGTCGCCGCTGAACCGGGTGGTGGCGCTCAAGGTGCTCGACGGTGCAGACGACGCTGGTCAGGACACCGAATTCCGGGGGCGCTTCATCCTCGAAGCGGCGGCCACCGCCAAGCTCACGCACCCGAACACGATCCGGATCTTCGACTATGGGCAGACGACGGACGACATCTGCTACATCGCGATGGAGTACCTGGACGGCCGCACGCTTCATCAGGCGCTGAAGGAAGACGGCCCCCTGGCTCCAGAAAGGGTCGTGAACATCATCCGACAGGTGTGTTCGAGCCTTCGGGAGGCCCACGGGCTCGGCCTGATCCACAGGGATCTGAAGCCCAGCAACGTGATGCTGTTGAGGACGGGGGAGGAGGGCGAGTTCGCCAAGGTGCTGGACTTCGGATTGGTGAAGGAGCTGAGCGGCACCGGTGAGCTCACCCGTCTGGACGCAGTCGTCGGGTCCCCCTCGTACATGTCGCCCGAGCAGATCCGCTCGACCAACGTGGATTGCCGCTCGGACATCTACTCCCTCGGCGTGCTGATGTACACGTGCCTGGCGGGAAAGCCACCGTTCACCGGGGCCAGCTCGGTGAACGTACTGATGGCCCATCTCCACAACTCCGTCCCGCCGATCGGCGAGCGCGCTCCGCTGCAGCGCTCGCCCACGCTCGAGTGGGCCGTGATGACATGCCTCGAAAAGGAGCCTGGAAACCGATTTTCCAGCGTGGATGAGCTGTCTCGGGCACTGCGCACCGCGGCTGCCGAGCTGCGGGGTGAAAAGCCGGTGCGACCCACGTTGGTGAACGGCCGGGTGATCCTCCCCGACGAGCCCACCCCCAGCTCGTCGATGCGCCTCGTCCAGCCCTCGGGCGTGCGCACGGCGAACTCCCTCGCGGGCGAGAGACGAAGCGGGTCCGGGCGCCCCCAGGAACCCAGCAGCAGTCGGTCAGGCAACCGTCCACAGGCCCGGCGCACCTTCCCGATCTGGGCGGCGATCGCCTTCGGCGCAGCCGGGTTGGCCCTGGTCGCCTTCTTCGTGCTCGCGGCAGGCGGTGTGTACCTCGGCGGGCACGCGGCGACAGCCCCGATCGCCGAAGGGCCTCCAGCAGGCCCCGCGCCGGTGCGCACCACGGCCCTGCCCGGGGCACAACCCGCCATCCAACCTGCACTCCCGCCTGCAGACGCCGCGAGGGCACACACCGCGCCGAAGCCTTCGCCGGCCAGACCTGCACCGGCGAGCGCCGGCCCGCCCGCAACCCAGCCCCCGGCGTCGGCGACCCCGGCGGCGGCCACCCCCGCGGCGACGACCCCGGCGGCGACGACCCCGGCGGCGACAACCCCGGCGGACCAGCACACCGACCTCAAGAACCCCTGGAATTGAACATGCTCGCGATGGTGCTCTGTCTGCTCCTGGGGAGCCCCGTCCGGGCCGAGGACACGACCGATGCCCGGGCCAGGGAGCTGTACGAGAACGGCGTCGATCTCTACGACGAAGGGCGCTACGACGATGCTGTAGCCGCCTGGGAGGAGTCGTACCGCCTCTCCAACAAGGCGCTCCTGCTGTACAACATCGCGAACGCGGAGGAGCGGGCCGGTCGGTACGCCGACGCGATGGACCACCTGAACCGGTACCGCGCCTTCGCCACCGCCGACGAGCGCGAGATCCTGGACCGCCGGATCACGAACCTCGAGCGCCGCATCGCCGAGACCGGAGGCGGGCCCACGACACCGGTCACCGCCACGGTGGCCCCGACGCCCACCGCGCCCCCGTCGACAAGCCCGGCGGCGAGCACCACCACGACCCGAGCGCCGAAGCCCGATCGGGCCGGTCCGCCGCTCGCCACCTGGGTGCTCGGGGGGGTGGGCATCGGCGGGCTCGCGGTCGGCACGGTGTTCGGGCTGGAGGCCGTCGGCGCGAGGAGCGAGGCCGAAGGGCTCTGCCTCTCGCAGGGGGAGGAAACCCTCTGTCCCGACGGCGCGTCCACAGCGATCCGGAAGGACAGGACGGACTCCCTGGTGGCGGACATCTCCTTCGGCGTGGGGGCCGCGAGCGCAGTCAGCGCCGTGGTGTTCGCCCTGCTCGACGCCCCGATCGGCTTCGCTCCCCTCCCCGGCGGCGCCATGATGACGCTGGGCGGGCGCTTCTGATGCACAAGCACCTGCTCATGCTCGGGGTGGCCGCCCTCACCGCCTGTTCGCTGGGGACCTACGACTACGCACCCTGCACCTCGAACGTCCAGTGCCGGGACGCGTTCGGGTTCGCCAACGTCTGCAACACCGACGGCTACTGCGAAGCCGCGCCGGCGAACAAGCGGTGCACCGAGGCGTGGCCCTCGGACCTCCTCACCCGACCTGAAAACTACACCGGCACCTACATCATCGGCTCCCTGTACGACCACAGCACCGATGTCCCCGAGACGCTCGCCACGCAGCTCCCCATCATCGAGGTGAACGACTACGGCGGCCTCGAGGGGCACGACTTCGGGATGGTGCAGTGCGACTACGCCGAGGATCTCGGCCTGGACGATCTCTCGGCCGACGAGGCCACCACCGCCGGAGCGCTCTACCTCGCCGAGACCGTGGGCGTTGCGGCGATCATCGGCCCCGCCACCTCGTCCCAGGCGCAGACCGCGTACAACGCGCTCCACGACGAGACGACAGACTCGGACGTCGTGTTCATCTCGCCCTCGGCCACGAGCACGTCGCTCACGACCATCGATGGCGTGAAGCCCTCGGACGACGCTCCCGGCCTGTTCTGGCGCACCGCACCGCCCGACGATCTGCAGGGCAAGGTGATCGCGCAGCTGGTCAGCGACGATCCGCGCGGGCTGCACCGCGTGGTAGCGCTGCACGAGGCCGGCCCATACGGCCAGGGGCTCTACGAGGCGTTCGACCTGAACTATGACGGCGACTCCACAGAGCTCACCTTCGCGGATCAGTCGTCGATGATCGAGAGCTTGACCACGAGCACCGAGGGGTACGACGCCGTCCTCTTCTTCGCGAGCGACGTCGCGGCCATCGCCGCCTTCCTCAACGCCGCGACCTCGCTGGACTACTACTCGGACATGCCGATCTTCCTCTCCGACGCCGCGCGTGATGTCGACCTCCTCGATCAGGCATCGAGGGCGAGACCGCTGTTCTCAAACATCACCGGCACGGCCCCGGGCGCGGTCTCGGGCGATGTCTACGACGCCTTTGCGGCCGCATACGGGGCCCAGTACGAGCCGGACAGCTCGGCGAGCGACTCGAGCTACACACCCTACTGCTTCGATGCCACCTGGCTCGCCCTCTACGGCAGCGCCTGGTCGTACTACACCGAGGAGTCGGTGATCTCCGGCACCGGGATCGCCCGCGGCCTGCGCCACATCAGCAACCCGGCGGTGGGCGAGGCGGACGACATCATCCTGCGGCCGACAAGCTGGGCGAACCTGCTCGCCAACGCCCAGGCCGCCGCGGACATCAACGTCCTCGGGGCCTCGGGCAAGCTCGACTACGACCCGGCCACCGGGGAGACGTCCGGGCCGATCGACGTGTGGAAGATCAACGACGCCGGGAACGGCTTCGACACGATCGACACTGTAGAGCCGTGATCCTGGCGCCGGCCCTCATGGTGGCCCTGGGCCCGGGCTGTGTCGAAGACCCGGCGCTGGATCGTGCTCGCTATCGTGCGGCCCTCCGGACCGGAGACTGTGCGACGGTGAAGGACGTGGCGTTGAGCGACGACTGCTGGATCACCGCCGCATCCAGGCGGCCCGCCGGCGCGGCGAGCCAATCCGCGCGAACCGGGCTGTGCGCGCACGTCGTCACCGACGGCGACAAGGGGGAGTGTGCCTTCGCGGTTGCCGAGCTGCTCGGCACGCCGGAGCTCTGCCGGGATGCCGGGCCCTTCGCGGACGACTGTGCGCTCCACGTCGTCTCGGCCGTCTTCGCGCGCCAGTCCACCCTGGACGAGGGCGAGGCGCGGGCACAGATCACCCTGGCGGGCCTCGCGGCGGACGATCCGAGGCCCTGGTCGGCATACTTTCGCGAGGTGCTGGGGCGGAAGCAGCCCCTGGCCCCGTCCACCTGCGACTCGGCCTCTCCCGCGCTCAAGGAGGGTTGCCGACAGACGGCGCGCGCGCTGTTCGACGACCGCCTGAACCAGGCACGGGATCGTCGGCAGTTCACGTGCACGGACGGCCAGCCGACGCCTCCGTGGCCGTTCGCCTGGGAGCCGGATCCCGTCCTGGACGCTGCATTCGCATCGCGCGGCGACCTGTGCACCCCCCTGGACGTGCCGCGATGAAGGGCCTGATCGCGGCACGACGCGCGGGAACGCTGCTCCTCCTGCTCGTGGTGCTCGCCCTCGCGGCCGTGCGCCTGGCGCTCTCCTTCGCACCACCCGTGCGCGAGGCATGGACGTTGATCGCGGTGAACGTGGACATGTCCGTGCTCTGGGCGCGCATGTCCACCAGCTCCACCGGGTTCTACGACCACCAGGTGACCACCCGCCTGGCGGCGCTCCCGACGCGCAGCTTTCCCGTGGAGCACCGCGCGATGCTCGGGCCGGCGGTGGGCACGGTCAACGGGATCGCGGCCGGCGGCGACGACCTCACCTGGGCCCTCGGGATCTGGCACCTGCACGTGGGTGGCGACGACGTCCAGGTGCGTGCCACCCTGTCCGAGACCACGCCCGCCGCCTGTCCCCCCACGCCCGGCGAGCTCTCGGGCGTGCTCGGTGTGGGAGACGGCGGAGATCAGAGCGGCGCCCTGGTGCTCGACGGCAGCGCCGTGGTGGTACACACGTTGGCCCGCGGCGTGATCCGGGACCGTGCGCTCTACGTGCTGGGGCCGGGCTTCTCGGCGGGTATCGACCCCCTCGCGGACTGCCCCGCCTGGGTTCGGGCCGGCGAGCGCAGTTGGTCCGGGGAGCCCCCCGAGGTGCAGGACGGGGTCGGCGCGCCGATCCACCTCGGCGAGTGGACGCTGCAGGTGCACCTGGAGGACGATCCCCTGCGCATGGAGGCGTTCGGGCAGCTCCTGCCGATCGAGCGCTGGGCCGCCGCAGCCGTCGGGTGGCCCGAACCCGTGCAGACCCTGCAACGGGCGATCGTCACCGTGGAGGGCCCCGGCGTCTCCGGCCCCCGGGCGGGCCTGCTGCTGCAGCGAAGCGTGAAGTAGCCGCCCCAGGCCTCGAGGTCTCGACCTCGCGCGGGGTCAGAAGTAGTAGTGGAAGCCGACCGCCGGCGAACCCCACGTGGAGATCTCGGTCGCAGACCCGATGTCCACGTTCACGGACATCTCAGCGAGAAATCCGAGGTTCTCGAGCCCGAAGAGAAAGAACTCCGCCCCGATGTCCGGGGCGATGCGGATGGCGTTCGTGCCTCCGACGCTCGCATAGCCGGCGGCTGCGCCGAGGTAGAGGTTCATGTTGTCCTCTGCGACGACGCCGAAATAGAGCCGCGCTCCCCCGTAGTAGTCGGGCGAACCGCCGGACAGCGCGTCCAGGCCGGCATCCACGCCCACGCCGATGTTCAGCGTCGGCTTGCCGGTGGGAAAGCCGAAGCGCACGGACAATGCGGAGAGTCCACCGAAGCTCTGCTCCGCGCCGACGCCAAAACGACCGTTGAGGTCCTTGGCCTGCGCCATGGCTGGCGCCGACGTGGCGAGAGCGGCGAGGGCGATCCGGAACAGCGGGGAACGGGTCATCAGCACACCGGGGATTGCGGCGTTTAGCCTGCCGAGGCCCAAACCGGTAGGCCAGTGGACACCGCCCGGACGATCACAGATCCACCGTCCAGACGTCGATCGATCCCTGCGGACCCGGATCGGCCCGGGTCTCCAACCTCAACACGCCGCGAGGGCACACGTGGGCGCACATCCCGCACCCGACGCAACTGGCACGCTTTATCGGAAGGTTCGCCATGGCATAGGCGCGAACGTCGATCCCCATCTCGCAGTACGTGGAGCAGTTGCCGCACGAGATGCACATGTCCTTCTTCACGCTGATGCGGAAGCGCCCGAACTTCTGCACCAGGCCGAGCAGCGCGGCCATCGGGCAGCCGAACCGGCACCACACCCGGGTGCCCATCAGCGGGTAGAGCCCAACGCCGATCACCCCGGAGAACACCGCCCCGACTGCAAAACTGTAGAAGCTCCGCGTGTGCTCGGCGACCTCCCGGAGTGCGGAGCCGTCCGCCGCG
Organism: uncultured Pseudomonadota bacterium; assembly: GCA_903875225.1. Taxonomy (GTDB): domain Bacteria; phylum Myxococcota_A; class UBA796; order UBA796; family SXON01; genus CAIUMM01. Next base: position 223,865 of record CAIQVJ010000108.1, read on the forward strand.
TAGGCATCGCCCACCACGAGACCGAACATCACGAAGACAAGCGCCAGCACGGTGTGGACGCTGGCCTGTTCGACGCGCCAGGCCCTGTCGGAACGGCTGGACAGGTGGCGCCACGGGTCGCCGAAGGTCTCCGCGAGCCCGCCACAGCCACAGATCCACGAGCAGTAGGCGCGCTTTCCCTTGAAGTAGACCAGGAGGGGCACGCCGACGAAGGAGCCGAAGATGAACCAGAGCGCCACCGCCACCGGCATGTCCTTGAGCGTGCCGGGAAACAAGATGTCGTACTTCAGGGGGAAGAAATAGCTGAAGTAGTAGGCCGGCCGACCGGTGAAGTCGAGCGCGAGCGGCAGGAGGAAACCCAGCAGGCTCTGGACAGCGATGAGGCTGGCGGTGCGGAGCGTGTGGTACCGGCTGTTTCCGTGCTTCTGCAGCATGAAGTACCCACCGACACACATGGCGATGGTGTAGAGCAGGCCGTACAGCGTCCACTTGGAGGGCAGGTGGAGCGCCCGCGCGACCGGTTCGAGGTGATCGAAGAAGTAGAGGTCCACGTAGAACGCGACCAGGATGGCCGAGCACGCCCACGCGGTCAGGTTCCGGTTGCGGAGGGGCTCGTGGTAGGTCGAGAGCAGGCCTTCCTGCATGGACTAGGCTCCTTCCGTGAGGGTCGCTGTGGGCAGGACGCGGAACGGCTCCGTGAACTCCTCGTCGAACCCGGCTTCCTTCATGTGCTCCAGCACCCACTGCAGGGGGCGCCGCTCCTGCACCCAGCGCATCCACACCTGGTGATCCCAGCGGCGGCCGAGGGCGTTGAAGCCCTTCACGATTCCGCCCCTCGACACGATGCGCTGGGTCTCGGCCCTGCCCGGCACCTGCTGGTACCACGTCTGCCATCCCTCACCCGGCGGCTGACCGGCGCTCGCGGGTCCGGGCAGCGCGGGCGGGATGTACCCCGCCGTCGTGTACTCCACGTTGAAGAACTTCGCCGAATTGTACCAGGTTCCACGTCGATATTTCACGTCGTCCCCCACCATCGCGGCCGCCGCGGCGCGCCCCTGGTCACGGCTCGTGTACCAGATCTGCTCGGGGCGACGGGAGCCATCCGGCCACGTGACCTGTGCGCAGTCCCCGGCCGCGAAGACGCCGGGCGCCGACGTGCTCTCCAGGTTGTCGCCCGTCTCGACCCCGCCGGTCTCCGCGTTCAGCGCGATGCCCGACCCCGCGAGAAAACCCGTGGCCGGCACGACGCCGATCGCCCCCACCACGAGGTCCACCTCGATCTCGTCGCTCCCGCGCAGCACGATGCGGCCGCCACGCCGCAGGAACCCGTCGACGGGGTTGTCGGTGCGACAGTCCACGCCGTGGGACCGGATGTGGCGCGCAACGACCTCGGACTCTGCGACATCCAGCGCCACCGGGAAATAGGACGGCTCGCGGATCAGGAAGTGGGTCTTCAACCCGCGCAGGTGCAGCACCTCGGCGGCCTCGACACCGATCAGCCCGCCTCCGATCACGGCGACCGACATGCCCTTCTTCGCGGCGGCGTCGAGCGCGCGGAGATCGGGCAGGGTCACGAAGTGGTGCAGGAAGTGGGGTTCGTCGTACGCGCCGGGCCAGGGGAGGCGGCGCGCCGTCGATCCGACCGCGAGCAGAAGTGTGTCGTACCGGATCGCCGCCCCCGAGAGCAGCGTGACCGAACGGGCAACGGGATCCACGCCCGTCACGCGGTCGAGCACCCGCGCAAACCGCATCCGGTCGTAGAGATCTTCCGGGTAGAACTGCGTGTCCTTCAGGGAGAGCTGACCGCAGAACATGTACATCAGCGACACCCGCGCGAACGGGTGCGCGTGCTCCCAGGAGATCAGGGTGATCTTCGCTGCCCGATCGCGGCGCCGCAGCGTGATCGCGGCTTCAATCCCCGCGATGCTGTTCCCGATGATCACGTGGTGCGGAGCTTCAGCCAACGACCCGTCCAGGGGAGCACCGCAGTATAGGGCCTCGCGGTCCGGCCAACCAGACAGAAGCTACACTCATCCGGCGCCGCGTCGCCACGGGGTGAACCTGCCCAGCTTGAAGGCCCAGGTCCTCCGGATGGCCGAGAGTTCGTCCTCCGACCTGCGCTGTGCACGCATCGCGTGGTCGAGCACACCCGAGATCGGGGCCGCGGGAGCCCGTCTGGGTGCGCGGAGCCAGTCGAGCAGCGGCGCCACGACCCGGGCCGGATCGTACCGGTGTGCGATCCAGCTGGCGTCAGGTGCCGGACCCCGGGCGAGCAACGCCTTGACGGCCTCCGCTCGGGAGCGAACGGCCTCGACCTGCCCCGCCCCTGCCAGCTCGTCCACGAGTTCGGGCCCGGCCGAGGCAACGACCCGCAGGCCAGCCGCTCGGGCGCTGAGCACGCGCGTTCGGGAGCCGGCGTACGGCTCCCACAGGTCCGCACGGTCGAGGGTGAGGAGCACGTCGCACCGCGCGAAGACCGGCGCGGGGTCATCGACCCACGCGTGAAAGCGCACCGGCCTGCCGGCCATCCGGGCGACGAACCGGTCGTAGCCGCCAGGCTGTCCCGGGCCTCCCGTGACCTCGACGACCGTGTCCGTCCGCTGCATCACCTCGATCAGCACGTCCGCGACCGCGTCTTCGTCGAACCACGTGTTGAAGCTGCCTGCGAGCAGGATGCGCAGCCCCCCCCCGTCGGACGGGACACGCGTGCCGACGCCCGGCGCGGGGGCGCCCGGCCACGCGATGGGGATCGGGTGCACGGGGAGCTCCTCCGGTCCCACCCAGCGCCCGATGAGCCCAAGCTGACCCACGAGCGTCCACCTGCTCACCACGCTGATCGTCGAGAACGCATCCGCCCGAGCCAACGCAGGCAGGAACACCCGCGCGCTGTCCTCGGCCACCCGCTGGGGGTCCCCTCCCCGCGCGACGACCGCCTGGGCATCGGCGAACGGATCCCCGGGGAGGTCGACCCACAGCGGGCGCTCGCCCGCGATCCGAACCGCAGCCTCGGTGGGACCATAGATGCCCGCGCTCACCACCACGTCGGCGTGCTCGGCCGGGACGGGGGCACGAGCGTCCACCGGGGTGACGACGTGCCCGGCGGAGGCGATCGCCGCGCGGAAGTGCTCGAAGCGGGCGGCAGCGAAGCCGCGGGCCTGCGGCTCCCCCACGAGCGCCACCTGCAGGGCGGAGGATCGCCCGGCTTCGCTCACGGCTCATGCCAGGTCAGCACGCCCCACTCGTGCGGGATGTGGACCAGGCCGTGATCCTCGACGTCCTGCACGATGCTGAACCCGTGCAGCTGGTTGTGCCACACGTACGGGCGCACATGGCCCTTGTCGAACACCGCGACGGAGACCCGGTAGGCGCCGAACAGCAGCGGAAGCGTCGGATAGCGCAGGTAGAATGTGTACACGCCATGGTAGCGCCCGTGCAGGACGCGGTCGAAGCCGGTGTTGGGCCCGAACACGTACACGCCATCGTCCCGGTGGATCGCTGCGCCGAAGATCGGGTCCTCGATGGGCTCGGTCGTGCGGAGCGTCACTGCGATCACCAGCCCCTCCCCCGTGCGGAACTGGTCCCGCTCCCGGCCGGCCTCGTCGAGCAACTGCACAGAGAGGATGCGCACCTCCCCGGTTCCCGAAACCCGGAGTGTCTCCCCGTCCTCCACGCGAGGGGCAATGCTGGCCTCAGCCGCGAAGATCCGCTCCGGCGCTGCCACGGCGCACACCTCCTGGAGTCTGGCGATCACCTCCGCCCGCTCGGCCGGCGTGGCGACGGGCGGAAGAGCGCCCTCGGCCCGGCGAACGGGCTTCGGACCCACCGTCTGCACCACCGGGGCGCGGCTCGACACCACGCGGGCATCGGCGATGTAGGCGTCGACCACCTCCCGGGCGCTCCCCATCGCGCGCGGCTCCCCACGCTCGAGCCACAGCGCCTCGCTGCACAACGCCCGGACGGCGTGCAGATCGTGCGAAACCAGCATGAGCGCCGCGCCGTCGGCGATGGCCTGTTCGATGCGACGGACACACTTGCGCTGGAAGTGCTGGTCGCCCACCGCGAGCACTTCGTCGATCAGCAGCACCTTCGCGTCGCTGTGCACGGCCACGGAGAACCCCAGGCGGAGCTGCATGCCGGTCGAGTAGGTGCGAACAGGGTGATCGATGAAGTCACCGAGCTCCGCGAACCGGATGATCTCCGGGATCCGGTCCCGGATCTCGGCCGGCGTCATGCCCGCGAGCGCGCAGGAGAGCTCGATGTTGTCACGCCCGGAGAACGGCGCGTGGAAGCCGACCCCGAGGTCGAGCAGCGTGGCGAGTCGCCCGTCGATCTCCAGGGCACCCTCGCTGGGTTCGCTGATGCCCGCCAGGAGCCGCAGCAGCGTGCTCTTGCCGGCTCCGTTCGGACCGACGATCCCGAACGCCTCCCCCGGCCGCACCGAAAAGCTCACGTTCCGTACTGCCCAATGCTCGTGGTGGTGCGTGCGATCGCCCAGGAATTCGAAGAACCGGGAGCGGTCGTTGGGGTAGATGTCGAAGCACTTGCCCAGGCCCTCGACCCGCACGGCGGCTTCCGGGGCGCTCGCTTCAGACCGCGGAGGGGACACAGGGAGCATGCAACATGGTAGCTTACTGGCGATGCCACTGCTCCTCTCCATGGCCCTGCTTTCCGGCTGCAAGGGCCTTGATGTCGTGCCGATCCTGAACGGAGACAACTGCGCGCCCACGCGCGAGGTCACCGTCGCGCGCACCCTGGATGGCGACACGTTCGAGACCACCGAGGGGGAGAGCATCCGCCTGCTCGGGATCAACGCCCCGGAGATCGCCCACCCGGACCAGGACGTGGAATGCTGGGGGCCGGAGTCCGGCGACTGGCTGGCCGCCCAATTGACCGACCAGACGGTGAAGCTCGGGTTCGACGCGGAGTGCACGGATCTGTACGGGCGGACGTTGGCGTACGTGTGGACGCTCGGCACGGACACCGGCGATACCAGCGACGACGTGCTGATCAACGAGCAGAGCGTGCGCGAGGGCGAGTCCCGCGTGTACGAGGACTTCGACGACATCAAGCTCGCGGACATCCTCTACGAAGCCCAGGCAGTCGCCCAGCGGGAGTCCTCGGGGCTTTGGGGCGTGTGTGAGTCCTAGTCCCGAGCCGCCGCACCCTCCCTCCCTCGTCGATGCGCTGGCGCAGGCGACCCGCGAGAGAGCGCGGGAGGAGCAGGAGATCGAGTCCGCGCTCGCCGAAGTGGCGAAGGAGGAGCTCCAGAACCGCAAGGCGATCGACGAGTCGTACCGCCGGATCACCGCGCTGCGCCTGCTTCGCCGGGAGTTCGAGGAGCGGCGCGTCGCCCTGGCCACGTCCACGTCGGACTACGAGTGGGCGGCGGTGCGGAATGGTCTGCTCGCCGATCGGTCACGGTTCATGAAGCGGGTCGAGGAGCTGCGGGCCGCCGCGAGGGTGAGGGACGAGCAGCTCGCCGAGCAGATGCGGGCGCCGGAGATCGCTGCGGCGCTACGGGAATTCGAGCTGTTCCAGACGGAGGTCGAGCCCACGCTGCCGAGCCTGCCGCCGGCGTACCGACGCGCGATCGTGGAGACCCACGAGCGGAACCTGCGACGCCTGGAGCCCTACATCCGGGCGGTGAACAGCCTCACCCCCCGGCTCGACGCCCCTGTCGAGCCTGTAGGGGTCGTGGCGTGCGCTTCTCCGGCCGACGGCCGCCCGGAAGCCCTGGTGCTGGTGCTCCCGGTGCCCTTCGAGGTCTACCGCGAGTGGGCAACCCGGGAGGAGGACCTCGCGGGGATCTTCGCCTATCGCCTGGTCGCCGCGCTGTTCAAGCTCCTGGCGGACATCGGGGCGGAGGATGCCCCGGTCGAGTACTTCGAGGTGCACGAGTGTCTGGCGCTCCAGGTCTGGCTCGGAGACCACACGGTGCAGGGCGATCTGCGCGAGCAGACCCTCGAACACATCGGGGGCGCCTACGAGTCGGGCCCTGAACTCACGAACGCAGCTGTCGAGGTCTACGGTGTATGGTTGCGCCCGGAACTGCTGACCGAGGATGGCTACGGATGACGGACGGCGATTCGGACAGCGGGAATGTGCTCCTTCGCAAGTTGCGGGTGGATCAGGTGGCGCGGTGGCTCGAGATCCACCCGTTCGAGGTGATCCGCACGCTGGTGCGCGCGAACGCGCTGCCGGACGATCTCCGTCTCGACGCGCAGGACGTCGAGCGCGTGCGCGAGTGCGGCGGGTTGGAGACGTGGTGGGACGGCGCAGGCGCGCCGGGGTCCGATGCGGAGCTGGTCGCAGCGCTGATCGAGCGCCTGCTCGAGCGCCTGCCCGACGCCGCGACCTCGACACGCTCGGACAACATCTTCCGAGGGCTGGAGAGCCATCGCCAGATTTTCCTCAGACGGGTCGTGAACCAGCTCGTCCGGATCGGCTATCTTGACATCGTCATGACAGCCGCAGGACTCTCGGTCACCGTGCGCCCTCTGACGCGCGACGCGCTGGGTGCCATGACTGCAGGCTCGGCACAGGTCCAGGGTCTCGTCGCACAGTGCACGGCGGACGGGGGCCAACCGGGATGAAGAAGGCAGAGCCACGAAAGCTGTTCGGACGGCCGTCCTCCCTCCTGCTGGACGAGGGGGTGTTGCCCGGCGTCCCCCCATTGATCCGCATCGAGCCGCCCCGAGCCTTCGCCGAGAGCGCGTCCGAGATGCTGGGCGGCATGAAGATCCGCAGCGTCGCGAGCCTGCCGGACGATCTCGAAGACCCCGACGAGCTCGACGAGCCGTTCGACGAGGGATTCGACGTCCCCGAAGACACGCTCTCCACCGAGGAGATGGCAGACGACTCCGACGACACATGGGGCGCCGCCTTCGAGGTGGATGACTTCCGGGCGGCTCGTCGCGTGGACCCCGACGCCGACCTGCTGACCGGTCCGGCCACCATCCGCATGGCCCCTCCGCCCAGCGCGGCCGACGAAGAGGAGGAGATGATCGGGATGCCCGAGGAGGGCGACGAGCCGGAGCACACCGGAGTGGGGGAGCAGGTCTCCCTCCCCGAAGGCTTCGGAGAAGGGCTGCTCCTGGCCGGCGACGACGGTGCGGGGGACGACGTGGCCGTGGGCGACGCTGGCGACGAGGACGAGGCCACCGTCACCGACACCCGTCGAGGCCACACCTCGGTGCCCACACCATCCGACCCGCCCCCCTCCCCGGCGCCGGGTCCGTTCGAAGCCATGCGGCGCAGCCCATACGGTCTGGGGCTGGGCAGGGCGCGCCTGGGCGCCGCCCCACCGCGGGTGCTCACCGAGGACCCCGTGGAGGGCCTGGCCGTCGCGTGGATGTCAGCCTCATCGGAGCTCTCCGACGACCTGCCGGAGATCATGGACGACCACCATGTCCGCAGCGAGCGGCGCCGCGATGAGCGTCAGGCCCTGCTCTCGGCGGCAGTGGTTGGTGATCCGCAACGTCGCACTGCGGTCCCGGAGCCCGCCGCCGCGCCAGGCGAGCGGTCGCAGGAGAGCGCCCCCGGGCCCGAGCCCACGCGTACTGCGTCGCCCGCTTCTCCGGCTCGCGCGCACGCGTCGCTGCCATCGCCCACGCCCGACCCCGCGGCCGACCTGATCCCGGACGCCGTCTCGGCCCTCGCGGAGGCGCTGGAGCGGAACCCGGCGTCGGATGTCGGCGTGGGCCCCCGCGCCCGCCGACCCACGGGCGAGCCGCCCCGGATCTCGCGCCGCACCCGCGAGGAGCCCGCCCCACCAGCCGTCCCGCTTCGTCGCCGGCAGCCGGAGGCCGAGTCGGAAGCCCCCACACCCCGTCGACTCGCCCGTCCGACCATGTTGCCCGGCGCCGCGCCCGAAGGAGAGCGACGGGCTCGCCCCGCCCCGGTGCAGGATGCCCCGCACCGTCGCGAGGGCCCGGACACCGCCCCGCGCCCCCGTCGCCCGTTGAGCCCGGTGGTGATGCCGGCCCCGTCGTTCGCCCCAGAGCCCACTCCGCAGCCCCCGCCCGCGCCGGTCTCCACGCCCAGCGACCTGCCGCCCGCGCAGGGCAGGGTGGCCCCCGCCCGGCCCAACCCCGCTCGCACCGCGCAGCGTGCCCCCGCGCGGGCGCGGCCGGCCAGGGTCGCGCCGAAACCTCCCGCCGAGGTCAACCCCGCGCTCGTCGGTCTGGCGCTCGTCGTCGGGATCATCGGACTGCTCGCCCTGATCGTCCCGCGCCTGCGGGCGCACGATGCGCCGCCGCCTGTCCAGGCCTCGGGCCCCATGGCGCCCGCGGTCGTAGCGCCGACCCTGCCCGCGCCGAGGGCGGACATCCCCGCACCCGAGCAGGCCGCGCTCCCGCCGGCACCCACGCCCGCACCGGTGGACGAGGAGAAGCCGCCCGTGGTCGCGGCCCCCCCGCCGCCCCTCAGCAAGCCTTCCGAGAAGGCGAGCGCCTACAAGGTCGCGCTGGGCATCATCCGGGTCACCTCCGACCGCAAGGCGTTGATCATCGTCGATGGCAAGCAGCAGGGCTACGCGCCCGGGCTGGAGGACATCTCCGTCATGCCCGGCCAGCACACCGTGCGTGCCGTGGTGTCGGGCACCGGGCTCTCGCGCAGCCTGGAGATCCGCGTGGATGCTGGCAGCGCTGTCGTCGCCAGCTTCTCCTTCGCCGCGAAGTAGAGCGAGCGGCCAGCGCCGAGCCAGCGAGGCGTCGCGGGCCGCGACCGCTGCCCGGGATCAATCACACACGGGGCCCCGGACCCCGGCGCTCAACGCGGTGCGAGCGGCCGGCGCCGAGCCAGCGAGGCGTCGCGGGCCGCGTCCGCTGCCCGGGATCGATCACACACGGGGCCCCGGACGCGCGTACCCGCGCGTCCGGGCCTATTCGTCCTCTTCGCCCGCCGGCTCTTCGACAGCGTCGTCGTCGTCGTCAGCGTCCTCGACTTCCTCCACCTCGGCCTCGTCGTCGCTCTCCTCTTCTTCGTCGAGTGCGTCCTCGAGGCGGCTGGGCTTGCCCTTGCCACGAAAGCGTGCGAGCACGGCCTCACGCGGATCCGGGTTCGGGTCGTCCTTCTGGTCCGCCCCGCAGCTCGGGCAGATCGCCGCGGGCCGGTTGAGGTCGTAGAACTTGGTTCCGTCCTGGAAGCAGGTGTATCGGGTTCCGAGCTGGCTCTTGTCCTGCATCATGATCCTTCGCCCGGGCGGGCTCGCATGCCGCTTGGCGCGGCACGCTCTTCGCCGCGCACCTTTACGTGCGGGGACGTGCGCGTCAACCCACCGCGCTCAGACTCTGCTCAGACCGGATAGCTACGTGGCCATGATGCCGCTCCGCCTCACCCCCCTCACCCTCCTCTGCCTGCCTCTTCTGCTCGCCGCCTGTTCGGGCGGGTCCGGCGACGCCGCCCCCACCGAGGACACACGCGTAGACCACGCTGGCGAGGGCGATACCTCCGAGGCGACCGCTCCGCGCACGTGCCTGACGGACGGCGTGCTGAACGTGGTGTGGGAGGAGGACCGGACCGGCGTACCCGGGATCTGGTTCAACTCGTCGAAGGACGGGGGCAAGAGCTGGCTGCCTGCAGACATCCACATGAACCACAGCGACGCCGCTGCCACCGCGCCGGACGTCGCCTGTGCGGGCCAGGACGTGTACGTCGTGTGGGAGGACGAGCGGGATGGCGAGCTCAAGAACCACAACATCTACGCTGCCGTCTCCGGCGATGGCGGCGAGAGCTTCTCCGGGGACGAGGTGCTCCTCGACGGAGATGTGGACGGCGCGGCGATGAGCCTCGGTCCGCGGGCCGTGGCGGTCGGCGGAGACGTGTACGTGGCCTGGTTCGACAACAGCGACGGCGCCTACGACATTCGCGTGCAGGCCAGCCACGACCACGGAGCGACATGGCTCACGGACCCCAGCCGGGCTGACTCCGACGAGCGCGGGAGCGCCTACTCCGCCTGGCCCTCCATCGGCGCCACGGCCGACGGCGTCGTGGTGGCCTGGGAAGACTCACGCAACGGCGCGAACGACATCTACGCGAGCTCGAGCGACGACGGAGGGAGCTCGTTCCGCGCAGACGTGCGGCTCGATGCGGGCGATGCGGCTGGAGCGACCAACAGCTTCGAGCCCCGACTCGTGATGGACGGCGCGATGGCCGCCGTCGCCTGGTATGACGAACGCAACGGGGCCCGCGACGTCCTGATGAACGTCTCCACCGACGCTGGTGGCTCCTGGACGAGCGGGGACGCCATCCGGGCAGACAGCGACAACGCCGGCGACGCGGACTCCCTGCACCCCGAGCTCACGACGCAGGACGGAAAGGTGTTCCTGGTGTGGCAGGACAATCGTTCGGGGGGTTACGACATCTTCGAACGCGTCTACGACACCGCCACCGCCGCTTTCGCAAGCGCCGAGGTGCGCCTCGACACCGACGCAGACGGCGAGTCCCAGTCCTACTACCCGCAGATCGCCGTCGACGGGCAGAACATCTTCGTCGACTGGCAGGACTACCGTGAGGACAAGGACGCCGTGGGGTTCAACGACCTGCGGTACAACTACTCCGGCAACGGTGGGAAGAACTGGAACGGGGACGACCTGCGCATCAACAGCGACGAGCCCGGGAGCTCGTACGCAGTGAGCGCCTCGGCCGGGATCGTTGGCGGGAGCTTCGTCAGCGTGTGGTCGGACGGCCGCAAGGGCACCGGCGACATCTACGCGGCCAAACGCACGTTGGGAGACGAGAGCGTCTACGTCGCGCCGAAAAAGGACCCCAAGTAGTGCACGAGCCGTCCCGTCGGCCTTGACGCAACGGCGCCGGGCCGATAAAAGCCGTGGGCTTCGCGTCCGGGGTTTTTCGGACGCCCTTCATCTCTGGTGACAACATGACCGACCATCACACCTGGACCACGCACTCTACCGCCACCGCCGAGGTGGAGCGCGCATGGTTCATCGTAGACGCCTCCGGCAAGACAGTGGGCCGCCTCGCGTCTGCCGTTTCGCAGGTGCTCACCGGCAAGCACAAGCCTGCCTACACCCGCCACATCGACACCGGTGACTTCGTCATCATCGTCAACGCCGAGAAGGTCGTGTTCAGCGGCCGCAAGTGGGACCAGAAGAAGTACCACAACTACTCCGGCTACAAGGGCGGCCTGCGCTCGATCACCGCGAAGGACGTCCTCAAGACCGACCCCACGCGGATCATGGAAGAGGCGGTGTGGGGCATGCTCCCGCAGAACCGGCTCGGCCGCGCCCAGCTCTCCAAGCTCAAGATCTACGCTGGCAGCGAGCACCCGCACGCCGCGCAGACGCCCGTCCCCCTCCCTGCCCACATCTGAGAATTCCATGGCCAAAGCGCTCATCCAGTACACCGCAACCGGTCGCCGCAAGACCTCCGCTGCGCGCATCTTCCTCCGGCCCGGCAGCGGCAAGTTCGTGATCAACACGCGCGAGCTCGACAACTACTTCGTCCGGCCCACGCTCCGCATGGTCGTGAAGCAGTCGCTCAACCTCGTCGCGGCGGCCGATCGCTACGACGTCATGATCACCGTCAAGGGTGGTGGCAAGAGCGGCCAGGCTGTCGCGATCCGTATGGGCATCGCCCGCGCGCTCGTCGCCGCGAACCCGACCGATCGCACAGAACTGAAGAAGGCCGGCTTCCTTCGCCGCGACGACCGTAAGGTCGAGCGCAAGAAGTACGGCCAGCCCGGCGCCCGCAAGCGCTTCCAGTTCTCCAAGCGCTGATCAGCGGGGTCTGCCCCGAAGGTCGAGCCGGTGGTTCCGAGAGGAGCCGCCGGTTTCGCGTTTTTGCGCCTGGCCGCCGCGCCCCGACCCTCTGTCACCGGTCAGCGTCGACGTGTCATCGATCAGCTCCCATGTGTCGCTGATCGTACACGCATCAACATGCGGCCCTGGCAGGCCGGTTTGCCACGGGGCCATGATCACTGCTACCAGAGCGTGAGCTCGCACCACTCCCGGTCGGCGCGGCGCACAGCAGCGTCGAACTCCCATTTCGCCGAGAACGTCGAGTGGAGCCCTGTGGAAGCGAACGGGTCGGGGTTGCAGCCCCACTCCGCCTCCACCGAGCCGCTTCCGTGCGTGGGGGAGTCGATCGTGAGCCAGTTGGCGCTCCCGGGCATGCCGTTGGGCAGCGCGGCGCCACCCTCCGAGGTGGAAGCCGCCGTGTCGGTGGAGTCGTAGCCGCCGTCGGCCGAGGAGGAGAACCACAACGCCATCACCCCGTTCTCCGGGTAGGCCGTGAACTCGAGGCGATCGAGATCCACCCCACACGGAGACACGGGTTCGGGGAGATCGAACTCCCCGATGATCTGGTGCCAACCGTCACCTCCGAGGGATTTCGACATCTCCGCGACGTTGTTCTCCTTCAACACCTGGAGGAGGCCTGCGCCGCCGGACGAGACCATCTCGCCCAGCTGCGCGCCGGTCGCGCCGGGAATGACGACCTCCAGGTCCAGCCCCGGGTCGGTCGATCCGGTGATCGAGACCGTCACCGTGCCTCCGCCCGTGTACTGGGTTCCGCAGCACCCGAAGAGCCCGAGAAGCAGGAAGAATCGCATGAAGTCCATCCGGTGTGGCCAGAATGTAAGCAAGCGGTGTGCCAGCGCAGCCGGCCCCCGCCGATGCCCAGCGGCGTTCTCCGGCCACGCCGTGACCAGGCGCCCCGGGGCCGCGAGCCGCCCGGAGATCAGAAATCTTCTGGACACGCGCCGGAAACCGTGTGATTCGGCTGTGGCGCCGGACCCGTTCTCGAGCGCCCGGAGCGAGTGTGCCCGGTCCCCGTCTTTCTGTGCTTGCCGTCCTCCCCGCGCGAATCGGGAGCACCCGGCTGCCGGCGAAGGCACTGGCCGATATTCAAGGTGCACCGATGATTGTTCGCACATGGGAGCGGGCGATGCGCGCCGAGGTCGACCGCGTGGTGGTCGCGACGGACGATGATCGCATCGCCTCGGCAGTGCGGGACGTCGGGGGCGAGGCGGTGATGACGGGCCCCTGCCAGAGCGGGACCGACCGCGTGGCCGAAGCCGCCCGCAGCCTCGGGTGGGAGGGGCCCGTCCTCAACGTGCAGGGCGACGAGCCGATGATCGACCCGCCGACCATCAGCGCCGTCGCGGCAGCGGTGCGCGCCGGGCACCCCATCGCCACGCCCGCCACCCGGCTCACCGGAGACCCGACCCTCCGCTCCCGGGTCAAGGTCGTGGTGCGCGCCGACGGCCGAGCGCTCTACTTCTCGCGTTCGGCCATCCCCTTCGGCGGCCCCTACCTGCTCCACCTGGGAGTGTACGGGTTTCAACCGGAGGTGCTGCAGGCGCTCGCAGCCCTGCCCCCCTCCCCGCTCGAAAGTTCGGAGTCTCTCGAACAACTCCGATGGTTGGAGGCTGGCTATGACCTGTTCGTCGCCCGAGTCGCGACAGAGGCGCCAGCCGTGGACACCCAGGACGACCTTGACCATATGCGCGCCATCTGGCATGCACTCCCTTGAAGAATCGGCAGCCCCAAAACCCTCCCGCCAGGAACCACATGCAAACCAAGTTCATCTTCATCACGGGCGGCGTGCTCTCGTCCCTCGGCAAAGGGCTCTCCGCCGCGGCGATCGGTGCCGTCATGGAGGCCCGCGGCCTGCGTGTCATCAACGTCAAGATGGATCCCTACCTGAACGTGGATCCGGGCACGATGTCGCCCTACCAGCACGGCGAGGTGTTCGTGACGGAGGATGGCGCCGAGACCGACCTCGACCTGGGCCACTATGAGCGGTTCGTCGCGCGCCCGCTCCACCAGCGCAACAGCTTCACCGCCGGGAAGATCTACCAGAACGTGATCGAGCGCGAACGCGAGGGTGGCTACCTCGGCAGCACCGTGCAGGTGATCCCGCACGTGACGGACGAGATCAAGCGCATGATGGAGGAGGCGACCGGGCCCAAGAACGGGCGGGTGGACCTCGCCATCATCGAGATCGGCGGCACCGTGGGCGACATCGAGTCCCTCCCCTTCATCGAGGCCATCCGCCAGATGCGCGCGGACAAGGGGCCGGAGAACGTGCTCTACATCCACGTCACGCTGGTGCCATACATCCGCGCCGCGGGCGAGCTCAAGACGAAGCCCACGCAGCACTCGGTCAAGGAGTTGCTCTCGCTCGGCATCCAGCCGCACATCCTGCTCTGTCGCAGCGAGACCCCCATCCCGGACGAATTGCGACAGAAGATCGCGAACTTCTGCAACGTCGGCAAGGACGACGTGATCTCGGCGCACGACGTCAACAACATCTACAAGCTCCCGCTCGTGTTCCACGAGCAGGGCCTGGATGCGCGGATCCTGCAGCGCCTGGGCGGAAACTGGGGCGTCGCCGCGCCGCTGCTCGACCGCTGGCAGGACTACGTCGACCGCTCGGAGCAGCCGCCGCACACGCTGAAGGTCGCTGTGGTCGGCAAGTACGTGCAACACCAGACCGACACGTACAAGTCGCTCAACGAGGCGCTCACGCACGGCGGGATCGTCAACGCGGCGCGGGTCGAGCTCAAGTACGTGGACAGCGGGGACATCGATCCCTCGAACGTCGCCCGGCACCTCGCTGGAGTAGACGCCGTGCTGATCCCCGGCGGCTTCGGGGACCGGGGCATCGACGGGAAGATCCACGCGATCCGCTACGCGCGCGAGAACAACCTGCCGTTCTTCGGGATCTGCCTCGGGATGCAGCTCGCCGTGGTGGAGTTCCTGCGCAACGTCGGCGGCCTCGCGGATGCAAACTCCTCCGAGTTCGGCCCCACGCAACACCCGGTCATCCACCTGATGGACAGCCAGGCGGGCATCACCGCCAAGGGCGGCACGATGCGCCTCGGCGCGTATCCCTGTGACCTCGCCCCGGGATCCGTGGCGCGGCGGATCTACGGCGCCGATCGGATCTCCGAGCGCCACCGCCACCGCTTCGAGGTCAACCCGGCCTACCACGCGTTGCTCGAGGAGAAGGGCATGCGGATCAGCGGCACCTCCCCGGACCGCACGCTGGTGGAGATGATCGAGCTTCCGGGACACCCGTACTTCGTCGCGTGCCAGTTCCATCCCGAGTTCAAGAGCCGCCCGCTCGTCCCGCACCCGTTGTTCAGCGCGTTCCTGCGCGCGGCGCTCGAGCGTCAGCTCCTCC
This sequence comes from uncultured Pseudomonadota bacterium, assembly GCA_903875225.1. Classification (GTDB taxonomy): domain Bacteria; phylum Myxococcota_A; class UBA796; order UBA796; family SXON01; genus CAIUMM01. Next base: position 239,015 of record CAIQVJ010000108.1, read on the forward strand.
GCGAGCGGACGAAGCCTGCGCCGGAGATCAGCGCCTGATCGCGATCCTGCTCCTGCTGCAGGGCTGCGCTCAGGATCTGCCCGAGGCCCCGGTCGAGACCGTCCTCACGGGCGTGGACGGCACGCTCGGGCCCTGGACGGGCACGGCCGCACGAGTGGAGCTCATCGCGGGCGTGGCCTACGCGGAGGACGTGAAGGCCACCGCCTCCTCCGCCATCCCGCTCGTGATCGAGGCCGCGAAGTCGGACTGGGATCTCAAGGGGCAGACCGCGACCTTCAAGGAGAACGTGAAGGTCACCCGGGGCCCTGTCACCCTCACGGCGGATGCCCTCGACGTCCGCTACAAGGACGCGAGCCACGTGGACGTGGTCACGGCCACGGGCCACGTGGTCGTCACGCGCGGCGAGCGGGTGGCTCGCGCCGACCGGGCCACGCTCACGGCGGGCGACGGGCGGATCGTGCTCACCGGCTCCCCCACGCTCACCGAGGGCGTGAACGAGCTCATGGGCGAGCGCATCGAGGTGTACCTCGACGACGAGAAGGCCACCTGCGTGGGCGCTGGCACGCCGTGCAGGCTGAAGATCGTGGGCGGCCTGTAGGCTACGGCGCCGCGGTGTCCGTCTGCTCGGTCGGCTCACCCGAGGTGGAGAGCACGTCGTAGGTGATGTTCACGACCGAGAGGGGATCGGGGAAGACCGTGGTGAAGCTGATGCTGTTCCGGGGCTGGCTGTAGCTCCAGTCCGCCCCGGCGGCGTAGTCCGTCACGTTGCCCTCGGGGTCGGTGACCGAGACCGCGATCGAGTCCTGCACGGGCACGAGCGAGAGGAAGAACTCGTTCTTCAGGCCCGCGGCCTGCAGCCCGAGCTGATCCAGGAGGCTCGCGTAGTCGGTGGAGCAGATGTCCCACTCGATGCCGCCGACGTTCCGGGTGACCTCGAGGTAGCCATCGCCTCGCTCCGCGGTCGGGCATCCGTTGCCCAGTCCGACCACCGAGGAGAAGTAGGTCGCGCCGTCCGGCTTCAGGCTGGTCATCCAGTTCGAGAACTCGTTGACCGACTCATCCCGGCTCTGGTTCTTCTCGTCGGAGATCACGACGATGGACAGGTCCGCGCTGTCGCGCATGAAGCCGGCGCTGGTGGTCGAGGCGTTGGTGACGAGAGCAGCCCACGCGGCGTCGGTCCCGCGCTCGGTGGAGCTGCCGTTGGTGCCCAGGTTCGCCCGCTGCTGGAAGCTCGCTGTCGCCTCCTCCTCGGTGAACGTGTCATCGATGTAGGCGGTCCCGGTGGAGTCGTCCTCGATGAGCACGCCCTTGGTGCGCGGGCTGTCACAGTCCGTGGACACCACGCCGACGTGGTAGTCGAGCCCGGAGCCGGAAAAATACTGGATGAACAGCGGAAAATTCTCACGAAGCGCGCGCTGCTCCTCTGCCATGGAGCCCGAATTGTCGACGACGAACAGCACGTCCACGGCGGCGACGGTCACCTGGGTGATGGCATCCACCTGCTTCGGCACGGACAGATCCGGCGGGTTGTAGGCGCCGTTCACCTCCGACGCGCCCTTGAGCCCGTTGTCGATGGTGCAGCCCACGGGGAGCAGCAGCCACGGGATCCCGAAACCTAGGCATTGAACGATCGTGGAGCGCATAGGGGCCTCATCGTGCCGTGCAGCGGCAACAAACACAGTGTACCAGAGTTTCTACTCTTCGACCCAGCCATCCTTCTCGTCGATGGAGGTGACCCTGTCGTCGTCCAGGTACACCAGCCGCGTGAAGGTGCCGATCGCCTTGTAGAGGGTCTTGCTGCCGGGCTCGTACACCAGCACCACGCCGTCGTCATGGCGCTCGAAGCGGTAGACGAGCAACTCCGAACGCGCAGCCGGTCGCCCGGTGAGCTTCCGCTTGTCGTACGGCGCCCCCCAGGCCATCAACACCTGGTCCTTGATCCATCCGGTCTGCACCTTGCCGTCGAGGATCTGCTTCCGGACGACGTCGTTGTACTGGTAGAACTTGTCCCAGAGGCTCTGCTCGGGCACGCAGCACTTCTTGGCCTTGAGCCATTCGTCCCGCTCGGCGTCGGTCTTGAACTTCAGCCAGGTCTCCCGCTCCTCCTCCGTCATGAACGGCCGCAGCGCGATGTACTGACCGTACTCCGTCTCCGAGAGCTTCTTGATCTTCGATGCCATGCCGCAGCCCGGACCGTAGAGGCAAAGAGCAGGAAGTAGGATGAGAATCGGAAACGAACGACGAAGCATGTGGACCTCGGAGCGGGGGCCCGCCGGGCCACGCCGACGGGGGAGCACAGCTATCAAGATCCGCGGTGAAATGCGGTCACTGACACCGCCCGGAGCGTCGCGCGACGGCCGGGCGGCTCATTTCCCGTCGATCAGGCAACCGGTGGCGGGATCCGCAAGGGCGACAGCGCTCGCAGCCAGCCATCCCCGACGCCCGTCCGGCAGCGCGACGAGCAGCTCACCCCCGCCCTTGTCGACCACCCGCACCTCCGCCCCGGCGCCCAGCGGGAACAGCGTGGAGCCACCGCCGAGGTCGCTGGTCACCTTCGTGGGGGTCTGCACCACGGCCACCGGCAGCTTCGCGCCCGCCGCCAGGCCCCCGAACGCGACCCAGAGCCCGAGCCCGGCGAGGCCGGCACCGGGCACCCGGGCGCGCACACCCCCGAAAGCGAGCGCACAGAGGGCGAGCCCCGCGATCCCGGCCCCGATCCACTGGCCCTCGTCGGGCGTGAGAGCGCGCTGCCAGGGTGCCCAGATCGGCGCCTGGGGGGCGATCTCGTAGCGGTCGGTGAGCTTGCGCCGGGCGATGTCCAGGTTCGCCTGCACATCGGGGTCGCGTGGGGCCAACGCCGCCGCGCATTGCCATGCGAGCATCGCCTCGGGCAGCCTGTCCTGGCGATACCGCAGGTTGCCGAGGTTGTAGTAGACGTCGGAGGTGCGTGCGCCCTCGTCGATCATCGCGCGGATCGCGGTGTCTGCTGCCGGCAGATCGCCGCCAGCGAGCGCGGAGTTGAACGTGTCCGGGGTGGACGCGGCCAGGGCCAGGCCAATGGCGTAGAGCATCATCGGAGCTTCTTCACGAAGGCGCGCAGGGCCTGTTCGAGCGCCTCGACCGCCCGCGTCGAGCCGCCGCCCCCGCCATCCGCGTAGCGTGCACGCTCGAGCAGCCGGTACACGACCTCGGCCTCGGCCGCGACGTCCCCGAGTCTCACCAGATCCTCACCGTGCACGGCCGCCGCGCCGATCCCCAGGCGCGGCGCGACAGCCTCGCGGAAGATGAGCTCCAGGCCGGAGAGCCGCTCGTGGGGGTCGGTGGGCAGGTCTTCGAAGCCAAACGCCCGGGTGGTGGCCGCGCGCGAGAGGCGCCGCACGAGCAGGCCCCGCCCCCCCTTGAACACCAGGCCGAGCGCACCCGGGAGCAGCAGCAGCCACGCATAGCGGCCACTCCACCGCGGGATCGTCGACGGCGCCGGCCGGATCGGGAGCAACTCGTCCCCGGCGCCGATCGGGCCCTGGGGAGCACCACCGGAGGAGAAGCTCGCTACCTGTGCGCTCGCTGCAGAGCCGCCGACCTCGAGCTCCACAGGGTCGCTGTGCAGCGTGACGTACTCCCCCTTCGCGGGGTCGAAGACGGGCAGGTCGATCGACGGGATGGTGAGCGGCCCAGGGCGCTGCGGCACGATCGCGCGCTTGAAGCTCGACGTGGCGACGACCTTGCCCTGCTGGATGGTCCCCGTGGCCACGGGCTGATCGTCGTACACCTTGAACCCGTCCCCGACCAGGGGCGGCAGCTTCACGCCGCTCACCGGGCTGTCGCCGACGAGGTCCACGGCCACAGTCACCGTGTCGCCCACGTTCACCTTCACGGGGCCGGCGACCGCCGCACCGGTCACGTGGCTCGTCAGCGTGAACTCTCCGACCAGGCCGGTCCAGTCGGCCGGCCGGCCTGCCTTCGGAGGGTCCTTGATCGTGGTGTGCAACGTCGGCGCGCTGAACATCTCCGAGCGCACGTCCTGGAACATGCCCAGGTCCGGGAAGAGCTGCTCCATCTGCCCACGACGCCGGCGGGAACGCTCGACTGCGAACTGCGCCTGCAAGGCGCCTCCCGGGATCGAGACCTCGCCGGCCTGCGTGAAGCGCATCGGCAGGTACAGGTCCCGCACCCCGACGGACGTGCCGCCCTCGCCCACCGTGTAGGTGGAGTTCACGGGCTCGATGCCGGGCTCGATGGTGAACCCCTTGCCCTCGGGGGGCACCCACTGGCCGTTCTGCAGCTGCCGGTCGGTGGCGAAGCGCAGGTGGTAGACCACCATCTGCCCCACCCAGTGGGCGGCGTCGGAGAGCTCGCCCGTGAGCTCGTTCACCCCGCCCGTCGAGGCCCCGCGGGCCTCCACGTGGAGCGACAGCGACTGGGTCTGCAACACCCCGGCCGCCGTCAGGACCGGGAGCGGGGGGATCACGAAGTCGCCGGACTTGAGCGCAGTGAGCGTGTACCGGTAGATCGTGGACGTGGTGAGGTTCATGTTCAGCATCAGCTGCTGCTGCTGCTGGCTCTCGAACTCGGCGGTCAGGCCGTCGGGGACGGGGAATCGCGGGGGTCCTCCCCGCACCGAGGTGTCGGTGACGGTGAGCACGAGCCCGACGCTCTGCCCCTCTGAGAACGTGGGGGTGTCGGCCTCGATCGAGACCTGCGCCGCAAAGGCGGATGACAGGCCGGAGAGCAGGATGGTGAGCACTGGCATCATCTACCAGTCTTTGCCCCCGGACGGCTGCCCCACGACCACGCGCGGTTTGCCGTCCTGCACGCTGTCCACGAGCTGGGCGGCCTGTGCGGCGGTCATTCCCCCGTCGCCGGGCTCACCTGCGGCAGCCTCTGCCTGCGCCTCGTCGGTGCCCGGCTCCCCTGCCTGTGCCTGCGCGCCCTCGCCGTCCTTCTGGTCCTCCGGCGCGTCCTGCTTTTCACCAGCGGCACCCTGTTTCTGCTCACCGTCCTTCTGCTCCCCGTCCTTCTGCCCGTCGTCCGGCTTCGAACCGTCCTGCGACTCCTTTGCGTCGGCCTGCCGCGTGCCATCCCCCTGGTCGGGCTTCTGGGCGTTCGCCTCGCTCTCCTGCGACTGGCCGTCCTTCGGCTCTCCCTGTTGCCCCTGCTGACCGTCCTGACCCGCCTGCTGCTGCTGGTCCTGCTGCTGCTGGTCCTTCTGGTCCTGTTGGTCCTGCTGGTCCTTCGGCGGCGGGCTCCTGCGGGCCTGGATCTCCTTCTGGACGGCTGCGGCGTTCGTCTGCGCGTCCTTGAAGTCGGCGTCCTTGCCCATGGACTGCTGGTAGGCGGAGAGCGCCTGGTCCAGGCGACCGCCCCGGTACGCTGCGTTTCCAGCGTTGTACCTCGCACGAGCTGCGTCCGCAGCGTCGGTGCTGGACTCGGCCAGCGCGTTGAAGATCTGCTCCGCCTCCCGATACCGGCCGCCGCGGTACAGCGCAGTGCCGAGGGCATCCGCCAGTCGGCTGTCATTCGGGTCTTCCACCCGCGCCTGACCGAGCATCTTCGCGGCTTCTTCGTAGTTCTTCGCAGCGAGCGCGGCGTAGCCGTCCTCCTTCGCACCCGCCGCCGCCGGCCCCGCGAGCAGCGCCGCGAGGACGAGCAGGGAGATCGGACGGACGACACGCATGAATCACTCCGACAGCGCATGTACGCCCCGGTTCCGGCCAGGGCAAGCGTCGGTGACTCAGTACGACAATTCTGGAGTGCCCCGGGGGACTCGGGCCGGGGGTGCAGAGCGTGTGCAAGAAGGAACCAGGAACGAGCGTGGTGGTCTGTAAGCCCGCTACCTTTCGAACGTTGCTCCTCCACACGCCTCCCCGGAGTCCCTCATGCCCCGTTGGCTCTTCACCTCGCTCCTCGGCCTCGGCGGCATCGCCGCCCTCGTGATGGCTGCCGCCCCGCATTCCCTGTCGGGACCGCTCCCGGCCGCGACCCGGGATCCGGTTGCGCCGAGCACGGGCGCGTTCACGGTGTCGACGGACCTCGACTACGCCGCGCTGATCGACGGGGCTGCGACGAGCCGCAACCTCGTGGTGACCATCCGGGCAGCCGCCACCGACACGGCCACCACGCGCACCCCCGTCGACCTGGCCGTGGTGGTGGACACCTCGGGCTCCATGAACGACGAGGGCAAGTTCGACGAGGCGCGCCGGGCCATGCACGCGCTCGCCCTGCAGCTCGCCGACTCCGATCAGCTCTCGCTCGTCACGTTCTCCTCCTTCACCTCGAGCCCCGTGGCGCTCGGGCCCGCCGCGCAAACCGGGCCGCTGGCTGCCGCCCTGCTCGATCGCACCACCCCGGGCGGGTCCACGTTCCTCTCGGGCGGCCTGAACAGCGGGTTCACCTCGCTCAACGGCGCGGCGGGGATCTCCGGCCGGGTCCGGCGCGTGCTCCTGATGACGGACGGCCGCGCCAACCAGGGCGTCGTGGACACGACCGGGCTGGGGATGCTGGCACGCGCCCACGATGGCGTCTCCGTCTCGACGATCGGGATGGGGCTCGACTACGACGAGGGCATGCTCTCGGCCGTGGCCGATGCCGGCGGCGGCGACTACCACTACGTGGGCCGCGACACCGATCTCGCGGCGGTCTACGCGGAGGAGCTCCAGTCCGCGAGCACGGTGGTCGCCACCGCGGCCACGCTGGACGTCGAGCTTCCGAACGGGGTGCATGCCACCCACGCCTGCTCCTGGTCCTCCGAGTCCACCGCGACCGGCCTGCGGATCCACGTCGGGGACCTCTCCGCCGGCCAGACGCGAACGATCGTCATCCCGATCACCGTCGACGCCGACTTCGACGGCACGATCGCGAACCTCGCCCTCAACGCCACCTCCACGGCAGGCGGCGCGCTCACCGCCGCGACCACGGCCCCTGAAGTCCCGCGGGTTGCCGCTGCAGACGTCGAGTCCTACGAGCACGCCGAGGCAGACGCCGCCGCCACGCGTGCGCTGGCAGGGGAGGCCGTCGAGCACGCCCGGGAGGCCTGGAACCGCGGCGACGACGTGGAGGCGAAGGCCCTGCTGTCCAGCGGCTCGGAGTACGTCCGGAGCAAGCGGGCGGACGCGCGCATGGACGCGAAGGACGTGACCGCGATGGACGGTGACCTGCAGCAGCTCGAGAGCCTGGGCTACATGAACTCGGCGCAGGGCGTGAAGGCTGCGAGTACAGTGTCCCGCAAGATGTCGAGGTGAATGATGAAGCCTGAACCCGTCGTCAGCCTCGAACCGCTCGCCGCCCGAAGCCTTGCGCGCGCGGAAGCGAGCTGGATCGTGATCAGCGCGGTCACGGCCGGCGTGCTCGGCTTTGCGATGACCACGGCGAGTCCGACGTTCTGGGGAGTGGCCGCCGCAATGGGGGCGATCGCCGCGCGGCCGCCACGCGTGTACCTCCTGCCCTTCGCGGTCCTCTTCGTGGTGAGCTGCACGGTGCTGCTGGCGAGCCTGGGAGTCTCCCCGGTGGTCGCGAGCGGCCTGGCTGCGGGCGTGATCGTGGGGCTCCCGGGCTGGCGGCGCACCTTCGAGAGCGCGTGCGCGGGCGCCCTGGGTGCTGCCCTGGCCTGGGCGCTCGCCTCGGAGATCGGCGCCGCTGGGAGCGCGCTCGCCGCCGGTGCGATCGTCGCGGTCGGCACGTCGATGGCGCTGCTGCCGCCCGCGCTGCGCTTTCACGCACGTCCGCGAAGGGTGCACATGCCGTCGGACGACGTCATCCGCATCAGCCTGACCGAGCCGTACCGCGCGCCCGTGCTGCAGGCCGGCAGGCTCGAGCACCAGCTCAGTCTCGAGGCGCCCGACTCGACCACGCGGGACGGCCTCACCGAGGTGGCCCACTGGGTGTGGCAGCTCGGCCTCACGCTCCAGGCGCTCGACAAGGACATCGCCACGATCGTGCCCGAGGAGGTCCTGGTCCGACGCGAGGCGCTCCTGGCGGAAGGCGCCGGAGACGAGGGCGCGCCGGACCCGTTCGTGCGGGAACGGCAGCGCGGGACCGCCGACCACCTCGACCGCCTGCTGGAACATCGCGGCGTGCTCGTGCGGGAGCGCGCGCGCAGCGCCAGCCTGCAGGGCTACGCGCTGGCCTACCTGGAGGAGGCTCGCGCGGGCCTGGCCGTCGCGCGGCTGTTGCCGGGAGAGCACACCCCCGAGGCGCTCGGGAGCGTGCTGGAACGCCTCCGCGAGCACGCCGCGGACCGGTCGAACCGGCGCGACGCCGCCCGGGAGCTCGCCCGCGGATGAGCGGCTGGCCAGACCAGCAATGACACAGTTCGGGATCGCATCCCACCGGTCGCGGGTTAACCGGCGTGGCTTCCGGAGCTCCGATGTCCCTCGCCCGTTTCCTCGCACGTACCAGCCTCATCGGCCTGGCCCTGCTGGCCGCGCTGCCCAGCGCGCCGATGGCGTCCCTGCTGGTGAACCATGCCCAGGCCGCCGAGCTCAAGCTCGCCAGCGTCGACTACCAGCGCGCATTGGAGAACGTCGCAGAGGGAGAGAGCGCCCGCAAGAAGCTGGAGGCGATGTTCCAGACAAAAAAATCGGCGATCGAGCAGATGAAGACCAAGCTTGACGCGATGCAGGCCGATTACCAGAAGCAGTCCGTGCTCCTCTCCGACGCAGCGAAGAGGGACAAGGAAGATGCGATCAACCTCGCGGGGATGCAGTTCCAGCAGGCGTATCAGCAGTCCGAGGGCGAGATGCAGCAGGCGTACCAGGGCGCGATGGAGCAGCTCATCGCCAAGATGAAGACCATCACCGTGGCCATCGCCACCGAGCGCGCGTACACGCTCGTGATCGAGGTGAACGAGGGCGGCGTCGTGTACACTGCACCCTCGATCGACATCACGGACGAGCTGATCAAGCGCTACAACGCGCAGAACCCGGTCAAGTAGATCACCGGTTTGGGCGTGCAACCGCGCACTGTGAGCGTGATCGCGGCGCAGCTCGGCGGACGGGTGGACGGCGACGGAGCCATGGTGATCCATGCGGTCGCCGGGCTGGAGACCGCTGGCCCCACGGATCTCGCGTTCCTGGCCAACCGGCGCTACGTGCGCGCCTTCCGTGCGAGCAGCGCCGGTTGCGTGCTCGTGGGGGATCGCGAGGACGCCGGCGGGAAGACCGTGATCCGCTGCGCAGACCCGTACCTGGCCTTTGCGAAGGCGCTCGAGCTCTTCCACCCCGAGCGGCGCGAGCCCCCCGGCGTGCACCCCCTCGCCGTCATCGAACCCGATGAGCAGGGCGCCACGCACGTACACGGGGTCGTGGCGATGGCTTTCTCCTTCGTGGGAGCCGGCGCCACCGTGGGCGAGGGCACGGTGCTGCACCCCCACAGCTACGTGGGACCGGGCGCCTCTGTCGGCCGGGACTGCGTGCTGATGCCGGGCTCGGTGGTGGCACACGGTTGCGTCGTGGGTGACCGCGTGGTGCTCAACCCGGGGGCCGTGGTGGGCGGCGAGGGCTTCGGCTTCGTGCCGACCGCCACGGGGATGTACAAGATCCCGCAGACGGGCCGGGCGATCGTCGGGGACGACGTGGAGATCGGGTCGAATTCGAACATCGACCGCGCTGCCGTGGGCGACACGATGGTCAAGGCCGGCACCAAGATCGACAACCTCGTGCAGGTGGGCCACGGCGCCACGATCGGCGAGGGCTGCGTGATGGTGAGCTACTCAGGGGTGGCGGGCAGCACGACGCTCGGACGGGGCGTGGTGCTCGCCGCGCGTTCGACCGTCCTCGGCCACCTCGAGATCGGCGACGGGGTCCAGGTGGCGGCGCTCGCCATGGTCACGGAGGACACGCCCGCGGGCGCCAGACGAGCGGGCATCCCCGCGATCGAACACCGGACCTGGCTCCGTGTCGCCGCCACCACACCCCACCTGCCGGAGATGGCGCGCGAGCTCGATCAGGCCCGCGCCGAGCTCGCCGAGCTACGCCGGAGCATCGAAGCCCTGGCGCTGCAGATACAGCCCACACCGAAGAGGGAGCCCTCGTGAATGTCCTGGAGATCATGGCGCTGCTGCCGCACCGCTTTCCGTTCCTGATGATCGACCGGGTGCTGGAGTGCGACCCTGGCGTGCGCGTGGTGGCCGTGAAGAACGTGAGCGCGAACGAGCCCTATTTTGCCGGGCACTTTCCTGGGTACCCGGTCTTTCCCGGCGTGCTGCTGGTGGAGGCGGTCGCCCAGGCCGCAGGCATCGTGGCCATGACCGCGCGCCCCGACATGGCCCAGAAGCTCGTATACCTCACAGCGATCGACGGCTTTCGGTTCCGCAAGCCGGTCACCCCGGGTGACCGGGTGATGCTCTACGTCGAGAAGGTCGCCGAGAAGCGGAACATCTGGAAGTTCAGCGCGCGTGCGGAGGTAGACGGCGTGCACGTGGCAGAGGGCGAAGTGATGGCGACGGTGATGGACCGGCCGGCCTGAGCCCGCTCGGGTGAACGGCCGTTCCACGGCCCGGACGGACCCCCGCCCCGGGGAGCGAGGCCGCCCACCGGCTACTTCGGCGTGGCCGGGGCCTGGACCTCGGTGGCCTCACCCCATTGCACCCAGTTCTTCCCATCGTAGGTGAACAATACCGGGGAGACAGGGTTGGGGAGCGTGTCGTACATCCGCTTCACGCCCACCGCCATCACCTTGTCGAAATCGAGGTCTCCGGGCACCCAGGCCACCAGGACACCCTCCGCGGGCGCCCCCACCACGCACTTGCCGCCCACCTTCTGTTCGAGCGCATCTGGAAAGAGCAGCGCGGTGTGCGCCCGCGCCTGCCCGGTCACGAGGAAGTAGCGCGGGGTGAAGCCATCCACGTAGTTCGCCTCGAGAGGCGCGATCGCAGCGTCCTGCTCGCCCATCCCGAGCTTGAGCAGGTCGTCGGCGGTCGTACCGTCGGCGGCCGTGTAGTAGCTCCGGATCCCCGCGGAGACCCTGGTGAAGCAGAGCTGCAGCGGCTCGGCGTAAGGCAGGCACACCAACTGGGCGGCCGGCCCCTTCAGCTTCTTCGTCTTTGCCCACGCCGCGTACTGCTCCACCACGTCGGCCGCCTCGAGCCCCGGGTCCGGCGGCGCGACGGGGCCCGCTGCGTGAGCATGGGCGGCGAACAACAGCGCCGCGATCACCGCATCACTCCGAGACCGACTGCCCCTGCACCACGCCCATGGACGCGATCCGCAGCAGATCGGTCTCACGCGCGGCAAGGGCATCGGTGAGGTCCTGGGTGATCTTGCGCTGACGCGCGCAGAGCACCTTGGCCATCTGGTAGATCAGCTTGTACGCGGCGAGGTTGCCGTCAGCCAGCAGATCCTCGAAGTCGCGCCGGGGAAAGCGGAACACCGTGCACTCGTCGATCGCGACCACCGAGGCCGAGCGCGAGGAATGGTCGAGGATGGCCATCTCCCCGAAGCAGGCCTTCTCGCTGAGCACCGAGAGCCTCTGGGAGGGCAGGAACTCGTTGCCCTTGAGCACTTCGGCGTGGCCAGCGAAGATCAGGTACCAGGCATCGCCCGGGTCGCCTTCGCGAAACACCGGATGACCGGCCCGGACCTTCTGCACCTGCATGATGTGGACGATCTCTGAGAGTTCAGTGGCGTCCAACTCCGCAAACATCGGAGCTTCGAGCAGGAAATTGATGATCTGTTCGAGGGTGATCGTGGTCATGGGCCCGTCGGGGTGAGCGTTACGTGGAGGTGGTATACCACAACACGGCCGCCATCGGTTTGCTTGCCGTGTACCCTAGCTTGGAGTCCCTTATGGGCCTGCGTTCTCTACTCAAACGTGTAACCGACAAGTTTTCCGGCGAATACTCCGCCGCACAAGCGGATATTCGCCCCGACGACCGCCCCGCCGTGAAGGACGGCGCCGAGGTGAAGGTCACCCGGGCCCGGTTGAACCGCCCGAGAGAACAATCGGAGGGCGTGGCCGGAGATGACGCTGCTGCTCGGTCCGGGAAGGGTTCGTAGATGCGCATCGAAGCGAAGATCAATGGTCAGGTGCTCCCGATCGAGGTCCCTACGGGCGGCGGCATCGACAAGGGCGGCGGCGCACGCGTGGGGGATCCAGACGAGGTGCTCGCCGGCGTGTGCAACGCGGTGCGCGCGGTCGCTGGCCAGCTGGGGCCCGCTCTCACACCGGACTCCCACCTCTCGCCGGTCGCGATGGAGGTGCAATTCGCTCTCCGCGTCGACGACAAGGCCCTGGTGTCTGTCGGCATCACCCCCGCGGAGGGCCAGTTCCTCGTCACGCTCAAGTTCGACGCGTGATCATTCCCACTCGAGCGCCACGTTCGCGCTCATGAACCCACCGGCAGCGGTGCACAGTACGACCTTCATCCCCGGCCGGAGCAGGCCCCGGTCGTGCAGCACACGCAGGGTGAGCGGGACCGAGCTGGACTCGCAGTTGCCGAAGTCCCCGTGGATCCCGGGCATCTTCGCGTGGGGGATCCCGAGCTGATCCGCGATCTGGCGGGCCACGCGGTCAGAGGCCTGGTGCACCACCCAGAGGTCGACCTCCTGGACGGTCCAGCCCGCCCGGCGCACCGTCTCCCGGCAGGTCTCCGGGACGACCTTCGCCAACCGGAACATCTCGGTGGCCTCACTGCGAAAGGGGCCCTGGAAGGGGACCACGCACAGCGCGTGGTGCTGGGGCAGGCTACGGGCGTAGAACGCCACGATCCGTCCAGCGGGCAGCGGCACGCCGTCGAGTTGCGGACGCTCGCGGCTGAGCAGCGTGGCGGTGGAGGCGCTGCCCACGGTGAGGCCCGCGACGTACACGCCGACATCTGCGGCGGTCTGGATGTCGTGGTTGAGGCGCCCGACGTCCACTGCCGCGCACGTGGCGACGACGGCGGTGAGCAGGTTTTCGTCCGCGGCGAACCGGCTCACGACATCCTGCACGCTCATCACCATGCCGGCGCAAGCGGCGACGACGTCGTAGCAGAGCGGCTCTCCCAGGCCGGCGAGCACTGCGACCTCGTTCGCGGTCGCCGGCTCGAGGTACCCCCGGGCGATGCTTCCGTACACGAGCAGCTCCACGGCTGCCGGCGTGAGGCCCTGCTCCGCGATGAGGGTGCGCACGGCAACCGCCGCGAACGTCGCCGCCGCAGACGCATCCGCCAGCTGCAGGTGCCGCCTGTCCGTACCGCAGGCGTTGAGCACGGTGCGCACCAGACGGCCCACGCGAGCCCACTCCTCGGGAGTTCCCCGAAAGTTCGCCTGGACCTCGGCGAGGGTCTCTTCGCGGGTCACGACCCTGTCCGACAGGTGCACGGCCGGGAGTGACATCCAAACGGTGGGAAGGTTCATCGAGGCCCATCATAGCTGCGCCTCCGCCGTTCCGCCCGCGGCTTGAGCGGCTTGACGGATTTACGACCCCCGCCGCAGCAGGTCCTCCGCACGCAGCGAACAGCCCCGCAGCTCGGCGCTCGTGGCCCTCCCCTTCAGGGACACGCGGTCGCCCTCGGCCGAGTGCTCGACCACGCCGAGGTCCATCGTCTCGATCGCCACCACGCTGTCGGTGTTCGCGAGGTCCACGAAGCGGAGGAGCCCCTCCCCGGGCACCGGCAGCGCCGTCACCGGATCGACCGCGTACACATGGAGCCACGGGGGAGCCACGAACACGTCGGGCGCGACGCCGGCTGCCACCGGATCGGTCCAGAGCTGCGAGCAGAGCTCGGTCATGCCGTACTCCCCGATCACCCGTGGGCACCCGAGACGGCGCGGCAGCTCGGCGTACAGCTCACGGCTGTCGAGCCTCACGCGGCGCCCCTTGAAGCCGCCGGTCACCATCACCAGGCTGTCCGAACCCAGCTGAGCCTCGCCCGGAACCTGGAACAGGGCATCGAGCGCGAACGCGGTGGCGGCGAGGAACGTGGGCCGGTCCAGGGCCTGGAACGTGGTCTGCAGCACCCCCTCGTCGGTGAAGGCCTGCACCAGCCCGCCACCACTCCGCTCTGCGAACCTCGCGACCATGTGGCCGAGCGAGCTGTCCCCAGCGCCCGGCGGGCAGAGCGAGACCGTGTGCTCCGGCACGGCCGGGGCTCGAGCCGCGAAGTGCTTCGCGGCTGCCGCGTCGTACACCCGGGTGTCGAGCAGCGCGTGGCAGCCCCGCGAGCTGCCCGTGGTGCCGCTGGTGAAGAACACGCGCCCCGGTGCACCGACGAAGGCGCGCAGCGGGAGCTCCTTGAACAGTGTGACCGGGACCGCCGGGATCTCGTCGCGGCGCTGGGGATCGGGATCGCGACCATCCGCGAGCACGGTCATGGCCGCGTAGACCGGGTTCTGGCGCCGTTGCCAGTGAAAAAGCGCGATGGACAGCGCCTCAGCCCCGGCTGCCGAGACGCCGCGCTGCAGCGCTGCAAGAATTTCGTCACGCATGGCGGCTGGATAACCACCGCGTCCGGTTGTGCCCCGCCGCCATCCGCCCCGGGGACGGGGTACTTTGTGTATCTCAAGGCACAGAGCCGATGTCCACCGATCACACCCCAGATGACGAATTGAAAGGCAGTGACCTCCGGTTGTGGCAACTGGTCGCGCAGCGCAGGAAGCCCGGGGCAGACACCGCGGCCATCGACGCCCGGATCTGGGACCTCTTCGGGGAGACGTGGGCGGTGATGTTCACCGATCTCGCTGGATTTTCCAGGCAGGTCGCGAAGTTCGGCATCATCCACTTCCTCCAGATCATCCACGAGCAGAAGGAGATCCTGCTGCCCGTCGTCGCCGCGCACGACGGAATCCTGATCAAGGTCGAGGCCGACAGCTTCATGATCATCTTCAAGCGGCCCCAGCGGGCCGTGGAGTGCGCGATCGAGATGCAGCGGGTGTGTGTCCACGCCAACGAGGGCCGCCCCCCCGAAGAGCAGGTGCTGCTGTGCGTCGGGATCGGCTACGGCACGATCCTGCGCATCGGGGACAGCGACGTGTGGGGGGCGGAGGTGAACGCCGCGAGCAAGCTGGGAGAGGACATCGCAAAGGCGAACGAGATCCTGGTGAGCGGCGCAGTCCGCGACAACCTGTGCGAGGTCGGCATCCGGGCGCCGGGGGACTTCACCCCGCTGGAGAACGAGGTGCCAGGGACCCGGTCCGCGTTCGCGCTGCGCTACACGCTCTGAGATGTTGCCGTCTGTACAAACCGAGGTTCCAGGGCCTGTCTCGCGCGCCTGGGTGGACCGGCTCGCGGCGCGCGAGTGCCCGGGCATCACGGCCCGGCGAGCCAGGCGTGCAGCGGCGATCGGTGCGGCGGACACAGACCCCATCGTCTGGGCCGAATCCGAGGGCGAGAACGTCTGGGACGTGGATGGCAACCGCTTCGTAGACCTGTGCGCGGGCTTCGGGGTCGCGAGCATCGGGCACCGCCACCCGCGCGTGGTGGCTGCCGGACAGGCCCAGCTTGCCCACCTGCCCCACGCCATGGGCGACGCCTTCCCGGACCCGCGCCGCATCGAGCTCATGGAGCGGTTGTGCGCGCTCACCGGACAGGACCGGGTGATCTTCGGGTCCTCCGGCAGCGACGCGGTGGAGGCCGCGTTCAAGACCGCCGTGCTGGCCACCGGCCGCGCCCGGATCCTCACCTTCGACGGCGGCTACCATGGGCTCGCAGCCGCGCCCCTCGCCGCCATCGGGTACCACGTGCAGGCCTTCCAGCACCCCTTCAAGGCGCTGCTCGGCACGTTCGCCGACCGCGCTCCGTACGGCGGCGCCCTCCCCGATCTCACGCCGTATGCCGCGGTCCTGGTCGAGCCGTTGCAGGGCCGCGGCGGCATGCGAGCGCCCCCGGTGGGCTGGCTCCAGGGCTTGAGCGACGCCGCCCGTCGCGCTGGGTGCGTCGTCATCCACGACGAGATCTACTCCGGCTTCGGGCGCACGGGCACGATGTTCGCCTCCCAGAACCCGGCCGACCCCTGCGACCCTCCCGACCTCGTGTGCGTGGGGAAGGCGTTGGCCGGCGGATTTCCGATCTCCGCGTGCCTCGGCAGCGCCGCGGTGATGGACGCGTGGGGGGCATCCACCGGCGAGGCGATCCACACCCAGACGTTCCTCGGGAACCCGGTGGGCTGTGCGATGGCCCTGGCTGCGCTCACCGTGGTCGACGACGAGCGCCTGCCCTCGCGAGCGGCCCGCGTCGGCGCGGACCTCACGGCTCGCCTGCTCGCGCTCCCCGGAGTGCAGGGGGTGACAGGGCGCGGGCTGATGCTCGGGATCAGGATGGACAATCCTCTTGCTGCCACCCGTGCGCTGCTCCAGCGCGGCTGGATCATCCTGCCGTGCGGCGAGCGAGCGGACGCGCTGGGGTTCACGCCCCCGCTCCCGATCGCGGACGAGACCGTCGACGGATTCGTGCAGATCGTCCGGGAGCTGCTCAGCGCTCCAGCCACCGGGTGCTGAACACCTCCTCCTGGAGCGGGATGGCGAACGTGACCTTGTCGAAGATGAGCTCGGTCATCGAGCCGGTCTGCACCTCGTCCACGACGGTCATCTTGAAGGGGAACTGGCGGTTGCCCACGGTGCGGATGTCGCTCATGGTCCACGTCTTGAGCAGCGTTCCCGAGAGCGCGTAGAGCTCCTGCTTCACGGGGATGTAGGCGCTCTCGTCCACCCAGATGATGCGTTTGGGGTAGCTCACGTCGGTCGCCGTCGCCGTCAGCTCCACCTTCCAGCACTTGCGCCCATCCACGGTCTCCTCGCCCGAGACGACGCCTGTGTACATCGTCTGCCATCTGGCGGCGTCCATCATGTCCTCGTACGACATGTCGGACCCCATCATGCCCTGCCGGAGCATGTGCCCGGAGATCTTCTGGGTCTTCTCCACGCTCGGCAACCACATCCAGAGCTCGGTCGCGTTCTTGAGCATCTTGGTGCCCTCGTCCCGCGAAGGCGCCAGGTACTCGATCGCGGCCTCGTCCTGCCCACGGCCGTAGGAGTGCATCTTGTACTCCTTCACCCTGTCGGACTTCGTCACCCGCATGGTGATGAAGCTCTCGCGCGTGTCGTAGGTCATGTTCGCGTCGATCTTCGCCAACAGATCGGCCACCGTGGGCGTCGCGGCCTGTGCGTGGGAGACGAAGGCGAGGAGCGCGGCGAGCGCGGGGAGGAACCAGACCGTGAGCTTGTTGAGCATGGGACTCCAGCGAATCAAGGTTTGACGATTGTTTTCAACTTCAACGACGCGCCCGCATGGCCTCTACCGGCTCGATGCGCGAGGCACGGAACGCCGGCAGGGCCCCGCCGACCACAGCCATCAGGAGGCCGAGGCCGAAGCACTGGACGAACATGATGGGCTCCCAGTCGCCGTGGATGACCGCGTCGATCGCCAGGCCCGGCGGCATCTTGTTCACGGCGCCGCCGAGGTTCACGCCGTGAACCTCGAGACCGTAGTAGGCGACCACCGCGCCGAGCGTGGCGCCGATCAGCCCCCCGACAGCCGCGATGCCCATCGCTTCCACCACGAAGAGCACGACGGTCTGCAGGCGTCCGAGCCCCATGGCGCGCATGACCCCGATCTCCGCGGTCCGCTCCATCACGCTCATCAGCATGGTGTTCAGGACCCCGAGCGCGGTGATGAACACGATGACGCCCGCCGCCATGCTCTTCAACGCACCGATGATGCTCGCGAGCGAATTGAACGGCGGCCGACCGTCCCAGCTCGACACGGAGAGCTTCGAGAGCGCGGGATCGGCAGTGAGCGCTGCGGCGATCGCCGCGGCGTCGCCGATCGTCTTCCCGTAGATCAGCACCTCGGTGGCCCCTGTGGGGATGTCGGCCATGCACTGCATGGTCGCGAGGCTCACGTAGACGAACTTGTTCTGGGCGCTGCTGCCGAGGTCGGAGATGCCGACGACCTTCACCTTCACGGCGGAGATGGAGCCGTCCTGCGTCTGCCCGTCCAGGATGAGGTCGTCCCCCAGCTTCGCGCCCACGGTCTCCGCGGCGGTGGCGCCCACGACCGCCTCGATCGGGGGGCGCCCGTGATGGCCACCCGCGCACATCCCGGAGGCCTCGTCGTCGACCTTGAACATCCGCCCGCTCTGGATGTGCCCGGCGAGGTCGAGAGCGCGGTCGTACCATTCGGGCGGCGCACCCTGCACGAGCGCGAAGTGCTCGCCGATGTCGTCCCCGACGGTGAGCGTCACCGGCATCTGGATGCGTGCCCAGGCGCCCGTCACACCCGGCGCGGCACGCGCGGCCGCGAGCACCGGCGCAAGGTCCTCGATGTTCTCCTCGAGCGGCATCAGCTGCTCCTTGCGCGCGAACTCGGGGGTGACGATCCGGACGGGACCCATCATGTTGGATGCCTTCTCCAGGATCCCACCGAACGCGCCACTGGTCCACGCCATTCCGCAGGTGAGCAGCGCCACGCCGAACATGATCATCCCGCCGGTCAGGAACGACCGCAGGGTGTTGCGTCGAGCGTTGCGCAACGCGAGGGACAGGATCAGCATTCGGGCTCCCGATCAGTCGGCGCGCACGGCGTCGGCGGGGTTGAGATGGGCGGCGAACCAGGCCGGGAACAGGCTCGCGAGGGTCGCGATGAACGCGGAGAACGCCAGCGAGCCGAACACCGGAGCCCAGTTGAAATGCGTGTAGATCACGGCGCTGGCAGGGAAGCTCCCCTGCGCCTTCATCAACTCGGGGCTCAGCACGATGCCGTTGACCTGCCAGTACAGCACGGCGGCGCTGCCGAGCGACGCGCCGATGATCCCGGCGCCGATCCCGAGGAGCGCGCCCTCGACCAGGAACAGCGCACCGACCTCCCGCCGCTTCATCCCGAGCGCGAGCAGCGTGCCGATCTCGCGCACCCGCTCGTAGGCGGCCATCACGACGGTGCTCGCGATGCCGAGCCCGGCGATGCACATGATCACGCCGACCAGCATCAGGATCGCCTTGCGACGGATGTCGTTGATCGCGAGCAGATCAGCAGCCTCCTCGCGGGTGGTCTTGGCAGTCCACTCCTGGCCGTCGGCCGCCTTGAGCATCCCCGACGCCTGGATCTCATCCCGGACCACCGTGGAGTCCTGCAACCCGCCGACGTGCAGCGCGATGTGGGTGCGCCGCCCCTGCAGTTGGAGCAGCTCATCCGCGGCCGCCATCCGGATCCAGACAGCGTTGTTGTCCATCTGCCCGTTGTCGGTGTGCACGAGCGCGGTCACCGCGTAGGCGAGGGCGTTCTGCGCGCCGTCCACCGTCCGGGCCTGGATGGTGATCTGGTCCCCGAGGCCCACGCCGAGGAGCCGCGCCATCGCGTCACCCATCGCGACCTGGGGCTGGTCCTTGTCGGGCCAGACGCCCTGGACGCGCCACCGCTCGCGCGGGAACACCCGGTAGTCGAGGTCGGGATCGTAGGCCACGCCCAGCGCACGAGCGGCGTCGGCGTGATGCACCACCTTCGCGGAGAACAGGACCCGGGGCGCCGTGTCTCCGGTGAACCCCGTGAGCGCGGGCGGCACCGACGCCTCCTCGAGCGGGAAGGAGAGCCCGTCCGTCGGGTATTTGGGCGGCCGGAGCAGGATGTCCCCGGTCGTGGTCGTGGCCGCCGCACGGAGGAAGTTGTCGTCGAGGCCGTCCACGAGGCCCCAGCCGAGCACCTGAAGGGCGAGCCCGAACACGACCGCCGCCGACGTGATCACGGTCCGTCGTGTGTTTCGGAACAGGTTCCGCAGTGCCAACGCCAGGATGAACATGGTCAGCCCCCGACGGGGGCGGAGGGGGCGGCCTCCTGCGGCGCCAATCGCTCGGGCGTCTCGTCCCCGACGATCTGGCCGTCGCTGAGCCGGACGATGCGCCGCGCGCGGCTCATCACCATCGGGTCGTGGGTCGAGAACAGGAAGGTGGTGCCGTTGTCGGCGTTCATCGCCTTCATCAAGTCGAGGATCGCGGCCCCGTTGGTGGAGTCGAGGTTCGCCGTGGGCTCGTCGGCGATGATGAGCGCCGGGGTCTTCACCAGCGCGCGCGCGATCGCCACGCGCTGCTGCTGGCCGCCGGAGAGCTGGGCCGGGCGTCGGGTCATGTAGTCCGAGAGCCCGACCGAGCGCAGCGCCTCCTCCACCCGCTCCTTCTGGCCCCGGAGATCGGCGCCGGAGAGGCGCAGGGCGAGCTCCACGTTCTCGTAGGCGGTGAGCACGGGAATGAGGTTGAAGCTCTGGAAGATGAACCCGATGCGGCGAGCCCGCACGTCGCCGAGCTCGGCGTCCTTGAGCGTCGCGACGTCGCGCCCCTCGAGGAACACCTTGCCCTCACTCGGCCGATCGAGGCAGCCGATGAGGTTGAGGATCGTGGACTTCCCCGATCCGGAAGGCCCCGCAAACGCGGTGAACTCCCCAGGCCAGACCTGAACGCTCACGCCCTTGAGCGCCTGCACGACCATGTCGCCCATCGGGTAGTTCTTCTTCACGTCGGTGAGCTGGCAGAGTGGCGCACCGGTGCCGGATGTCGTCATGTCGGGCTCCTAGAAGCTGTACCGGACCCAGCCGGTGAGTGTGGCGTCGGGCAAAAGCCCGGAGAGGTCGACGCTCGCGGTACCGAGCGTGTACGAGAGAGACGAGGCGGCCGGGCGGAACTCGCCGTCGGACCCCACCGGGATCTGGCCGCCGAGGTTCACGACCACGCGATCCGTTGCCGTCCACCCTACGCCGGGGATGAGCATCGCGGTACCATCCTCGAGGTTGGCGAGCACCGCGCTGGAGAGGATGAAGTCACGGGTGATGCCGAGCCGCACCACCCCGGCGACGTAGTGCCGGCCGAGCGTCATGCGGGTGGTCGACGAGGAGGCGGAGGGCAACATCGGGCAGTCGAACGGCAGTGTGCCGGAGAGCCGACTGGTGTAGTCGTAGTCGGCCGGCGCCGACCCGCTGCCGTCGTACCGGTACTCGGCGCCGAAGTACAGGTTCTCCAGGATCGGGAAGCTGTAGTCGAGCCCACCGACGACCTCGACGTACCCGTCGGTGTCGAGGCTGTCGGTGTGCACATCTCCGTGCCAGCCGCCTTCCGCCCAGTAGCCCACTCCGAGGGTGCCCCGGACGTCACCCCCTACGAACCAGCTCTGGTCGGCCTTTGCCTGGCCCACCGCCGCGACGTCGACCCCGCCGACCCGCAATGTGCCCTTCAGGGCGGCCGAGAGCGGGAGGTCCGCGAACTGGACCCTGTCCGCGGTCCCCTGCGCTGTGGTGAAGAACGGGGAGAGGTCGTCACCCACCGCGATGACAGCGGTGATGTCCGACTTGCCAAGAGGCACATCCGCCTTCACGGCGTTGATGCCCTGCGGCTCGCGCCACGGCTCCGCGATCAGCACCTCGGCGTACAGATCGGTGGGGTGGAAGTACATCCCGCTGCCCCATCGGATCGCCTGGCGGCCGATCTTCAGGTCCATGGACTTGAGGTTGACGTCCACGTGCAGGCGCTCGACCGACAAGACGTCGGCGATGCTCGCGTACTTCGGGTCGGGATCGTAGGTGCACCCCGCCGTGGTGAGCAGGTCTCCGAGGTCGGAGGCGAAGAGCGTGTCGGACAGCTCCTTCCCGGTGTCCCGCCCCTCGGTGAGCGCGCCCTCCACCACCACCTCGGCCTTGAGCCGCCCCGCGAGGGGACCATCCGCCGGCCCGATGGCGAATCGCGGGCGGACACGCTCGGCGAAGGTGAACGGGTTGCCCGTCACCCCGGGCAACGCGGACATCCGGATCTCGGCGTACCCTCCGAGCTCCGCGTCAACCTGCCTCGGCTCGACCTCCGCCGTCGTCGGGAGCCCCGCCGCGGTCTCGCCGGGGACGGCCTCGGGCGTGACCGCCACCGGCGCAGCTTCCACCGGGACCGGCGCGGGCTCGGCCAGCGCGGGCGGTGCCTCCACGGGAGCGCTCCCCACCGGCGCAGCCTCGACTGGCGCAGCCTCGACTGGCGCAGCCTCCACCGGTGCGGTCTCTTCCTGGGGCTCTCCCGTCATGACCGCTCCCGTTGCATCGACCGGAACCGGGTCTCCATCTCCTCCAGCTGGGCCTCCACGAAGCCGAGGAACACCAACCCCCGCTGCACCCGCAGCCCGGGTGCGTCCGCGGACCGCAAGGCCCCCTCCCACGCGTCCGTCGACTCCGCGGCGCCCAGCCCGCCTTGCCCCGACGAGCGGAGGGTCTCACCGGCCTCGACAGCCAGTTCGGCTTGCCGGAACACCTCCCCCAGCCTGCGAAACATCTGGCGCAGGAACGGGAGGCGGCTCACGAACACGTCCTCGCGCATCGCGTAGTACTGGCGACGGTCGCCGGGCACCGCGCGGACCTCCATCGACCCGTTCGAGATGAACATGCGCGTGTTGATGCTCACGCTGGCCCTGCTGATGCCGAGCGCCTGGGCGATCTCGTTCAACAGGAGCGGCCGCGGCGACACCACCAGGAGGCCGAAGATCCGCCCGGCGATGCGTGGCAGGCCGATCGCGTCGAAGTGCAGCCCTACGGTCTCGATGAACTCGATCTCTTCGGGCGCGAATAGCGGGGCGGCAGCCATCGGCTGCCCTCGTTACTCCGTTCAGTTCATTCAGTCCACACTGAACGGGGCGATTCAGGGCCCTTGCCCGCCCAGGCGCAGCGCGAGGCCGCCCCACGCGGACACAGCCGAGGTGGGGGTGAACTCCGGCTCGCCCCCGCCCCGCGCGAGGGTGAGCGGTATGCCGTACACCCCGCGGGCGTAGAGCTCGAGCGGGCCGACCAGCGGGACCGTCGCCTGCCCCCCCACGCCCAGGTACCAGGGAAATTGCAGCCCCACGGTGGCCTGCCCGTACCGTACGCCCACCGCGGCATGCGGGTAGATGAACGCTCGCGTGGCGCCCTCCCCCGTCGGGAGCGCGTGGAAGCTGCCGAGCGTGACCTGGGCGTCCACCCCCGCGCCCACCTCGAACAGCCCGATCTGCCAGGCTGCGCCCACGCCCAGCGCCGGAGTCGCTGCATTGACGGTCGATTTCAGATGCGGGGCACCAGCCGACACGTTCTGCAGGAAAAAGTCGCCCGAGGAGAGCCAGCCGGCTCCCGCGGAGACGCGGACCAGCGGCCCCCCATCCGTCTGCTTCTCCGCGACGATGGGAACCGCCTGCGCGGTCCCGCCGTCGATCCGCAGCAGCCGCGGCTTCCGCTCCCCGGGGACCGCAAGGTAGACCGGCTCGCCCGCCGCGACCGCCGAGACCGCGGTGGGCACGGCCCACCCATCCCTGCCGCTGGCCAGCTGCGCCACGAGCGCATCCCGCTCTGCCGGTCCAAAAGGAGCCTCCACCCGAACGGTGCCGGCTGCCAGGACCTCGTCCGCGTATGCCCAGAGCAGCGTCTCACCCACCTGTACGTGTACGTAGTGGCGACCCGCACTCACGAGCACACGCGTACCCGGCGCCGAGCTGATCCGCTGCCCATCGAGGAAAACCGTGGCGCCAGATGCCAACGCGCCGACCACGACCGTACCGGACGGGCTCCCCTTGACAGACGCCTGCACGGCGTCGAACGCCAGGCGCGCGGGAGCGTCCGGCAGATCGCCGGGGGAAGGTGCCGCTGCGCCGTAGAGCCCTGCAGCGTTCGCCCAGGCGGTGATGACCG
The DNA here is from genome assembly GCA_903875225.1 of uncultured Pseudomonadota bacterium. Lineage (GTDB taxonomy): Bacteria > Myxococcota_A > UBA796 > UBA796 > SXON01 > CAIUMM01. Next base: position 262,596 of record CAIQVJ010000108.1, read on the forward strand.
CGTCGCGGCCCGCCCCGGTGCGGTACGGCCCGGCCGCCTTCTCCGACCCCACCTGGTCCTGGAAATAGCGCTGGACCGCATACCCCTGCATCATCCAGGCCCGGGAGAGCAGCTGCCGGTCGGCGTCGCTGCGCAGCACCTGCACGTCCGAGGTGGCCTTCTGCAGCCGAGCCATCACCTGGAGCTCCCCGTCGAACACGTCGAAGAGCGACTTGCATGCGGCCACCTCTTCTCCGAGCAACCCCATCGTGTCGGTCGCCGGCACCACCGGAACGATCGCGGCAAACGGGGCTGTCGTCGCCCCCTCGACGGTCCGGGCGATCGCCGCCCGGTTGGCGTCGTCCGGCTCACCCACCCAGTAGACCCTGGCAGCCTCGGCCGGCGACGAGAGCAGCGACACGAGCAGCATCAACGACATGTGAGCGAGTCTCCTTGCAGCAGGCAGTCGACCTGACCAGGGGCATCCAGCGTGACCGTGGCGCGCCGCGCCCCCACCACCACCGTGCAGCTCCCTGCCGGAAAGTCGCGCAGGAGTGCGTTGGTGGTACCGGTGGCAGTCACGTCGCCGCAGGTCACGGCGAGCCCCTCGGCGCCAGCGAGCACGAACTTGGCGGCGCGGAGGCGCGTGGTTGCGGCCTGCGCCACCGGCTCGGTCACAGCAGCCGCGGGCACGGCGGCGGTGGTGGCGACGGCCGCCGCGCGGGGCTTCACCACGGTCGCAGCGACCGGAACTTGCTGGACCGGCGGGCCCGGGGTCGCTGGGGGCGGTACGACCGGCGCCGTCGCGGCCGGCTCCGCCGCTGCCGGCGCCGTCGCGACCGGCCCGACTGCGACCGGCGATGCAGTGACCGGCGATGTAGCGACGGGCGCAGCAGAAGCAGGATCCGGCTGGCGCTGCCAGGCGATGACGGCGAGCAGGATCACCGCCAGCGCGCCGAGCAGGCCCGCGACCATGCCGATCAGCGGTCGTCCAGGCGGGGGCGGGGCGTCTGCATCGAGCGCCTGCACGTCGACCACAGCGAGCGTGGGGGAGGCGCTCTGCGCCGGGACCGTGACCCCGCCACGCCCTGCAGGCAGCGCGGCCGTGCCCTCCTCCAACAGCATCCCGAGCGCGGGATCCGGGCCGGCGACGGGCCGGCTCCCGAGACCCCCGAAGTCGGCCATGGCGAAGTCCTGCACATCGTCTCCGGGCAGGCGCGCCGCCGTGCGGCGCAGCACGCCCTCGAGCTCCCTTGCCACCGGCCTGCCCGCGCCCTCGTAGCAGAGGCACCGGCGGACGATCTCGGCCACCTCGTCGCCCGCCCGCACACGCACCTTCTCCACCGCCGCGGCAGCCTGTTCGGCCTGCTTCTCCGCCGCGAGCTCGGCGCGACCGAAGGACTCGAGGGTCAGCAGCTCGAACAGCATCGCTCCCAACGAGTAGATGTCGCCCGCGGCCGTCTCGGGCTCCCCCAGGATGCGCTCTGGTGCCATGTAGCCCAGCGAGCCGTACCGGACGCGCTCCGTCCGGGCCTCGCGTCCGGCAAACTCGGCACGTGCGACGCCGAAGTCGAGCACCTTGACCTCCCCGGTCTCCGAGAGCCGCACGTTCGACGGCTTGATGTCCCGATGGATCACGAGCAGCGGCTTCTCGTCCTCGCCGATGGCGTAGAAGGCAGCGTCCAACGCTGCCGCCGCGGCAGCACAGATCTGGAGCATCGCCCGCGCCGGAAGCTCGACCCCGGTCTCTCGGGCCCGGGTGATGAGCGTCTCGACGTCGAGCCCCGGGATGTACTCCATCAGGAGCGCCCAGCGTCCGCCAAGCTGAAGCAGGTCGTCCACCCGCACGATGTGGCGATGCTGCAGCCTGCCGAGCAGGCGCGCCTCGTCCCGGAGCCGTCGCCCCGCGTCGCTCTCCGGGTCCCAGGTGCTGTTGAGCAGCTTCAACGCCACTCGGCGGCGAAACCCTCCCGCGCTGGCCATGTCGGCGAGGAACACGCTGCCGAACGCACCCTCGCCCAGGGTACGCACGACCGAAAAGCTCCGACGGCCAAGGCCGTCGCTGGTCGATCTGGGATCCACTATCGAGCCGTCCCGGTGTCACTCATCGAGGTGTCATAGTCGGTGTCGCTGGCTGCCGCGCCAAACTCAGTGCATTCCCCCGGCATGAAGTGCAGGGGCACGTTGTACTCGTAGACGTCGCCGTTTGCGTCGAGCAGGGGCTCATGCGTGTTGCTGACAAGCTGCACCGTGAGATTGTCGAGTGTCTCCGGGATCTCCTCGAACGCGATCAGCGCGTAGGGCGTCCACACCGCGGTGTACCCCAGCGGAGTTGTCACGTGGTAGTGCCCCTGCCCCGGCACGTCGGTCGGGTTGGTGGTGAAGTCGGTCAACGTGAGGTTCTCCACCTCCACGGTCACGACCGTGCACCCGGTGACCGTCGTCTCCGGAGGGGGCCAGGTGACCACGATGCTCGGCTCGTCGCTGCCGGTGTCCGGTGGAGTGTACGGGGGCGGAGAGCAAGCCGTGACCATGGCAAGCGGCAGGAACATCATGAGCGGGTGCATCCTTCCAGTGTATACGGGTCGAGTGTACGTGTGTACGTGTGTCTGCGTACGAGTGGCGCCCTCAAACGGATTATCGTGCAAGCGTTCCTACACGGCACCCTCACCCCCTCCGGACGCTCCGAATGTACACGTTTCTCAAGACCCTGTTGCTCGGCCGCCCCGAGGGTCTACGAAGCCGATTGCGCGCCAGGATCCATGGAAGTTGCAAAGCCTCCCCGCAGACGGCGTCGGGGGCACCCTCCGGGAAGGCGCCCGCTTCGCCGGTGGTCGAGGGGGCCGAGAAGTCGCTCGCCCTGAAGAAGGAGCCGCCCCGCGACGTCACCCCCCCGGACGGGTACGAGGTCGTCCTGCACAAGGATGCGCTCGAGGCGGGCCGGATCATCGAGATCATCATCGGCGGCACCGCGATCGCAGTGGCGAACGTGGACGGCTCGTTCCATGCCATCTCGAACACCTGCCCGCACGCGGAAGGGCCGCTGGGCGAGGGCACGCTCGATGGCAGCGTCGTGGCGTGCCCCTACCACGGGTGGCAGTTCGACGTGCGCGATGGCAGCTGCAAGACCAACCCCTACGCCAAGGTCACGACCTACCCGGTGCAGGTGGTCGGCAACGCCGTCTGCGTCAAGCTGTGAGCGACCCCACCGCGGGGCGGGAGAACCGGCTCGCGAACGAGACCTCGCCGTACCTCCTGCAGCATCGGCACAACCCCGTGGACTGGAACCCGTGGGGGCCCGAGGCCCTCGCCCGGGCGAGGACGGAAGAAAAACCGATCCTGCTGTCAGTAGGCTATTCAGCGTGCCACTGGTGCCATGTGATGGAGCGCGAGTGTTTTGAGGACGCGGAGATCGCCGCGCAGATGAACCGGCTCTACGTCTGCATAAAGGTCGACCGCGAGGAGCGCCCGGACATCGACAACCTGTACCAGACGACCGTGCAGATCCAGGGTCGGTCGGGCGGCTGGCCGCTCACCGTCTTCCTCCTGCCGGACGGCCGCCCTTTCTACTCGGGCACCTATTTTCCACCCACACCGCGCCACGGCCTGCCGGGCTTTCCCCAGGTGCTCGAGCAGGTGCACGCAGCGTGGGCCTCACGCCGTGCAGACGTCGACAAGGCCGGCAGCGCCATCGCCTCCGCGATCTCCCGCGTCCAGGCTCCGGCCCGGGGCCCCATCGGCCCGGCGCTCGTCGATGACGCCGGGCGATTCGTGCTCTCCCGCATGGACACGGTGAGCGGCGGGTTCGGCGATGCCCCGAAGTTTCCGAGCGTGCCGAACCTCGGCATGCTCTGGCGATGGGCCACTGCACCCGAGCCCGATCCCGAGGGTGACTTGAAGGAGGGGCGCGCAGCGGTCCTGCTCACGTTGGACCGCATGGCGCGCGGCGGCGTGTACGACCAGATCGGCGGGGGCTGGCACCGCTACTCCACAGACGCCGAGTGGCTCGTCCCGCACTTCGAGAAGATGCTCTACGATCAAGCGTTGCTCGTGCCGATGTACGTGGACGCCGCACGCTGGTGCCGGGTCGCCGGGCGTGCGGAGCCCGGTCCGGCTGGGCTCCTCGAGGCCGCCGAGCGGGCGTGCGCCTGGGTCCTCGAGGAGATGACGAGCACGGAGGGCTTGTTCTACAGCGCGACCGACGCCGACTCCGAGGGGGTCGAGGGGAAGTTCTTCGTCTGGAGCCGCGAGGAGGTGCTGGACGTGCTCGGAGACGTCGACGGCGCCGCGTTCTGCAGGGTGTACGACATCACGGCGCGAGGCAATTGGGAGGGGCACGGCATCCCGAGGCTGAAGGTCCCGCTCGCCGAAGGCCTCGCAGCCGCCGGCACGACCGAGACCGCGCTGCGCGCCTCGCTGCGCGCCCTCTACGACCACCGCGCCAGGCGGGTCCCCCCTGCCCTCGACGACAAGGCGATCGTGGGCTGGAACGCGCTGATGATCACTGCGCTCGTGGCGATGAGCAGCGAGCCCACCGGGCTCACGGGGGCCCGGTGGCTGGAGGCGGCCATCCGCGCGGCCGACGCGATCTTCGCCCTGTGCCTCCCGGACGGCAGGCTTGCGCACAGCCGGTGCAAGGGAAAGACGCAAGGCATCGGGTTCCTCGACGACCACGCGTCGCTCGGCCTCGCCTGCCTGCACCTCGCCGAGGCCACGGGCGAGCCGCGCTGGGTGGGCCGGGCGGTGGGGCTCGCGACCGCGATCCAGGCCGAATTCGCCGCCCCGGAGGGCTACTACCAGACAGCGCACACCGGCGAGGCGCTCTTTGCCCGGCCGCGCGACGCCCATGACGGCGCCGTGCCCTCGGGGACGGGCCTCGCAGCAGCTTTCTTCCTGCGCCTTCACGCCCACACGGCCGAGTCGGGCTGGCGCACGGAGGCCGAGCGCATCGTGTCGGACCACGGCGAGCAGCTACACCGCAACCCCTTCGGGAACGGCGCGCTGCTCTCCACGCTCGATCAGCTCCAGCGCGGGTTCACCGAGGTCGTCTACACGAGCGCGGAGCTGCGGGCTGCCGCGCGCCGGGTCGCCTCCCCCGACACGCTGACGCTCGCCCTCGGGAGCCTGCCGGCTGATCATCCGGCGCGAGTCGGGCGCGTCGCAGATCGGCCTACGGCCTGGGTGTGCCGCGGGACCACCTGCTCACTTCCCGTGCACGACGAAGCGGCCCTGCTGAAACTGCTGTGCGGATAGGCGCATGGCTGGCGCGTGGGGTGTTCCTGTTCGGCCCCGGGTGCGCCTCCGAGCCGATCGACGGAACTTGCGGTCCCGCCGACGAGGCGGTCCTGGGTGAGTGCGCGCTCGACGAATGTGCTGCCGGCTGCACCGATGTCGAGCAGGCTTTTGCCTGCTGTGTCTCCGCGCACGGGCGGGGTGGGCTCTACTGGCCGGCAACCGATGCCCTGGCCTCGGGCTGCGCGGGCTCGACCTGCAACGAGGACCTCTACCTCTCCGAGGAGTCCGCGGTGTGCGTGGCGCAGGCGAAGGGGCTCTCCCCAGGCACCGGCACCTGCACTGCGACGTTCGGATTCCTTGGGAAACGGGCGATCTGGACGGTCATGAACAGGACGTCCGCGGCCGACGCCGGCTACTCGGGGCAGATGGCGCAGCTGGACGCGATCTCCGGCGAGGTGATCGGAGGTGTCCTCTGGGAGGTTGACGCCCGGTGAGCCGCGAGCGCCCCTCACGTCCCCGCCGCGTTTCCGCGTTTCGCCTTGCCGACCACACGGTATCTGAATAGGCCCGGCCGCCCTGTACGACGCGCGCCCCGCGCCCGTACTCACCAGCGCACCCTCGCTGAACAGCCTCTGGCGCCCGTTCGCCGCAAAAGGAATCCCATGGCCCGCATCTGTGACCTCACCGGCAAGCGCCCGAACGTCGCCCACAAAGTCTCGCACTCGAACATCAAGACGAAGACGCGTCAGCTGCCCAACCTGCAGGTGAAGCGCGTCTGGTGGGAGGAGGAGAAGAAGTTCGTGACGCTGAAGCTCTCCACCCGCGCGCTGCGTACGCTCTCGCGCAAGACCCTCGGGCAGATGCTGCGCGATCAGGGTCTGGAGCTCCTCTAGCTCCACCCAGGGAGCGACGCCCGTGAAACACCCAGCCCCGCTCATCGTCGCTCTTTTCGGCCTTGCGATGATGCTGCTCGTGTTGCCGGGCGGCATTGTCACGTCTGGGCTCGCCGCGCTCGAGGGAAGGCGCGCCGACGAACTCTCGGCGCAGGCCGCCACGGTCTCGATGGCCATGGCGGTGGTGGGCTTTCTCGCGCTGGTCGGCGGGATGGTGCGTTTTGCGCAGGTCCGGCGACACGAACAGACCTGGGGGCCTTATGAGGCGGCGCTCGGTCGCCTGGCCATGGAGCACGGTCAGGGGGTGTTCGGACAGCCGGGCGGCGGGATCGGCTTCCAGTCGGCCCGCGAGGGTTCCAGGCTGGAGGTGATCGCGGCGCCGGGCGACCCGCCGCTGCTCATCGTGCGGCAGGCGGTACCCGCCCGGCAACCGCTGGTGTTCGTGCCCACCGATGATGACGTGCCCGCGGCCCAGGCCCACTTCAAGCAGGCCGGCGCGGGGCGTTCCTGGCTGCTCCTCGCGGAGCTCCCTGCGCTCGCGCGGGCCCACATGAACGACATGGGCGTCGTGCACCGGATGGACCGGTTCTTCGAGCTCCCCGAGAGCCGCTGGGTGGCCCACGACGCGAACGGCATCGAGGTCGCCTGTGAACTCCCCGCCCCCGCCCTCATCAGTCAGCGGGCGAGGGAGGCCCTGGATCTGGTGGCCTACCTGCGCCAGGTGAACGGCTGATGGAGCCCGTCTACTCACGAATCCCCGTCTCGGATGCGGGCGGCATGTCGGTGCACCTGCCCGTCGTGGACCTCGGGCCCGAGCCCCGCCGCCTCGCCGTGATCGCGGGCATCCACGGAGACGAACCCTCGCCGATCCTGCTCGTGGACCGGCTCGTGGTCGCGCTGCGCGACATCCCGCTCAAGGCGGGGATCCGCATCGTGGCTGCGGCGAACCCGCCAGCGCTGATGCAGCGCGCGCGTTGGAGCAACTGGGACGACGAGGACATGAACCGGGTGGGCAACGGGGGCGGGGGCCCGGCCCTGACGCGCCGCCTCGCCGCCACGCTCTGCGATGTCGTCGAGGGCTGCCAGCTGGTCGTGAACCTCCACAACTTCGTGATGCGCACCCCCCTGCTGGCGATCCAGCCGCCCGCGCAGGACGCCGAGCGCCAGGCCCGCCACAAGCGATACCTCGATGCCCTGGATCCACACGTCGTGTGGGTGTTCGGCGTCTCGCCCGAGGACGTCAAGGTGTTCCAGTCGAGCATCGACGCGGCGATGGAGTCGCGCGGCCCGGACGTGCTGGCCGTCGAGATGTCCGACCTCCCGGAGCTGGACGAACCCCTGCTGCGCCGGAGCATCACCGGCCTGCTCCGGCTGGCCGCGCTGACCGGCTGCATCGACGCAGCCGGGATCCCAGCGCCGAAGCACAACGCCGTGTTCGTCAACCGGTTGATCATCCGCGCGCCGGGCGCGGGGATCTTCGAGCCGATCGCACCGCTCGGCGGCCGGGTCGCCCCCGGTGACGTGGTCGGCCACCTGATCCCGCTCGAACGGCCCGGCGACCGGGTGAACGTGCTCGCTCCAAAGCCGGGCTGGCTCATCCAACGCCTCGGGCAGCGCTTCGTTCGCCCGGGAGACATGATCGCCACGGTGGGGTTGGCGCTGTAGGCGCTCCCACCCTCGCCCCGGGGAGAGGCACCGATGCGAATCTTCATGCTGGTCATCGCCATCTCGCTCCCGCTCGCGGCGAGCGCGGCGGCCCTGGGAAGCGCGGAAGACCCTGTCGTCAGCGCGCTGACCGGCGAGATGACCCGCACCCTGGCGAGCTGGAAGGGCCAGGACGACGCGCCGTACTACCTCGGATACCGGGTCACGGACACGCACCGGATCGCGATCTCCGCGCGTTATGGCGCCATCGGGGAAGACACGGACACGCGCTCGCGGGAGCTCGACGTCTCCGCCCGCGTCGGCACGCCAGCGCTCGACAGCACCCACCGCCTACGCGGCGAGTACACCTTCGACAGCGACGACCACAGCCCGATGATGCTGTCCTTCGACGCCCCCGCGCTCGCCCTGCGCCCCGGGATCTGGCGTGCGACGAACGACGAGGTCCGCGCGGCCGAGGAGGGCATCCTGCGGGTGCGCGCCAACCGGCAGGTGAAGGTCGCCGAGACCGATCCGTCGCCGGACTTCAGCGTGGAGCCGCCGCAGACGTCGATGGGGGAGCGCGCGGAGCTCACGATCGACGTCGGGCTGTGGAAGCCCCTGCTCGTCGAGCTCTCGCGACAGTTGGACCGCGACGAGCACATCGAGCGCAGCCTCGTGACCCTGGACGCCGTCGCCGAGACCAGGACGTTCGTGACGAGCGAGGGCACGCAGATCCGCGAAGGGCGCACCTGGTACCGGATCGCGCTGGAAGCGGCGGCGACGGCGACGGATGGCATGGATCTCGATCTGTACCGCTGGAAGGACGTCAGCAGCGCGACGAGCCTGCCCTCCGCCGAGGCGCTCCGGGACTGGGCCGATGGCCTCGTCCAACGCGTACTGGAGCTCCGTGAGGCGCCCGCTGGCGACCCGTACACGGGGCCCGTGCTGCTCCACGGGGCGGCCGCCGGTGTGTTCGTCCACGAGGTCATGGGCCACCGCCTGGAGGGCCAGCGACAGAAGGACGAGCGCGAAGGGCAGACCTTCCGCGACAAGGTCGGACAGCTGATCCTGCCGGACTTCGTCGACGTCGTCGACGACCCCACGCTCCCTTCCTACTCGGGCTTCGATCTGAACGGCCACTACGCGTTCGACGACGAAGGCCAGCCGGCCGCGCGTGCCACGCTCGTCGATCACGGGGTGCTGCGCGGGTTCCTGATGGACCGGTCGCCGATCCGGGGCTTCGAGCACAGCAACGGTCACGGGCGCGCGCAGGAGGGCCGTGAGCCCGTCGCGCGGATGGCCAACACCATCCTCGAGACCCACAAGCCGACTCCGTATGCGTCGCTCCGCAAGCAGCTCATCGACGAGGTGAAGCGCCAGGGCCGGCCCTACGGCCTCGTGGTGGAGGAGCTCGCAGGCGGCTTCACCGACACCGGCAGGCAGGAGCCGAACGCCTTCGACATCCTCGCGGACACCGTGTGGCGCGTGTATGCAGACGGCCGTCCGGACCAGCTGGTGCGCGGCGTCGACCTCGTCGGAACGCCGCTCGTCGCGCTCTCGCACGTGATCGCGACAGGCGACGATCCCGCCGTCTTCAACGGCTTCTGCGGCGCCGAGAGCGGGATGGTGCCCAACGCAGCGGTCTCCCCGAGCCTCCTCATCTCCCAGCTCGAACTGCAGAAGAAGGAGAAGTCGCAGGAGCGCCCTCCCCTCCTGCCGAAGCCCGCTACGGGCCGGACTGCGAGCGTGAAGCCGTGATCACCCTGCTGCTCCTCCACCCCGCGCTCGCGGCAGCCCCGTCATCCGGCCCCGACCCCGTCCTCGACGCCATGGTGGACGAGCTCGATCGGGTCGAGGACCTCTCCCTGGAGGGCGCCCCCCGGGCGTACTTTGCCTCCTACCGGGTTTTCGACGGCGACTCCGTCCACCTGACCGCCTCCCTCGGCGGCCTCGTGCGCGACGACTCCGGCCCCAGCCGTCAGGGTACCGTCAGCGTGCGTGTGGGCTCCGCCGACCAGGACAACGGCAACTTCCAGTCGATGTTCAACTCCACGCGCGGGTTCGGGGCCCTGGAGCTCGTCCTCGCCCCCGACACGCTCGCGCTGCGGCACGATCTCTGGCTCCAGACCGATCGCGCCTACAAGGGCGCGGTCGAAAACCTGGCGCGCAAGCTCGCCTCGGAGCGCGGCGAAACCGGCGTGGACCCTACGCCCTCGTTCGTCCTCACGCCCCCGATCGTCGCCGCGTTCCCTGCCGGTGCAGCCCCCGATCACGACGCGCTGGCTGCGCTGGCCCGCGCTGTGTCCGCGCGTTTTTTGACCCACCCCGAGGTCGAGGCCAGCCGCGTCTACATCGCCGCGGGAGGCGGCCGCGATCTGCTCGTCGACACCACCGGCACCCGCCTGGTGAGGCCCTCCGAGGAGCTGGACCTGCGAATCGTCGCCACAGCCCGGGCCGCCGACGGCCACACGATCAGTGATCACCAGACCTTCATCGTCCGGAACGCCACGGCGCTCCCGTCCCAGTCCAGGCTCGAGGCCGCGGCCGACGATCTCGCAGCCCGGCTCGAACACTGGCGCGTTGCCGTCACGCCGGAGGCCCCCTACGTCGGGCCGGTGATCTTCGAAGGCGACGCCGCCGTCGACCTCTTCCGGCGGATGCTCGTCCCCGCGCTGTCGGGCACCCCCCCGATGGAGAGGGCGCATGGCGGCATGGGCTCCGACGACGAGTCGCCCACCGCGCTGTCGCTCAAGCGCCGCGTGTTGCCCCCTGGCTTCTCCGTCGTCGACGATCCGACGGCCGAGCCCGCGCTCCCCTCTTCCTACGTCTACGACGACGAAGGCGTGGCCGCGCAGCGGACCCCGCTCGTCACCGACGGCATCGTTCGTGGCCTGCTCGCCTCCCGCATCCCGAGCCACGACGCGCCCGCCAGCAACGGGCACGGCCGCGACGTCTCCCGGGAGGAGGTCCGCGCCATGCCGAGCTTCCTGCAGGTGGCCGTGGAGAGGGCCCTCTCCGCGAACAGGCTCTACGCCCTCGCGCTCCAGACCGCGAAGGACTACGACCTGGACCACATCCTCGTCGTGCGACGGCTCGCCGATCCGAGCCTCGAGCAGGGGTCCAGCAGGAGCTTCTTCTTGAGCATGATGGGCGGGAGCCCAGCGGCCGAGCTACCCGACCCCGTCGAGGTCGTCGAGCGCTACGCCGATGGTCACGAGGTCGCGGTGCGCGGGCTCCAGTGGAACGGCGTGGACCGTCGCATCCTGCGCGACATCCTGGCGGCCGGGGCCAGCACCCGTGCGACCTTCCTGCAGCCGGGCGGCGGGATGAGCTTCGGAGACAGGGCAACCGCGGGCCTGCCCGTCACCATCGAGGCGCCCTCGGTGCTCGTCTCCGAGGTGGAGCTGGATCCCGACACGGGCGCAGTTCCGACCGTACCGAAATTGCCGAGCCCGCTGCTGGGAGGTTGATCGCCGGGGCGTCCGGAACGGCGGCTGGCGGCCTCGCTCGCCGGGAGCGGGCGCTGGCCGGGGCGGTGGAACGGCCGTCGAGCCCGCAGCGCCACGCGGCTATGATGCGGCCATGCTCACGCTGTTCGTCTTGACCCCGGTGTTGACGCCCGCCGCAACGGCGGCATCCGTTGAAGTCCCGACCCCGCACCCCGAACCGACCCCCATGCAGCGCGCAGAGGAGCACCGCGGCATCGTCCAGATGCACACCGGCGCGGTCGGCCTGGCAGCTTCCGCCCTGACCGTCGCAGCGGGCGCGGTCTGGGTAGCCACCGACCCGAACCCCGGGCGGTGCTACGAGCTCTGCCCGCGGGGCTGGGAAGGCCTCGGCGTGAGCGCCATGGGGTTGGCCGGCGTCTTCGTCTTTCCTTCCGTGATCCTCGTCGGCAGCAAGCACGTCTACCGGGCGCGGCACGCAGAGCCGGCCGCCACGTTGAGCCTGGCCCCCTTGCCGGGTGGTGCGATGCTCACGGGAACCTGGGGCGGCCCCTGAGCACCGGGGCGACCTGCCCGACCACCCCGGCCAAAACGGCAGAACGCCAGGAGAGCATCGCTTTCCTGGCGTCCTCGCTGCGCAGTCAGCTCACCCGAAGAACGAGTGCACCGCCACGAGCTGTGCGATCAACAGGCTCACGACGCTCATCACCTTGATGAGGATCGCGACGCCGGGGCCCGACGTGTCCTTGAAGGGGTCGCCGACGGTGTCGCCCACGACAGCGGCCTTGTGCGTGTCCGACCGCTTGGGGTGGCCGGGGATGCCGCCCTTCTCGATGTACTTCTTCGCGTTGTCCCAGGAGCCGCCCGCGTTCGCCATGAACAGCGAGAGCGAGGCACCGACGGCCAGCGCGCCGGCCAGCGTTCCGGCGAGCGCCGCGGGACCGAGCGTGAAGCCGACGATCACGGGGCCGAGCACTGCGGTGAGGCCCGGCAGGATCATCTCCGAGAGCGCGGCGGAGGTCGCGATGTCCACGATCGCGCTGGGCTGCGGCTCCGCAGTGCCCTCGCGCAGGCCGGGGATGGTGTCGAACTGGCGCTTGATCTCCACGACGATGGCGCCCGCGGCCTTGCCGACCGCCAGCATGGTGCTCGCGCCGACGATGAAGGGCATGACCGCCCCGATGAGGAGCCCGATCAGGATCTGCGGGTTGTCGAGCGAGAGGTTCATCGCCGTCATGTGAGCGGCCTCGCGGGTGTGGTTCACCTCGAGGCTGTAGGCCGAGAACAGCGCCATGACCGTGAGGGTCGCGGAGCCGATGGCGAAGCCCTTGCCGATGGCCGCCGTGGTGTTGCCCACCGCATCGAGCTCGTCGGTGATCTCGCGGACCTTGGGGTCGAGCCCCGCCATCTCGGCGATGCCGCCGGCGTTGTCCGAGACGGGACCGTAGGCGTCCACGGTCATGACGATCGCCGTGCCGCCAAGCATTCCGACGGCCGCGAGCGCGATGCCGTACAGGCCCAGCAGGCCCATCTGCGCGTTGGCGACGAACGCGACCGTCGCCACGAGCAGGAGGCACACGCCCACCGACTCCATGCCGACAGCCATGCCGCGGATGACGTTGGTGCCGGCGCCGGTCATGGCCGCCTCTGCAACGCGCTTCACGGGGTTGTAGGAGCCCGTGTAGTACTCGGTGATGAGCCCGATGGCCGCGCCACCGAGGGCACCCGCAGCGAGGGCCACGGTGACGTTCTGGCTGATGTGGAACAGGGGCAGCACGGCCGCCGTGATCGCGACGAGCACGACCGGAGGGAGCACCATCGCCGCGCGCAGCACGACTGCGGGCGCGCTGCGGCGCATCATCCGGGCGGCGAAGATCGCGAAGATGCTGACCACCAGCCCGATGCCGGACAGGATCAGGGGCAGCGCCACCGCCGCGGCGCGGGCATCGCCCGGCACGGTGAGCAGCGTGTCGATGGACTTCTGCGGGGCGGTGAGCCCGATCGCCATGGTCGCCACGACGGCGGCCACGAGGGACTCGTAGATGTCTGCGCCCATGCCGGCGACGTCGCCGACGTTGTCACCCACGTTGTCCGCGATGACGCCGGGGTTCCGGGGGTCGTCCTCGGGGATGTTCTCGATCACCTTGCCCGCGATGTCCGCGCCGACGTCAGCGGCCTTGGTGTAGATGCCACCGCCGATACGCGCGAACAGCGCGATCGACGAGGCCCCCACGGCGAAGGCGTGCAGGTTCGGGCCGAGCGAGTCCGTACCGACGTTCGTCATGTACACGGCGGAGAGACCGAGCAGCGAGAGGGCTGCGACGCACAGCCCCATGACCGCGCCGCCGTCCAGGGCGGTGAGCAGCGCGTTGGGACGTGCGTCCTTGTCGCCCGCGGCGGCCTGGGCCGTGCGCACATTGGCGAAGGTCGCGGCCTTCATGCCGATGAACCCGGCGAACAGCGAGAGGAACGCCCCCGCCAGGAACCAGCCGCCTGCGATCGGCGAGATCGCCCATGCCAACGCTGCGAACACCACGACGGAGTACACGGCGAGCACCTTGTACTCCCTCGCGAGGAACGCCATCGAGCCCTCGCGGATGTACCCCGCGATGCGCTTCATCGTGTCGTTGCCTTCCGGGAGGCTTTTCACACGCTGGTAGAAGTACACGGCGACCAGGAGCCCAACCACGCTTGCGGCGATGGGGAGCTTGGTCCAAAGTTCCAGATTCTGCATCGAGCGTTCCATCCTGGAGCGAGCAAGGGCGGTGTCGGTTCGCGGACCGCGGATTTCGGGGCGGCTCCCTTTGTCACGTTCTGGGGCCTCCGGCAACCCGTCCGAAGGGAAATCAGCGCGAGGCGCGGGCCCGGACACGCAGGTCCACACGGCTCGGTCCCGCGTTAGCCCCGGGGCATGGACCCGCTCGAAGCCCTTGCGATGGGGTTGAAGAAACCTGCGCCGATCTACGTGGTCGTGGGGGGGGAGAGCGTGCTCCGGCGGCAGGCGGTCGCGCTCATCCGGTCCGGGATCGTGTCCGGGGCGGTCGCCGCGTTCAACGACGCCACGTTCACCGCCGGCTCGGCATCCGATTCGGATCCGCTGGGGTTCGTGGAGATCTGTCGAACCGCCCCGATGATGACCGCGCACCGGCTCGTGGTGCTCCGGCAGATCGAGGATGCCAACACGGCGCTGCTCGAAGCCCTGCTCACCTATGCACAAGCCCCGATCGACAGCACGGTGCTGGTCGTGACCGGCGAGAAGTTCCCCAGCGCGACGGGGGGCGTGGACCGCGGTCTACGGATCCAGAACGCCGTCAAGAAGACCGGGACCGTCCTGAAGCTCGAGATCGACGGGCCCGGACGCGCCGCGCTCGCACGGGACACAGCCAAGCGCATGGGCGTCACGCTCGATGCCAACGCGCTCATGATCCTGCAGTCGCTCTCCGGCGACGACCTCTCCGCCCTGCTTGGAGATGTGGAGAAGTGCGCGAACTTCGTGGGGGAGAAAGGCAGGATCACCGACGCGGTCGTCGAGGAGGTCTGCGTCTCCACCGCAGATGCCGACACCTGGGGCATCACGAACGCGATCATCGCCCGCGACCGGAACCGGGCGCTGGAGACGCTGCACAGGCTGCTCGAAGACGGGGAACCGCCGCACAAACTCCTGGGCGGCATCGCCTGGCAGCTACGTCAGGTCTTGACGTTGCAGGACGGGCTCCGGCGAAGCATCCCCGAGGCGCAGATGGGGCTGCGGATGCACCCCAAAGCGGCGGCTGCGATTCGGACGCTGGTCCAGAAACGCCCCGTCTCGCCATCGGCGGTGCTGGAAGAGATCGCACAGGTCAACCGCGCGATGAATTCATCACGCGCGGGTGACCGGCGGGTGTTCGAAGCCTGGGTGGTCCGGCTGACCGAACTCTAGCCCTGCTTGGGCTCGATCGCCTTGATCGCCTTCGCGAGCCGGCTGATGCGCCGCGCCGCGTTCTTGCGGTGGATCACGCCCTTGCGAGCGAGCTTCTGAAGCTCGGACATCGTGGTGGGCAGCGAAGCCGTAGCAGCGACGGCGTCGCCCTGCTCGATCTTCTCGCGGATGTCGCGAAGCTGGGTGCGCAGGCGGGACTTGCCAGCACGGTTGCGCGCGCGCGCAGCCTGGCTGGTGCGGATGCGCTTGATCGCGTCCTTGTGATGAGCCATGTTCAGAATCTCCGTAAAGTGAGCCCCGGCGACTATCGCAACCACACCCGCTGTCAAGGCTGCGCCGACGCGGGGCTCGCGGCCTCCCCCCGGGCCAGGCAAGGCACGGCGTCTGGCACCGGCGGCCCCAGGCCCGCACTCCGAGAAGAAAAGCACAGAAACCGCCGACTCCGCCCTTGTCCCCGGGCCGAATTCTGATAGCATCCAACTCCCCCCTGCCCTTTCCCGAGGGCACCTCCAGGCCCCCCATGCCACTCGCGCTCGCACCCGTCGAGCAACGTGTCGTCGCCCCCGCCGTTCACATCGGCATCTACGACGGCCCGCTCGACCTCCTCCTCTTCCTCGTACGGCGGGAAGGTGTGGACGTGCGCGCGATCCCGGTCGCTCGCATCTGCGACGCGTACCTCTCCGTGCTGCGCGATTCCGACGTCGTCGATGTGGACGACGCCGGCGACTATCTGCTGATGGCAGCGACCCTGTGCCAGCTCAAGGTCCGCGAGCTCCTGCCCCGCGCGGCCGGCCCAGCGGACGACGAGGACGAGGACGAGGATCCGAAGGAGCGCCTCCAGCGCAGGCTCGTCGAGTACGAGCGGTACCGACAGGGCGCCCTGGATCTCGAGGCGATGCCGCGGCTCGGTCGGGACGTGTTCGCCCGCCCGCCCGTCCCGGTGGCTCCCGACGAGCGGCCCGTCGATCCGGGAACCGACGCCTTCGGGCTGCTGCGGCTGTACTACGATCTCGTCGCCCGGCGCGCGCTCCCCCCGCCGGTGCACGAGATCGAGCGCGAGCCCATGCGGCTCGTGGACGTGGTTCGCGACCTGCTCACCCACCTGGACGACGGCGCTGACCACACCGTGGGCGAGCTCCTCGCGATCGCGGGCACCCGACCCCGCAAGGTGTTCACCTTCCTCGCCTGTCTGGAGATGGCCCGGCGGGGGTTCGTCGACGTGCGACAGCTCGTACACCTCGGGGCGATCCGCATCCGCGCGCTGATACGGCCGGGCGAGGTCGATGGCAGCACCCTGGAGGCCTGGACCGCCGGGCCGGAGGATCCATGAGCGAGGATGACGACTCCGAGGAACTGCCGAACGTCGTCGCGCTGCGCCCGGGGCCCCGCTCGGAAGCTGCAGGTGCCGATCAACCGTGCCCGCTCGACCTCCTCGTCGGCGCGGTGGAGGCCTGCCTGTTCGCGGTCCCCGGCGCCGTGACCGTCGAACAGTTGGCCGCCGCGCTGCATCAGCCGAGCCGCCACGTGATGGGCGCGCTGGCCGCGCTCGAGCACCGGCTCCTGCACACCAACGCAGGCGTCCGGCTGGTACAGATCGGTGAGGGCTGGCAGCTACGCACCGACAGCCGCATGGCCGTGTGGGTCGCAGCGATACGCGGCGGAAAGGCCTTCCGGCTCACGCGCCCCGCGAACGAGACGCTCGCGATCGTGGCCTTTCGCCAGCCCGTCACCAAGGGGGTCCTGGACGACATCCGCGGCGTGGACTGCGGCGGCGTGCTGCGCATGCTCGCCGAGCGCGGGCTCATTCGCACCGACGGCCGGTCGGACGAGCCGGGCAGGCCGCTCACCTGGGCCACCACCCCCGCCTTTCTCGAGCTCTTCGGGCTGCGAAGCCTCGCAGACCTGCCCACCCTGAAGGACCTCCGGGCGCTCGGCGAGGGCGAGGACGGCGCCGGGTTCGGCTCAGACCCGGCGCTCCCATCTCCCGAGGAGGTGGAACGGCTCGCCCGCCTCCTGCGCCCGGGCCCGCGTGAGGTCCTGGACGACTGAGCGGCGCGCATGACACGCGCGGGCAGCGCGTGGTAAGGTTCCCGGTAGCCTCCAGGCCCCATGAGACCGGTTCCCCTCCATCTCCCCACCTTCACGAGCAGCCCGGCGGGCCCGGTAGAGGAGCAGGCCCAGGGCGCGACCGTGCAGTTCACGAGCTCGCAGCTCGCCGGGTCACGCTGGGATGACCGCAACGAGGCCAGGGCCGATGGGGAGCGGCGCGCCCGTCCAGACGAGAAGCGCCTGCGGGCGCTCGGCTACACGGTCCACGGGATCGGCGGACTCAGGGTCCTGAACACGCTCACCGAGGAGCAACCCGACCTGCCGCTCGGGCAGCAACTGGTGGGCCCCGGTGGCTACGACGTCGTGTGCAGCGGCACGTTCATCTACGACGTCCGCAGCCGGGAGACCCGGGTGCCCGCAGGACCGGTGATGCGCGGGGGTCACCTCGACTCCCGCGGTGTGGAGAAGGGCCAGCGCCGCGGCGCCGTGGCGGTCCTCGCCGACGGCACGATCCGCATCGCCCGCACAGGCGGCGCCAGCGGGAATGTCACGGTGCAGACCCTCCAGGCGGCGTTCGGGTCCCCCGACAACGCGGTGATGGACCTGTGCGGAGGCGGAGCGCTGCTCCTCGAGCGCGGCGCGGCGATCGTCAACCAGGACCTCGTCGAGGTCCAGCGGTTCGAGAGCGGAGGTGGAGGCTTCCAGGCCCCCCAGCTCCGCCTCGGAATGCACGTTGCGCTCGGGATCTGCGAGGGCACCGCCTGGCTCGTCGTCGCCCACTCCCACAGCGGGCTCACCATGCAGCAGGATCTGCACGCCGCGGGCTTCGGCAGCCTTGTCGTGTTCGACGGGAGCTCTGGGGGATTCGTCCGGGATGCCTTCGGAACGCCGTACGTGGGGCGTGAGGTCCAGGGCTTCGGGATCCACCTGCGAGCCTGACTGGTCCGCGCCCTCCAGACCGGCCGCCGGCCCGCCCCTATTCCAGCCTCCACACCCTCCAGCCGCTCGGCCGACCCACGAGGTGCCAGCCGGGCGGGGGTGCACCCGAGAGGAGCGGCTCCAGACCCGGCGCCATCCTCCGGGTCCGGGCCGCATCCAGGGCGAGCAGCGATGCCCCCGCCGTCCGCATACGCACCGCGAGGTCCGCCGGCCTCACCTCCCGCGCAACCCCGAGGCCCGAGAGCTGGATGGCTCCCACGATCCACACCCCATCGCGACGATAGAGCCAGGGGGACGTCGCCACCACCGGACCGGGGGGCTCCGCGACGAGCAGCTCGCACACCGCGCTGGCCTTGGCCGCTTCGGACTCGTTCTCGGCCGGTACTCGCGCATTCAGCCCCCCCACGACCACCGCCAGCGCGGTGAGTGCCCCGGAGGGCACCAACCAGGCTCCGCCGAGCAGCGCGCAGGCGGTGATGGGCAACGCGAGGCGGGCGTTCGCGAACCCGAGCCCGAGCGCGGCAGCATGCAGGAGGAGGTAGACCAGCACCCCGCGGGCCGAGCGGTCGCCCCGCGCGGCGCCGCGCAGGAGCCCCAGCGCCGAGATCGCGGTGGGAGGCTCCTGGAGCCCGCTCCACAGCGCGTGGAGCACCCCGGAAGGCCAGCGCTGGGCTGTGGCCAGGGAGAGGAGCGGCACCGGTGCGCCCGCTGCGATCGTGAGGTTCTCGGACTGATCGGGCAAGAGGGACGCGCCGGTGGCCAGCGCAACCGCCCAGTGCGGCGCCGTCACGGCGAGGAGCACCGCGAGCGTGAGCCCCCGGCGCGGCGAGAGGACGACGACCACCGGAACGGCCACGACCGCGGTGTACCGCATCAGCACGGCCCCCCCGACCAGGACCGCCGCGATCCCCGGCCTGTTCGCCAACAGCACCGCGGAGATCGCGAGAGCGACCGCCGGAAGATCGGTCCCCTCGGTGCTCCCGGAGATCACCATGGCGTGCGCTGCAAGCACCCACAGCGCGGCGCCGACCCCAAGGCGGGAAGCCACCGCAAACGCCAGTATGCCAGCGGATGCGACCGACCACGCCTTGCCCGCCACCAGTACGCTGCCCACGAGCGGTGTGAGCAGGGCCAGCACGGCCGGGTACCCGATCGGGTAGAGGCGATCGACCAGGTGCGCGCCCACGGTGAGCTGGCGTGCACGTTCGGAGAACCGCACGAAGTCGACGAACCGCAAGCCGGGGTGCATGGTCGAGAGCACTCCGAGGGCGACCACGCACCCTGCAACCGCCGCCAGCCGCCCCAGGAGCGAGGCGGGCGCGGGCAGCGAGGCGTGGAGGTACCGGCGAAACGCTCCGGGACGGTCGGGCACCGCCGGGGCTCCGTTCACGGTCCGTGCGCCGCGAAGCAGTCCCGGACGGCCTGATCCATCTTCGGGAGATCCGCGCCCAGCACCATGTGGGCGGCGCGCGCGTGGGTGACAGCGGTCGGGCAGTCCCCCTCCGCCGCGTAGAGCGACGCCAGCACCAGGTCCGCCTCGGCTTCCTCCTCCGGGGAGCCGCCCCGAGCATCCCCCAGGGCGACGGCCGCCTCCCCGAACACGATGCCCTCGTCGACCTCACCGGCCTGGGAGCGCGCGAGCGCGTGGTCGACCAACGCCGGCCCGCCCGAGACGCCGGCGGCGAGCCCGACGGCCGGCACCTGGCGCGCCGCCAGGCCAAGGGCGATCACGAGCGGTGGCCCCACCAGCCAGTGGCGCCGGCGAACGCGCCCCTGCGCGCAAGCCCAGCCCGCGGCCGAGAGCGCGATGGCACCCACGACCCACTGGATGTTCCCGAGCGGGTTGAATCCTCCCCAGCAGCCCGCCATCGCTGCACCCCAGAGCGCACCGACGAGCCACACGCGCCGCTCGCCGCAGGCTCCGGCCGCCAGGCCCCCGAGGACGGGCAGCGCGCTCACGGCATAGGGCGCCCACGCAGCGCCCGGGAGCAGCGCCCGCGCGGCGTCGATGCTCTCGGTGCCCGTCACCGCCGCACCGCGTCCGCGATCTCGCTGGCGAGCGCCCCGACGGCGAGGCGCCGCCCCGCCGCAAGGTGCAGCGTCACGGCCATCCGGGCCACGGTCTCCATGTCCGCGAGGCTGTGCGGGCGTTGGCCTGCAACCAGGGCGCCGCAGATGCCGGCGAGCACGTCTCCGCTCCCTGCGGTGCCCAGCGCGACGCATCGCCCCTCGAACACCGTCGGCACCTCGCCCGTCACGATGGGACAGGCGCCCTTGAGGATCGCGGCGGTTCGTTCGCCGCGCAGCCGCCGGGCAGTGTGGAAGCGATCGGCCTCGAGCTCCGCCCGATCCGCCCCCAGCCACGCGGCCGCCTCTCCCGCGTGCGGCGTGACGAGCCGGAGGCCCACGGGTTCGCCGAGCGGTCCGGCGCGCAGCCCGTCGGCATCCACCACCATCGGCGCGGGGCACTCGGTCCACAGCCTCCTCACCTCGGCGTCCCGGGAGCGCCCGAGGCCCGGCCCGACGACCACGGCGTCGTAGCGATCCAGTTCGACCCGGCCATCGGCGAGCATCACCTCGGGCGGCAGGCCCGGGAAGGAGAGCCCGCCGCCGTGGAGCGTGACGAGCCCGGCGCCCGCGCGCAGGGCGGCGCGGCAGCACATCACCGCAGCACCTGTCGTCCCGGCCGCGCCGGCGACCACGGCCACGTGCCCTCGATCCCACTTGTTGGCGGACGCCGCGAGGGAAGGCACGGGCTCGGCCGCACACAGCTTCGCGCAGGGCTCACCCCGCACACCGCCGAGGTCGAACCCGATGTCCACGCACGTCCAGGCCCCGGTCCAGCGCGGGAGCCAGTCGCCGGTGAACAGGAACGGCTTGGCCCGCCCGATGGTCACCACCAGATCGACCGTGGGCGGCGCAACGCCCAGCAACTGTCCCGTGTCGGCGTCTACACCCGTGGGGAGGTCGACAGCGACGACCCTGGCGCCCGACCAGCGGCTCCAACCGAAGTCCGGGGTCCCGGGACGCTGCCCGGTGCCGAACACGGCGTCGACGACCAGCGCAGGTTCGTCCAGGGTGCCTACCAGACCGAGCTTGTCGCACACTGCGTGGAAGGTCCGGCAGGCCGGGCTCTGCGGGGGCAGGGCGGGCAGGCATCGCACCTTCCAGCCCGCGAGCGCAAGGTGCCGGGCCAGCACGTACCCGTCCCCGCCGTTGTTCCCGCCACCGCACACCACCAGGGTGTCCGGAGCAGCGAGCCCCGATTGCCCCGCCCAGGTGCGGATGGCCTCCGCCACGGCGTGACCCGCGTGCTCCATCAGCACCGCCTCCGGGATGCCGATCCCATCGATCAGCTCCCGGTCGGTGGCCCGGACACCGTCCGCCCGCTGCACCCAGCAATCCGCGTGACGAACGAACTGCGGGTTCGGGCGCGGGCGGGTCACGCGAGGAGCTCCAGGTAGCGGCGAACGCTCGCCTCGAGCCCGAGGAAGACGGCGTCTCCGATGAGCGCGTGGCCGATGTTGTACTCCTCGATGTCCGGCGCCCCGAGCACGAGGGGGCGCAGGTTCTGCAGGTTCAGCCCGTGCCCCGCCGCCACGGCGAGGCCAAGCTCGCGGGCGAGCGTCGTGGCTCGCGCCAGCCGGTGGAGCTCGTGCCCACCGTGCTCGGCCCAACGCGCCGTGTTCAACTCCACCATGTCCACGCCGGGCATCGCGCTCGCGTGCACCTGCTCGATGTCCGGATCGATGAACAACGAGGTGCGGATCCCGGCGGCGTGCAGTCGCGCGCAGAACGCGGCGATGCCATCACGCTGGGAGGAGACGTTCAGGCCGCCCTCGGTGGTCACCTCGCCAGCACGCTCGGCCACGAGCGTGACCCGATGCGGGCGTGTCCTGAGCAGGATCGCCTCCATCTCGTCCGTGGCGGCGGCCTCCACGTTCAGGAGCGTCTGCACGCTGGCGGCCATCCGCGTGATGTCGTGCTCCTGGATATGTCGCCGATCCCCACGGATGTGCACGGTGATCTGCGCTGCGCCGGCGCGTTCGGCGATCAGCGCGGCCGCGAGGGGGTCCGGGTAGCGGGCCTGGCGGGCCTGCCTCAAGGTGGCGACGTGGTCGACGTTCACGCCCAATCGGCGCGAGAAAACCTGGGTCATGGGCCCTTCCTGGTGAGGAGATCCGTCAACTGGGACAACGCGAGCTCTGCGAATTCGGGCTCGGCGTGCTCGACCATCACGCGGATGATCGGCTCTGTCCCGCTGGGCCGAACGACGACCCGTGCGCCCCTGCCCTCGGCCACGGCCACGAGCGGGGCCACGCGGGCGGCGACCAGGGCCTTGATGCCGCCGCCGGGATCCCCGGTGGCGATCCACGCGGCGTCGGAGATCCGCACGGCCCCGTGACGCTGCACAGCGGGCTTCCAGCCCGCGAGCCGCTCCCGCACGCGATCCATGCCCAACGCGAGCACGCGAGCCGTGGTCGTGAGGCCGCAGGATCCGACCGGGTCCGAGGCATCGCCGCGAAACATCAGGTGCCCGCTGGGCTCACCCCCGAATCGCGCGCCGCTGGCCACCATGCCGTCCCACACCTCGGCGTCGCCCACCGGAGTGCGGACGAACCTCACGCCGGCTGCGCGGAGCCCCTGCTCCAGCCCGAGGTTCGACATGATCGTGCCCACGACCGCATCGCCCGCTCCGAGCCCCCCGGCGAGCACCCAGAGCATGGCATCCCCGTCGAGGACGATCGCCGTGCGGTCCGAGCGGATGACCAGCGCGAGGCGGTCGGCATCCCCGTCCAGCGCAATGCCCAGGTCCGCGCCAGTCGTCAGGACCTCGTCGGACAACCTCGCCGGATCCGTCGCGCCGCACTGGCTGTTGATCAGGCGCCCATCCCCGTCCCCGAGCACCGTCACGACCGCGCCCGCCGCGCGGAGCCGCTCTGCGCCGAGCCAATGTGCCGCGCCGTTGGCCGCATCCAGGACGACCCGCAAGCCATCGAGGTGGACCCCGCGGAACGGCTGCCACCCGTCGAGGCCCGGACCCGGCAGGAGCCGACCCCGCTGGCCGGGTACGAACGGGGTCCTGGAGGCTGCGAGCTGGGCCTCGATGACCTCGCGCACGCCCGCATCCGCCTTGTCCCCGCCCCGCATCAGCACCTTGCAGCCGTTGTCCTCGGCGAGGTTGTGCGATGCCGTCACCATCACCCCGCCCGCGTAGCCGTTCTGCCGCACCATCCAGGCGAGCGCAGGGGTGGGCGCGATGCCGAGGTCGATGACATCGGCGCCTCCGGCACGCACGCCGGCAATCACCGCCTGCGAGAGCGCCGGACCAGAGGGCCGGGTGTCCCGGGCCACCGCAACGACGCCCGGCCCCAGCGCACGGGCCGCTCCGAGCCCGATCCACCAGCACAGCGAGCCCGTGATCTGCTCCCCAACCCGCCCACGAACACCGTCGGTCCCGAACACGCCCATGGTCATTGCCCCTTTGCGACGACATGTATGGCTTCGGGCGCCACGAGGGTCACCCGAACCGGAGGCTCTACACCCAGAACATCGAATCGAAGCCCGTCCGGGGTGTTGCGCGCCTCGCCCTCGGGGTCCACGAACTCGTCTGGCGCGTACACGATCACCGAGAGCGCGTCGGGCTTGACCGCGGCGACAGCCGCCTCCGGCCCCTCGACCGTGACGTTCGCCACCGTGGTGGTCGCAACATACCGGTCCCCTCGAACCACGATCGGCACGGAGTCGAACATCCGCACCCGCAGCGTGGAGGCCACGTGCACGCTCACCGAGATCGGCCCCGGCTTGAGCACGTGCATCGGGCTGTTCTTCGAGAGCCCCAGCCCCACCTCGAACTCCCCGTCCTCGTGCAGGCCGGTCACATCCACGTCTTCGGTCGGGATCTCGGTCAACGCCCGCAGCATGCTGGCAGGGCCGCTGATGTCCACGTGATCCGGGCTCACTGCGACTTCCCTCACCGCAAATCCTTCCGCAGGGTCGCCCTTCACGAGCGGCGTGACCTTGATCCGACGCTTGAGCAGCCGGTCGAGCTGCACGCGGAGCGTCCCCGGAGTGACGGAGACAACGCGAACCTCGGCCGGCAGGCCGCGGATGGGGCGGTCCGACAGATCCACCGTCGCGTCGCCCTCCCGGGCGCTCGAGAGGTCGATGGGCATCACGAGATCGGTGGAGCGCATGTTCCGCATCAACGCCTGAACGCCCGCCACGGTGACCGTAGCGTACTCCAGCGTCGCCTCCTCCGTGACCAGGCCCTCGGGCATCATCGTCCAGTCGAGTCGCACCCGCACGTGCTCTTCGACGACCTGCTCACTCTGCACGTAGGCCCAGGTGAGGATCGCAAAACAGAGGGTGATCGCCTTGTATGGCCAGTTGTCGAACAGCAGCGAGCGCAGCTCCTCAAACGTGGCGACCCGGCGGGAAGGCTTGTTCACGCTGGGCTCACGACCGGGCGCCGTCCGTCCGCCTGGAAGAAGTCGAGCAGACGCAGTCGCAGCTCGTTCGTGTCCGCAACGGGGATCACCTCCCCGGCCACTGCCACGCCCACGGTTCCCCGCTCCTCGGACACGATGATCACCACAGCATCCGTCTCCTCGGTCAGGCCGATCGCGGCGCGGTGACGGGTCCCGTAGAACCGGCTCACCTCCCGGGAGAGCGAAAGGGGTAGGAAGACCTTCGCCGCCACCAGGCGGCCCTGCTGGACGACCACTGCCCCGTCGTGCAACGGAGACGTCGGGTGGAAGATCGCCATCAGCAGGTCCCCGGAGACGCGCGCCTCCAGACGCTGGCCCGCGTCTGCATAGTCGTCCAGGCTGGCCTCGCGTTCGAGCGCGATCAACGCCCCGATCCGCCGGCTGGCCATCTGGAAGCTCGCCCGGATGATCTCCTCGGTGGCCCCCGTGTCCGGCTTGCCCTTGAAGCTCGGGAACAGCCGAACCCCCGCAGTGGCCAGCCCGCGCTTGATGTCCGACTGGAACAGGATGATGACGGCGAGCACGATGTAGACGAAGAAGTTCTCCAGCATCCAGTGCAGCGCGTAGAGCTGGAACCGACCGGAGATGAAGAAGATGACGAGCACGACGAGCAGGCCGAGCAGGCTCTGGATCGCGCGGGTACCGCGAAGCAGCAGGAGGGTGCGGTAGAGGAGGAACCACAACAGCGCGATGTCGACGGCGTCGCTCCACCGCAGGCTGCCGAACCAGGCCACCACGGCGCTCATCCCGCCTCCATCGCCGCTGCCACGGTGAGCGCGTCGCGGGTGGCACGGACGTCGTGCACACGCACCCACGCGGCGCCTGCGCGCCAGGCGTGGATCGCGACCGCGAGCGAGCCCGGGAGCCGCTCGGAGGGGGACGCCCGGCCCGTGAGAACGCCGAGGAACGACTTGCGCGATGCGCCGATCAGCACCGGAACGCCGGTGCGCCGCGGCAGGTCGCGCAGGAGAGCGACCGATTGCGACGCCGTCTTGGCAAAGCCGATCCCCGGGTCGAGGATGACACGGTCGACCCCGACGCCAGCCGCGCACGCTCGCGCCGCGACCTGCGCAAGCTCGGCCCACACCTCGCCGCACACATCGTCGTAGGCGGCGAGCGTACCCATCGTCTGGGGGGTGCCCCGGTTGTGCATCAGGACACAGCTACACCCGGCGGCCGCCACAACGGCGAGCAGCAAGGGGTCGTCTCCGGCCCTCTGGTCGTTGATGCCGCAGGCGCCGGCGTTCAACACGGCTTCCGCCACCCTGCCCCGCGCCGTGTCCACCCACACCGGCAAGCCCTGCAGTGCGCCGACCACGGGCAGCACCCGGCGGAGCTCCTCCACCTCGTCCACCGGGTCGGCCCCGGGCCGCGTGGACACTCCGCCGACGTCGATGGCATCGGCGCCCTCTGCGATCATCCGCTCTGCGTACGCTACGGCGGCTGCCACGTCGAGCACTCCATCCGCGCGCATCACCCGGCCCCCATCGCTGAACGAATCCGGAGTGACGTTGAGGATGCCGAGGATCTGCATCAGCGGCCGTTCGGCTCGTTGCCCGCCGGGAACACGGGGGAGAGCCCGCCCACGATCCGCTCGAACTCGATGCCGTCCATCGTCTCACGCTCCAGGAGGGCCTGGGCCACCTTGTGAAGGATGTGCAGGTTGGAGACGAGCAGTTCGCGCGCGTTCTGGTAGCCGTCGGTGAGCAGGCGCTTGACCTCCGCGTCGATGCGCTGCGCTGTGGCCTCCGAGTAGTCCTGGGTGCGGCGCGTGTAGTCCCGACCCAGGAAGCTGCTCTCCTCGCGTTCACCGAGCACCACGGGGCCGAGCGCCTCGCTCATCCCGAGCTCGCACACGATCGCCTGCGCGATGCGAGTGGCCCGCTTGAGATCGTCGGAGGCGCCCGTGTCGTAGGTGGAGAAGATCACCTCCTCGGCCGCACGCCCGCCCATGAAGATGACGATCATCGTCTTGAGCTTCGTGAGCGTCTGGTTGTTCGACTCCTCCAGCGGCGAGAACTGGGTGACGCCGAGAGTGCGCGACCGCGGGACGATGCTGATGCGGTTGACCGGATCGGCCTCGGGCAGCAGCCGGGAGACGATGGCGTGGCCCGCCTCGTGGTACGCCGAGTGCTTCTTCTGCTCGTCGCTGATCACCAGCGAGCGCCGCTCGGCGCCCATGGCCACCTTGTCCTTGGCGGACTCGAGATCCGCCATGTCCACCTTGCGCTTGTTCTGGCGCGCGGCGTACAACGCCGCCTCGTTGACGAGGTTCTCCAGGTCCGCGCCCGAGAACCCCACACAGGCCCGGGCGAGCCGCTCCATGTCCACGTCGTCCCCGAGCGGCACGCGTCGAGCGTGAACCGTGAGGATGCCCGTGCGCCCCTTCACGTCCGGCGAGGAGACGATCACCCGGCGATCGAACCGCCCGGGACGGAGCAGGGCGGGGTCGAGCACGTCCGGCCGGTTGGTGGCCGCGACCAGGATCACGCCCTCGGTCGAGTCGAAGCCGTCCATCTCCACGAGCAGTTGGTTGAGCGTCTGCTCGCGCTCGTCCTGCCCACCACCGGCTCCGTTGCCACGGTGGCGCCCGACCGCGTCGATCTCGTCGATGAAGATGATGCAGGGTGCGTTCTTCTTGGCCTGGCCGAACAGGTCGCGCACCCGGCTCGCGCCCACACCGACGAACATCTCGACGAACTCGGAGCCCGAGATCGAGAAGAACGGAACGCCGGCCTCCCCAGCGACCGCGCGTGCCAGCAACGTCTTTCCCGTGCCGGGCGCGCCCATGAGCAGCACGCCCTTGGGGATGCGCCCGCCGAGCCGTGTGAACTTGCGCGGGTCCTTGAGGAACTGGATGATCTCCTCCAGCTCCTCCTTCGCCTCGTCGGCCCCCGCGACGTCGGAGAACGTGACCCGCTTGCCCTGCTCGCCCTGCAGCCGGGCGCGCGCCTTGCCGAAGCTCATCGCCCGGCCGTTGCCGGCTTGCACCTGCCGCATGAACACCATGAACATCACCACCACGGCGACGAGCATCGCGAACTGGAACACGGCGTCGAGCCACTTGCCCTCCGACGAGGTCTCGTAGTTGGGCGTGATGCCGTTCTTGGCGAAGAAGGCGTCGTAGTACTCCGAGTCCCTGGGGCCGGTGGAGCTGAACCGGCTCCCGTCCGTGGCGGCTCCGGTGATCTCCGCGCCGTTCAGCGTCAGGCTCTGCACCTGCTGCTGCTCCACCATCTTGACGAGCTCGGAGAACGGGACCTGCCGGGGCGGTCGCAGCCCGTTCTGGTTGAGCGCTACGAACACCACCACCACGGAGAGCAGGAGGAAGACCACGATCATCAACTGACGGTTCCGCATGGTGCGGCAACATCCTTGTTCAGGTTCAGGCCCGCGCGGGGCCGGGAGCATTCAACGGTGTGACGTATCCCGGGCGGCGGGCCGGAGCGGCGGGCGGGAGCGGCAGGCGGGAGCGGCGGCCTCGCTCGCCGGGATCGGGCGCCGGCCGGGGCAGCAGGACGGCCGTGTGCGGAGGCGGGCGGTCCCGCGCACGGTTAATCCGCGTTCATGCCCCTCGATCCTGCCCTCGACGACACAGGGACCGCCCAGATGGCGCTGTACGACAGCTGTTCGGGGCCGGAGGTCACCGCGATCGTGCCGCTCGACGGCAGTGTCGGGGTCTCGCCCGATGCCGTGCCGTACATGGTCGGAGACACGGCGTGTGGAAACGGGACCCTTCAAGCCACGCTCACCGCCGATGCCGGCACCACGCAGACCCAGGATCTCGACGTGATCCAGACCGGGCTGTACAAGCTGGATGGCCTCGTCCTCGAACCCGACACGACGTACACGCTCGGCGCCGGTCAGACCTGGGTGCGTTTCCAGACGGGGGAGGGTCCGGTCCAGCTCCTGACGGGTTCGCCGACCGTACAGATCACGGGCTCCGAGCTGGTGCGCCAGCAGGCAACGGTCAGCCTGCAGGTGACTCCGGCCGAAGACCCGTTCGGGGCGCCGTTCACGCTCTCCCGTGAAGGTCAGGTGGTGACCGCGGGGGTGGACGCCCAGAGCGTGGTCGACGACTTCTCGTCGAGGAACCAGCATGAGTGGTGCTACACGATGACCCAGTACCTGGGGGATGGATCGACCCTCACGAGCGACGATGCTTGCATCACGCTCGGGCACACCGGCTGCGCCACCACCGGCGGGGCGCCGTCCGGGACGTTTGTGTTGGCGGCGGCTGTGGTCGCTGGACGCCGCCGGCGAGCGACCGCCACCTGAGCGCGCGAGACGGCGACCGTTCGGCACCTGGATGCACGAGCCGGCGACCGTTCGCCACGTGGATGCACAGGCCACTCCGCCGGGAGAGATCCACTGATCGGACAAACACCGGGAATTTCGATCCGGGGAGCCCCCGCCCGCCACGAGGACGACGTCACTGTGCATTCGACCCCCGACCGGTCCGTGTGTTGTGCATTCGGGCGGGTTGACGAGGCCTGCTACACCCTCACCCAGCACCTCGGGGACAGCACGTCGCTCGGCACCTCCGACGAGGCGTGTGTGACAGTGCCGGGCTGCTCGACCACGCGCTCCGCCCCCTCCGCCGCGCTCATGCTCGGAGCAGTCGCCCTGACCCGCCGCCGGCGAGTCGGGTAGGCCGGACCACGACGCCCGCGTCGTCCTCTCCGCCGACGCTCGCTCGCCCGATCTCCGAAAGCACCGCCCGTGCGCTCATCCCAGCTCCATGGCATGATGATTGCGTACTTGACTGGCAATCAGAGGCCCACCATGCTCTCCCTCCTCCTCCTGCTCCCCCCCGCCTTCGCCGCCCCGGCCATGGACACCGGCTCGTCGCAGGACATGGCCTGCTTCGGTCCCTACCCCACGGCCATCATTCCTCGCGACGGCAGCACCGACGTCTCGCCCGCCACGGTCCCCGCGGTGCTCGTGAACGTGGACTGCGATCTGGGCGATCTGACCGTCACGCTCACCCCCGACTCCGGCCCCGCCTCGACGATGACGCTCTCCCCGGACCACTCGGGGGTGATCTGGCTCACGGACCTCGCGCTCGAGCCGGATGCGACGTACACGCTCACGGTCGGAGCGACCGACTGGGGTTCGATGTCCAGCACGTTCTACACAGGGCACGCGCCGATCGCCGTGACCGGTGCGCCCAGCGTCACCGTGCACGGGTCCAGCCTCGCGGCAAACGGTGCCGCCAGCGTGAGCGTCGAGGTGCAACTGGCCGTCGACCCCGCCGGCGCGGTGTACACGCTCTCGCGCGATGGCGAACCGCTGCGCACCGGCGTCGACAGTGGTGCGGTGGTGGACAGCTTCATCGGGGAGGACGACCAGGAGGTCTGCTACACGGTCACCCAGTTCCTCGGCGATGGCTCCGTGCTCGGCACCTCGCCGGAGTCGTGCGTCACCCTGGGCCTGATCGACGTCAAGTCCGGGTGCTCCACGGCGCCGGGCGCGGCCGGTCTCGCCCCCGCCCTCGGTGCGCTGCTCGCCTTGCTGGGCCTGAGACGGACGACCCGTCGATGATCCTGCTCGCCGGGCTGCTCGGCTGCACGGGACCCGACGCGGATGCCCGCGGGCCCTGCAACGACGTGAACGATGCGCTCGGCATCACGGTGTGCTTGCACTCCGTACCGGATGAGCCGATCTGGGACGTGATCAGCGGCCCCGCAGAGACCGACGACGTCGTCCGCCTGGCGTCCTACATGACCCCGGCGGCCGACGACGCCCCGCTGCCCACGCTGTTTGTCAACCAGAACATCTTCCCCCTGCACTACGACATGCTCACGCAGGCGTTCCCGGATCTGTACGCCGGGCTCACCTGGGAGGAGTACGGCACGATGGTGACGGACGGGGCAAACCGCACCTACTTCGCCGGGGACATCAGCCAACGCACGGATACGGACGGGAGCACCTGGTACAGCTTCATCGTCTGGGAGAAGCCGGCAGACGAGAGCACCACCCCCTCGCTGGAGCAGGTGACCGAGACATGGCTGGCGCTGAGCCAGAAATTCCACCTCGCCAACCTCGTGTACGTGCCCTACACCGAGACCCAGGAGGCCAACGCCGCCACCTGGGCGGGCGCCCCGTTCCAGATCCGCAACGTGGACAGCGACGTGAGCTACGAGCCCTACACCGAGGCGACCGGGTACGGCACCGTGCGGCTCTACACCCTCGACGAGCTGGACGCCGCGACGGTGGCGGGCGACTACGGGTACCAGGACATCCTGGTGCTGGACGAAGCCCCGATGGATCTCGAGCGTGTGGTCGCCGGCGTGGTCACCGGAACGCGGCAGGGCGCGCTCTCGCACATCAACGTGCGCAGCGCGGCTCGCGGCACGCCGAACTGCTTCATCGCCGACCCGCTCACCAGCCTCGCGGCCTGGGAGGGCCAGCTGGTGCGGTTCACCTGTGGGGCCGACGACTACTCGATCAGCGCGGCGACGCAGGAGGACGCCCAGGCGTGGTGGGACTCGATCCGACCGGACCCCGTCGCGATTCCCGTGCCCGACCTCACGTGGGATGCGCTCTCGCCCCTGCTCGAGCTGCCCACGGACACCGCCGATCAACGCGCGCTGAACCTGAGCCGCTACGGCTCGAAGGGAGCCAACCTCGCCACGCTGTACCAGCGGATCCCGGCGCAATACCAGCTCGACGGTTTCCTGCTCCCCTTCTCGTACTACGACGCATTCATGCGCACCCACGGCTGGATGGTGGATCTCGGGTCGGGCGAGGTGCAAGCCACCTTCCAGGACACGCTCGACGCCTGGCTGGCAGACACCGACTTCCGCACGGATGCCGCGGTGCGCCGGGAGGCGCTCGACGCGCTCAGGACGGCGATCATGGCCTCGGATGTCGACGCAGACGCGATCGCGAAGGTCGTCGCCGAGGCTCGCCTCGTGCAGGGAGACGACAGCGTGATGCTGCGCTTGCGGTCAAGCTCGAACGCCGAGGACGCGCTCGAGTTCTCGGGAGCCGGGCTGTACACGAGCGAGTCCGGCTGCGTGGCCGACGAGGTGGACGGAGACGACGGCGGCCCCTCCCGCTGCGACCCCGACAAGGACACCGAGCGCACGGTCAGCGCCGCGCTCACCACCGTCTGGGCATCACTGTGGACCATGGAGGCCTTCGACGAGCGCGACTGGTACGGCGTCGACCACTCGATGACAGCGATGGGCGTGCTCGTCTACACCCGCGTGGACGACGAGCAGGCCAACGCAGTCGCGTTCACCGGCAACCCGTCCGCGGTGGACGACCGCTACCTGATCGAGGCCCAGATCGGCGAATACGACGTGGTCTCCGCCCCCGCCGGGGTCTATCCCGAGACCACCCTCGTCACCGTCACCGACGGCACGGTCACCCGGATCCTGCGGGTGGACACGTCCAGTGAGTGTGGGCCGGGCGAGTGGGTGCTCGACGAGGCGCAGGTCACCGAGCTCTCCGAGCTCTTGTCCGACATCCAGGACACGTTCCCCCTGGACGTCACGGCCCCGGACGGCCAGACCATCCTCCTCGACACCGAGTGGAAGGTTAAGGCCGATGGACAGCTGATCATCAAGCAGGTCCGCCCCTTCCTGCGCAACGACACCGCGCTCGTCGGCGGGTAGTCACCGCGACGCGACAGTCGCCTCACTGGTCGGGGAGACCATCATGCTCGCCGAGTTCCACACGGCGAGGTCGAGGCAGGCGCCGCGCATCTCGTGGACGGCGCGAGCCAACTCACCGCACTCCGCGCGGTCGCCGCACTCGAGGGAGGCCTCGACCCGGGCGCTGGCCTGCCGGTACCGGAGGTCCTGCACCGCGTTGGGCACGGTGCAGGCGAGCATCACGTCGCCGCGCTCGTCGGAGAAGAGGGCGCTGGTGAGGGTCTCGTCGAAGTGGCGCTGCTGGTTGGCGCGCGCGAACCACTCGATCTCGCCCTGCTGGGCAGGGAGCTGGGTGGCGGTGGTCGGGTCTGCGAGCTCGGCGCGGTAGGCGTCCTGCCAGGTTTCTGCGGGGCCGAGTGCGAGTGCGAGGAGGAGCATCATGGGGTACCTCGTTGCCCGGGGGTTTGTCGGGCGGACACAATGAAGTAAAGCAATCGCCGTGCCAAGGTCACCGAACTCCAGAACATCCATATTATCGGCGTTTATCCGTCATCGCTCGTCAAGCAGCGCCCGGCATTCGAACGAATGTTCGCGCGTCCTCCTGAATGAGTATTCGCCAATCAAGGGAACGCAGAGACACCGTGCGAGGCCCCAGCGGCGTCGGTCAGCCCGCGCTCAGTGCCCGAACAGCGGCCGGGTCGTCCGGAACCGCCAGGTCGTCCAGCACGCGGTTGCGCGCCGCAGCCCCACAGCTCGCGCACCGGTACAGGATGTCCAGGCTCCCCGACCCGGGCTCCAGCCGAAGCGGGACCAGGAGTCCTCCGCAGGTGGCGGCCCTGTCGCCGGGAACGACGTCCACATGTCGGGAGTGCAGGCACCATGGGCAGTGATCCCGCGGGCGCTTCCCTCCCAGGGGCACGTCGCGCCCGCACTGGACGCAGGTGAACGCCTCGTCCCGGGCGATCGGGTTGGTGCGCACCTGGGCCTGATCGGCGCGGTCGAGCACCATGCGCACGAGCTTCTTGCCCGGCACCCCGCTCTCCACGGCGAGGCCACGCTGCTCCGCGCGCAGCACCCACGCGCGGCGCAGCTCCGGGTCGGCGTCGATCCGCGCGCCGAGCTGCTTGATGTCGCCCCGGGACTTCGGGCTCTCGCTGGGCACGCTCACGCCCTCCGCCCGAGAACCTCGCCATACACGCGCTCGTAGGCGGAGGCGCTCCGCGTCCACGACCAGTCCTGCCGCATTCCGCGCTGCTGGATGGCCTTCCACGCATCCGGAAACCGCCACCACGTGAGCAGCGCCCAACCGATCGCCTCCCCGAACGCCTCCGCGCTGTACTGCCGGAACGCCCAGCCGGTCCCGCGGTCGCGGGCGGGGTCCACGGTCTCCACGGTGTCGGCCAGCCCGCCCGTGGCATGCACCACCGGCACCGCGCCGTAGCGCAGGGAGTAGAGCTGGTTCAGGCCGCACGGTTCGAAGCGGGAGGGCATCAGGAACAGGTCGGCCGCCGCCTCCATGCGGTGGGCGAGGGCCTCGTTGAACCCGATCCACCCGCGCGCCCGGCTCGGGTTGGCCCATTCCATCTCGCGCATCTGCTGCTCGAGCGCCTTGTTGCCGCTGCCGAGCAGCACGAGCTGCAGATCCTGCTGCATGAGCCACGGGAGCACCTGCATCACCATGTCGACGCCCTTCTGGGGGTCGAGGCGGGCGATGAGGGCCAGCAGGGGCACATCCCGCTCCGGCAGGCCCAGCTCACGCTGCAGCGCCCGCTTGCACACGAGCTTGCCGGAGAGGTCGTCGGCGCTGTAGGTCTGCGCGAGGTGCACGTCGGTCCCCGGGTCCCAGTCGTCGCCGATCCCGTTCACGATGCCGATCAGGTCCCGACCCCGGCTCGAGAACACCCCCCCGAGGCCAAAACCGAGCTCCCCGCACACCTCGCGGGCATACGTCGGCGAGACGGCGACCAGCTTGTCGGAGAGCACCACCCCGGTCTTGAGCAGGTTGAGCTGTCCATCCATGTCCAGGTGGGGCCACCAGCGGGTGGAGACGTCCAGGCCGGCGAATTTGTGCGCCGCGAAGTTGCCCTGGTGGCCGGCGTTGTGGATGCCGAGCACCGTGCCCGCTCGCTGGAAACGCCCGGCGGGGCGGTAGAGCGCCTCCAGGTAGAGCGGGACCAGCGCCGTGTGCCAGTCATTGACGTGGAACACGACCTCTTCGCCGAGCGGTTCGGGACCGTTGGTCCCCGCGAACAGGGGGACGAGCGCCGCGGCCTCGATGCCCGCGCGGGAGAGCAGCGCAAAGCGGAACAGGTTGTCCCCGTAGGCGCCGCTGCTGTCCCCATAGATGCCGGACCTGCGGAAGCTCGGGTGGTCGACGAACAGGTGATGGCATGGATTGCCGTCGATCGCTGCCGCTGCGTGGAAGAAGCCGACCTCGTGGAGCTGGCCGAACAGGTGGATCCGTGCGCGGACACCAGTGTCCCAGGCGTCCGGGTAGTCCCGGTAACGAGGGCTCACCGTGATCACCCGGTGCCCGAGGGCGGCCAGCGCGCGGGGGAGCGCGCCGCACACATCGCCGAGCCCACCTGTCTTGGACCACGGGGCGACCTCGGCTGCAACGAATGCGATGTTCACGTGGTGCTCACTCCGCGCCCACCCTATCCGCGGGACCCGGGGCGCGCTTTCGGGAGGCGCAGCGCGGAGTGCCCTGTCACTCGCAGGCTGTGGCCGCCACGTACCTGACCTGCACCTCGGCCCCCAGGGAGAATTCGGTGGGGTCGAACACCAGCTCGTTCCTCGCCGAGTCGAGCGTCCACCCGTCGTGCGGCACGCCCCCCACAGTCACTGCAATCGTCGAGGCGACCGGCACCTGGCTCAACGGAAACCGGACGGCCTCGGTGCCCCCCGGCAGTTGCGCGAACGTCTGGAATGCGGGCACCCAGTCCGCCGCGCAGACGTCCTCGGTGGCGCCGGACGTGTCGGCAGCGACGGCGAGGTAGTCGTCGGCGCGGGTGCCGCAACTGCCGGTCGTGGGCACCAGGGCGCTCACCCGCACGTCCCCGACGGCGCCGGCCTGAAGGCTCGCCAGATCGGCAGCGAGATCCGCGCCGCTCGGCCCGAGCGCCACCACCACGACCTCGAGATCGGCGTCCGCGCGGCGAAAGCCCTCGAGACACCCCGAGGGCCCGCTGTCTGCCACCACGGCCAGCGCGAGCCCGAGCAGATCGTCGTCCCAGGGCCCGGAAGCCGCAGCGAACCCACGCGCGAGCACCGTGCTGGCGCGCAGGGCCGTGTCGAGCCGGGTCGCATACGGCGGGGCCCCCGGGCAATCCGACGCGCTCGACACCGAGGTGAGCTGGAAATCGACGTTCTCGTTGCGCAGCGCGTCCACGTAGGCCTCGGCGGCCCCAGCGATTCGCGAGGCGTAGGGCCCGATCGTCGACCCGTCCACCACGAACACGATGTCCGTCGGATCGGTCGGAAGGAAGAGGAACGACTCGGACACCCCCTCCCCCTCGTACCCGAGCGCGCTCACCTGGGCGCTCGCGGATCCGGACGGATCGTTCGTCGTCAGCACGAAGACACCCTGCGAGGTCCCTCCGACCTCGGGCGTGAACGCGTACCGGACCTCGCCCTCCTCACCCGGCGCGAGTGAGGGGGGCCAGTCCAGGACGTCGAACATGCTCGCCGCCGAGTACACGTCGGAGATCTCGAGGGTTCGCGAGCCGACGTTCGCGACGCGCATCGCCCCTTCTCCCGAGCACCCGAGCACCACGGCCGGGGTCCCAGGCTCGCCCAGATCGAGCACGGGAGCCCTCCCAAGACCGGCGAGTCGAACCACCGCGTCCGCGGGAGCGACCAGCAGCTGTGCATCCGCCTCCTCATCCCCCTGTGGCGCGAACCGCACCGTCACGCGGAGGTCCGTACCAGGCGCCAGCTCCGCGATCTCGGGGACCAGCACCTCGAACCCGGGGTCGCCGACCGGGTCGCCCTGACCGCTCACGTACACGGTCGTCTCGCCGAGGTTGTGGATCGTGAACTCCAGCTCTGCGACGGTCCCGAACTCCACCTCCCCGAAGTCGAGCTCCAGTGGCGTGACCGCGAGGCGCTCCTCGCCGCCCGCGCCACCGGTGTCCACCGGCGGCAGGGAGCCAAGCGGGTGGCAACCGAGTGCCACGGCGCAGAGCAACGGCGTTTGGACCAGGGCCCTCATGTCGCCAGTGTACCAGCGATCGGCCGTGCTGGTCGGACCGGGTCGGGCCGCTAAACAGGATCGCTGCTCAACGTAGCGGTTCGAGGCCGTCGTTGTCCGAGATCGACTCTCGAGCGTCGAGTCTCGATCGGCGAATCTCGACCTTCGAGACTCGATAGTCGATCTCGACACTCGTATCTGCGACTTCA
>CAIQVJ010000109.1 GCA_903875225.1 uncultured Pseudomonadota bacterium
CGAGCCTGAACGTGCACGGCGAGTCGTTCCGCTACGACTGCTCCGGCTTCGTGGAGGCCTCGATGGCCAAGGCCGGCCTCCACTGGGAGGGCAGCTCGGCGATGCTGTATGAAGCAGCTGGAGAAGCCGGCGTTCTCCATCACCGTCACCTCCCCCGCCCCGGCGACGTCGCCTTCTGGGACAACACCTACGATCGCGACGACAACGGCCAGCTCGACGACGCCGTGACCCACTCGGGCATCGTGGCCGACGTGGAGTCCGACGGCACGATCGACATCGTGCACCTCGGCAGCCACGGGGTGGTGCGCATCAAGATGAACCTCAAGCACCCCCACGACCGCCTGAGCGCGGACGGCATGGTGATCAACGACTACCTCCGGGGCCGCACCGGGAGCGATCCCTGGGGAACCCAGTACCTCGCCGGGGAGCTGTGGAGCGCGTTCGCGTCGTTCTGGGCCACGTCGGCGCCGGTGGCTGAGCGGGGCTGAGCGGCGCTCGCCCGGCAAGACGCGGCGGCAGGGGTGGCGCAGGCCAAGAATCTCGATGGGTGACCCCGTCCCAAGTTGACCACCTCCGAGTGCGGAGCTCGGCAAACGCCGAGTTTCGGCGCGCCGTAGGCACACACCTTGGCTATGGACCCATGGCGGCACCGCGGGTGCGCGGCGTGAGGAGGTGGGTCGTGCCGAGGGCGGCGAGGATCGCGTGCTGGGCCTTGGTCGGCTCGGTGAGCTGGTGGGCGCTCGTCGGGCCGAGGGTGACTTCATTGAGGTGACAGGTCCGCAACTCCTCCAGGGCGGCGGGGGCAGAAGTCGTCAGGCCGCCGCGCCGTAGGCGGTCCTCCATGGCCCGCTCGACGAGGAGGGCGAGGACGCAGAGCGCGACGTGAGCGCGGACCTTGGGGTCCGTGCGGTGGCGAACGGGGCGAAGCTCGACTTCGCTCTTGATCGTGTGGAAGTCTCGTTCGACGGCGTCCTTCGCGAAGTAGAGCTCGACGAGCTCGGCGGCGGTCTGGGTGAGCTTCGGGCTGGCGACCATGGCGTTGATGCCATCGTGGCGACGCCGGAGCAACCGCTTCTCCTCGTCGACGGTCAGGTGGACCGCCCGGGCCCGGCCATCGTCGTGAAGGTCGAGCCGGAGCGTCGCGACCTCCATCAGCTTCTTCCGAGTGAGCAGGAGCTCGACCTCCCGCTGAACCGCACGAGCGCTCCGCCGGGCGTGCGGCTGAGCCAAGTGGTCGTTGAGCGTGGCCACAAGGGCACGGACCTCGGCCACCTTTTCTTCCTCGACCCGGCGTTGTTCGAGGAACCTCTCCGGATTGAAGTGGACGACGAGGCGGACGCGGATCGGCGGCGGTCCCTTCGGCTGATGGCGGGCGTGGGCCGCGCGCGGCGTCTTGCCGACCCCACTGGCGCACAGGGCCTCGAAGGCCTCGAGCTGCGCGGCCGCGGGGAGGCGGACCACCCGGAGCAGGTCCTGGAGTTTCGCGAAGCGAACCTCCCCGGCCATCACCCGGGCTTGCAGGGGTGGATTCAGCTTGAGTAAGCGTAGGTCTTGGTCAACCAACGCCACGGTGCTGTCCTGACGTTGCGCGATGTCCTTTCGCGACGAGCCCGCGGCGAGTTCGGCCCCCAGCGCCTGCGCGCGGGCCATCGCCCCGCAGGTCATCGACACCGGCTCGGGTCCTCGGTGGCGTCGCCCCTTCCACGCGTCCCCTTCGCCCTTGTCGATCACCCCGAGGTCCAGAACGTAGCGGTCGGGGCGCACGAGGGTGAACCCCGCCGCGCGCGCCCAGGCCGCCAGCGAGGTTTCGGTGGCCTCCCCACCGACATCGACCTCAGGAATCCTCGTGGAGTATTGGGCGAACTCATCGAGCGCGAGCGCCGTGAGAAACCGGAGTCCACTCTCCGCCAGGAACTCGACGCTGCCTGCCCGCCCCATGGCCCGGTCCATCACCACCGGCGCGGTCGCCACCCACGCCTCCTTGGCCAGATCACCGCATAGCTCCTCCATGACCGGGGTATCCCGATACCGCCCGGGCAAGGTCTTCCAGCGGATGGGGAAGCCGCGTGGATCGCAGAGCAGCGCCAGGCCGATGCGGCGACGGTAGACGCCCTCCTTGTCCAGGCCCTTCTCCGCCATGGGCGCACCACGCCCTTCGAACCAGGTGTCGGTGGCGTCCAGGAACAGGGCCACGAACCCCTCGCCATCCGGGCGGAGCCGTTCAGGAAGCGCCGCTTGGATCGACGGCTCCGCGTCCGAGAGCGCCGACAGCGCCCGGTGCACCCGGGAGTTGTTGAACGCCCCACGCTCGAGTCCCTGGAGCAGCGGCAGCGCGGTGTTCGGGTACCAGCGGTTGGCGGCCAGCTTCGACCCTGCCGCCACGCAACGGTGCACGGCCAACGCCGCGAGGACATCGGCGTCGGAGACGGTGGCCGCGGAGCCCTTCAGCGTCGTTCGAAGCAGCTCCGGCAGTCCGAGGTCGTTCCACAGCGCGAGCACCGTGGCGACGTCCAGATACGCTAGGTTCTTCCGGATGGTCGGGAGCACGGGGGCCCCAGACGAAGGCCCGAGGGGGCGCCCTTCCCGGGAGGCCGCCAGGGCCTTCCGCAGGTTATCAAGCTCCAACTCCGACAACTTGCTGAGCCCAGCGAGGACACGGTGGGCCGGCATCCCGTCCGGGCGACGAAAGCTCTCGACCAACTGGGGGTAGCGGAAGACCTTGTCCCCTCGGCGGTTGGTCACGAAGCGGATGTGCACACATGTATCTACTACATTTGCAAATAGTATGCATTATTAAAAGATAGATGTGAAATGAGATGTATCTACCAATTCGCTTTATCGAGGTTCGACCAAGGTCGGTGATCAACTTGGGAGTGGGTCACCGGGGCGGTTCCTTGGGGTTGGGCGCGGCGGCCGAGCGTCGTCTCTCGGTAGTGTACGGCGCCCCGAGGAGGTGCTGCAATATTCTCGGCGTTCGGGCTAACGTTTCTGGCTTCGACGGTGGCTCATGTCGATAGTGCGTCTTGGCCGAATGGAATTGCCCGACACCGCTCGCGTGGTGGCGCCAGGTGGGCGTGTTTCCACTCCGGTGGCACGCGGGTGCGTCGTTCTCGGCGCCGCTCGCGGCGCACTGGACCCGACACGGTGGCTGCCGGAATGAACGGAGGTGGTACGGGCGGTCAACCCTGGTTTTCGCCCCCAGCCCCCAGCCTGTGCTCCAGCTACCCCACCATCGAACCGACCAACAAAAGCACAAACGCCGCCCCGATCGCCAGGAGGCCCCAATAGCGACGTTGCTGCGTACCGGGCGGCAGGGGCACCTCCGCGAGGAAGTACCAGCTCCGCCGGAAGGTGCCCTTGCCGTCGGCCACGAGGTACGCGCCGTTCGCCCAGATCGGCAGGAACAGGAGCACGAAGTAGTAGACGAGGACGTAGGTGCCGTCCGGGGTCGCCTGGTGGCGGCCGTAGCAGCTTGTCCCCACCCCGTTGAGCGTGAACATCGACGGCGCCGAGGTGGCGCGCGCCCAGAGCCGCAGGTCGTCCAGCTGGGCGGCACGCGCGGACCTCCGCACGGCGTCCTCCCCGAGGCGGCGGCGGA
>CAIQVJ010000110.1 GCA_903875225.1 uncultured Pseudomonadota bacterium
ATCCCGCAGGACGGTGAGTTTGGAGAGCTCGGCTTCGGTCAGCCGGTGCGGCGGGACGGCTTGACCATTCTTGCTTCTGCCCATGACGACGACTCCGAACCTTGCGGTTCAGGAATCGCATGTTTCTATTGACGTGTCAAGCGTCGCTGCGGAACGGAGCGATCCTGTTTAGTGCGCGAGCATCCCCAGCACGATCTCCTGCACGATCTGGGGCTGGGCTTTTCCGCCCATCGCCTTCATGACCTTGCCCACGAAGAACCCGAGCAGCGCAGCCTTGCCGGCACAGTAGGCCGCGACCTCGTTCGGGTGCGCCGCGAGCACGTTGCGCGCGTGCTCCTCGATCGGTCCCCGGTCATGTACGGCGTTCCACGCCCGTGCCTTCACGATCGCGCCCGCCTCGCCTCCCT
The DNA here is from genome assembly GCA_903875225.1 of uncultured Pseudomonadota bacterium. Classification (GTDB taxonomy): domain Bacteria; phylum Myxococcota_A; class UBA796; order UBA796; family SXON01; genus CAIUMM01. Next base: position 408 of record CAIQVJ010000110.1, read on the forward strand.
CCGTGGCGAGCACAGCCAGCAGGTTCCGCGCGGTCCGGCTCGTGATGTCACCCGCATCCACGAGCTCGGCCACCCGGCCGATCTCCCGGCCCGGCGCCTTGAACTCTCCCGCCTTCCGGAGGGCGGCGACATCGTTGATGACGAGGTTTGCGACTGATTTTGCGTCGGGGAACACCTTGAGCGCCTCCTCGAAGAGCCCGGCGAGCGCCGGATCGTCGGCGAGCACTGCGGCATCGGGCCCAGAGAGGCCGAGCAGCACGTAACGGTCGAATGCCGCGGTGCCGGTGGTCGATCGCACGCGGCTCTCGGGCGGGCGCCCGGGGTCGGACTGGGGAGGCTCCACGCGCTTGCGGACCCCGCTGGGCTCGGCACGCTGGTCGGCCGGGGCGCGAGCCTGTGTCTGGAGGTGCTTCGCCCACGAGTCCTTCAGCCCGACCGTCCGGTTGTAGACCGGTGCTCCGGGGCGTGAGTCCGGGTCTGCGCAGTAGAACCCCTCGCGCTCGAACTGGAACCGGTCGCCCGGAGCGCCGCGCGCCAGCAGCGGCTCCAGCTTGGCGGTCACGATGCGGAGGGCGTCGGGGTTCAGGTAGGTGAGCAGATCCTCGTCGCCCGCGTCGGGGCGCTCGACGGTGAACAGGCGATCGTAGTTCCGCACCTCGGCGTCCACTGCATCGCTCGCGTCGACCCAGTGGATCGTGCCCTGCACCTTGCGTCCGTCGGCCGCGTTGCCGCCCTTGCTGTCCGGGTCGTAGGTACACCGCACGGTCTGCACGACGCCGTCGGCGTCCTTCTCCACACCGGTGCAGCGGATGATGTACCCGTAGCGCAGGCGCACCTCCTTGCCGGGCGAGAGCCGGAAGAAGCCCTTCGGCGGCAGCTCCATGAAGTCGTTGCGGTCGATCCAGAGCGACCCGCTGAAGTTCAGGGTCCGGCTGCCTGCGTCGCCGTCCAGGGGGGTGACGTCTGCAGGCCATAGCGGCGCCTGCAGGGGCATGCCCAGACCTTCGGGCCAGTTCTCGATCACGACCTGGAGTGGGTTGAGCACGGCCATCGCGCGCGGAGCGCGGCCGTTGAGATCGTCACGGATCGCCGACTCGTAGAGCTCGTAGTCCACGAGGCTGTTGGCCTTCGCGACGCCGATGCGATCGCAGAACAGGCGGATCGCCTCGGGGGTGACGCCACGGCGACGCTGGCCCGCCAGCGTGGGCATCCGCGGGTCGTCCCAACCCCGCACGTGCCCCTCTTTCACGAGTCGGAGCAGCTTGCGCTTGCTCACAACGACGTAGGATAGGTTCATCCTAGCGAATTCATACTGCCGCGGGCGATCTCCGGGGCCTGGGGGCAGGCTGCAGTTGTCGATCACCCAATCGTAGATGTCCCGGTTGTTCTCGAACTCCAGCGTACAGATCGAGTGGGTGATGTGTTCGAGGGCGTCGGAGACCGGGTGGGCGTAGTCGTACATCGGGTAGATGCACCACGTGTCACCGGTCTTGTGGTGGCTCGCGTGCCGGATGCGGTAGAGCAGCGGGTCGCGCATCTTCATGTTCGCCGCGGCCATGTCGCCCTTCGCCCGCACGACGTGCGCCCCGTCGGGGAATTCGCCTGCCTTCATGCGGGCAAAGAGGTCAAGGTTCTCGGCCACGGATCGCTCGCGGTAGGGGCTCGGCGTCCCGGCGTCGTTCACCGTGCCGCGGGTCGCCCGGATCTCCTCGTCGGTCTGGGAGTCCACGTACGCCTTTCCATCCCGGATCAGCTGTACGGCGAGGTCGTAGCAGGCCCCGAAGTAGTCGCTGGCGTTGTAGAGGTGCTCACCCCAATCGAAGCCCAGCCAGCGCACGTCGTTCTGGATGCCCTGGACGTACTCCTCCTCCTCCTTGGTGGGGTTGGTGTCGTCGAAACGCAGGTGGCAGCGCCCGCCGAACATCTCCGCGAGGCCGAAGTTCAGGCAGATCGACTTCGCGTGCCCGATGTGCAGGTAGCCGTTGGGCTCCGGCGGAAACCGCGTGACGATGTTGCGGTGGCGCCCGCTCTGCAGATCGGCCTGGATGATGTCGACGAGGAAGTTGCCGGGGCGGTCGGTGGACGAGGGGATCGGAGGGGCGGTCTTCATCGGGGGCCTTTGCGGTCGGGGGCGGCCTATCCACCCGCGGGGCGGGGGGCACGCGGGCGGCGCCTGCCGGGTCCCGTGAAACTGGCACACCCCTTGCTCCGGAGCCGGGGAGTGGAGTCTACCCATGCTCGTCTTTCTTCTGGGGCTCGCCGGTGCGGCCGACGCTGCGGACATCCGGGCTGGCGGCCCTGTTTTCGAGACGGTCTGGCTTCCCAGCACCGGTCCGACACGCTCGCCCAACCGCTACTCTCCGGGGTTGCTCGAGTGCGGGGGTGGCGAGGGATTCACCGTGGGCCGCGGCGCTCGGTGGGGTGGCGATGGGCAGTTCTGTGAGAACGCAGGCGCAGTGATGGTGGTTGGGGGCGCCGAGGCGGGGGGCTCCCTGCACGCCGGTCCCATCTTCGGATCCGCCTTCGTCACGTTGGGTGGAGGGTGGCTGGGCCTCGACGGCCCCGACTCCTCCTATTCGACGGGATTCATCGGCCTACGACCTACACTTGCTGCTGGAATCGGGGTGGGATGGTTTGGCGTGGAGCTGAGCACGTTCGCGAGCCTCTCACTCCCGTTCGCCACCCATGAGGACGGGCTGGTCACCCGGGGGGCGCTGTTCTTCTATGACGGAGGCCAGATCTCGATCCTCTTCGGCCAGTTCTGGCCGACGCTGCACCGTGAACCGCCTCGTCCTCCGCCCTGGCGCGCCCCTCCTCCTCCTCCCCCCTTCCGGCCGCCTCCGCCTCCCCCGCCTCCCCCGCCACCGCCCCCGCGTGAGTAGGAGGTCGGCGCCGCCTGTGCATGGCAGCCCGCAACCGGGCGAGGGCGCGCAGCCCGGGGGCCTCGAGCCCGGCACATTCGAGGGGTGTCGCTCCGGGGCCATGGTGGCATGTTCCTTGCTCTCTCTGGGGCGATGGACACAGACCCGGACTACCTGATCCTCGGTGCCGGCATGGCCGGGCTCACGGTCGCCGCGCTGCTCGCCAGCACGGGCCACCGGGTGCGGGTGTTGGAGGCGCACGAGCACCCCGGGGGGTGCGCACACAGCTTCCCGATGGGCAAGTGGCGCTTCTGCGCGCAGGTGCACTACATCTTCGGCTGCGAGGAGGGCGGGTCGGTCCGGACCTTCCTGGAGACCGTGGGGCTCGAGGATGAAGTCCGGTTCAACCGGCTCGACCCAGACGGATACGATCGCATCGACATCGCCGGGGATCGGTACAGCATCCCCAACGGGTTCGAGCAGCACCGCGACCGGCTGATCCAGCGCTTTCCCACCGCGGCGGTCTCGATCGGGCGGTTCTGCGCCTTGTTGATGGCGGTGCGGGATGAGCTGGACAGGGTCCCGGATCGACCGGGGATCCTCGACTACGCGGCCGCCCCGTTCCGCCTTCCGCATCTCCTGCGCTACCGGAACGCCACCCTGCAGCAGGTCTTCGACGCGCACGGTCTCCCCCGGAGGGTCCAGGCGGTGCTCGCCGGTCAGGCGGGGGACTACCTGTTGCCCCCTGCCGAGGTGTCCTTCCTGCTGCACGTGGCGCTGGTGTCCGGGTATGACCGGGGCGCCTGGTACCCCGAGCGCCATTTTGGCCACTTCATCGACAGCATCGTCGAGCGGATCCGCTCGTTCCCGGGGTGCTCGGTGGAGTTGGGCGAGGAGGTCTCCGGGATCGCGGTGGAGGGCGGGCGGGTGGCCCGCGCCCACACGACCTCCGGCCACGCGTGGAGCGGGCGGACCGTGGTGTCCAACATCGACCCCAGGCGCACCGCCGCGATGCTCGACTGTGCCGCTCCCCCTGCGTGGCTCCGGGCGCTCGACTACCCGTACTCCTGCGGCAGCTACACCCTGTACCTGGGCCTGCGCGGCATCGACCTGCGCCAGCATGGGTTCGGCTCATGGAACCTTTGGTACTACCCGCACGAGGACATCAACCGCATCTACGCCGACCAGGTGGGGAGGGGAGACCTCTCCGACCCCTGGCTGTTCCTCTCCACCCCCACCCTGCACACCGCGGCGGCCGGCCTCGCCCCTCCCGGAGAGCACGTGCTCGTGGCCGCGACCGCCTGCAGCTTCGAGCACTTCCGGGCCTTGAAGGAGGCAGGACCGGCGGCCTACACCGCCGAGAAGGCGAAGGTGAGGGACCGGATCCTCCAGGTGATCCAGGAGAGGTTCCTCCCGGGCCTGCAGGAGCACCTTGCGATCAAGGTCGTGGGAACGTCGACCACGAACGCGCGGTTCTGCTGGGCACCGGAGGGGAATGCGTACGGGGCTGCGCTCACTCCGGAGCACGTCGGCCCCTCGCGCGTGCCGTTCACAACCCCTTTCCCCAACCTGTACCTGTGCAACGCCACCGCTGGCTACCCGAGCGTGGCGGGCACCGTGCGGTCCGGGCAACGACTCGTCGCGCTACTCGAGAAGGAGGCATCATGAACATCGCGATTGTGGGTGCGGGGCTTTCGGGCCTCACCTGTGCATACCGTCTACGCCAGGCTGGGCACACGGCGACGGTCTACGAGGGGGGGCGGGTTGGCGGGCGCATGGCCACTGTGCACGTGGCGGGGTTCGGGATCGACGTCGGAGCCAACCTGATGCTGGGCAACGACACCCGGCTGGCCGCGCTCGCGGGCGAGGTGGGGCTCCGGGAGGACTGGCTCGTGCTCGAGAGCGGGCCGGGCGGGATCCTCGAGCCTGGGGGCCTGGCGCCGTCGCCCGACTCCGTGTCCGACCTCGCATGGCTCCCCGGCCTCTCCCTGGCCGCCCGGGTCCGCCTGCTGGGGTTCCTCGTGCATGCATGGCGGACCCGCGAGGACCTGGACTTCTTCGACCTCTCCGTGGGGAGCGACGAACTGGACGACATGGACGCCTGGACGGCGACGGTCGAGATCTGTGGGGAGGAGGTCGCCGCGCGCCTGATCGACCCCTTCGTGCGCACCTTCCACTTCCACTCGGCCCGCCGTATGAGCATGAAGTACTTCCAGGCCCTGGCCGCGCTGTTCGTGCGGGGCTCCTTCCGGACCCGGGGGTTCCGCGACTTCATGGAGTCGTTGCCGATGGCCCTCGCCGAGCGCTTGACCGTGCGGGCGGCCAACGTGGACAGCGTCTCCCACGACGGCCTCACCCCGATCGTCCACTGTGGCGAGGAGCACGCCGCTTACGATGCGGTCGTGATCGCGACGACCGCGACCGTCGCCCGTCGCCTCTGGACGGCCCCCTCCCACGCGCAGGCGGAGCTCCTCGCAGGTGTGAGGTACTCGTGCACGATGATGTGTGCGTTCCGCGTTCCACGCTCCGTCGCGGGCGACTACGAGGGGATCTGGGTCCCGTTCACGCAGAGCACGCTGGTGTGCTGCTGCTCCAACGACACCTGCAAGGGCTCGTTCGACGAGACGCACTGCGTCCTCTCCATCGGGCTGCACGAGGAGGCTGCGCGCGAGCTGCTGGGTGTGTCCGACGAGCACGTGCTCGGGCTCGTGGCGGCGGAGTGGGGCCGCCTGTACCCCACGTGTGCGGACCGGATGGAAGGCCTGCACGTCCAACGCTGGCCGGAGGCCATGCCCGTGTACGGCGTCGGGGACGTCGCGCGGGTCAAGGCATTCTGGGGGCACGGCCAGGGAGACAACGGGGTGTGGCTCTGCGGCGACTACCTGAACCACCCCTGGCTGGAGGGGGCCGTGCGGTGTGGCGAGAAGGTGGCCGGGGCCATCGTCGGCCACAGGGTCGACAGGGGGCTGCCTGCCCGGGCCGCTACACCAGGGTCCCAACCAGCAGCGCTGCATTGAACAGCGCGGCGTTCACGGCCAGGTGGGTTGCAACCTGCTGCGTCGTGCGCGCGTACAGCGCGGGGTCACTCACCGTGCCGTCCCGGTCCAGGAGCCGGCAGGGCTCCAGCGTCCAGATCTCGAGGGCCACGTAGTTCACCCAGTAGGCGAACAGCAGGCCGAACTGCACGCCGCCGAGATCCGTGGCGGGGTTCATCGGGATCGCGAACTGCCCGAGCAGTGTCGTGGCGCCGGGGTTGTGGGCTCCGGGCCAGGTGAGCGCGAGCGCGAGCCAGTAGGCCCCGAGTGAGAGCCCGAGCCCACCGCCCCATGCGCGGTACACCCGCACCAGCGAGGCCTCGTCGACGTGCGGGATCTTCTTGCGGAACATCAGCAGGATGGCGAAGGCCGCGAGCGATCCGCCGTGGATGGTGCCGGCGAGCGAGAGCAGCGCCTCGGCGTTCGCTGTGAGCGCGGGCGTCATCGCTGCCCCAGCAACGGCCCTGCGGGGAGGCTCAGCAGGCCGTCGAACGGTGCGCGCGGCATCTCCGACGAGACAGCGCCTTCGGCGACCCGGCGCCGCTCGGGCCACCATCCGCCCCGTGTGGTGTACAGCTTCACGAGCACCGGCCACTCCAATGGGCTCTCCGTGGAGTCGTCCGAGCCGCGGAACAGCGCTCCGGGGCGGGCCATCAGCAGTGGCCACAGGTCCGGCGGCTTCCACGTCGGCCAGGCCCCGTGCTGCTTGAGCAGCCCACGCAGGGCACGGTACCGCTGCAGGGTGAGGGGACCGGTGTGCGGCAGCGCGGACTGGGCGAGCCCCACCGACAGCACCCAGTCGTGCACGACGCTCACGCGCGCGGCGACGGCGCTGACCTCATTGGCCTTGTCCACTGCCACGCCCTCGGTGACCATCGTGGTGCCCGCACGCTCGGCCGGGCCGAGCGCGTGGAACGCGACCAGGCGCCCGATCAGCTCGGGGATGCGGGGATCCTTGCGCTCCGCCGCCCACGTGACGAAGGAGACGCGCACCTCGATGCGCTCCACCTGGTCGTGGCGCAGCCGCTTGTCCGCTGCCTTGAGGTGCCGGTTGAGGATCTCGTGGAACCCCTCGATGGCCGTCGCGATGGGCGCCGAGGCGCACAGATGCGGGAGCACCATGGCTCGCGAGAGCCAGCGCCCGCCGGGGGCCAGCGCCTCGGGCAGGGGCACGGCGACTTCGTTCCAGAGTCGGGCCGAGAGCCCGTTCGCGGCGGCCTCCAGGGCGCCGAGCGCGGCCTCGGCCACGGCGTTCCCGAACGCGGTGCCTCGCGCCTCCGCGCTGCTCGAGGCCAGTCCCACGGCGTTGCCGATCGCCTGCCCGATGGCGTCCCCGTCGGCGCCGCCGAGCCAGGCCATCGCGGCCGCGCCCGCGGCTGCGCCAGGGAGCGGGCTCGAGTGCGTCGCCCGGTCCGAGAGCAGCGTCGCCACGCCCACCCGCGCGCCGATCTCGGTGCCGATCACCGTGGCGAGCAGGAGTCGTTCGATGGAGATGCCGTCGGGCTGGAGCGAGCGGAGCGCGGCGATCCCGACCCCGACGCGAGCGCCGAGCACGTGGGCGTCTCCCTCGAACGCCGCGTAGGTGGCGCTCGGCCGGGTGTTGGACTCGGCGAGGCCGAGGTCCGGGGTCGCGGTGAGCCGCGCGTCGATGTGCGCCAGCAGGTGGCGCGCTGCCGTGAGCACGTCGGGAGGCACGTCCGCCACGCGGAGCGCGCGCGCCCAGTGGCCGAGAGCCGCGAAGGCGTCTGTCGGGTCGGTCGAACGGGGTGCACCGGGCATCAGTACTCAAAGCTCCATTGTGCGCCCGCGGCGAGCAGGTGACCCCCGATGGGGATCGGGGAGCCGTCGATGCTGTAACCGGCGGTCGGGGCAGTCGGGATCGGGCGGGCGTACTCGCCGCTCGCCAGGAGGTGGTACTGGAAGAACCCGTCCAGGCGCATCGGCCGCGCCCGATCGGGCCGCGACTTCTTCCGGAACGGGTCCTGGTGCTGGACGCCGAGGCCTACCGCGAAGATCAGGCGGTCGCTGTCGAGCAGGGCGGACTCGGCCGTCTGGCTGACCAGCGGGGTGGGCTCGAACCCGAAGCCTCCGCGGGTGATCACGCGGATGTCTCCGAGCGGGGTCGTGGTGTGGACCGCGGGCAGGCGGAGATCCGCGCCGATCCGGGGGGCCCAGGTGGCAGCCAGGTCGAGGGTGTAGGGGTTGCCGTCCGCGACCGAGTCGGCGCCGAAGTCCACGGTGGCACCGCTGATGTTCGTGTGCGTCACCTTTGCGATGCTCACCGCCATCTGGTCCCATGCGGTGCGCCGCAGGTCGACCGAGATCGTGAGCGTCTTCTCGATGGTGTACGCCGCCCCGAAGTTCAGCTCCGACGGGACGTAGTGGTCGAACACGCCGAGCTGCACCGCAAAGAGCAGCGGAAGGGTGATGGAGTCCACGCTCCCCATGTCCTGCGTGGAGGCGTTGATCTGCAGGTCGATGTCGACGTCCACCGGCAGGCCGGCGGCGCCCCGCCAGGCCGCTGCGAGCTCGAGCCCCTCCAGGAGTGGCAGCGCCTCGCCCGCCTCCCACTGCAGGGAGACGCTCGGCGAGAAGCCCGGGACCAGGTCGAGCGTCATCTCGTGCACGTCGAGCCCGAGCCCGATCACGTCGGAGGCGCTGGTGTCGGAGCTCGTCGCACCGTCCAGCGTGAGATCCAGCGTGGCGTCGAGGGAGTACTTTGCGCGGGGGATCATCTGCACGCCCACGCCCGCGGAGATGCCGGCGATCGGCCTGACTCCGAGCGCCACACCGAGTTCGTACCGTTGGGTGCGGTTGGCGTACAGGAAGTACGTGGGGATCGAGGGTTCGAACGTCTGCAGGCGCAGCAGCCGCTCCTTGGGGATGAAGAGCCCGAGGCCGATCGCAGCGCGGTGCCCGAGCGGGCGCGTGGCGCCGATCATCACGCCATGGACGGCGTCGTAGTCGGGTCCAGCGTCCAGCGGAGGATCGGTCTCGTCGATGCGCCCGTCCCGGTTGGTGTCCCACCACAGATCCGGGAACTGGGTGAACTGCGCGTCGGCCATGAGGAACCCGACGGAGAGCTCAGGATGGTCGATACCCGGCATCGCCGCGGGGTCCGAGAGGATGCTGTCGGTACCTTCGGACAGCGCCATGCCCGCGCCGGCTCGGCCCATCTTCCGGCCGCCGAAGCCATAGAACTCCATCGGGCTCGCCCACGCCGGGGTGGCGAGGAGCGTGAGCGCGAGGATCACGCGTAGCCGATTTCAGGTACGGGGGTGAGCGCTGTCTGCCGGAGGATCTCGGTGATTTGAAGAGGACCTTCTCCGGGGAGCGCCTCTTGCAGGCAGGAGGCACGTGCCGAGAGGTATGCCGTGGCGATGCCCGATCCGCGGTACACGCCGCGCGTGCCATCGGGCAGGAGCGTGTGGCCGTGTGCGAGGAACTTGCCCGTGAGGCTGCCCCACTGCTTGGTCGGGAACCGGTGGGCTGCGAAGTAGTAGTACTTTTCGAGCGGGCAGTCGGAGTGGCTGGCCACGCCGATGGTCTCCGGCAGGTCTGCCGGGTAGGCTCGCTCCCCCTTCGGGTGCGCCGCGGCGAGCACGATCGCGCCCTGCTCCACGGCCAGGGCGCAACAGTCCCGGAGCAGGAGCGCCTTGCCCATGTTCGGGGTGCCGAGCGAGAGGTTGATCACCTTGGCCCCGGAGCGCGTCGCCAGTTCGATCCCCGAGGCCATCAGGTCGGCGGTGGTGCGCAGGCGGGAGTCCATGATGCGGATGCAGATCAGCCTGGCATCCGGCGCCATCGTGTGGATCGCGGCGGCGATCTCGGTGCCGTGACCGTTTTCGTCGGAGTGATCGCCCGCGACCATCACGTGTTGGGTCGCCGTCATCGTGATGGACATCCCCTGGATCTCGCAGCCAGCGAGTCGGGGGTCGTTCACGTCCACGCCGCTGTCGATGACGGCGATGGTCTGACCTTTTCCGGTGTATTCCTGTCCGCGAAAGCGCATCTTTGGGGCCTTTTTGATTCGATGACAGCGGGGATGTGCCGCTCGGGGAGAGCAGCGCTCGTGCCATTAACCGGTTCGCGCGGATAGACTTCGACGATGCGCGCCTCCCTGCTGGTCCCGGTCCTTCTCGGCGGCTGCCGACCCCCCATCCTGGCGGACACCTCCCGCAATCCGTGCGACGACGACGCGTTCTACACCGACGCGGATGGTGACGGCTACGGGGATGCCGTGGCGGACTGCTCGGACGCCGACGCGGTGACCACCCCCGGGGACTGCGACGACGCCGACCCGGCCGTCCACCCGGACGCCGCCGAGTCCTGCAACGGGGTCGACGACAACTGCGACGGGCACTCCGACGAGGGGCTGACAGGCACGACCTGGTACGTGGACGGCGACGGCGACGGCCACGGCGCGGCGGGGAACAGCCAGGAGCTCTGCAGCGATCCCGGCAACGGCTACTCGTCGCTGGATGACGACTGTGACGACACGCTGGCCAGCGTCTACACGGGCGCGCCGGAGCTCTGCGACGGCGTGGACAACGACTGTGACGGCGCCACCGACGGCCATGTCGCGACGTGGTTCGGCGCCGATGGCTCGGCGGTGGACGACACCGAGCTTCCCGCAGGCTCCGTGTCACTCGACGCGGACGGCACCCTTGCGCTCTGCAGCGGCACGTGGCCGTGGCGCCTCGATCTTGCGGCGGACTCCGTGGTCACCGTCGTCGGGGTGGACGACGACGTCGTGCTCGACGCGCAGGACGGGGGCGTGGCCGTGACTGTCGGGTCGCGCGCGGTGGCGACTATCCAGAAGCTCGCCATCACCTCGGGCCGCACTTCCGGCAACGGGGCGGGGATCGCGGCGGGCTCCGACGCAGACGTGACGATGGAGGACGTGCAGGTGTCGGGCTCCATCGCGGACGGCAACGGGGCGGCGCTCTACGTGGGCCACGGGGCCGTCGTCACGATGTCCAGGGGTGCGCTCTCGGGCAACACGGCTGGGGGATACGGCGGCGCGGCGTACGTGGACGCCGCCGGGGAGTTCGACCCGACAGACGTGACGTTCGAGGGGAACTCCGCCTCCGCGAGCGGGGCGGTGGGTGTGAACGGCGGCGCCGCCACCATCGGCACCTCCACGTTCCGGACGAACGAGGCGGGCGATGCTGCGGCGCTGGGCATGGTCGGGGGCACGGCATCGGTCACCGGCAGCTACTTCGAGGGCAACACGGCCACCGGCAGCGGCGGGGCGATCGCGGTCTCGGGGAACGCCACGCTGCTGCTCGACACCACGGACTTCAACGGGAACGTGGGGCCCACCGCAGGCGGTGCGATCTACAGCACCGGCAGCACGCTGACGGTGACCGCCTGCTCGTTCACGGCCAACACCACGGGGGACTCCGGCGGTGCGGTCGCCGTGAACACAGGCGGGCTCACGGTCTCGGGCTCGACGTTCGAGGCCAACGTGGCCAGCGCCACCGGCGGTGGGATCTCGGCGTCTGCGGCGGAGGTCGGGATCAGCGGGGGCACGACCTTCGGCCAGAACATCGCGGATCGGGGCGCGGCCCTCTACGCGGCGTCAGGCTCTGTCGTCATCGACGATTCGACCTCCTGGAGCTCCAACGTCGCCACGACCGGGGCCGGGATCTACGTCTCCGACGCCTCGTTCGGGTCCACGAGCAGCACATTCGACACCAACAGCGCAACCGGCGACGGTGGGGCCATCTTCGTCTCGCAGTCGTTCCGGGGCACCGCCTCGGTCGCGCTGGACGGCGTCACGGTGTCGGACAACACGAGCGACTCGGGCGCCGGGCTGGCTGTCTCCGGCGCTGCCTCCCTCTCGCTCACGAACGGGACCATGGTCGTGAACAATCGCAGCACGACCCACGGCGGGGGGCTGCTGCTCGGTCAGCTCGGTGACCTGTACGGGGGCGCCGCCACCTGCACCGATTCGTCGTTCCAGTCCAGCGCCCCGGAGGACGTGTGGCTCGGCCTCGTCCCCTCCACCGGCACGTTCACCGGCGCGAACTGCACTGTGGAGAACATGCAGCTGATCACTGGGGCGACGAGCGCGAACAACAATTTCGTCTGCCAGTCCCTGGGGTGCAACTAGCTCCCGTGAGCTCCCCGATCGTCCTGCCTGCAGCATCGGGCTCCGCGCTGGAAGCGGAGTCCTTGCGGCTGCTCGCCGAGCGGCTGGGTGGCCGGCGCATCGGGGTGGTCGGAGACGTTCTGTTGTGGGGGCCCGAGGGGTTGCTGTCCGGAGCGCTCGCGCTGGTGGCGCTCTCGAGCGGCGTCGGCATCGTCTCCCCCGGCGGGCTTCAACTGGCAGGCGTGCTCGCTGCCGTACTGGTGCTCGGGCAGGTCGCGGGCGTGCGGCTGATCGACGAGGTCATGCCGCGCTCCCCGAGCTGGTCGGTGCTCGTGGACGCACGGCCCTCCCCCTCGGCGGTGGTCGTGATCCCGACCGATCTGCCGCTGCCCGGGCTGACCCTGGCCCGGGGTGCCCTGCTGCTGGTGTGCCTCCTGGTCGCCCTGCTTCCGCCGGTGGCGGCGCTGGCGCTCGCCCTCCCGCCGCTCCTCCTGCTCTGGCGGCGGAGGCCTGCCGAGATCTCCGCGTGGTTCCGTGTGGTCTCCCCGTTGGCCCGCGAGGTCGGAGCCCCGATCCTGCTCTCAGGGGCCTCCCACCGCGATGCGAGAGGAGTCACCGGGGCGCTCGACTGGGTGCGGGCGGGGAGGCCGTGCCTCGTCTGGGTCGTGGGGGACGGGCCCGGATGCGACGTGCTGGGGCGCTCGCCGCCGTGGACATGGTCACGTCCGGCCCGCCGCTGGCTCGAGGATCCCGCGGTCCTCAGGCTGTGGCTCCGCGGGTTCGAGGTGCGGGTCGTCGGGGGAGCCCGCGGTGCAGGGGATCTCACATCCGCCGTCCGGACGGCGTTGACTCAGGGTAAACCACCTTCGTGATGTTCCTCCCGCTGCTCTCCGTGCTGGGCTCTGCCTCCGCCGCCACGATCGCTGGTCGCATGCTCTCCGAGGAGGGCGACCCGCTCGTCGGCGCCGAGGTGATCGCGTACGACGAGCGCCTCAACTACGGCACCGCGACGACGACGAACGACGGCTCCTGGTCGATGACCTTCCTGCCCGCGGGGCGGTACCGCATCCGCGCCATGCCGGGCGAGGAGAGCGCCTACGCGGATCGGTTCTACCCCTCGGAGTGGGACTTCTGCTCCGCGGAGGCGGTGAACCTGCCCGATGGCGGCGAGGTGGACGGCCTGGACATCACCGTGCCCCTGGGCGGCACGCTCTCTGGAGTGCTCCAGGATCTCGGCGGCAACGTGCTCGGCGGCGCGGCGGTGTACGCGCAGGGGGTCGACAGCCGCACGGCGCTCGGCACGCGCGGGACGGTCTCGGGCGAGGACGGAACGTTCACCATCCAGGGCCTGGACGCCGACCCCGGGCAGCCGACCGACTGGCAGTGCTACGTCGATCTGGACGGCTTCCCTTCGCAGTGGCTCGGCGGCGTGTACGACGATGCAGACGCCCAGATCTACCCGGTTGCGCTCCCGGCGGAGGCGCCAGCGGGCACCGATGTCGGCGAAAACGCGCTGCTGGACGGGATCCGGGTGACGGGCACCGTGTACGGGCCGGCGGGCGCAGCGAGCGCGGGCACCGCGTACGTGTACTCGTCCTCGCAGGTCATCACCTCGACGCTCGACGCCGATGGCCTCTACGTCGCAGATGGGCTGCCCCCCGGCGACGTGATCTCCTGGGCCACGGTGGACGGGCTGGCGACGACCTACTGGCCCGACGCCGACCGCCCGACCCCGGACCGCGTGTCGGCGCCCGACGAGGGCGCGGACGTCGACGGTGTCGACCTGAACATGCCCGCCGAGTCGGTGCTCACCGTGCAGTTCTCCGGGGACGGCGCGGACTACGGCTCGATCTCCGCCCTGCTCTACAACGACGAGCACACCGTGGGCCGCGGCGGGCCTGTCGCCGATGACGGCACGATGGTCATCGACGGGCTCTGGCCCGGGGACTACGACCTCTACGTGTACGGTTCGGATGCCGGGTTCGAGGACGGCTTCGCGTTCCAGTTGCAGCCGGTGGACGGCGAGACCCACGTGGACGTCGTGCTCACGCCCGCGGCGAGCATCACGGGCCAGCTCACCGACGACGAGGGGAACGGGGTGTACGGCGGCTACGTGTACGCGTTCCCCGCGGACGACGAAGAGAACAGCTACGCGGTCGCCTCGGACGAGGAGGGCAACTACGCGCTGTCGGGCTTGCCGGCCGGGTACTACACCCTGCGTGCGAGCTACGTGAACTATTGCCCTTTTGACAGGGGGTTTGTCACCGTGTGGTGGCAGGACCAGCTCTCGGAGGACTGGGCAGGGCAGGTGCAACTCGCCTCGGGTCAGGCCCAGACCGGCGGCGACTTCCACCTGCCGGATGACGATGATCACGACGCGATGGGCGACGCCTGGGAGCGGGCCAACGGCCTCGACACCTCGCGGGACGACGCCGCCGAGGATCTCGACGACGACGGCTTCACCAACATCGAGGAGTACCTGCTTGGAACGGACCCCGATGGCACGGGCTCGGGGCTCGGCGGGTGCAAGGGATGCTCGACCGGGGGGGGGCCGGTCGGCTTCGGGGTGCTGGCCCTGGCTGCCCTTGGCGCGTCACGCCGGCGATCCGGGCAAACGGCCGTTCCAAAGCGGGATTGAACCCCAATCCCCAGGGAGCGAGGCCGCCCCCTGGTTCTATGCCAGCATCCTCGGGCGGAAATCCCAGGCTTCCGCGGGGATCGGCACGCCGTAGCTGCGTAGTTGGCCGCACCGGGTGATCACCGCGGCGCCCTCGAGCAGGTTGAGGGCGATCTGGGTGACCGTCCGGCCGCTGGCCGGCTCCAGGAAGGTGCCCTTGACCCACTGGTTGAAGCTGCCCATCGCGGGGCCGCACCAGATCTGGTAGTCCATCACGCGGTCGGGCGCGCCGGCGATCGCCCAGCGGCTGGACTGCCCGAGGTAGCTGCGGAACACCAGCGCCATGCGGTGCTTCTCGTCGGCCTTCGCCCGGTTGAGCTGCTTCGGGTCACGCTCGGCGAAGAACTTCTCGGTGTTGGCCCACACGTTCTCCAACGTGTCCTTGAAGATGTCGCGCTCCAGCTTGGCGCGTTCGTCCGGCGGGATGTCCTTGAGGCCGGCGTAGCTCCGGTAGACATCCCGCAGCTTGTGTCCGCGGGAGGCGAAGAGCGTGCCCCGCTTGAGCACCTGCACCTCCACGCCCATCTCGAACATGTCGGCGGCGGGAGCCATCGCGACGTCGGCGCTGTCGGCTTTGCAGAGCATCTCCTTCGCGTGGGGCGCGAGCGCGGCTTCAAGGCTGGCCTGGTTCACCGAGCCGGTGAGCACGTAGGCTGCACCCAGCGCAAACGCGCTCGCCACCGCGTTCGGGGTGCCGAGCCCGCCCGCCGCGCCGATGCGGATCGGCCGGGTGTAGCCGTGCTGGCGGACCATGTCGTCGCGCAGGCGCAAGAGGATCGGGAGCAGCGCGCCGAGCGGCTGGTTGTCGGTGTGCCCGCCCGAGTCGGACTCCATCGTGACGTCCTCCGCGATGGGGACGGATTTGGCAAGCTCGGCCTCCTGGAGCGAGATCAGCTTGTCACGAACGAGTTGGGCGAGGAGCTCGGGAGGAGCGGGTGCCAGGAAGCGGCGCGCGACCTCGGGCCTGGAGATCTTTGCGAAGACGTGGTTCTGACGCTGGATCCGGCCATCGGGGGTGCGGCGGAGCCCACTGACCGCGTAGCGCACGATCCAGGGCGTGAGCCCCATGTACGCGGCCGCCGACACGCGACGGATGCCACGGCGAAGGTAGAGATCGGCCACGGCTCCCTCCAGCTCGGGCTCCTGCGGCGAGTGGATGAGGTTGAAGCCGTGCGGCAGGCCCCCGTCGTCCGCGCGCCCGAGCACCGACTGGATCTGGTCGATGGCGGCGGAGACACGTGTCTCGGGCAGCCCGGCAGCGCCGAAAAAGCCGATGCAGCCAGCCTTCGCCATGGCGATCACGATGTCGGTGGAGGCGATGCCGTTGGCCATCGCGCCCGCGATGTAGGCGAAGCGGGTGCCGTGGGCTTCCTGGAAGGACCGGTCGCCGAGCCATTCGGGGTAGAGCGGCGGGAGCGTACCGAGCCAGGTGCACGCCGGATCGGGGCCGGGGCCGAAGCCCACGCCGACGGCGCCCCCGGGGCCCTGCACGATGTGCGTGGCATCGCGTACGCGGTGAACGGCCATGGCCAGATCGGTGGGCGAGAACAGGGATTCGGAGGCCGGAGCGGTGTCGGACATGGCGGCGCGGCTAACGCGGGCGGCGCGACTGCCCCATGATCCCAATCCCGGGCCGCCGATTCGGGATCATTTTGGATAGGGCGAGGGGATGGCCGAGGCTCTCGCGATCCGTGCCCCCGATCATCTCGGGGATGCGACCATGGCCATCCCTGCGATGCGGGCGATCGCCGGGATCACGCCCAGCACGATCTACGGCCCGCGTTCGTTGCTCGCGCTGTTCGAGGCCGTCGGGGTCCCGGACCTCCGGGTCCGCCCCGCCGCGGAGCTGCCGGGGGAGGGCACCGGCGTCCTGTTCAAGCCCAGCTTCCACGCGGCGCTCTCGTGGCGACACCTCGGGCGTCGCTTCGGCATCGCGGAGAACGGGCGGGGGATCCTGCTCACGGACCCGCTCCCGCAAGTGCCCGGCGAGCACCGGCGGGAGGGGTATGCCCGCATCGCGGCGGCGCTCGGCGCGGTCGTCCCCGAACGTGTACGTCGGCCCGGCGGACGCGGCTTCGTCGGGCTCAATCCCTGGTCGCCGAGCGCGACAGTGCGGTGGCCCTACTTCGGGGAGCTCGCCGACCTGCTCGCGGGGGACTTCCCGGTCGTGTTTTTCGCCGGTCCAGGGGAGGAAGCGCCTGTGCGTGCGATCGCGGGACCCCACCCCGTGCGGGCCGGCCTGCCGCTCCCCGAGCTCGCCGCCGTGCTCCGGGACTGCGCGGTGTTCGTCAGCAACGACAGCGGCGCCGCCCACTTCGCAGATGCCGTGGACGTCCCGGTGATCATGGTCCACGGCTCCACGGATCCGCGGCGCACCGGCGCCGGGCAGGCGGTCTCGGGGGGGCCGATCTGGTGCGGGCCCTGCTACCGGAAAACCTGCATTCTCGGCCTCCAGTGCCTCACGCGCATCCGCCCCCCGACGGTCGCGGACGCCGTGCGGATGCACCTGGATCGGTTACCCGGAGCACGGTGATCCCGTACATCGAAATCCCGGCCTACAAGATCGGGCCCATCCCGCTCGATCCGTGGGGAACACTTGTCTGCATCGGCTTTGTGGTCGGGCTGGAGATGGCGCGGGCGCGCGGGATCAAGACCGGCCTGCAGGTCCAGGACGTGGTCGACGGCATCGTGGCCATCGTGCTCTCCGGCTTCGTGATCGGGCATGTCGTCCACGTCGTGGCCTACCACCCGGAGCAGCTCAAGACCGACGGGATCATGGCGATCCTGCGAGTCTGGGCTGGATTTTCCAGCATGGGCGGGTTTCTCGGCGCGGTGGTCGGCGCGGCGGTGTTCTACGGCCTGGTGCGGAAACGCCCGTTCCTGCCCCACGCCGATGCGGTGATGTACGGCTTGCCCTTTGGCTGGACCTTCGGTCGGCTCGGTTGTTTTTCTGCCCACGACCACATCGGCAAGCCCAGCACCTCGTTCCTGGCCGTGCGGTTCCCGGGGGGGCCCCGGTTCGACCTCGGTCTGCTCGAGGCGCTGTGGACGATGGGCATCTGCGCCGCGTTCCTCCTCGCCGCCCGCTCGCCCCGTCGACCCGGCTTCTTCCTCGCGCTCTGGTGCGCGATGTATGCGCCCGCCCGCTTCGGTCTGGATTTTCTCCGGAACACCGATCTGAAGACAGCCGATGTCCGTTGGCTCGGTCTCACCCCCGCTCAATACGGCTGCATCCTGATGGCCGGGGCGGGGGTCGCGCTCGCCTTCCACCTTCGAAGGCCCCTGACCGGGCCCGCCGCACCGATCTCCCCGGATCCGAGCAGCCCGCCGGAAGGGACAGCCTAAGATGGACAGCGGTCTCGCCTGCCTGATCCTGCCCGTGCTCATGGTGGCCGGGACGGTCGTGGGCTTCTCGCTCCTGAGCGTGTTCCAGAGGCTCCGACAGGCGGACGAGCGCATCGTCGCGATGTCGGAGGCGCTGCGCAACGAGCGCGACCAGCGCCTCGAGCTGACCGCCGAGCTTGCCCGCCACCGCGGTGAGATCGCTGCGGTGGCCCTGCGTGGGGAGGCTCTCAGGGGCGGGGCGCTTCTGGCCCCGGCGTTGCCCGCGGCGGCGACGGACGCCGAGGTCGAGGCCGCGATCCGCGCGGCGCTCGAGCCATCGACCGCGCCCGCAGTGCCCGGGCTGAAGGCCGTTCCGCGCAACGGAGCCGCGCGCGAGCCCGGTCGGCCGGTCGTTGCCCCGGTCGTGACCGTGATCAGGGCGCCGCTGGACGACATCGAGGAGCAGGACGTCCGGAACGCCCTGGGTGACACCGTGCGGCCCCCACAGGCGGCGGCGGGCAGCCCCCCGGGCCCTGCGCCGACCTCCAGGCCCGTTGCCCCGTCCGCGGCTCCGCCCGGCGCGGCCCCCCCAGGCCCCTCGACATCGGCCGCCCCGCTCCCGCCGGCCCGCCCGATGCAGCTGCCCGGCATCGAGACGCTCGTCGTGTGGTTTGCCGCCAGCTTCGGCGGCCTGATCGCCGTGATCGCCGTGCTCCTCGGGCTGCGCGAGGTCATCGCCCTCGGCTACTTCGGCCCCAGCATGCGGTTCGCCAGCGCGATCACCGCGGCAATGGCGGCGTGGGTGTTCTCCGGGGCGCTCCGTTGGCGCAAGTTCGAGATCCCCGCGAACGCGCTCGCCGGCAGCGGTACGGCCATCGCCCTCGGGGCGATCTATGCGGCCCATGCGCTCTACGGGCTGATCGCCCAGCCGGTCGCGATGGGCGCGATGGTCGCGATCTGTGCGGTCTCGATGTTCGCGGCGGTGCGAAAGCGTGCCGGGCTCTGGGCGCTCCTGTCGGCGCTCGGCGGCTATGCCACGCCGCTCCTGCTCTCCACGGGCGAGAACCAGGCCGTCGGATTCTTTGCCTACTTGTTCCTGTTGAATGCGGGGATCATCGCCGCTTCCAGGGCTCGTGACTGGTGGTGGCTCACGGCGATCGCCGGGTTCGTCACCGCTGCCTTGCATGCGGGCTGGGGGTTCACCTTCCGCGCGCCGGACCAGGTGCCCGTGGCGCTTGGAGCTTCCCTGGTGCTCGGGGTGTGGTTCTTCGGTGGGGCGCG
Source organism: uncultured Pseudomonadota bacterium (assembly GCA_903875225.1). GTDB lineage: Bacteria > Myxococcota_A > UBA796 > UBA796 > SXON01 > CAIUMM01. The sequence goes on from CAIQVJ010000110.1 coordinate 19,683, forward strand.
CAAGGGGGCCTCGGCCGCGATGCGGTCGGCTGCGTTTGCCGGTGGGCTGCTGCTCCTTTTCGCGGCGATGCCGTTCCTCGTTCCCGCCGACCCGTTCACCTACGACCCGCACAGCAACAAGCCGCTCACCTGGACGCTCGGGATCTCCGCGGAGCTTGGCGGGGCGTGGCTGGTGGTCATCACGGGCCTGCTCGGGCTCGTGAGCAGCGGGGAGAAGGACGTCACCGGGGCTGCGATCCGGTCGCTGTCGACCGCGCTCCTGGCGATCGGGCTCTGCACCTTCGGTTTCGGCTGGATGTTCGCGGGGGAGCCGCGGTGGGATGCAGTCGTAGTCACCACCAGCGTGGTCCTGGTCCTGTCGACCGCGCTGGGCCGGTGGCGCGGGGCGGAGCTTGGCGCTGGTCCGCTGCTCGCTGCTGCCGGGGTGCTCGTGATCGGCAACGCCGCCGTGCCGCCGGAGGCCGGCTGGATGCTCGGCCTCTCGCTGGCGATCAGCTTCGCGGCGCTCGGCACCGCGATCGGCGTGGACCTCGCGGCGCCCATCGCCGCGGCATGCGCCATCCTGCCGCTCCTCGCGGGCGCCCACGAGCGGCTCTCGCCGTTCCTCCCCGAGGGCGGGTATGTGCTGCTCGCGATGGTCGCGGCTTTCCAGGCGTTCGCGGTGGTGCTCGCGTTCCGCCTGCGGCCCGGTCGCCCGGGCACGGTTGCAGCGGTGATCCTGGCCGGGCCGCTCGCGTTCTGGGGCTTCCACCTCGTGTGGCAGGCCGGGATCGGACGCGGCGAGGGCGCTCTCGCCGTCCTGATGGGGCTGCACGTCGCGCTGGCCGCACGCATGGCGCGCGGGCGCGGGGTGAGCGCGGATTCCGGACAGTTCGCGGCGCTGCTCATCACGATGCTCGCGTTCGCCGCCGTGGCCGTGCCGCTGCAGCTCCACGAGGGCTGGCTCACCGTCGGGTGGGCGATCGAGGTCACGTTGCTCGCGGGCCTCTCCCGCACGTACACGCACCCCGCGATCAAGGCCTTTCTCGGTCTGCTCGCCTCGGTGGTCACGGTTCGCCTGCTGTTCAACTGGTACGCGCTCGACTACGGCGACGGTACGGGGATGATCCTCCTCAATTGGACGCTCTACACCTGGGGTGTCCCCGGCGTGGCGTTCCTGGTCGCCGCCGCGCTCCTGCAAGGGCCGGATCTCGGCAAGCGGGCGCTGCGGGTGTCTGCGACGCTCATCTTCTTCGTGCTGGTGAACCTCGAGGTCGCCCACGCGTTCGCGCACGATGGCCAGCTCTCGTTCAGCAGCGAGAACCTCGTCGAGAGCATGACGCGATCGATCAGCTGGGTCCTGTTCGGCCTCGTGGTCCTCGTCATCGGGTTGATGCGCGACTCGAAGGCCGCGCGCCTGTTCGGGTTCAGCTTCGTGCTCCTGGGCGGAGCCAAGATCTGCACCTTCGACATCGTCCAGTTGCCGGGCTGGATCCGGATCGGCAGCCTCCTGGGGCTCGCGGTCGGCCTGATCCTGGCGTCCATCATCTTCATGCGCGTCGTGCTGCGTGACCGCCGAAAGGCCGAGTCCGATGCCGACGCCAAACTCACGGGACAACCATGAACTCTCCGTTGATGCTCGTCCTCGCCGTCGCCCTCGGCTGGTCCCACGCTGCGCTCGCGGCCGATCCCGCGGCCTACCCGATGAAGTCGGCAGTGACACTGCCGGCGGGCCCGGTCGGGCTGCTGCTGCCCGCCGACGTGGTGGCTGGTGATCCCACGACCCTCTCCCAGACGCTCCGGCTCGACGATGCGACCGGTGCGGAGCGGCCCTTCACGGTCGTCACCTCCCGCGACTCCGGCGGCACCAGCAGCGAGCATGTGTCCTGGGAGCCTGTTTCCGCGGCCGAGGGCAGTGACGTCCGTGCGTTCCTCCTCCAGTCCGGGGATCGCCCCCTCGACGGCCTGGAGTTCGCGCTCGAGGACTACGAGCAGGGTCCCTGGGTCGCGGTGGTGTACCTGCAGGGCGCCAACGGGTGGACCGCGGTCGGCACGGAGCAGTTCCTCTACGCGTTCCACGGAGCCGACGGCAATGTCGGGCTCCGAAACCACATCGACCTGCCCCACAAGCGTGGGCCTTACCGTGTGGAGATCCGGGGCACCAACGATCCGCACGTGACGGACATCCAGGGCATCGTGCTCTCGCCGACGCACGTGGATCCGGTCGACGAGCAGTTCGCGGTCGAGGGCCCGGTGTTCACCGAGGAGGGTGCGGCCCGCTACACGATCGAGCTCCCCGGGCCGCGCGCGGTGTCGGGGCTGCGCCTGGAGGTCACCGAGCCGATCTTCTCCCGGTCGCTGCTGGTCTCGGCCGCGGAGGGCGACTCGGGCGTGAACCGCAACATCCAGCGCGAGATGATCGGTGAGGTCCGCATCGACGAGACCGACATGACCGACCTCGAGCTGGTCACCGACCGGCTCGTCATCACCGTCACCAACGGGCGCGACGAGCCGCTCACCATCACGGGCGCCACGGTGTCCTCGGTGGGCGCGCTGCTGCTCGCCCCCGAAGCGGGACCCGCTCCGCAGACCCTGTACTACGGCGGCACCGAGCCCGATTCCGGATCCGACGTGTCGATCGCCGCCGATGAGCTCGCCCGCACCGCCACGCGGGTGGAGGCTTCGGCCGTCACGCCCGCGGAGAACCCCGACTACGTGCCCCGGCCCACGCGGGAGGGGCTCGACGGCCCGGCAGCGCCGGTGAACGTCGCGTTGTGGAAGTGGCAGCGGGACATCGTCGCCGAACCGGGCTGGACCCGGGTGCCGATCGACGGCTCCGTGATGCTGCACTCCCGGCCGGGCCTCGACGATCTGCGCGTGGTGGACAGCACCGGGCGATCGGTGCCGTTCGATCTGCGCCCCGCAGCCCGTCAGGTGGAGGTGCAGCTTGGCGAGATGAAGCGGGTGGAGAACGGCGAGGCTTCGGAGATCACGCTCCCGCTGCCCGGAGACCTCGGCGTCGTCTCCCGTGTGGAGCTGTCGACGGAGGCTTCGGTGTTCAACCGCACGGTCGACATCGTGCGCGACAGGGGCACGTTCAGCGAGACCCTGCGGAGCGTGGACTGGGTCGGCAGCGGCACCGCGCACCCGCTGGAGCTCGAGATCAACGACGAGCTCGGCTCTGCGCTCATGATCCGGATCCACAACGCGGACGACCCGGCGCTCTCGGTCACCGGCGTCCGCGCCTGGACGCAGGGAAAGGAGCTGCGGACGCGGGTTCCGGAGGGGGGCGCCCGGTTGCTCTACGGCAACCGCAAGGCCCATCCCGCGGACTTCGACCTCGCGCTCCTCGGTGACGATCTCGGCCGGGTGCGCACGCACGCCGGCACGCTCGGACCCGAGCAGGCCGGGGCCGCGATCCCGATGCGCTGGCTCGACACCGCGCTGGTGTTCGCCTCCCTCGGCGCCCTGGCCGTCGGGCTGGGCGCCCTGATGATCGGCGCGTTGCGCAAGCCCAGCGTCGCGCCCGTGGGCCCGGCCGACGGGATAGGGCCCGCGGCCGGCGCAGTGCCCGGCACGCCATCTTCGCCCGCGGGCGACCCACCCAAGGAATCGTCATGACCATCCCCGAGCGGCTCGCCGCAGACCTGAAGGCCTCGATGCTGGCGCGCGACGCTGCGCGTACCACCGGCCTGCGGATGATCCGCGCTGCGTTCATCGAGCTCGAGAAGGAGGGCAAGGGCCCCGTGACGGACGAGCGTTGCCTCGAGGCCCTGCGCCGCCTCAAGAAGCAGCGTGAGGACTCGATCCAGTCCTACGTCGGCGCGAACCGCACGGACCTCGCGGACGTCGAACGCGCGGAGCTGACGGTGATCGAGACCTACCTCCCCACGCTCGCGGATGAGGCGACCACGCTGGGCTGGGTGAAGGAGGCGATCACCACCGCGGGCGCCACGACGGCCAAGGAGGCCGGCAAGGTCATGGGTGCCTTGATGAAGGCCCACAAGGCCGACGTGGACGCTGGCCTCGCCAAGAAGCTGATCGAGCGGGAACTGGGGGCATAGCCTTGTTCCGGCGCGTTTTCATCGCAAATCGCGGCGAGGTCGCCGCACGTGTCGCTCGCACCTGCAAGCGGCTCGGGATCGGCGTGGTCGCCGGGGTCTCGGAGCCGGATGCGGACCTGCAGTGGTTGAAGCCGGAGGCGGGACTGGTGGACGCCGTCGCGATCCTCGGGGGCCGGCAGAGCTACCTGGACGTGGACGCCATCCTCGAAGCTGCGCGGGCCAACCAGTGCTCGGCGTTGCACCCCGGCTGGGGGTTCCTCTCCGAGAACGCGCTTTTCGCCACGCGCTGCGAGGCCGAACGCATCACGTTCATCGGGCCCACGCCCAGCGCCATCCGGGCGATGGGCGACAAGTCGGTCGCGAAGGACACGATGCGGCGCCTTGGCCTGCCGACGATCCCGGGGTCGGACGGCCCCGTCGCCGACGTGGAGGCGGCGCGGGTGCTCGCCGAGGCGATGGGCTACCCCGTGCTGCTGAAGGCGCGTTCCGGCGGGGGCGGACGCGGCATGCGGCGCGTGTACGCGTCGGGTGAGCTGGCCTCTGCGTTTTCGCAGGCCTCTGCCGAGGCGCTCTCGGCGTTCGGCGACGGCGCGCTCTACCTGGAAAAGCTCATCGAGGGGGGCCGGCACATCGAGTTCCAGGTGCTCGGCGACGCCTTCGGCAGCGTCGTCTGCCTGGGCGAGCGCGAGTGCTCGGTGCAGCGTCGTCACCAGAAGCTGGTCGAGGAGTCACCCTCGCCCGGGGTCAGCCCGGAGCGGCGCCGCGAGATGATGGCGCGCATCTCGGTCGCCTGCGCCCGGGCCGGGTACCGCGGCGCCGGCACGGTCGAGATGCTGATGGACCAGGATGGATCCCTGTATTTCATGGAGATGAACACGCGGCTGCAGGTGGAGCACCCCGTCACCGAGCTGTGCACCGGCGTGGACCTCGTGGAGTGGCAGCTTCGCGTGGCCGCAGGGGAGCCGTTGCCAGCGGCGTGGGTGTCCAGGGGCGTCCCCTCCCAGGGGCACGCCATCGAGTGTCGCATCAACGCCGAGGATCCCGCCCTGGGGTTTCGGCCCGCGCCCGGACGGGTCTCGGGGCTCACGCTCCCGACCTCTCCCGAGCCCCCGCTCCGCCTCCGTGTCGATACCCACCTTCACCAGGGGGACACGATCTCCCCGCACTACGACTCGCTGATCGCCAAGCTCATCACGGCCGGTCCGGATCGCGCCTCGGCGCTCGCAGCGATGGACGAAGCCCTGGGCAGCCTGAAGGTCGTGGGGGTGCCCACGACCGCGGGGCTCCAACGTCAGATCCTCTCGGACAGCCGGTTCGTCTCCGGCACCTACGACACGTCCCTCCTCGACGGGTTCCCGGGCCTCTGACGTGCAACTGCCCTCGCAGATTGTACGAATCCGGGGGGTTGCAGAGCGATGGCAGCCCGCGCTGTTCGCCGTCGGCCTCGGCCTCGCAGCCCGGTTGTGGCTCATCCTGCGCTTTCCGAACAACTTCTCGTTCGACGGGTGGCAGCGGTGGGCGGGCCGCGACCACATCTTCGTCCAGGACTGGCTGCCCGTCCTGCAGATCCTCGTCTTCGCCGTCGCAAAGCTCGGTGGGGGCGTGCAGATCACCCGCGCGGTGCTCTCGTTGGTCAGCTCCCTCGGGGTCGGGGCGGGGGCCCTCTGCGCCGAGTCGATGGGGGGCCGGCCGGCCGCCTGGCTCTTTGCCGTGCTCGCCGCTTTCGGTCCCTTCCTGGTGTACAGCTCGTTGCTCTACCAGGAGGGGGTGTACCTCACCGTGCTGTTCGTGGCGCTGGCTCTGGCCCTACGCGGCGGGGTCGGACTCTCGACGGTGCGCCAGAAGGGGCGCGAAGGCCTCCTGGCGGCGGATCTGGTCTTCGGGCTGCTCCCGCTGGTGCGCTACGAGGGTTGGCCCGTCGTGGTCGTATACATCGTGTGGCGCTGGAGGGCGCGGTCGCTCCTCGCCACCTGGGGTATGCTGGTGTGGCTCGGAGTCAAGGCTTTCGGCGTCAAGGGGTTCTACCCTTCGCCGCTGGACTACTTCGAAGACTGGCGGGGCCTCGGGGAACGCTTCGACCTGCACTCGTGGATCCGGGACGTCGTCACCCTGGGAGACTTCGGGCTCAAGACGGGAGGGGCCGTGATCCTCGTGCTGGGCATCGCCTCGGTGGGCATGTGCTGGCGGGCTCGCGGCGTGCCGTTCATCGCGGCGCTGCTCGGCGGGCAGTTGCTCACCAACCTCGCGTGGATCGCCGGCCTGGAGGGACCGAGCTCCCGCATGCTCGTGCTCCCGGGGGTGCTCGCCGCGATGGCCGCCAGCGTGGGCCTCTCCGAGCTGTGGACGAGGCTCCCGAAGCTTCGTCCGGTGGCCACGGCGGCGCTGACCTGCCTGCTGGCCGTGGGCTTGAAGGTGGGAGCGGACGAGGTGGACACCTTCCGTGCCCGGGCGCGGCCCGAGATAGTCGCGCTCGGCCGCATGCAGGCGTGCCCGGAGTGCCGCTGGTGGATCGTGCCGCGGGATGGCTTCGGCCCCAGGAAGCGGCACGACGGCTGCGAGATCGTGCAGGGGATGACGCGCATGGACCAGGGCGAGGAGTTCTGGTGCGAGCCGTGGCTCAAGGACCTCTCGGAGGTCGATCGTGCGGCCCGCCAATCCCAGACCGACGGGGTCGTGCGGTGGAGCCGGGGGCCCGGGGGCGGTGAGATGGACGGCCAGTACGTGGTGACCTACAACGCCATCAACCCCTTGTTGAGCCACTGACCGCCGTCCACGACGAGGACCTCGCCGGTGATGAAGCTCGCGGCGGGTGAGAGCAGGAACACGCACGCGTCGACGACCGTGTCGGCCCCGCCGAACCGGCCGAGCGGGATCGTGCGCCGGATGCGATCGCGGATCTCCGGGTCGGGCCACAGGTTCGTCCTGGACTTCTCGGTGTCGACCGGCCCGGGGGCGACCGCGTTCACCCGGATCCCGGCCGCGGCCCACTCCACCCCGAGGGACTGCACGAGACTGTTGACAGCCGCCTTCGCGGCAGCCGAGGGCGCGGTGGCCGGTCCGCCGGTCCACGCATAGGTCGCGGTGAGCGCGAGGATGTTCCCACCGCCGCTGTCGATCATGTGGCGCGCGGCTGCCTGGGCCGAGAAGAACGTGCCGTTCAGGATGATCTCGACGACGCTCCTCCAACCGTTCGGCGTGAGGGAGATCGATGGGCAGATGAAATTCCCCGCGGCTCCACACACCAGGGTGTCGAGGCGCCCGAGTTCGTCGACGGTGCGCTGCATCAGGGTCGTGCACTGTGCGGCGTCGCGAACGTCGGTGGGTACTGCGATGGCGCGTCGGCCAAGCGCTCGGACCTCCGCCGCGGTGGCCTCCAGCGGGCCAGACCGGCGGCCGGCGAGGGCGACGTCGGCCCCGAGGCCGGCGAGCCGCAGCGCCAGCTCCCTGCCGATCCCGGTGCCCCCCCCGGTGATCACGGCCACCTGGTTCTCGAAGAGGTCTGCGCGAAAGGTCTCGGGGGTCTGGGGCATGGCCCGAATGTAGCGTGCGAGCGGGTGGGTGCCCCGGCCCGCAGCCTGCGCGTGGGCGGAATAGGCCGGTCCGCGATGGAATCGCTGAAGTCCGCCCGCCGCTGGCCGCTCCCCGACTGGATGCTCCCGTGGCCCGAAGAGATCGCGCTGCTCGCGGTCGCCGCCGTGGCTGCGCTCGCCTGCTGGAGCACCGGCACCGGGTTCTCCATCAACCGCGTGGTGCTCGGCTACGAGCCGATGTTCGGCGCCAACTTCATCCTCATCCTCGTGGCGGCGCGCACGGTCCAGGTGTGGCGCCGGAACCACCCCTCGGCCTCCGCCTGGCACAACGGGCTCGACCTGCAGAGCGACGTCACGCTCATGCGGGTGACCGTCTTCCTGTTCGCCTACATCACCGTCTACACCAACATCAAGACTCGCATCCCGGTGTTCAACCCCGCGGTGCACGACTACGCGCTGCACCAGTTCGAGCGCACCCTGTTGGGGGGCTTCGACGTCGTGGAGGCCGCCCGGGGGTTGCGGGAATCCCCATCGGTGGCGCACGCGTTGGACCGCATGTACCGCCACGACTACATCTTCATGACGTTGATGGCGTTGTACCTTCATCTTCAGAGTGGCCCGCGCCACGTGCGGCACCTGTTCACCTCGATGGCGGTGCTCTACCTCGCGGGCATCACCGTCAGCGCAGTGTGGCCCACCTGGGGGCCGTGCTTCTTCGTCCGCGACCAGTACACGTGGATGAAGTCGATGGGGATCGACTGCTGGGGCGCCCAGGAGGGGCTCCTGAAGTCCTGGCAGGAGAGCGTCGCGGCCGGGGCAGCGCACCGGGAGCTCGGGACCAAGTCGTTCACGGGGATCGCTGCGTTCCCGAGTCTGCACGTGGGCCACTGCATGTTGCTGTGCGGCTTCGCATGGCACTACGAGCGGCGCATGCTCCTCCTGATGGTGCCGATCACCCTGCTCACGTGGTTGGCCACCCTCACGTTCGGCTGGCACTACCTCTCAGACGGGCTCGGGGTGATCCCCCTGGCGGCGTTCGCCTGGGCGGTGTCCCGTCGGCTCGTGTTCGGCGCCGAGCCGGTCGGGCTCCGTGATCCGATGCCGGGGGGGGGCGCCGAGCCGTCGGCGGAGTAGACCCTCCTCGCCGCATGCCGGCGGGGTGGAGCGGTTCACCCTCGGCCGCCTGACTGATCCCGGGCGTCGCGGAACCAGCTACGAATTCGGCGAGGAACCGCATGCTGACCCTCCTTGCCTTCGCCCTGCCGGCGTTCGCCGGCGACGCCGTCTCCCCCGAAGGCGCTGCCGCCTGGGAGGCCTACTCCACCTCCGACCTCCAGGAACGCCCGGAGTGGACGCCCCCCTTTCCTCCCGCCGACGGGCCCAACTGCCTCGTCCCCACGGTCGATGGCGACAAGCTCCTCGGCTACAACGGCGGCTGTTCGGACGGCACGGCCGAAGGGCGGGGTGAGGCCTGGATCGAGTCCGCCGACGGGGCCTGGCTCGTCTACATCGCTGGCGAATTCCGCGCGGGCTCGATGGAGGGCACCTTTCTCCGGGTGATGGTGCGGCATCCGGAGGGGTTCACCGGTGCCCTGTTCTTCCGGGGCACGGCCGTGGATGACAACCCCGTGAGCGGGACGCTCTTCACCGGGGCCGGGCTCCGCTACCAGGGTGGGGTGAGCAAGACCTTCGGCCTCCTGGGCCAGGGGGAGCTCCGGTTACCGAACGGGGACACCGCCACGGGGGAGTGGAACGGCGACGCGTTGTTGAAAGGGCGCCGGATGTACGCAGACAATGGGGACTGGGAGGAGATTCGCAGCCGGGTCTCGAAGAACGGGACCGTCCACCACCGGGTCGTGGATCACTACTATGCGCCGCCGCTCGGCACCGTGGCGGACTGCGTGCCAGGGAACGACGTGCGGATCGTCACGCCCGGGTCCAAGCACTGGATCAGCGCGACGGTCACCTCGGTGGGGGAGAGCGACTGTGGCGTGCTGATCGACAGGTACGGCGGCACCGAGACGAGCTACCCGTTCAGCCAGCTGGTGACGACGTACACAGCCTCGCAGAAGGAGGCGGATCAGGCCTATGCGGCGATGCTTCGTGACGCGTACAACTCCGTGATGAACGCGCCGGCACCCGCCGAGGACCTGTTCCAGTCCTACCTCGATGCGCAGGACGCCTACGCGCGGAAGCGCGCCGAGGAGAACGGCGAGCCCATCATCGACCCCTGCGCCGACGCCGCGACCAGCCCCAGCTACTGCCACTGAACGGGCTACCCCCCGCAGCCGCTCGCGGCCGCCATGTCGAGCTCCGCCGGGCGCTGGATGCCGGCCCAGGTGCGGTCGGCCTCGATGCGGACGAGCTCGTAGCTGAGCATCGGGCTCTCACCCCCACAGTCGGAGTACATGCCGCCGGGGATGGTGGCGACGTCGTACGCCGCGATGGCTCCGAAGCGGTACATCGCGCCGTCGATCGTCACGGTCTTCATCTCGCCGGGCTTCACGGAGACGACGCCGCTGTCTGTGGTGATGTCGAGCGCGTGGAACGTGAGCTTGTAGTCCGCCTCGTCGACGAGGCTCCCCAGTGCTTCGCCGTACTGCACGTCGACGTCCGAGAACGCGTTGCCCGCGCCCGACTCGACCACGTAGAGGAGGCCGCTCTCGTCCCGAAGCTCCAGGCTGGCGGGTAGCATCCAGTCGTAGTTCACGGCGGCGGTGACCGTGTGCCCCGCGTAGGCGCTCAGGTCCGCGCCGGTGGGCGAGTGCACCGCCAGTACGACCTCGCCGACCGTGATGCCCAGGTCTACGGCGGACTCGCCGCCGGTGGAGGTGACGGCGAGCGCGCCATCGGCGATCGCGTCGCCCGAGCAGGTGCCCCAGTCCACGCACGCATCGGTGGTGACCGTGGCGTTCTCGAGCTGCAGGTCGGCTGCGGCCCTGGCTTCGACTTCATTCTGGCAGGCGGTGAGGAGGAGAAGGACGTACATGAGGACTCCGGGTTGGGTTGCCCTCCCTTGAGCAATGGGCGTGCCATCATGGTAGAAAGGTCATTATTCGTCAACCTCCCCCCAGGGACGCGACAGCGGCGTCACGGTGGGACGGGCGCTGCGCACGCTGGGTTACTGGCCCGTCCCAGCCGGTGCGAGCGAAGTGACCAGTCCTGCCCCGAACCCCGCACTGCGCCTGCCGAACGGCGGTCCGGTGTGGATCTTCCTCGCGGCTTGCCTGCTCACCCTCGTCTTCCTGACGTCGGTGCACCTGTTTCTGACGTCGGGCACGGAGACCAACGAGCCCGGCATCCCGGTAGCGGCGTCTCCCTCGGCCCCTGCGCGCAAGCTCGTCGTCCTGGTGGTGGACGGACTGCGCCCGGAGGACGCACGGGACGAGCGGCTCGCCTTCCTGAAGCCGTTCCGGGACCACGGGTTCGTCGCCGAGATCGAGCCGTGCCTCGAGCGGCAGACCGTCCCGTGCGTGAGCGAGGCGTTCATGGGCACCGCGACTGCGGGCCTGCTCGGGGTGTACCACAATCTGGTCTCTGCGGGCACGACGGTGAACAGCAGCGTGTTCTCCGACGTGGTCGACTCGGGCCGCACCACCGCGGTCGTGCACGAGAAGGAGTACTCGGCCTACTCCCGCTCGCTCACCCGGGACTGGCACGGTGACAGCGCTGCGGGTTGGGCCCACGCGAAGCAGTACATCGGGGAGGGGATCGATCTGGTGGTATGGCACTACCCGTTCCTTGACGAGGTGGCGCACCATTTTCCCGTCGGCACCCCCAAGTACGACGCGGCGATCAGGCGGCTGAACGACGACGGGGAGGCGCTCGTCGCTGCACTCCCTCCCGAGTACCGCCTCGTGGTGTGCGGAGACCACGGTCACTCGCTCAGTGGGCGGCACATCTTCGGGTTGAACATCCCAACCGTGTTCCTCTCGGACGGCGAGCTGTTCGGCAACGCCCCGGTGAAGGAGCGCTTGCCCATCAGCACCTACCGGTTCCTCGTCGGGGCCGAGCTCGGGCTGCTCCCGCCGGCAAACTACGAGGGGGCGAACCTCGCGGATCGGTTGCCTGAAGGCAGTGAGCTGCGCGCCGTGGCCGAGCGGCAGACCTACGTGGGTACCGTGCGGCGGGGGATCAGCCCGGTGTGGGTGGCCATCGCTGCCCTCCTCATCGGTGGGCTCGCAGTCCGCACGCTCCCGGCCCCGATGCGTGGCTACTTCGCTGGAGGCCTCGCGCTCGCCGGCGTGGTCGGCCTGATCTACCTGCGGGTCCTGCCCACGATCCACTACTCGCCGACGTTCCCGTGGGTGCGCGGGCCGATCCTCGGCGTCGCGATGGTCGGAGGGATCGGCGGTTACCCGCTGCGCCGGGACGGGCGGGGCCTCGTCGTGGCCCTGCTGCTCTTCGGGATGGTCCTGCCGGCGACGATCTACAACTACGGGATCTTCCAGTCGGGCGCGAACCTCATCGCCCTGGCTACGCTCGGGCTCGCCCTCCCCAGCCTGTACCGGCTCGGGCCGCTCTCCCGACGGCGTTGGCTCGAGGTGGTGCTCCTTGTCGCGGCGATCGTCGGCGCCGTGTACGAGCTTGGCGACATCCAGGTGGGCACGTTCACGATCAAGAACTTTCCGCACCTTCGTGATCTGCCCACCGCGGTCGGGTGCCTCCTGTGGGCCGGGTTCGCCGCAGCGCTGCCCGCCGGCCGGGTTGCGAAGGTCGTAGCCGCGCTCGTGGCCGGGGTCGGGGCGAGCGGGCTCGTCCACGTGGGCGACTACCCGCTCGCGGCCATCACTGCGGGCGTGCTGGTCGCGGCGCTGCGCTTCCCGGCGGCGCTGCCCGCTATCGGGGCCTGGGCGGCTGTTCCCTGGTACGGGCGATCGGACTCGATGGGCGTGGTGGCGGTCGTCCTCCTTGCTGCCGCTGCGGCGCGGCTCGCCTCCTCCGACGCACAGCTCCGCCGGTGGCTCATCCCCGCGATCGCGGTGCTGGGTGGATACCTGAGCCTCGCGCACTCGGCGCGGCTGCGCTCCAACGGGCTCGACTTTGCATTCGCGATCCGCTGGCTGCCGGGTGATCTCCACTTCAAGCTCTGGCCCATCGTCGGGCTCGCGCTGCTGGTGAAGGTGCTCCTGCCTCCTGCCCTGGTGGTGCTCGGTGTGGAGCGGTTTGCCGGAGATGTGGGACGCACCGGTGCCTGTGCCGCGGTGTGCGTGCGGCTCGCTGCGATCAGCGCCGAGGTCGCGGGCATGCTCTTCACGACAGACGCGCCCCCGCCGTACCGCCTGTTCGAGCAGCTGGAGGACATGCTGGCCTGGCTCCTGGTGCTGGGCACGCTGCTGCTCGTTTCGCGGGGGCGGGGAACCCGAACGCTCGTGGGCGCGCCGGTGCTCGCGGGCCGCGACTAGCGAGGTGGATCGGGCGCCTGCCGAGACCGCGCCTGGGGCGAACGCCGCTGGGCGTCGGGCGGACATTCAGGGACTCCGCGCTGTTGCCGTCCTGCTGGTCGTCGCGTTCCACTCCCGGCTGCCGGTGCCCGGCGGGTTCGTTGGAGTCGATGTCTTCTTCGTCATCTCCGGGTTCGTGATCACCTGCATGCTGCTCCGCGAGTGGGTGGGTACGGGAGCGGTGGCGCTGCGGCAATTCTACTTCCGCCGGTTCCTGCGCCTCACACCCGCGTTGGCGCTGACGGTCACGCTCGTTGCCCTGGCCTCCATCGTGCTCCAGAGCCCCTTCGGACCGCAGCAGGCCACCGCGAGCACCGGTGCTGGCGCCATGCTGCTCTCGGCCAACTTCGTGATCGCCCACGCCGCGGGGGACTACTTCGCCGACAGCGCCACGTTGAACCCGCTGTTGAACACCTGGTCGCTCTCGGTCGAGGAGCAGTTCTACCTGCTGTTCCCGGCGCTGCTCGTGCTCGGGTGGACGGTTGCGCGCAGGACGGGGCGTGAGCGACTCCCGGCCCTGTTCGCCGTCCTCGGGCTTGCAATCGCCTCCTTTGCCGGGTCGGTCACGCTCGACTACGGACCTTCCACCTGGCTCTCTTCGTCCGAGTTCTTCGGCGGGCCGGCATCCTTTGCCTTCTACAGCTCCCTGACGCGCGCGTGGGAGTTCGCGGTGGGTGCGTTCCTGGGGTTGTCGCTGGCGCGGCTGCCCCAGGTCTCCCCTGGTGCCACCCACGCCGCGGGCCTTTTGGGGACTGCATTGATCGCGGCCTCGGCGCTCGGGATCGACGCCTCGATGACCTTTCCGGGGCTCGTGGTGCTCGTTCCGGTCCTGGGTACCGCGCTCCTCCTCATCGCAGGCGCGCAGAGGCCGGTCGGGGTGAGCCGCCTGCTCGCGCTCCGACCGATGGTTGCCATCGGGGATGCCTCCTACTCGTGGTACCTGTGGCATTGGCCGGTGATCGTGTTCAGCGTGCTGCTGGTCCCGAACAAGGCGCTGGTGCCGCCGATCGCGGCGGTGGTGGCCCTGGTCCCGGCGATGCTCTCCTACCGGTTCGTCGAGCAGCCGATCCGTGCGTTTCGGCCACGCACGCGGTGGTTGGCGACGGCGTTGGTCCTTTGCACCGTCGGGGTGCCCCTCGCCGTCTCCGGGGTGTTGCAGGCGGGCGCGACCCGGCGGTGGGGGCTCGGGACGGTCCCGCGGGTGTCGGACGCCGCGTCGGGCACCTCCGGGGCGGAGGGAAGCCTCGGGGATGGGGATGGGGCGCGGGGCGATGGCAGCATGCGATCGCAGCACGCCGTGGTCGATGCCGGGTGCGTGAACATCGCGCTCAATCCAGGTAAATGCCGGTTCGGACCCACGTCGCCCGTTGGCAGCGTCCTGCTCGCCGGCGACTCCCAAGCCTACGCCGTGGCCGACGGCACGATCGCGGCGGCGACGCGGCTCGGGTTCGACACCGTCGTCACGACCCACACCGGCTGCCCGTTTCTCGGCCGCGAGTCGAGCGGGTCGCACGATCATCCCTGCCGGGCCTGGCAGAAGGCGGTGCTGGCCTATGCGCTGGACACTCCGCCGGGCGTGGTCGTCATCTCCAATCGGTCGGCCGGCTACGTGCACCCCGAGTGGGGCTGGCGGACGGTCGCGACCGACCACCACGGCCGCGCGGCGTCGATCGCCGACGCGGCGGCGCTCTGGCGGCGGGGGCTCGAGCCCGTCGTATCCGCGCTGACAGCGGCCGGGATCCCCGTCGTGATCATCGACGCTGCCCCTGAGATGCACGGCTACACCGATGGCACCTCGCTGTTCTCCAACGTGTTCGGCATCCCCGACTTCGAGGTTTCCCGGGCCGGCTCGGAGGCTGATCGTGCGCCCGCGCTGGAGGTGGAGCAGGCCATCGCCAGGGCGCACCCGGGCGCGCTCACGTTCGACCCGTACCCGGCGCTCTGTGACGACGCGACCTGCGCCGCGGCCCGGAGCGGGGTGGCGCGGTACCAGGACGAGACGCACCTGAGCGTCGCAGGCTCGATGATGCTCACAGATGGGGTGGAAGCCTCCTTGCGTCAGGCCCTCTCCGAGCGCTGGGCGGCCCGACCTGACGGCGCAGGTGGAGTACGGAGCCGGGCTCCGAAGTGAGCACCGTGGGCCGGGCCGGGCGCCGAGGTCGCCGGGCTTCTCCCTGCTTCGGCTGCGCGTCTCCCACAGCCCGCATCGTCGCCCGGGCCAGACATGCAGGCTCCTGTCGGGGTGACATCGACGGACTGCGCGCCCTCGCCGTGCGGTCGGGCGGCGATTGGTTGGGTGGCGCTGTCTGCGGACGAGTTCGGACAACTTGGGAAGCATGTGGCAGGCGCGGTGGGCTTTGCGACCAACTTCGTGCTGTGGCAGGAGGCCGGCTACTTCGATTCGGCCTCGGCCGGAAGACCGCTGCTGCACCTCTGGTCGCTCGCGAGCGAGGAGCAGTTCTACCTCGGTGTCGATGCTGCTCGTCAGGCGCCCTCCCGAGGAGTGCACCCGGCGCCCGTTCGGCCTCGGTGGCCACAGGCTCCTGGACCCATGCGGGAAGAGCCGTGCCCTGCTCGAGGGCCGCGATGCAGTCTACCTCTCCGTGGTGGACCGGCTCCGCATTCTGCACCCGAATGCGGTGTTCTTCGACGCCCGGTCCCCTTTCTGTGACGAGACGACCTGCTATGCGAAGGAAGGGGACGAGGTTCTGTACCGGGACGGCAACCACCTGAACTCGGTCGGAGCGGAGAAGTTGATGCGTCCGCTCCTCGATCTCGTCCGAGCTCTCCCGCCCACCGCCCCCAGGACGATGATGCTCCCGGGCTGATCGGCCGCCGCGTCGGCACTGGGAGCGGGCCCCCCAAAACCCCCACGCGGATCGCCCCCAACTGTGGTATCTGGGCGCGGATCCCGGAAGCTCCCGTGTCCGACCTCGCCCGCCTCCACGTCGTGCTCCCTCTCGTGCTGCTGGCGCTCGTCGGCTGCGGCCAGACCACGCTCAAGAGCACGGATGCCGCACCGGACGTCGCGTTCATCCGCCCGCTCTCCACCGGCACCTTCACGCCGGGCGAACCGCTGGAGATCTGCGCGCAGGTGGACGACGAGGACGGGCTGGACGGGGTGGACCTCTCGCTCCAGGGCTCGATCGACGGGCTCCTGTGGCAGCATGAGCCCTCGGACACCGCGACGCCCGTCGACGACTGCGAAGGCGGCAACCTCGGGCTCTCGATCGACCTCTCGGATCAGACCCAGACGCTCTCCCTCAACGCCGTCGACTCGCTCGGCCAGGAGGGCTCGGACGAGGTGACCGTCTCCCCCCTCCAGAATTCCCCGCCGCGGTGCGCGATCGTCAGCCCCGTCACGGGCAGCTTCTACCTCACGACAGACACCGTGCCGTTCACCGGCTCGGGCACCGACTCGGAATCGGACCCCAACCTGCTCCTCGCGACGCTCGACTCCTCGATCGACGGGGAGCTGTGGTCCGGCAACCCCGACTCCTACGGCCAGATCGCGCTCGACCTCACCGGGCTCTCGGGCGGCGCACAGCAGCTCTCGCTCTCGATCACCGATCCGGCCGGGCTCATCGACACCTGCACGGTCTCGTTCACCATGGACTCGTGCCTCGACCAGGACGGCGACGGCGTGACCGACTGCGATGGCGACTGTGACGATCACGATCCGAACAGCTTTCCCGGTGGCACCGAGGTGGGCGATGGCGCCGACAACGACTGCAACGGGCTCGTGGACGACACCACGGACCTGTTCGACGACGATGGGGACGGCTACACCGAGGTCGACGGCGACTGCAACGACTCGGACGCCACGGTCCACCCCGGCGCGCCGGACACTGCGTACGACGGCATCGACTCCGACTGCGCGGGGGACTCCGACAACGACCTCGACGGGGACGGCTTCGACGCCACCGAAGCGGGCGGCACGGACTGCGACGACACCGACGGGACCGTATTCCCGGGGGCCGACGAGACCTGGTACGACGGCGTGGACTCCGACTGCGCTGGCGACGACGACTACGACGCGGATGCCGATGGCTACCGCGCCGTGGACTACGGGGGAGGGGACTGCGACGACACGGACGCCGCGATCCGCCCGGATGCTCCGGACAGCGTCTACGACGGGATCGACTCGAACTGTGACGGTGCGGACGACTTCGATGCCGACCACGACGGGCACGACAGCTCGCTGTACGGCGGCGACGACTGCGACGACACCAACGCCGGCGTTTTTCCGGGCGCCCCGGAGAGCTGGTACGACGGGGTGGACTCCGACTGCGCGGGGGACAACGACTACGACGCGGATGCTGACGGCTACGTGTCCATGAGCTGGGGCGGGGACGACTGCAACGACACCGACGCCTCCATCCACCCGGGTGCGCCCGACGACCCGTACGACGGCGTGGACTCCAACTGCGACGAGGCCGTGGACTACGACGCGGACGGAGACGGGTACTCGTCTGTCGACTACGGGGGCACGGACTGCGACGACACCAACGCCACGGTGAACCCCGGGGTCGCGGAGACCTGGTACGACGGCGTGGACGAGAATTGCGACGGCCGGTCGGACTACGATCGCGATCGGGACGGGCAGGACGCGACGACCTACGGCGGGAGCGACTGCAACGACGCGAACGCGCGCATCTACTCGGGCGCGACGGACGCCTGGTACGACGGAGTCGACGGGAACTGCGACGGCGCCGACGACTACGACCGCGACGCAGACGGCCACGACAACAACCACTTCGGCGGGGACGACTGCAACGACGGGGACGCCTCCGTGCACCCCGGCGCCACGGACGCCTGGTACGACGGCGTGGACTCCAACTGTGACAGCGCCTCGGACTTCGACGCCGATGCGGACGGTGACAACTCCGATCTCTACGGCGGCTCGGACTGCGACGATGCGGATCCCGCCGTCCACAGCGGCGCATCCGACGTCTGGTACGACGGCGTGGATGCCAATTGTGACGGCGCAGACGACTACGACGCCGATGTGGACGGCTACGACGCCGCGCTCTACGGCGGCGACGACTGCAACGACTCGAGCGCGAGCATCCATCCGCTCGCGACAGACGCCTGGTACGACGGCGTGGACGCGAACTGCGACGGCGCGAACGACTATGATCAGGACGGCGACGGCTACAACTCTTCGGGCTTCGGGGGTACGGACTGCATCGACACGAACGCGGCAGTGCACCCCGGCGCGACCGAGATCTGGTACGACGGGACCGATCAGAACTGCGACGGCGCCAGCGACTTCGATCAAGATGGTGACACCTTCGCCGCCTCCGCCTACGGCGGCGCTGACTGCGACGACACGCGAGCCAGCACGCATCCGGGTGCCACCGAGGTGTACTACGACGGCGTCGACGCCAACTGCGACGGCGCCTCCGACTACGACGCGGATCTCGACGGATACGACGCGAGCGCCTACGGCGGCACGGACTGCAACGACGGAAGTGCAGCGGTCTCACCGGCTGCGCACGAGGTCTGGTACGACGGCGTGGACTCCGACTGCTCCGGCGGCTCCGACTACGACCAGGACGGGGATGGCGACGACTCCGCCGCCTACCGGGGAACCGACTGCAACGACACCGAGCCCGCGATCTACGCCGGCGCCCCCGAGATCCGGGACGGCTTCGACAACGACTGCGACGACCTCTGCGACGAGGGGTTGCTCACCGACGGCGACCTCATCATCACCGAGATCATGAAGGACCCGGCGCTCCCGATCACGGACACGGACGGCGAGTGGTTCGAGGTCTACAACACGACCAGCACCGACATCCGGATGTGCCAGTGGACGATCTCCGACAAGGACGGCGAGAGCATCCTCATGCCGCCGACGGCTTCCGTGCTCGTGCCCGCGGGGGACTATGCCGTGCTCGCGCGGAACGGCACCACGACGCTGAACGGCGGGGTGACAGCCGACTACGTCTACGGCGGCCTCGGCACCTTCCAGCTCGCGAACGCGGACGACGAGATCCGGCTGTACGAGAGCGGCACCCTGATCGACAAGGTCGACTACGATGGTGGCGCGACCTTCCCGGACCCCACGGGGGCGAGCCTCGACCTGAAGCCGTCCGCCTATGACTCGACCTCGAACGACTCCGGGGCCAACTGGTGCGTGAGCACCAGCCACATCGGTTCGACGAGCACAGACTACGGTACCCCCGGCCTTCGGAACGACGGATGTTGAGCACGCGCCCTGTGCACAGTGGCATGGCGTTCACACCTCCCACTGGGTATGCTGTCCGTATGGCCAGAATTCTTGTTGTTGAAGATGACGCCGTGACGGCACAGGTGATTCGCGATGCGCTCACCTTCCACGGCTACCATGTCGAGGTCGCGCGCGATGGCGAAGAAGGCCTCGCGATGTTCGTCGCTGGCGAGTTCGATCTGGTGCTGCTCGACCTCATCCTGCCGTCTGTCTCGGGCTTCGAGCTTCTTGGCCAGATGCGCCAGCGGAGCGACATCCCGATCATCATCCTCACCGCACGCGACGAGGGCGAGGAGAAGGTCACTGGCCTCGATCTCGGCGCGGATGACTACATCACCAAGCCGTTCCGGAGCGACGAACTGTTGGCACGCGTGCGTGCACGCCTCCGTCGTCCCGTCTCCGGGCGGGGAGTGGACCGCGTTCAGACCTTCGGGGACGTGATGATCGACCTCGGGGCTCGCCTCGTCACGGTCGCTGGGGAGCAGGCGCACCTCACACCCACCGAGTTCCGTCTGTTCGAGATCCTCGTCGAGCACGCCGGGCTCACCGTTCGTCGGGACGATCTCGTGCTCACCCTGGGCGGCGAGGAGGCCACCGAGCAGGCGCTGCAGACCCACGTGAGCCGCCTTCGGCGCAAGTTGGGTCAGGATGGCGACAGGATCAAGACGGCCTGGGGTGTGGGCTACCGCCTGGCGATGTGATCAGCCGGTCTTCTGCATCTCGATCAGGGCCTCTGCGGCCGCGATGCGAACGCTGGGGTCCAGGTCGCCCAGCCGCGCTTCGAGCGCGGGGATGCACTCCCGCGCGTTGATGTCCTCGAGAGAGCGGCATGCCTCCGCACGCACCTTCGGCTCGCGGTCTTCGAGGGCGGTGAGGAGGGCGGGCACCGCTTTCCGTGACCCGGAGAAGCCGAGGAGCTGGACCACCAGGAAGCGCAGCTCGTCGTCCTTCCGGCTCCGCTCGTAGCAGTCCACCAGATCCGGGATGGCGTCCTCGCGGTCGAACAGCACGGCATCGAAGGCGGCATCGGAGAGGATCGGGTCCGGATCGCGCATGCGCTGGAAGAGATCGGCGTAACGGGGGCGCATCGTTGGGACCTTCGCAGTCTCGGCCGACGGGCCGAGGCTACGTGCACAGCGTAATTCGCTGGGGGACCGGGAGGGAAGCGGTTAACGGGGGAATCCGCCCGGTAGCCTCGGATTCCCTTGAACATTCTGCTGACCAACGACGATGGATACGATGCCCCGGGACTCCGGGCCTTGGAAGAGGCTCTCTCGGGGCTCGGGACGATCTGGACGATCGCGCCGCTCACGGAGCAATCTGCAAAATCGCACGCGCTCTCCATGCGTGAGCCGATTCGTGCGTTGCCTCGAGGGGAGCGTGCGTGGGCGGTGAGCGGCACGCCGGCCGACTGCGTGTACCTCGGGGTGAACGAGCTCCTGCCTGCGCGCCCCGACCTGGTGGTGTCGGGTATCAACTCCGGGTCGAACCTCGCCACCGACGTGTACTACTCGGGGACCGTCGCGGGCGCGCGGGAGGCCGCGTGCTTCGGGCTTCGGGCGCTCTCGGCGAGCCTCTGGATCCAGCCGGGGCAGGAGCCGCACTGGGCAGTCGCTGGGCGGTTCACCCGCCGGGTGGCGGAGCACCTCCTCGCCCACCCGCCCACGCCCGGCGTGCTCCTGAACCTCAACGTGCCAGACGTCGCCGAGCCGCGAGGCCTCAAGGTGACGCGTCTTGGTCGGCGCCACTACCAGCCCATGGTCGACGTGCGCGAGGACCCGCGCGGGCGCACCTACTACTGGATCGGCGGTGGCCACGACCGGTTCGAGGGCGCGGCCGACAGCGACGGGCACGTGTGTGAGGCCGGCTGGGCAACCGTCACGCCGCTCCAACTCGACCACACCGCCGTCGATCTCCTCGATGCCCTGCGCTCCGGCCTGGATTCCAAATGATGCACGACATGCTGAAGGCGTGGTTCGAGTTCACGCGCGACTGGGGCTACCTCGGCGTGTTCGTGATGATGGCGCTGGAAAGCACCATCGTCCCGGTGCCCTCCGAGATCATCATGCCGCCTGCGGCCTACTGGGCCAGCCAGGGCCAGCTGAGCATGCCGGGGGTCATCCTGGCGGGGGGACTCGGCTCCACCTTCGGGTCGTCGCTCACCTACCTGTTCACCGCCACGGTGGGCCGAGCCTTCGTCGCACGCTGGGGCCGCTACCTGCTGCTGCCGCCGGAGCGCCTGGAGCTCGCGGAACGGTGGCTCGCGACCTACGAGACCGGGGGGGTGTTCCTGGCGCGCATGCTGCCCGTGGTGCGCCATCTCATCGGGTTCCCTGCCGGGCTGGTCCGCATGCCCTTCCCCACGTTCGCCATCGTCACCTTCCTCGGCTCGACGCTGTGGTGCAGTGTGCTGGCGGTGTTCGGTGCCCGCACGATCGGTTCGCGGCCGGATCTCCTCCAGAACCCGGATGCGCTCTCTGAAGTGCTCAAGCACGACCTGTGGTGGTTCGTCGCCCTCGTCGCGGGTGTCGGAGCGGGGTGGTTCTTCGTCAAGTGGTTCGCCAACCGCAGCAAAACTGCAACGCCGTAGGGAGATCGCAGCCCATGCCCAGTCTGGAAACACGTCTCACGTCCGTCATCCGGGACGTCCCCGATTTTCCCAAGCCCGGTATTGTCTTCAAGGACATCACGCCGGTGCTCGCGCGCCCGGACCTGCTGCAGGCGGTCACGGACTACTACGTGGAGCGCTACGCGGGGAAGGTGGATGCCGTCGTCGGCATGGAGTCCCGGGGGTTCATCTTCGGAACGCCGATCGCGTTGGCCCTGGGCGCCGCGTTCGTGCCCGCACGGAAGCCTGGGAAGCTGCCCTATTCGCGCATCAGTGAGGAGTACGCGCTGGAGTACGGCACTGCTCGGCTCGACATGCACACGGATGCCATCCTCCCCGGTCAGCGCGTGCTGATCGTCGACGATCTCATCGCAACCGGCGGCACGGCGGTCGCGACCGCCAAGCTCGTGGAGCGCCTCGGGGGCACCATCGTGGCGATGGCGTTCGTGATCGAGCTCACGTTCCTTCCCGGCCGCGCTGCGGTCGCCCCGCACATCGTGGACTCCATCGTCCGGTACTGACGACTCGGGGCGGCGGTTCGAACGGGTCAGCGGCGCGCGGCGCGCACCCGTTCCAGCCCCTGCCGGTACTCGCCGACGTTGGGCATCAGCTCTACGGCCTTGCTGAAGCAGTCGTAGGCCTCCACCATCGCCTCCTTCATGATCGCCATGTCGCCCTTGGAGGCGAGCATGATGGCGCTCTGCTCGATCATGACGCGCTCGATCTTCGTCAACCGGTACTCGCGGCGTTTGGCTTCGTTCGAGAGCGTGTCGTAGGCCTGGCGAACCCCCGCGATGATCTTCCGAACGTCCGCCTCGTGCGCCGCGCCGTATTTCTGCGGCTGGTCCGCGGGGAATTCCTGGTTGAACTTCTTCCAGGCCTTCTCCACGTCCTCCGAGGTGCACATCCAGTGGGCTTCGAGCTGATCGAAGTAGCTCCCCTTGTCGATCGTGGCTTTGCGCGAGGCGATGTAGCTCGCGTTCTTCTCCTCCCCTCGCGCGGCTGCGGCGTCGGCACGGTACTCGATCAGGCCCAGCTCGGTGAGGCACCAGAGCATGCCCGCAGTCTGACCGCGCGACAGGTTCGACACGCTCGGGACCTCCCGGACGCGGAAGCTCGTCCCACCGATGATCTTGAGGAAGGCCTGCTCATCTGCCGAGAGCCGCATCTCCTCGAGCGTGCGCTCGACGCCCGCCTTGATGTACACGTACGACTCGAGCCGGGGGCGCAGGAACGCAGACATGTCGTCGGCGGGAATGGACTTGCACCTGGCTCGTAGATCGCGGAACAGGTGGGCGGCGACACGCATCGGCGGCGCGACGAAGCGTTCGGGTAGCTCGTCGAGCTGGTGGAAGGTCCAGGTGCCTGTGGTCTCTGCGATGGTCTGGACGAGCACGAATTCGCACTGCTTCTGAAGGATCAGGACCAGCTGGGCGAAGGTGAGCACGCCCATCTCGATGAGCGCCTCTCCCTGGCGTATGCCGCGCTCCTCCATGATCCGGAGCGTCTCGGCGAGCTGCTCCTTCGTGATGCTCCCTGCCTTGAGCAGCAGCATGCCGAGCACCTCGTGCTCCTGCATCGGCTCCGCGCGAAAGGCCACCGGGCCCCCCTTGAGCACGAACGCCCATCGCGTCCGGCCTTCGGGGAGGGCCAGGGTCAGCAGTCCGGTGAGCTTCTCCACGGACAGTCGCATGAACATGTCGCGGAGGGACTTGTCGCCCAACTGTCCGGATGCCACGGGCTGAAGGTGACTCACCTCGGGAACCACCAGCCCCCTCGCGCCGCGCTGGGGCTCGCTCGGACCGGGTCCCCGGCCCGGCGTGGACTGCGCGGAATGGGCTGCCGCCCGTGCGCGCGACAAGTCAGCTTCCAGCCGCTTCACCCGGTCTCGCAACGCGGTGAGCTCCTGCGTGGAGGCCGCCGGGACCACGCTGACGGTCGGCGGTGGCGGACCTTCACGCGCCGGGGCGAGCTCCCCGGTGTCCAGCAGGTAGGCCTTCCATTTTTCCTTTTCCGTGGTCGCTGCCAGCGCGGCGTCGGCGACCTGCTTTGGCAGGTCGGTGATGCGGAAGGCGCTCGAACCGTCATCGAATTGATTGATGAGCTGCGCCACGATGGGTCCCGCGCGCGCCCCGCCCGGAAGCACCAGATCGACCTTCATCTCCGCGGCAGGCTTGTCGTCGAGCGCGCCCGAGGCGAACAGGATCGCGTCCATCGAGAGCTGCTCCTGCCAGTCGCGCAGGAACGCCAGGGTGTCGGGGTAGCGTCGGGTGGCGTGTCGTTGAGCCATGCCGCCGATTATCGCGCACCCAACGGCGCCGCGGGGGAGGAAACGCACCGCCGCTGCGCCAACGAGAGAATTCTCCAGGTTTTCAGCTGTTCATGGTCCGAGCAGTCGGGATGCGGCGAGCTCTGCGCCTCCGGCCGCCCATGCGCGCCCGTCGACCGTGACCCCGGCGACGTTGCTCCGGTCGGCTCGCATCCACAGCCGCATCGTCCCGCCGAGACCGCAGCGGTTCGCCCCGGAGAAGTGCAGCGTCCAGGTCTCGCCGTCTGTCGTGCGCGTGCCTTCGGGGTCGGCCGCTGGCGGAAGGTTCAGCGGCGGCCCCAGGCAGGCTGCGAGCACGCCATCCAGTGCGTTCCAGCGCACGAGAGCGCGCCGCTCCACGGTGCCCTGCTCGATCAGTGCTGCTTGCCCAGCCCAGTACAGCCGGAACTGCGCGCTCCCGTCGGCCCACTGCTCCACTCCGCATGGAGGGCCTGCGGCGGGATGCTGCGGGTCGAAGGCGGTCAGCCGCTGGTTGATCGTGAAGCACGCCGTTCCCAGCACGTCGCGCCCGTCCTGGAGCGTAGGCAGCGGGATGTGGCTGTCGTCAGCGAGGCCGACGAGGTGCCAGGAATCACGGGATATCGATGGTTTATGTTCAGCCTCGATCGCCGGAACGGCGGAGGTGCAGGCGGCGAGGACGGAAAGGGAGAGCGCGGCGAACACGATTCCCACAGTGTAGCTGTTGACGACCATGCACTCGCTGGGTAAACCCCGCCCGTCGCCGAAGTAGCTCAGTCGGTAGAGCAGCTGTTTCGTAAACAGCAGGTCGTCGGTTCAAGTCCGGTCTTCGGCACCAGTTTTTTTTGACAAATCGCGAATCCCCGGCCGCGTCGTCTGAACCGATGCGCTGCGTGATCGAAACCTGGCGTCGCATCGCTGTGCGGACCTCGTGGCCGGGTTGCCTGCCGGCCTTCGCCGCTTCGCTGCGGCGCCCGCCCGATGCGAGGCGCTCGTCGGGAACAGCGATGACCGACGTGGCCCCCCCCCGCGCTCGGGCTGGGCCCGACTTGTGTTGGTTCGTGTTGTTTCCGATCTCCAGTCAAGCCCTGCTTGCGATCAGGCGTGCATGGCGTTGAAGCTAACGTATTGGTTTGTGAATTGGCCATCGGCTCCCCACCTGTCCAGGCTGGTGAAGCTGCCGCTGCAGCTCGCGCAGAGACGCCCGGGCGAGACGGCTGTTGGTGGGGCGCCCTGGTTCTCGGGCGCTCACCCTGGGTCGGCAGCCTGCGCCACGGGGGCCGTGCCGTCCCGAGGTCCGGCCGACCGCGTGGGCAATGCGTTGGCTACGCGGTGGATCGGTCGGGTGGCATCCCACTATCGCTTGTCGCCGCGGTCCGGCCAGGGGTGGGGTGGTCGGCGTCGGCGGAGGTTCGGGCGCACGGGCCCTGGGGTGCAGGGGCGGGCCGCGGCTGGCTGCCTACGGTCCCGATGTATGAGCACCGGTCGTTTGTGGCCGGTCCAGGGCGCGACGGCGACCGTGTCGCGTCGGCGTGGCTTTGCGTCGGCGAGGGGGCGACGGGCAGGCGGGGCGTTGGCGACGCCCCGAGGCTCGAGGCCGTAGCGGGTTCCCGGAGCGTACGCCGGAGGTGGCGGGCGGGTGCGGGCTGGGGGGCGGGCTGGGGAAGCTCGAATCTCCGACCGGCGCGGACGCGACGGGTTCGAGGGGAGCACAGCCGGTCACGTGCGCCGCCGCGTACCGCGCTACTTCTGCCGCCGGGCGATCGACGCTGTCCCTGCTGCCTTGACGGCTCCGGGCCGTATGGTTAGATGGGTGGGCATTCCCGCTTAGCTCAGTTGGTTAGAGCATCTGACTGTTAATCAGAGGGTCCCCTGTTCAAATCAGGGAGCGGGAGCCAACCATCACTCTCCGCGAACCCCTGGTGAATCGCCGGGTCGCCGCCGGAGTTCCCACCGCGTTCCCGGTGGCCCGCTCGACCGGGAACGTCACCGGGAACGGTGGGAACGTGGCCGCCCGCCGCGAGCCAGGCGTTCACGCGCCGCCCCTCGTGCATGGCGACCTCGATCTGGTCCGGGCCGACCAGCACGACCTCCTCGACCATGAGTCCGAGGAGCTCGCGCTTCTCAACCAGCGTCAGGTGTTCCCAAGCGGTGTTGAACCCGCGGATGGCCTGTACAACCACCTCGAGGTCGAGTTGGTCGGTCTCTCTCGCCGCCAGCTCACCTTCGGCCGCGCTGAGGGCGGTCCGGACCTGTCGCTGCCGCTCCTCGACGGCGTCCAGCATTTGCCTGACGGTGGTGGTTGCGGCGATCCCAGCCGCCAGCGCCTTGCCCACCAGCTCCTCAGCCTCCCGCTGCGCGGCCGTCAGCTCTTTTCGGAGCTGATCCACCCGAACCCGCATCGGGCTGACCATCTCTTTTGCCATGCGATTGGCTTCCAGGACGGCCTCCGCCAGCCTGGCGGGTTCGTTCGCGGCTTCTCGGACAATGGCGAGGACTGCCTCGTCTACGCGCTCGGCCCGCATCTGCTTGACGTCGCAATGATGCCGGTCCTTCGTGCCCAGACCCACGCACCTGTAGTAGTGGTAGCGGCCGCCCTTTCCGTTCCCGGCTGACGGAGTCGCGGCTCCGCCACAGGCGCACCGAAGCAGCCCGGTCAGAAGGTAGTCGTACCTGGCCCGCTGGATCCCGCTGCCCTTGTGCTTTTCGTTCGTCGCGATCACCGCCTGTACGCGGTCGAAGAGCTCGACATCCACAATGGGGGCGTGCTTCGCCGGGTACGACACCTCGCCGAGAGACACCTCGCCCAGGTAGATGCGGTTCGTCAGGATCTGACGGACACTATGCGGTGCGAACGGCCTGCCGCCGACTGCGCCTCTCCGTCGTGACGAGTACTCTTTTTGCCGATGCCCCTGGTCGTTCAACCAGCCGGCGAGCCGTGGCGCGCTCCGAAGCTCGACGTACTTGTGGAACATCAAGACGACGAGTTCGGCTTCGGAGGGAACCACCTGGAGGTGGCCGCCGGCCACGGGGTCGTACCCGAGAGGCCTCGGACCGCCGTTCCACAGGCCACGCTCGGCGCGCGATTTGATGGCCGCCTTCGTGCGCTCCCCCGTAGTCTCCCGCTCCAGCTGGGCGAAGACCAGCAGCAGGTTCAACATTGCCCGCCCCATCGCATTGGTCGTGTCGAAGCGCTCTGTCACCGACACGAATGCGACGTCGTGCTCCTTGAACAGTTCGGTGAGCCGGTAGAAGTCCAGCAACGACCTCGAGAGCCGGTCCACTCGAGTCACCATCACCCGGGAGACGGTGCCGGCCTTGATCGCGGTCATCAGGGTGTGAAGCGCAGGCCGTTCCAACGATTTTGCCGACTCACCCTCCCCGCGAAACACGCGGTACGGAGCAGATTCCTCACCATTCGCCACCAGATACGCCGCGAGGCGGGCCTCCTGGGTGTCCAGCGATCCCGCGTCGGCGTTGGCCTGCTGGTCGGTCGAGACCCGCGTATAGAAGGCGATGGTGCGGGCAGGCGGCATGGAGCGCTCCGTTCGTGTAAATGGAGTGGTACCATTTTCCGCGCGCCGGAGCTACCCGCAATCCTCGGGGGTCCGGTGAATGGCCCAGGTAGAAACCGGACCTCCCCCGTAGAGGACTCTCTTCTTCTTCGTCCGTCGACCCCTGTCGACCTCATGCAGCAAGCCCAGGCGTGCGAGGTCCTCTGCGATGCTCGCCGCCGGCTTGAGGCGTGACGCCGCCTCGGGCAGGTGATGGCGCAGAACACTCAGGGCGACCTCAGGCATGAGGTACTGGACGCCGGCCTCCTCACGGCCGATGCAATCCCCTTTCGATTGGCGTGTCCCGGACGCTTCGCTGACCAGCCAGGCCACCCCCATGCTTAGCGCTTGATCGACCAGCTCCAGGAAGGACTCTGCTGGTGAACCAGCCTCAACCTCGTCGATCGCCGCCCGACCCTGTTCGATCAAGACGTCGCTCAAGGCCGCGGCGGTCGAGGGCAACTCGATCCCGGAGGGCCCGAGCACCGAGGTCCAGACGTTGCACCCAACCAGGACGGCCGCTATGGACCTCGCCAGCCGAACACCATTAGTTGACGTCCCCAACCTCGTGGTACACCGCTCCACTTCGCGGTGGTACGCCGACAAGAGCTGATCCCAAGGGGCCTGCGCCAGGAGTGCGTCCGCCAATGATCGCGTCAGCAGCGGCAGCCCGCTCCGGAGGTCCTCCAGCCGAAGCATCGCCGCGGTGTCCCGGGCCGCCTCCGGGATCTTCAGCACGAGCAGGCGGGCCAGAGCCGACGCCTCCTGGGTGGGGAGGTCCTCCCCCTCGAAGAAGAGGGTCGTGCGACTCGGTCGGCCACCGAGCCCGGCACCTGACACGTCCATCCGTCGGCGGTGCCCGCGATCCGCGGCGCGCTGAAGCAACCCCAGCCACTTCGCGGCGCCGCCTTCGCCAAGGATCGAAACCTTGACGTCCCCGACCACCATGGTGCACCCGCGGTACCAGTACGCCTCTTCCTCGACCGCCAGGGCGGTACTCCCGAACGAGATCGCTGATTTTCGGGCTCCGAAATCGCCGAAAAAGCTCTGGACGAGTCCGGCATGGGTACTCTTTCCAGTGCCGGATCGACCGAGGAGGAACGGCAGCACCGGGCTGACGACCGTGCTCCGGGCCTCAAGCACCGGGCAGACGACGCTCCAGGCGACGATGCCGAGGAGCGCACGTACGAGCGGCCCGTCTTTGGTGACGGTCGGCCAAAGATTCATCAGGTCGGCAGCGACCGCGAGCGCGCGGCTCGGATTGGGTTCCGGCAGGCCGAGGTGATGGGCGGAGGACCCGAGAGGCGGGCCGAATCGCACCCCGGAGTTCGGGAATGAGCCCGCCTGCATGACGAACTGGTCCCCGCGGTCTGTGAACCCGAAGTCGTGGGAGTAGACGAGATCGCGGGGTGTCGATGCCGCGAGCCAGGCTTCGACCACGGCCCGCAACTTTCCCGCGGGGTCGCGAAACCGTGTCCCGAGCATCGCGGCGAGCTGACGATTGAGCTGCCTCGCGTCGCCGAGCAGGGCGGCTGGGAACTCGAACGGCGTTGGCGCCATGCCGCTCCCGGTCACGACGCCGCGAACCAGGTGCCCCTCGGGGCGCTGGACATTTTCCTCGAACCGAAGCACGAACGGCAAGAGTTGAATCGGCCCGGCCTTCGTCTGCTCGAACGTGGCGTTCGCAGTGACGAAGATCGCCCCGACCGCGCGCGAGGTGGAGGGCGGACTCCGAAGGGCCTCGTCGATCACGCCTCTCAGGTCCCCGCCGTCGGCCAGGAGATCAGCGACGTCCCGTTTTTTGGTCACTCGCGTCCTCCGACCGTACCACGGTGAACTCGCTTGTCCGGCAAGGCTGCAACGATCTCGGCGAAGTACCGGTCGCCGGTCGGGTCCTCGTCGACCAAGGCAACGACCGGGGGCGGCGAGGCCCCCCACCTGATGCGCCGGAGCGCACCAAACGATCCGTTGCACGCACCGATGACTGCGTGGTCGGTCGAGCCAACGCGGCGAGACCAGGCCGCGGCCGCCAGCCAGCTTGTCAACCCCTCGCAGACGAGCACGACGGCCACTTGGGTCCGCTCGCCACGCATCATGGCCAAGGCGGTCTCGTCCGCGAACAACAGGCCGGCCGCGGCATACCGCTGCTTCGGAGGCGACTTGGGCCAGACAGTCTTTGGCAGACGATCGCCGTTTGGTAGGTCCAGGGTGATGACCCCCCGCGCGTGAAGGCTGGCGAGGTCACCGCTCGGCTCGTACCCGCGGACGAGGAGCCGCCAGATCCTGGCCCACCCGCGAGGCCACCAGCAGGGCCAGTCGAACGTGTTGGCGTCCGGGGTCGCCCGCGCGAGGCCTCCACCGTCGATCTGCTGCACAACGGGGGCCAGCCCCTTCCGGACAAGGAAGGATGTGAAGTCGGCGTCGTGGGCGGGACCATCTGCCATGACCGGCGCAAGGGGACCTGAGGCGTCCCAGAGCGCCTGGACTTCGGAGCGCGGGGGCCGCCCCGGGAGCCCGGGCGCGGAGGCCAGCACCGTGCTTTTGGGGCGGGCGGTACCCCCGTCGGCCTGAAACCAGGCACGGATCGACCGGCGCCGGTCAGGATCAAGGTGGGTCAAGCCCTGCCCCGCCAACGCGAACGCGACGTAGTCGATCGAGCTACCGCCAGCGCCGCACTTGAAGCAGCGCCAGCCCATGCCATCCGCCGTCAGGCCCGCGGGGAGCCGACGGGCATCGCGTTTGTCAGCCCGGCATGCCGGGCACGGGACGCCTCGTCGCCCGAGAGCCTCCCAGCCCAATCGCCCGACCACCGCCTCGACCGGACAGCGGGCGTCATCAATCCAGGTCATCTGGGACCTCGTGATGGTCGGGCTCGGGCGTCCGGGGCGCGGCCACGGTTGTCGCCGCGCGGATCGCGCCGCGGGCGATCAGCCGCGCCACCGCCGTACGCCGACGCGCACGCTCCCGATCCGCAGCCTCACCAAGCGCACCCGCGTCCGCACCGTCAGGCGCAGGCGAACTGTCGGTGGTTGTACGGGGTTTTCGAGACATCGGGTTCGGGTCGTGCGGGCTGGATGAGGTTCGGTTGACGAGCTTTGGTAAGCGCGGCGTATTATGTTCGCATCGACCATGCCGCCCACCCCGTTCGAAAACCGCTTCATCGACGCCGGGACGATCCTCGGGCGCTGCGTGTTCACCGTGCGGCGAGCGGCGAACCTCTCGCAGCACGAGCTCGCAGCCGAGCTGCAGATCACGGCCCCCGCGCTCAGCCAGCTTGAGCGTGGGCACACCGTGCCGACCTTTCGACTCCTCATCCAGCTCGGCCACGTTCTTCGTGATCATGCTGTGGTCAGCGACGCTTCTGGTCTGCTGAGCCTGTTTGAGATCACCGCGCAGCGCCTGAAGGACGAGGGAGCGGAAGTCGTCAACGGGCCGCTCACGCCAGGCGAGCTAACGGTGGACGAGGGCGCCCTCGACCGCTTGATCGGTCGGCTCTACGACGATTCCCGTGCTCCGGCTGTGAAGCCCGACCTCTGGTACGCGCAGGCCGACGCCCGGGCCGACGCACGGTACAGGATGCTTCCCGTCCATCAGGTGATCACGCTGGACGGCGACCGGGTTCACACCTGGCGTCGGAGAGGGCGCTGAGATGGCCGATGTCGATGACGATGGCATGGACGTGCTGTGCGCGCTCCCATCCTGCGGCAGGCGGTTCACGCCACGACGCGCTGACGCGCGGTACTGTGGCGGCGCTTGTCGCGCGCAGGCCAGTCGAGAGCGACGGGAGTTGGGTGCCGTGGCCAAGGTCCCTGGGCCAGCCGCCCGCTCGGAGCAACGGGAGCGGGGTGGTCGGGTCCCGTCACCGCCACCGCCCGGACGGCCCCGGCGATACCAAAGGGGCGCCTCGCCTCGATCCTCCGATCACGACATCTGGGACGAGATTCGCGCCTTGCGTGCCGAGTTGACCGCCGATCGTGCGGAGCGCGAGTCGCAGGGCGAAATCTGCTCGAACTGGCGGGAACAGAGCGACGAGCGCTCCTTTCTCGCCGAAGGCAGGTTCGACGAAGCGATCTTGCGGCTCACGAAGGCCACGACGGTCGTGATGCGCCGGGTGACGAGTCTGCAAAGGAGGAACCCGGTTGCTGGCGACGGGGAACGCGACGAGCATGAGGCCGCGATCCTTGAGATCATCAGGCGCCTGAAGAAGGTCGAGGCCCAGGTCGAGACGCTCTCCGGTGCGGTGTTGCGCTTCCTCTGACGACGGGCGCGGTTACCTCGCGCCGCTCATGGCCCGACCACCCAAAGCGCAGCCGGCGGACGTCTTGGTGGCGCTTCAGGCAGCTGTGCTCAAGGGCGCCCTCCTGGAAGAGGTGGCGAGCGGCCTGCTTCGTGATCTCGGGTTCGACGGTATCCGGCGGCAACGCTCAGGCAGCCAGTACGGTTTCGACCTTTCGGCGACGCGCCAGGGACCGGACGGTCCGGAGCGCTGGGTATTCGAGTGCAAGAACCTCAGCGGCGACGTCACGATGAACGACCTCGCTCCGAAGCTCATCTGGCACGACGGTGGGACCCTCGACGCCTTCGTGCTCATCAGCGTCACCGACGTGTCCAACGATGTGCTCCACTTTCTTGAGCAGCACTCGCTCCCGATGGAAATCCAGGTCTGGTCCGGCGAGGCGCTCGCGCGAATGGTTGCTGGAAGCGCTCGGGCCCTCGCCCGCCTCGGGTTGAGCTCCAGACCCTGGACGGGTCCAGCACCCCAGCGGTTGCGATTCCCCTCGAGCGGGCCTGTGTCGCTCGACGTCGTTCACCACGATCATCCACCGGGGTCTTTCCACTACGTCGTTCTGGACGACGCTTCGGTCGCGAAGAGCTACGTCCACGACGGGCGATTTGTCCTCGATCTCTTCCTTGGGCGCAGAGTCGCGGGATCGGTGGTGGTGCGGTCCATCGACGTGATTCCCACCCGGCATCACGTGCCCTCCGGGCGGGTGCTGTGGCTGCTCAAGCCGAAGGGCCTGTTCGAGCCGCATCGGGTCGAGTTTTCGCTCTCGCCCACGCTTGCCCGCACGCCGTTGCTCGGCAGCACCTGGCTGTCGCTTGACAGCCCGCAAGACGGGTGCCTGCAGGCGATCCTTCAGGCCGTTGAGGCACCCGGACTCTACGAGTTTCACATCGAGGCGTTGGCCGGCAGCGCGTCGGGGGCGACGGCCTGTCGATCGGCGACCTTCCTGCTTCACGAGCCGGCCCCGGACGCGAACCTGCTCAAGCTGGTGGTCCGCGGCAGGCACTTCGACACCGGGGCGCAGGCGGTGCTCGACTTGCCAGACACCCAGTGGGACCTGCTCCGAAGGGAGTCGCAGCGCGAGGACTCAGCGCTGTTTCTCGGCCCCACTGGCTACGAGATCCAGCAGGGCGTTCGTGACGAGACCTGGTTGATCCGGCGTCAACGGCTCATCGCCACCGAGCATGGGATGGCGGCCCGCGACAACGACCCGAGCGAGGTTTTCATGCGCCTCGGCGGCCATGTCGATGAACAGCGATACACCTTGAGCACCGCGCTGAGTCGTGCTCGGGGCACACATCCCTCGTTCACGCTGCTTGAGCGGCAACTGGAACGCCGCGGATTCCGGCGCTGACGGGATCAGCCGGCGTCCGGTCGCCGGAGTGCGGCCGAGACCGCCCCTTCCACGGCGTTGAGGTGCGCGCGAAGCAAGGCGCGAACGTGCGTAAGCTCGTCGTCGGACAAAGGCCTCAGCAGCGCGAGAATGCGATCCAGTTCGGCGCGCGGGGGCGGAGCCGCGGTTGAAAACTCCGTCAGGAACCCGTCGATGTCGGTGCCCAGGGCGATGGCGATGCGCTCGACCCACTCGAAGCTCGGGACCTGCGCACCCCGCTCAAAGCGGCTCACCGTCTCCACCGCTACGCCCGACCCCAGCCGCTCGGCGAGCTTGGCCTGAGAGAGGCCAGCGCTCACCCGCAGCTCACGAATTCGCTTCCCGACGCGCTTGCCGACGTTGCTTGCCATACCGCTCCGACGAGAGGGTAGGCGGCGCGAGGCAGCTAGGAACAGGACCTATTGTGTCTGTACGACGTTGCTACATA
Organism: uncultured Pseudomonadota bacterium; assembly: GCA_903875225.1. GTDB lineage: Bacteria > Myxococcota_A > UBA796 > UBA796 > SXON01 > CAIUMM01. Next base: position 53,489 of record CAIQVJ010000110.1, read on the forward strand.
GACGTATTTGGTCTAATCTTCGACCATGCCCCCCCGTTCCCCCGCACCACCGCTGACCCCACCACCCCAGACGTGGAGGTAGACGCCGTCAAAGACGCCGCGATGTGGAGCGCGGTCGAGGATGCCATCCGCGCGGCGCGGCAGGGCACCCTCCCGCTTCCGGCCGCAGCGGAGCTGCCGAGCCATCGCCGACTGGCGGAGGCGGAGATCCTCTCGCTCGCTTTTGACGCCGGGGTCCGGGCGGGCGAGCAGCTGCCCGAGGGCGCCGCGTGCGGCCGGGGTGACGTGATGCGCGCTGGCGAGCTGTCGTTCGTGCACGACCCGCTGCTGGAGAGCCCGTTCGGTCAGGACTACGCGCGGCACCAGGCGTTTGCAGAGGCCGCAGTCCGGGTGCTGCGAAGCCAGGGGATCGCGGCCGTGGCGCGGGTCAGCCTGGACTGACAGCACCGGCTTCTCCGCCCCCGACCGATTACAATCCGCGCGCCTGATGGGGCTCGTGCCTGTTCTCGGGCGATCACCCCGACCAGGAGACTCCGCCGCTTGCAGCACCCCCGCGAAGGCATGATGGCCGTCGTCCGAAACCGGCGGGCAATGATCACGGCGGTCGTGCCGTTCTCGGCTGACGAGGCCGGGATGTTGCACCTCGTGGACGTCGAGTACACAGACGGCTTCGGGGCCGAGTCGGACCAGGTGCTCTGGGAGGTCGAGCCGGGAAAGGAGGTCCTGGAGCCGTCAGCCCTGCCGCGGGTGGACGATAGCGCGCCGATGGAACCGCGCGAGTTCGACGCGATGGTGCGGGCGGCACGCTGGTCGGCGCTCACGCCGTCGTTGCCGTTCTCGGGGCTGGCCGAGGACCGGCCGCCGCTGGCCGCGCCGCTGTACGGGGCGATCCACCCCGAGGCGTACCAGCTCGTGCCGGTGTTGAAGGCGTTGGAGATGCCTCGCGTGGCGTTGCTCCTGGCAGACGCCGTGGGCCTGGGCAAGACGATCCAGGCGGGCATGGTCCTCCGCGAGCTGATGTTGCGGCGTCGGATCCGCCGGATCCTGGTGATCTGCCCGGCTGCGCTACGGACGCAGTGGCGCGATGAGATGCAGGACAAGTTCGCGCTGCCCTTCGACGTCGTGGACCGGCCGCAGACGTTGAAGCTGCAGAAGGAGCTGGGGGTCGACGCGAACCCGTGGCGCACACACGAGCGCATCGTGGCGAGCTACCACTACCTGAAACAGCCGGACGTCCTTGAGCAGTTCCGCAGCTCCGCCGAGCCGGGCGAGGACGGGCGACTGCGCTGGGACCTGCTCGTGGTCGATGAAGCGCACAACCTTGCGCCCGCGAGCTTCGGCACGGACTCGGACCTCGCGAAGATGCTGCAACGCATCGCGCCGTGGTTCGAGCACCGGCTGTTCCTGACCGCGACGCCGCACAACGGACACACGCGCTCGTTCTCGGGCCTGCTGGAGTCGCTCGATCCCGTGCGGTTCACCCGCAAATCCACGCTCGACGACGAGGACCGAAAGCGCGTCGGCGAGGCCGTGATCCGTAGGCTCAAGAGCGAGATCAACGCGACGTACACCGCCCAAAACGAGGCGCCGCGGTTCTCCGAGCGTCTCGTTCAAGCGCTCCCGGCGTTGCACTTCGGCCAGGTCGAGCGGCTGCTGTTGCAGGCCGTCCGGGACTTCCGGAAGGCGCTGCGCGCCATCGTGCGAACGGCAGCCCCCGCTGACCGGACCGCCGCGGCTTTCGCCACTGAGGTCCTACAAAAGCGCCTGCTGTCCGGCCCGTGGGCGTTCGGCCAGAGCTGGCTCTCGCTGCTCGACGGACTGACACCCGCGGGGGCTGACGAGGGCGGCGCCAGCGCAGAAGCCGTAGCGCGCGCGAGTTCCGCCTCCGCCGATGACAGCGACGACGATGCCGAGAAAGAAAGCCGGCACCGTCACGCTGGAAAGGTCGTCGGGGCTTGGATGCGCCAGTGGAAGGACCACGTCGCCGTTGAGATCGACGCGGTGACGAAGCTTGTGGACGCGCTCGGAGTCACCCGCGTGCCGCCTGGCCTGGACCTCTCCGAGCATCAGGCCGCGGTCGTGGCGCGTGCGCCGGGCGTCAAGGCGGATGCCCGCTGGCGCGCTCTCGAGACGCTGCTCGATGAACGTGTTCGCGGCGGTCAAGGCTGGAAGTCCGACGAACGCATCGTCATCTTCACCGAGTACCTGGCCACGCTCGACTACGTGCGTGCTCGCCTCCGCCAGAAGTACGGACCCCCGCAGGGTTCGAACGACTGGCTGTTGACGCTGTTCGGGGGCATGAACGACCCAGAGCGCGACGCGGTGAAACGCGCGTTCAACAACCCGAAGAGCAACGCTCGCATTCTCGTTGCGACGGACGCCGCCGGCGAGGGTCTGAACCTCCAACGAGCCTCGCGCCTGCTGCTCCACTGGGACATCCCGTGGAACCCCGGCAAGATGGAGCAGCGCAACGGGCGCCTGGATCGGCACGGCCAGGAGCGCGACGTCGAGATCTTCCACTTCGACAGCGCAGATGATGCGTCGATGGCGTTCCTCGGGCACGTCCTACAGAAGCGCAGCCGGACCCGGGAGGACCGCGTGGTGACCGACGAGATCTTCGCCGACGCCATCCTGGTGCACTTCGCCGGTGAGGAACTCGCTGGGGCCGACGCGCTGGATCGCTCGATCCGCGCCGCCCGGATCGCGAACGCTGACGTCGCCGAGGACCTGCCCAGCGTGCCTGGCGCGACCATGCCCGGGAAGGAGGACCAGGCCCGGCTGGACGCCCTCAAGGCAGAGCTGGATCTGTCGCCCGCGACGTTGCGCGAGACGCTGGAGACCGCGCTGGCCGTGGAGTCCGGTCGCCCGCGGCTGACCCCAGACGGCGCTGGTCGAGACCGCCTGACTACCCCGATCCCGCCGCTGTGGAACGCGCTCGTCGACGACACGTTGCGGGACCGGGACACGGGCGGGGCGGTCGCCGTCGTGTTCGACCCCGCGCACTACGTCAAGCTCTACTCGGGCCGCCCGGTCTACACGCCGGAGCCTGACTCCCGGCTGCTGCACCTCGGGGATGCGCTTTACCACAAGGTCATGTCCACGTTCGCGCGCTACCGTTTTCCAGGCGGGCCGAGCGCCGGCACGCGGTGGACCGTGCGGGCCGGCGACGTTCCGGCTGGCGTGGACGCACTCATCCTGCTCACCATCGAGGAGATGGCGGTCAACGACCTGCGCGAGCCCTGCCACCACTGGGTGCGGACCATCGCGTTGCCGGTTCGCGGCGGGAAGTTGGGCGACCCGTTGCCGCACACCGCGGCGGGCGCCTGGCGCGGCACGACCAGGCTCGGGGATCGCAACCTGGCCCGCGACCTGTGGCAGGACGTCCGCGACCCGGTCAAGGCCATCGTCCCGGCGGTGCAGAAGGCGTTGACTGTCCAGCTTCGGGACCGGCTGAAGGTATCCGGAAAGATCGTCCTTGAAACGGAGAAGAAGCGCTTTGAGAAGCGCCGGAAAGAGCTAGAGCGCGCGATCGGCGACAACCAGATCAGCAAGCTGGAGAAGGAAGCCGCAAAGGCGCGGGACATCGCGCGCCAGGTCTCGATGTTGGGTGAGCAGAACCAGGAGCGGGCGAAGGCGCTCGCTGACCTCGAAGCCGAGATCTCGCTGCGCAGGAACCACTACGATCAGGTTCAGGAGCGCCTCGCGCACGAAGAGAAGCGCACGATGGACCTGATCCTGCCTCACCGGTACAAGCTGCGCGGCGAAGCGCGCGTCTACCCGCTCGCGGTCGAGATCCGGCTGCCGGGAAGCTCGGCATGACCCTCGCCCACGCCTGGTCCGCCCTGCGCCACGGCGGAAACCTGCTGTCACCGGCGGCGTTGGATGGACTCCCGCGCCGGGACCGCCCGCCCGGGTACCTCGCCGACAGGCTTCGCGGCGCGATCGTCGACCTGCCGACGGACGGTCCAGCTACCGGAGACACGCTCTCCACCCTGCTCGACGTGGTGCTCGATTCGCTGTGTGGGCTGCCGGCGGGCTGGCGCAAGGGTTCGCAGGTCACGGCTTCCGACGGCCAGAAACTGCTGGACGGTACGGTGTTGAAGCCCCGCCGGATCTTCGACGCGCCGGACTGCGACCGGGTCGCTGTGTTCACGACGCCGGTCGCGCGAATTGGCGTAGGTGCCGGGCGGCGTCCGGTCGCGCAGGTGATCGAGTACCTCCGGCGTTCAAGTACGCCGTTTGGCCTGCTGACGAACGGTCGGGAGTGGCGGCTGGTCTGGGCCGACGCCGACGCGCTGGCCTGGGTCGAGTGGGACGCCGAGCGGTGGTTGAACGCCGAGGTGCTGTCCGACGAGCTTGGGGTGCTGATCACGGTGCTGTCGGCCCCGGCGCTGTCCCGGTCGCGCGGCCCGTCTGGTGTTGCATCAGGCGCACTCTCGCCACTGTTGACCGCGATCCGGGACACGCGTCGCGGCCAGGCGAAGCTGTCGAAGGAGCTGGGCGAGCGCGTGCGCCAGGCCGTCGAGACCTTGCTGCGGGCGCGGGCGCCGGTGGTCAGCCCGGTGTGGGAGCAGCACGTCGCGGCCGATCTGTACGTCGCGGCCTGCCACATCGTCATGCGGCTGGTGGTGGTGTTGTTCGCGGAGGCGCGGGAGCTGCTGCCGGTCGACAGCCCCGTCTACCACCAGGCCTACAGCGTGCGCGGGCTGTTCGACCAGCTCTCCAACATGCCGTCCGAGCGTCGTCGCAGGCGCCAAGCTGCGTGGCCCCGGCTGCTGGCCCTGTTCCGGTTGTTGCACCAGGGATCGTTGCACCCCTCCGTGATGGTCGAGGCTTACGGCGGCGAGCTGTTCAAGGCCGGTGACCCGGCGGGAGACGGCGTCCAGCGTGCCCTCGCGTTGCTCGAAGTCATGGCCGATTCGCCCGACGACGACGCGATCTTCTACGTGCTGGAGCGCATCTCCCGCACGATGGTTCGGCTGCACGCCGGCGGCCCGGTGGTCCCCGCCCCGGTCGACTTCACTGAGCTGACCAGCGAGTACATCGGCATCCTCTACGAGGGCCTGCTCGACTATGAGCTGCGTCGCGCCGGGGCCGAGCCCATCGTGTTCCTGGCGCTTGGGGACCAGCCCGCGCTACCGCTCGACCGGCTGGAGGGCATGGACGACAAGGCGCTCGCCGCGCTGGTCGAGAAGGCCAAAGTCAAGAAGGCCGCGAAAGAGGAGGAAGGCGACGAGGCCGAGGAGGGTGCGGAAGACGAGGACGAGCCCGAAGCAGACGACGCCGAGGATCCAGAACTGACAGGGGTGACGGGCGAAAATCCGATGACCGAGTACGTCGTGGACGACGTGCGGACAGTCGCTCGCAATCGTGCCGAGGCCTGGGGACGACGCGCCGCGCTGGTCGGCAAGCTCGTCAAGAAGGGCAAGGCGAACGACCCGGCGCACATCCGTCAGCTCGACTCTGCCGCCCGCCAGCTCATCGCAGACGTGAAGCTCCCCGGCGAGCTGTTCCTCGTGCGCTGGGGCGGCACGCGCAAGGGTGCGGGCACGTTCTACACGCGCCCGCAGCTCACGATGCCGACGGTGCGGCGGACGTTTGAGCCGTTGCTGTACACCGGGGCCGGGGCTGACGGAACGGAGGCGATGCAAAGCGGCGTTCCGCTGCCCGATCTGGAACGGCAGCCCGCGGAGCAAGCCGCCCAAAAAGAGGGCGGACAATCACGGCAGATCCGGATCCCCGAGGAGATCCTGGCGCTCAAGGTCTGCGACCCGGCGATGGGGTCGGGCAGTTTTCTTGTCGCGGCGTTGCGGACGCTGACGGCTGCGGTCATCGAGTCGCTGCACGTGCATGGCCGGATCACGACGGTCAACGGGGCGACGACCATCCGATGTGACGCCTTTCCTGCGGAGGATCGTAGGGTGTCCGTCGGCTCGGTGCCCGGTGCCGCGGATGACAGGCTGGAGGCGATGGTTCGTCGCGCGGTCGTCGAGCACTGCCTGTACGGAGTGGACCTCGACCCGCTGGCCGTGGAGCTGGGTCGCGTGGCGCTGTGGGTCGAAACGCTGGACAAACGCCTGCCGTTCACGTTCCTCGACCACAAGCTGCGGTGCGGCAACGCGCTGATCGGCACCTGGCTCGACCGATTTCGGGACTACCCGTTGCTGGCGTTCGACCGGGAGAGTCCGGACAGGAAGTGGAAGGGCGTCCACCACGTCGCGGACACCTGGCACGACGCGCTCAAGGACAAGCGCGCGACCGTGATCGCAGAGCAGGCCGAGCTGCTGTCGAACCAGGTCCGGTTGATGCCGGGGACGTCCGACGAGGAGCTGAAGGCGGCTGTGGCGCGGGTGCGTCGGCTGTACCGCGAGCTGCGTGACGTCTCGGCCGGGAAGCCCGAGGAGCGTGCTCGCATCTGGCTCAAGCGCATCCAGCCGGACGAGGCGCTGGCGGTCGTGCGGGCGGCTTTCGACACCTGGTGTGCGCTATGGTTCTGGCCCTTGGATCGCATCGCAGAGGCACCGGGGCCGCGTGAGCTGCACGCGCCGAGCGAGGCCGCGAAGGGCGTGGCGCGGGGCGTTCGGGAGCGGCTGCGGTTCTTCCATTGGGAGCTGGAGTTCCCGGACGTGTTTACCGAGGAGGGGGCGGGGTTCGACGCGGTGGTGGGGAACCCGCCGTGGGAGATCCAGAAGCCCAACTCCAAGGAGTTCTTTTCGAACCACGACCCGCTGTACCGGGCGTACGGCAAGCAGGAGGCGTTGGCCGTCCAGAAGCGCATGTTCAGCGAGAAGTCCGAGACCGAGGACGAATGGCTGGCCTACAACGGGGACTTCAAGGACAAGGGCAACTTCGTCCGGTTCGCGGGCGAGCCGTTCGGGGACGGCAAGGTCGCAGGGCACGGCGGCGGCGACATCAGCCTGACGAACGGGGCGAACGGCGCCGACCTCCATCGAAAATGGCGCGGGCGACGCGGGAAGTTCACCGGGACGAGCGATCCGGCGCACCCGTTTCGTCACCAGGGCTCGGCGGACCTGAACACGTACAAGATGTTCTTTGAGGCTGCCTGGGCGCTCCTGAAACAGAACGGCCAGTTCGGCCTGCTCCTGCCCAGCGGGTTGTACAGCGATCTCGGGAGTGCCGATCTGCGCCAGCTGTTTCTTGCTGCCGGGGGCCTGCGGCTGCTCTACGCTTTTCAGAATGAGAAGTTCATCTTCGGCGACGTCCACCACAGCTTTAAACAGGCGTTCTTCATCGGCTCAAAAGGTGGAACGCCCGCGGCGCTGAGGGCTGTGTTCAGACTAGGTCCTGGCGACTCCCCGGAAGCGGATGACATTCCCGAGGACATGGAAGGCCTGACGCGTGCGGTGGAGATCCCACGCGAACTCATAGACCTACTGTCGCCCGGTAGCTTGGCGGTGTGGGAGGTGCGACAGCCGCAAGACATCCGGGTGCTCGGGCAGCTTCACGCTGCGAAGCAGCGAGTTCAGGACTACCGAGACATCGGCGTCCGGTTCACCCGAGAGCTCGACAAGACCAACGATCACAAACTGCTCACGTCCCGCGCCGCCATAGAGCACAGCGGCCTGCTCCAGCGGGGCGAGGATGTGCGACAGACGGACACCATTCGCCGCCTCTTCGCGCTCGGATGGACCCCGATCTGGGAGGGGAAGTCCTGCCGCTTCGACTACTGGACGTCGCAGCCCGAGTGGTTCGCCCAGCTGGGTGACGTGCGAAAGTACGCGACCGGGGCATTCCCGTTCGGGTTTCGGCGAATTGCGCGAAACACCGACGAACGGACGCTTATCGGTTGCGTGGTGCCGCAGGGGGTGCCAACGATGTACTCGATTGAGGTTTGCCGCGGGGCCACCCGCTCGGTATCAGTCTCGATCTACGCGGCGATGTCCAGTTTCTGTGCCGACTGGATGATGCGGTTTCAGGTCTCGTCGTCAGTGGCGATCTCAAGCCTGCACAGCCTACCGCTGCCGTCCAGCTGGTCGATTCTCCAGCGGGCGGCCGAGGCCCTGTTCCAGGCTCCGAGCGAAGCCTCGCGGGTCCCGAGGCGCTGCATGCTCGACGCCATCGTCGCCGTGCTCTACGGCCTCGACCGCGACGACTTCGCGTGGATCCTCCGCGACTGCGACCACCCCGCCGCGCGCCTCTCCGAGAAGGGCTTCTGCCGCACCCTCGACCCCAAGGGCTTCTGGCGCGTGGACAAGGCGTCCGACCCCGAGCTGCGCCACACTGTGCTCTCCCTCGCCGCGTTCGACGATCTGCATGCCGCCATCGGCCTCGCCGGGTTGCGCGATGCCGGCATCCAGGCCTTCTGCGACCAGAACGACGGCGACGGCTGGACGCTCCCTGAGTCGCTGTGCCTCGCAGAGCTGGGCCTCACGCGGTCGGTGGACGTCGGCGTCTACGATGAGCGGGCGATGGTGGCCCAGCCGGTGCGGGCGCGGATGGGGGAGCGGTTTTTGGACTGGCAGTTGGCGCAGACGGTGGAAGAGAGCTGGGCGGAGTGTGAGGGACATGCGCGGGCGATTTTGGAGGGGTCCGCTCGTTCCGAGCTCCCGCCAAAGCCTCAGGCACCTCGTGACCTCGGCCCGCTCTTCCGGCCGCGCTAGATGTCCGACCACGCTCATCTTTCGTCCATCCCACGCCCTCAGGAGCCCGCATGAAGCCCACAACGACACCCGAAGAAATCGAAGGCCTCGGCGGCGACGAGGATGCGAGCTGGGGCGACTACCCGATCGACACCGTGCTAATCCGAACGGCACCCAGTACGGTCTTTGAGGTCGTGCGTCGGATCGACAAGGGTTCGTTCATCATGGCGCCGGAATTTCAGAGGGACTTCATCTGGGAGGACGACAAGCAGAGCAAACTGATCGAGTCCGTGATGATGCGCATCCCGCTGCCGGTCTTCTACCTGGCGGAGGACGAGAACGGGAACATGGTTGTTGTAGACGGGCTTCAACGGCTCTCCACCTTCCACCGGTTCATGAAGAACCAGCTTCGGCTGAAACTGCCTGAGCAAGAGCAGCTCAACAAGAAGCGATTCAGCGACCTCTCGCCGAAGCTACAGAACCGGGTAGAGGACTGCGTCCTGACGCTCTACATCGTCGATGCGAAGGTTCCCGAGCGTGCTCGGCTCGACATTTTCGAGCGCGTCAACAGCGGCGTTCCCCTGACGCGGCAGCAGATGCGGAACAGCCTCTACACCGGCCCGGCCACGCGCTTCTTGAAGGAGGAGTCGGAGACCTCGATCTTCATGCAGGCCACCGGCGGCAGCCTCCAGTCCTCGACAATGCGCGACCGCGAGTTCGTAAATCGTTTTTGCGCCTTTCAGCTACTATCGCTGGACGTGTACAAGAAGGAGATGGACGACTTTCTAGCGCGTGCGCTCACCGCGATGAACAAGTTGTCCGCGGCCGATCTCGCGACCCTGTCCGCGGAGTTTCGGAACAGCCTGCGGAACAACCACGCGGTCTTCGGCGAGCACGCTTTCCGGAAGCACGAAGCCGGACAAACGTACCGGAGCGTCCTGAATGCCTCGTTATGGGACGTGATGATCACCGGGCTCTCTCGGATTCCCGAGAGCGAGGTGATCGCAAGGGCTCCGCTCCTGCGCGAACGGTTCTTCGCGGTCATGAGGGACGGCGGCTTCAACAACGCGATCACGTACGGACCGAACAGCGGCAACCAGGTGCGCCACCGGTTTTTGGTCATGCAGCAGCTGCTCGGAGAGGTATTCCATGCTTACACGCCTTGACATCAAGCACTTCAAGTGCTTTGAGCTTCTGAAGCTGCCACTGGCTCCACTGACTCTTCTTTCCGGTTCGAACGCATCCGGGAAGTCCTCGGTACTTCAAGCGCTGGTCCTGCTGCACCAGACTATGCGCGAGCACGAGTGGTCCACCCGCTTGATGCTCAACGGGCAAGCAGTTCGCCTGGGGACCGTGTTGGACGTGGTGGACAAGGTTCACGGGCGCAAGGCCATCGAGATCGGGGTGGTCGACGACGGTGGTAGCGCGCATTGGACCTTCACTGGCGAGCGCGCAGAGATGTCGATGGCGGTTGAGACAGTGGTGGCCGACGGGGCGACGGAGGCTCAGCCGGCCACGCTTCGTCACTTGGTGCCAGCACTCGACTCCGCGCTCGCCCAACGGATTCGCGACCTCACCTACATTACCGCAGAGCGCGTGGGCCCGCGGGAGGTCTACCCGATGGAAGATCGGCAGGTGACTCGCGTCGTGGGTCCACAGGGTGAGCACGCGGTCAGCCTGTTGCACTGGGGGCGGGACGAGGTCGTGTTGGAGGCGCTGGCCCTCAAGGGCGTTCCGCCGACCCGCCTCCGACAGGTCGAGGCCCGAATGCGCACGTTGTTCCCCGGCTGCGGCCTTGTTGTGCAGCAGGTTCCTCAGGTAAATGCGGTGACGTTGGGCCTGCGAACATCCGACGACACCGATTTTCATCGACCCATCCACGTGGGGTTCGGTCTGACACAGATCTTGCCGATCGTGGTGGCAGCCGTTTCGGCGCGGAAGAACGATCTTGTCCTTGTCGAGAATCCGGAGGTACACCTCCACCCCGCGGGACAGGCGCTCATGGGGATGTTTCTCGCGGAGGTTGCGGCCGCGGGGGTACAGGTCATCATCGAGACGCACAGCGACCACGTTCTGAACGGAATTCGGAGGGCGGTCAAAGCGGGTACGCTGAAGAAGGATGAGACGGTACTGCATTTCTTCCGGCAACGCGGCACTGATGCGGAGCAAGTCGTGACTCCGACTCTGGACGAAAACGGCAACATCGACGTTTGGCCGGAGGGTTTCTTCGACCAGTTCGACAAGGACATGAACCACTTTGCGGGCTGGGAGGCCTGAGGTGGAGTACCTGGTGAACGACCTCTCGTTCCACGGCCAGTTCGAGGATACCGGCACGTTCAGGGCCGCGCTCGGTCGGCTCATGGCCATGAGAGCGGTAGCGAAGCGGTATGGTCGCGAGGTTCATGTGCATCACAACCTGAAGCACGCGATGGCCACGCGACAGTTGACGGTGCCTCAGGCTGCGGCCGGGCTGACTCGGGAGCAGCGGAGCGCTCTAGTGAGCTGGGTGAACCAGGAGGGCCCGTTCTGGGAAGATGCTCGGGCTCACGGCCCCGACGAATATCTTCAGTGCGGCGAAACCCTAGTGACCGACACCGCGGTCGGAGAAGCTGGCTTTTGCAGAGTCCACGGGATTGATCGTACGTTGATGAGCGTCACCCCCTCGGAGTGGACGAGGTCGCCATTGAGCGTCGAGTGGATCCAGGCGGGTTCTTCGCCCCGGGCAGCCGAGGTGACGAACTTCTGGGACCCCACGACACTCCAGGCTGCCCTGCAGGCGGCCCCGCCGCCGATCGCTTCATGGCGGCAGCTTGAAGCCGCCATGCTGGCGCGCTGCACAAATCTAGTTTTCGCGAAGGACGCCTTCGCACCGGCGTTTGGCCATCCGTTTTCTCAAGCAGCGTGCGGACGGATCGCGGTAATCCTGGACGCGGTTCACGAGCTGAAGGGTGCTTTTGACGCCAACGGTCGCCGTACGCCACGAGGCCACGAACTCTACGACAACTATTGCACCGGAAAGAAGGGAGACGGCTGCCGAGGCGCGATGATTAAGGATTCCTCCGACACCGAGAAGGCCACCTGGCAGTCTGAACTGACCTTCGCACACCCCGGCGATCCCAGGAGGAAACTCTTTTGCCCCTGGCACGGCGCGGTCCAGACCCCGCAGTGGCGAGTGCATTTCTCCTGGCCTGTGCGGGCTGACGAGCCGATGTACATCGTGTACGTCGGTCCAAAGATCACCGTTTGACGACATTCAAACTCTCGCACCCTCGGATCAACCACTTCCCCGAAACCTGTAGGCGATCCCCATGGCCCTGAACCCCATCGCCTTCACCGAGCGCGTCGTCGAGGACTTCCTCCGCTACCAGCTCACGACCTACCCGCTCGCAGACACGGACCTCTACGCCCAGCTCCGCGACCTCCTCCGCCTCGACCAGTCGCGCGACACGCCCCTTCGCAAGGGCCCGTTCATCAGCCTGTCTCGCCCGTTCAAGCAGGGCCCCACCATCGCCCAGCTCGTCGCGGACGGCGTCTTCCACCCTGCAATGACCTCCATTGTTCCCGCCGAGCACACTCACGTCCGCGCACACCAGGACGAGGCGATCCTTTCGATCCACCGCGGCGACACCACCATCGTGTCGACCGGCACAGGCTCGGGCAAGACGGAGGCCTTCCTCTACCCGATCATCAGCCGCTGCCTTGAGCTCAAGGACCACGCCGCTCCCCCCGGCGTCGTGGCCGTGCTCGTCTACCCGATGAACGCACTCGCGGAGGACCAGCTCGACCGGCTTCGCGGCCTGCTCGCTGGGCGCGGCATTCCGTTCGGCATGTACGTCGGGAAGACGCCCGAGGAGGACGGCCAGATCCGCGGCGAGCGCCTCCCCGATGGCTCGACGAACGCCGACTACCATGCGCGGCTGAAGCAGATCCGCGAGGCGGGCCAGGACATCACGCTCATCCCCGCCGAGGAGCGCGCCAGCCGCACGGCCATGCGAGCCGGCGGCGGACAGCCGCGGATCCTGCTGACCAACACTAAGCAGCTCGAACTGCTGCTCACACGTGGCAAAGACGTCGGGATCTTCGAGGGAGCACCGCTGGAGTTCCTCGTGTTCGACGAGGCCCACACCTTCCGAGGGGCGCAAGGTGCCGAGACCGCCTGCCTGATCCGCCGGCTGCGCACGTTTTGCGGTCGTGCCGCGTCGGAGGTGCGCCACGTCGCGACCTCGGCGACCATGGCCAGCGCGGACGGGTCGGCCGAGCCGGCACACACCTTTGCCCGTCGCTTCTTCGGAGTGGATGCAGCGCGCGTCACCCTTGTCCGCGAGGTCTACGACGAGCAGCGGTGGAACGAGCGGCGGAGCGTTCCGGCAGGGCCGCCGGATGACGTTCACGACGTGCTCAACCGCCTCCTGAAGGCCGTCGACGACGACGGGGAGGAGGCCGTCGCCCTCTCCGACTGCTTGGTCGCGCTGGGCGGAGCCCGGTTGCCGAAGACCGGCTGGCAGTCCGCACTTTCCAGCCAGCTTGCCAGCAACGAGCTGGTCTTTCAGCTCGCATCGGAGCTGCGGACCGCTCGCCCGCTCTCTGAACTTCCCACGGCGCTGGCGGAGCGTGTCGGCCGAGCCGTGCCTGAAGCCGAGATCCTCGCCTGGCTCGCGCTGGGCGCCGCGACCGGCAAGGGCGGTCATGACCCGCTGCTCCGGCCGGTGGCCCACAGCTTTGTCCGGGGAGTCGGCGGCGCTGTCGTCACCTTCTCGAACCCCAAGGCCACCGCCCGGCTCTGGCTCGCTGGCGAGGAGGCTGCGGCCGAGCTTGGCGAGCGCTTTCGTCGCTTCCCCGTCATCACCTGCACGACCTGCGGCCAGCACTACTACGAGGCGTGGGTCAAGGACTTCGGGCTGAAGGTCGGCAAGCACGGCCCCGAGCGCGGCGACAAGGTCGGGGACGTCCGCGTTTGGCCCCACCTCGTCGCAGAGAGCGGCGGGTGTCGGGCGCTGCTCGTCGACCGACTGGTGGTCCGTCCGGATGAAGAGGAGGAGTTGGGTGACCAGTTGAACGACGACGGCGACGTTTCGCCAGCGACCAGCACCCCGCCTCATCCTCGACTGCAGGAGATGCTCTGCTGCGGCCACTGCGGAAGCTTGCAGGAGCAGCGCACTGAGGCCTGCATGACCTGTCAGGGCGACGCCTTCGTCGCGGTCCAGGTCGTCCGCAGCAAGGAGGAATTCCCCGGCCTTCTGCACTCCTGCGTGGCTTGCTCCTCGCCCGGGAAGCGCCCGCGGGGCGCCGGCTATCGTGAGCCCGCCCGTCCGATGCGTGCAGTCAGCGTGTCCGACGTACACGTCCTTGCACAGTCGATGATGCACCTGTCCGAGCGGCCCCGGCTGCTCGTGTTTGCCGACAATCGGCAGGACGCGGCGTTCCAGGCGGGCTGGATGCGTGACCACGCCCGGAGATTCCGACTGCGCGCTTACCTGTCCCAGCAGATCGGCGAGAAAGGCGCGTCGATCATGGACATCGTGCACGGCCTCGATGGCGTGATGGAGGGCGACCGCGAGCTTTCACGCGCGCTCTTGCCCGAGGTCTGGCAGGTGGTGCCGTTCGACGAGAGCGGCGTCAAGCATCGCGAGGAGCGCATCTACTTCTTGAGGATCCAGGTCCTGCGTGAGATCGCCACGGGCGTGAAGCAGCGGCTGGGGTTGGAGCCGTGGGGCCGAATCCGCGTGAACTACGTCGGCCTCGACGCCGCGATGCCGTTCGTTCAGAAGTGGAAGGACGTTTTGAACATCGACGCGGATGTTCTCGCGGAGGGGATCGCCGCACTGCTCGACCACGTCCGCCGGACGCGAATCCTGCACGACGCGACGAAGCTCTTCGAGAAGATGTGGACGACCGACCTGAAGGAAGTGCTGTACGGCTACGTCCCGACGTTCGCTGGTGGGCCCAAGGGCGCCAAGCTCACCCGCGTGACCGGGGACGAGCCGGCTCGGGTCACCCAGTGGCGCGGCACGCGGCCCACCCAGGTCTGGAACGCGGTCGCGGGTTGGGGCGTCGCGGAGACAGACATCGAGCGGTTCCTCACCGAGCTGTGGGCGGCGCTCCGCGACGCGAAGCTGCTTGTTCCGGTGAGCTTGGAAGGGTGGGGCCACCCGCTGCGGGGCGGGGCCGGCACCTTCCAGATCGACAGCGGCAAGTTGACGATCCATCATCATCTTGGCCGCTTTCGCTGCGCGAAGTGTCGCCGGACGACGATCCGGCAGGGTCCGCGGCAGATGTGCATGGCCTGGCGTTGCGGAGGCAAGCTGGTGCAGGAAATGGAGGCCGGCGACGACTTCGACCTGCGTATGCTCGACGGCGACTACAAGATGCTGCGCGTCGCAGAACACTCCGCCCAGGTCCCGCACGCCACCCGTGAGCGCATCGAGAACCAATTCAAGGGCGAGAAGGACCGGCTCAACACGCTGGTCTGCACGCCCACATTGGAGCTGGGCGTTGACATCGGCGCCCTTGACGCGGTCCTGATGCGCAATGTGCCACCGACGCCTGCCAACTACTGGCAGCGCGCCGGCCGGGCCGGACGCCGGCACCGCATGGCTGTGGACGTGACCTACGCCCAGGCCACGGGCTTCGACCAGAGCTACTTCCGCGACCCGCTCAAGCTGCTGGCCGGCCAGGTTGAGCCGCCCCGGTTCAACCTCAAGAACGAGGTGATGATCCGCAAGCACGTCCACGCCGCCGTGCTCACGGCGCTGCTCGGCATCGCACGTCGCGCCTCCGACACCGAGCGCGCGCGGATCGGCGACGTGCTCGCCCGCTGCTTCCCGCCGACGCTCAAGACCTGGCTGTTCACGCCCGGCGGAGAAGTCCTGGAACGGGCGATGGACGTGTCGATCCTGGGACCCGTCATCGATACCCATCGGACAGCCGTGCTCGCCGAGGTCCAGCGAGCGTTTACGTCCTCGTGGCCGACCGAGGACGCCGCGGCCGTCACGCCGATCGTCATTGAGCGCGTCGTGAACGAGATGCCGCGCTCGCTCGCCGAGGTGATCAAACGTCTCAAGCGCCGCCTGGATTGGGCCAGGAGCGAGCTGAAGCGCCTGAACGTCATCATGGAAAAAGACGGTGTCCTGAACAACGAGAACGAGGCCCATTCACGGCGCTGCAAGAAGATCATCGCCCGTTTGAAAGGGACCTACCATCGCAACGCGGCAACCGCGCAGGGCGGCGCCGAGGACTCGGACACCATGAGCGCGCTCTCCCGAGAAGGCTTCCTGCCTGGCTACGGCCTGGAGTCCGGAAGCATCGTCGGCATGGCGGAGCCGCCGAGGATGACCGACGGTCTGGACGACTTTGAGCTGCCCCGCGCGCCGTCGCTGGCGCTGCGCGAGTACGTCCCCGGAAACGCGATCTATGCCAATGGCTTCCGCTTCGTCCCCCGCCGCTTCATGCTCACTGCCGAGGACACACTGCGCTTTCGCGTCGTGGTCGAGCAGCAGGTGGTTCAAGAGGTCGGCACCGAGGCTGCGGCGGCGACGTTGTCCACCCAGGAGATCCGCGCCGTCCAGGTCTGTGACGTCATCATGCCCTCGCAGTCGCAGATCTCCGACGAGGAGGAATTCCGCTTCCAGATGCCCGTCGCCAGCTATGCGGACGACCGTGGCTACCACCGCGGTGGAACGCTTTGGCGCTGGGCGGACCTCGACGTTCGCTTCCGCCGAGGGGTGCAGCTCCGCATGCTGAACGTGGGGCCACGGAACGAGGTCCGCGAGCTGAAGCTCGGCTTCCCGCTGTGTCTCGCGTGCGGCCAGTCCCACTCGCCGTTCGCCAGCCAGAAGTCCCGCGAGGAGTTCGACAAGCTGCACTTCGAGCGCTGCAACCACGTCGTCAAACCCACCGGTTTCTATGCCGACGTCGAGGTTGATGTTCTCGGCCTCCACGACGTCCAGGACCGCAAGCTCGGGTTCAGCGTCGTCGAGTCCATCCGGATGGGCGCCGCGCGGGTGCTGGACATGGAAATCGAGGACCTCCAGATCCTCGCTCTGGGTCACGTCGGCGAGGACCGCGTGGACGTGCTGCTCTACGACCCGATGCCAGGCGGCTCCGGCCTGCTCGAACAGCTCACGGAGCGCTGGGAGGAGGTCCGGCTCGCCGCCTTGAACCTGCTGAACGGCTGCGTCGGGGCCTGCGAAGCTTCTTGCATTGATTGCCTCCAGACCTACCGGAACCGATTTTACCATGCCGACCTCGACCGCCACCTTGCGAGCGCGACTTTGACAGCGGCGACGGGAGGTTTGACCTGGATTCATCCCCTGCCCGAGAACCTGCCGCACGTCGGCGGGGCGGGTCCTCAGACCCCAATCGAGGTGAGGTTCAGGCGCTACCTTGCCGCTGCCGGTCTGCCCGCGCCGCTTTGCCAGCACCGCATCGACCTCGGCCCCGGGTTCGGCCACACCGTCCCCGACTTCTTCTACAACCGCGACGAGGACGAGCCGGGCATCTGCATCTACATCGACGGCATGGGCGTCGAGATCCACGGCAACGACGAGCAGGCCAGGAAGGACGCCGCCATCCGCGCCCGACTGGACGAGAAGGGGTTCGAGGTCGTGGTGGTACGGTCGTTTGAACTGGACGACAAGAACGCCGTAGTGCTCGCCATCGCACGGATCGCGGACCGGTTGATGGGCGGCGAGCGCCGAAGGGCTTTGCGGGCGGACACGTCGTGGTTTGAACGGGCGGGTGCGGTCGAGGCTGGGGGTGAAGGTGGCGAGGCCGGTGCGGCCGAACGTCCGAAGTTGCGGATGATCCGCTGCGAGGAGCACGAGGCTGGCGCGGTGCCGATCTACGACCTGCGGATCGCTGCCGGGGCGTTCTCGGAGGGGCAGATGCCGGAGGCCGACGGGTTCGCCAGGGTCGAGGGCGCAGGGACGCGCAGGGGGCTATTCATCGCGCAGGTGGTGGGCGACTCGATGGACAAAGTCGCGCCGAAGGGGGCGTATTGCTTGTGGCAGCACCTTGGGCAGGCGGGGGTCGCAGCCGCGGCGCCGGGAGAGAACATTGTCGTGCGCAGGCCAGCGGGCGCGGATGGGGAACTCGGGGAGTTTACGTTCAAGCGGCTGGTGGAGACGGCGGCGGGGCGGGAGTTGGTGCCGGTCAGCACGAACCCGGGGCACAAGTCGATCGTGCTGACGGAGGGGGATGAGGTTGAGGGGGTGGCGCGGTTTTTGGGGGTGGTGGATGGGTGAGGGTGATCTCGACGGCCACTGCGTCTCTGCGACCCGGCGCGGGTGCCCGGGACCCTCAATGCGCGGCTCGGGCGAGACGCAAACCAGCGTGCGACCGTGAGCGAGCAGCGGGCTGACTGCGCCTCAACTCCAGCGGTCGAGTCCCACAACGGCCTGACGTTGAAT
Organism: uncultured Pseudomonadota bacterium; assembly: GCA_903875225.1. GTDB lineage: Bacteria > Myxococcota_A > UBA796 > UBA796 > SXON01 > CAIUMM01. The sequence continues at coordinate 71,496 of CAIQVJ010000110.1, forward strand.
CCGGCGGCCTACGGCGCCGCACAGGTGCGGTTGGCCTGGAGCAAGGCGTCGAACAGCGGCGAGCGTCAGTTGCTTCTCGCCGTCGTCCGACTCGTCGCGTCAGATCTTCCGCTCCCCCCGAGCCAGCCCGAGCACACACTTGCGCTGACGGGCCCAGTGAAACACCGAGTTTGGGCGCGGTGGGTGACGTGTACTGTCGACGAGGGCTTGGCCTGGTACAGACGGCTGAGATCGGAGGGGAGGTGGGTCAGGCCAAACGTGGCGGGAAACCTGATCGAAAGCGACGGTCACGAGGCGCAACTCGACGACTCTCAGGAGGAGCCGGCATGGCCCGAGTTGGTGCTGGCCCCAGACGGTGGACCCGTCGCGGACGGCCTCGGACATGCGCAGCCTCTCATCCACATGCGCCTGCTGCAGGAATCCAGAAGGCCCGCGATGCCGCCAGACCAGTTGGCAGCAACCGAACAGTTTGTCAGAGAGTCCCTTCAGCTTCGCGCGCGAGAGATCGATGAGGCCATTTGGGGCTCAGTCCACCTCGTCGCGGACAACCCAGCGTTGCGCAAGTTCGAGGTCAAGCTCGCACCCACGCCGTCGGGTGGCGATTCAGTAACGGTTCGCGCAGTCCTGACTCCATCGAGGGTCCAAGGATTGACTCTGCGGATCCTCGACCGTCGGCATGGCGCGTGGCGGCCGGTGTTTGGGGGCCCGCTCATCACACCCCACATGAAATTCCAGACTCGACTTGCACTTGATGAGCCTCAGATCATCGTTTGCGACAAGTCGGGGGCGATCTTCCACGTGAGCGGCCCGGGCCCTGTGATCAGGGCGATTTCCACGACTGCCGGAGTCGTGACCGCCCAACGTAAAGTGGTCGTTCCACCAAAGGGAAAGCGCGCGTCCGAGACTTACACCTCCCCCGTCCTCACGGCGACCGATGGGGGGCTGGTCGGCACCCAGCTCCCGCAGGGCGCCCTGGGCACCCTGCGGGAGATTGACTCCCGGCGGGAGCTGAGAGCGGCTGTCGCGGAGTTTGAGCAGGTGTGGTTCGACGACGAGGTCGACGACGCGACCACCACGATTCGGACTCTGATCGCCGGCGGCTGGGCTCAGGTTCTGATAGTCGATCCGTACGTGAGCGGTCTCGACTTGATCCGTTTCTTGGGGGCGATATCCTCGACCCAGTGCCAAATTCGAGTTCTCGGGTCCATGGACGGCGCAGGCGGCCAGTGGTCCGGCAGCCCGACCGCGAGGTCCCACCTTGAAGCGCTGCGAGACGCCTCCGCGCGGTTGCTGCGCGGGGCGGTGCCGCCGATCGTCATCAAGATGATGCCCGGGAACCGGCCGGACGTACATGACCGATTTCTCCTCGTGGATGACAGGGTGTTTTTGCTCGGAAGCTCGCTGGGGGAGTTCGGTTCCCGAGGGACAACGTTGCTGCGTCTGCCGTACCCTGAGCTTGTGCGCCCGAAGCTCGAGGCTGCGTGGAACTCCGGCGTGGAACTCGACACAAAGATCGCGAGTCTGAGTCAGGGGCCCCCCTCGAATGCCTGCTCACGCTTGCGAGATGTGCAGCTTGGCCTCCTTAAGTGGTACCGCAGCACGCGTGGGCGGGAAAAATGAGCTGGGAACTTCCCCGCTCGTTAAGGCACCGGCATCGGCGTGGCGAGGAGGCCAGTGCTCAGCTTGAGGCGCGCTTCGCCGATATTGGGCAGGATCTCGAGCAGATCGTCGACAGCTTGGCGCGGAGTTGGGCCCCGACACGGCGCACGAAGGCACCGGATCGACTCCCAGATTGGCTCGCGGTCAGTGACGCGCCGCCGGTGCTGCACGGGCTGCGGCGGCTCGCGAGCGACCCAGCGTGGGTTCGAAGCGGCGGGGACCGTGCTTTACAGGCGCTTGAATGCAGATCTGCGGGGAGGTGGCTTGCCGAGCTGCCAGATCTCGTCTTTGCCGATGTCCAAGCGTGCACCGACCACCTGATCCTTGGCGGCGAGGGTACCGAGTTCAGAGATGAACTCGAGACCGCACGAGGCGAGAGCAAAGAGCGGCTGATCGCAGCTCTTTCTGCGTGTCCGGTTGAGCCAGAGTTCTGGGCTCGAAGAAATGGAGAGGCCGCGCTGGGGCTCGCGGTGGAGTGGCGGACGCTGCTCGGGCAGGGCTGGCCGGCTCCCGAACCGGCCCACCTGTCAACGAGCCAGGCGCTCATGCCCGCGCTGGCCGCGTTGTACGGCCTCGATCCGGCAGCTTGGTACACACTTGTCGGCCGCCTACCTCTGCGACAGGTCGTCCGTGATGCTGTGACGTGCGTCGTCGGAGGGAACGGCGCGTCCCTGTTGGCGCTGGTCCGCAACTCGCCTGACGTTCCACCTCCCGGCTTTCACCCAGCAATGGTCGTGGCTACAGAAGTCGCAATTGAGTGGTTCCTTCACCCACTCAACGAACTCCTTTCACGAGGGCGGACGGCGTCCGGCGCCGAGATGGCGGCCGTCGGCGAGGCGATCAACGAGTTGATGCAGGCAGCTGACCTCTGGTTTCAGCAGGTGGCGGTGGCGTTGAGGACACATTCCCGGGGGGATGACGCAATCGGTGGGGCCGCCGCCTACTGTCTCGCGACGGTCGTCGAGCGAGGCATGTGGGACCGCGGGTGGACAGCCGAGGTGGCTCAATACGAGCTGGCCTTGCGTGTCTTCGGCGCCCGGGCGACGCCGGCCGGGATCGTTCTCGCCGGCGGAGACGAGGAGCTGGATGGCGCCCGGCAGCTGGTATTTGACAGCGTCGTACTACTCGCGGAAGGTCCCCGTGCCGGCTTATGGGCACGCTGGGTGACCGCGATTCGAGATGGGTCCCCGGGGGTGAGTCGTCTTGAGCAAGCTCCCGGTCGTTGGGTCCACCAACGCGCCGCAGCCGCTTTGAAGGGTGAACCGAACGCTGTTGTCGCTTGGGAGAGCGCATTTGCTTCCTGTATGCCCGGCGGACGAGTCGGGAGCCCTCAGGGCGCCAGGACCATGTTGACGATTGCGGCTGCGGCGATGGCCGACCCCAAGCTCGGCGCCGATGATCGCCTGATGTCGGCGTTCGCACACAGCGTCGTGGCCTACCTCGCCTTCGTCGACGACTCGCGGGACGACGTGCTGTTGGTCGTCCTCCCCGAGCTCGCGCCAGCGATTTTCCGGATCCCGGCCGCGCTCGACCACCTGGGGCCCCTGCTGAACTTCGCGATGCCCGATCCGGATCTGGCGATCAGGGTGGCGGCTGGCCTCATCCTCGCCGGAGTGCCCGTCGAGAATTTGGACAGAGTGTTCCAGATCGCTGGGTATGACCTACACTCCTCGCTCGTGGCCGCGGCTGAGTGGGAGCCATTGGGCTGGCAATCTCCGGCTGTTGCGCGGGTCAGCACCGCGCTCGGGCGGCTCAAGCCGCCAGTGCGGGCATAGTGATCCCCGCAATGGAGCCAGGAAAGCTGCCGAGCGCAGTTCGGTGCCCCGGATGGCGAGCGCTGGAGCCCGCATCGGGTTCGGCGCGCCACGGGGAATCCTGGGCGGGGGAGCCGCACCCAGCACGACCGGATCCGCAGGCGTCCGGGGAGTCTTCGACGCCGCCGGCAAGTACAGATCACCGGGGGCCGGCCGGCCGGCGCGCTGCCTTCCCACTCATGAGTCAACCCAAGAACGTCGCGGTGGACGCCGACACCGCGGACATCGCCAGAGTGGCGGGCGAGAACCAAAGCGGTCACCTGGCCGTGTTGATGGCCGAGGACGCCACACGTACCGGGGCACCGCGCCAGGGCCGGGCCACGCCATGACCCCCGACACCCCTATCCTCCTCTCCTGGCTCGCCCAGGCCCGGGACCCGACCTACACCGACAAGGGTGAGACCCGAAACGGCCCGACGTGGACGCTGCTCTGCGATCCGGAGTCCCCCTGGCGCGGTCAGATCCGGGACGTCGTCCTGTTCCACCAGCGGCGCGATCTCGCCGTCGCTCGGCGCACTGAGGCCCACGTCCGCGCGACCGACGGACAGATACGCTTTCACCTTCGAGCCTGGGATGGCGAGGATCCCACCGATCATCTCGCGATCTTCCGGTTTCTGGAGCCCGCTGTCCAGGACGTTCGCCGCGAGTTCCCCGGCCGGAAGCTCGTCATCCATCTCTCGCCTGGCACGCCGGCGATGCACGCCGTCTGGCTGTTGATGGCCGAGAGCGGGTTCATCCAGGGGCCGCTGGTCGTCGTGCAGAGCGTGCCCCGAGAGTTCCGGCATGGCGGTGCCGCCGTCGTTGACGCCGACATCGGCATCGACACGTTCTACAAGCGCTACCTGGCCTCCCGCCCAGCCCAGGTCACGAGCCCGGTCGAGCGTTTCCAGTGGTCCATCGAGCGATTCCGTTCGCCCGCGATGGTCGCCGTCCGCGAGGCCGCCCGGCGCTATGCCCGTCTGAACACGCCCGTCCTGATCCTCGGCGAGCGTGGCACAGGCAAGACGCAGCTGGCGGGCTGGATCCGGTTCCAGAGCCCATTTCGGCTCCCTGAACGCGATGAATCGTGGCCGACGATCGCCTGCGGACAGTACACATCCGAGTCGATGCGCGCCGAGCTGTTCGGGTACAAGAAGGGCGCTTTCACTGGGGCGATCACGTCGCGGCAAGGCTTGCTGGTCACAGCGCACAACGACACCCTCTTTCTGGACGAGGTCGGGGACGTGGCCCCCGAGGTTCAGCGGCTGCTGATCCGCGCCGTGGAGGAAAAGACGTTTCTCCCGCTCGGCGATGACAAGCCGCGAACCAGCAATTTCCGCCTCGTATCGGCGACGAACCTGCCCCCCGAACTGCTGCGAAAGCGGCTGTCAGCCGACTTCCTTGACCGGATCAGCTACCTGACTCTGCGACTCCCTCCACTACGCGAACTGCGGAATGATCTCCCGTGGCTCTGGGGCGAGGTGCTGCGGGCCGCCGCTGGTTCCGCGGGGGTTCCAGGTGCCAGCGTCGCGGACGCAGAGAACGCCAGGATGCTCGGCGCCCTCGCCGCGCACCAACTGCCCGGCAATCTCCGTGACCTGTTTCGCGCTGCCTACGCGCTGCTGGCGGAGAACGGTCCTGCGTCCAGCGCCCGCGGTGTGGATGCAGCGATCTCCGCCCTGGACGACCCTTTTGGGGTTGAGCCCGACGACCGCCCTAAACTGCCTCCGCCGGAGTCGGCGCCGACGACCCTCGCGCGGCGCGTCGCCGCGCAGTTCGCGGTCGCCAGCTCGTTGGAACCGACGCTCCCAAGTGGCGAGCGTCTGAGCACGGACCAGGTGCTGGAGGACCTGAGGGAGTGGCTTGCCGCCGAGCTTCGACGCATCGCAAAAGCCCGGGGCGTGGGCGTCGAGGCCATCAGCGACCGTACCGCTCGCTCCCTGCAAAAGTGGATCGGCGGCAAGTGAGCGAACAAATCTTCCGCGCATACGGACGTTTGCTTCCGAGTGGAAGCCTTTGTCCGGATCGGGTCGTCCAGCCTTCGGTCCAAAAACAAAGCTGGGATGCGGATCTTGTCTGGCGGCTGCGGTTGGCACGCTCCATGCTCTCTCCGAGGGCACACCCCTGGAGCCGACATGGTCCTATCCGCCCCGTCCGAAGCCCCGATCCGGTTCACCGTTCACGGTGCGAAGCGAGCTTCTGCCCGCCGCATCTCAGTGGTGGCCGTTGACGCCGTACTTTTGTGGGGTCGAGAGCTTCGCCTCCGCGGGGCCTGGGTCTACGTGGTCGGTCGGCGCGATGTACGACGCGCAGCCCGAGAGGGCGTCGACATCGCCTCGCTTGAGGGCGTCCACGTCGTCTGCTCCGACGACGGGGCTGTGATCACCGTCTACCGCAACCGGCACCCCGAGCTCATGCGCAACCACCCCGGCCGCCGAAACGCGGCGTAGAGAAAGGAATACCGATGCCCACCCTGAAATCCATCTCCGTCGCCCGCGGCCGCCCGCTCCCTGTCCTGCTCCTCGCGGACATCTCCGGGAGCATGGCGGCCAACGGGAAGATCGACGCCCTGAACCAGGCCGTTTCCACCATGATCTCCTCGTTTGCTGATGAGGATGCTGGCCGAATCGCGATCCATGCTGGTGTGATCACCTTCGGCCAGGGCGGCGCCCGGCTTCATCACCCGATGCAGCCAGCCAAAGCGCTCCGCTGGGATCCGCTGACGGCCCTGGGCGGCACGCCGATGGGTGCAGCGTTCGACCTGACCACGTCCGTCCTGGCTGACCGCGAGCAGATCGCGGGCGGCGCGCTGCGACCGGCGCTCGTGCTGGTGTCGGATGGCCAGCCCACCGATGCATGGGAAGAGCCTCTGGCCCGGCTGCTGGCGCACGAGCGTGGTCGCAAGGCCACCCGCTTCGCGATGGCGATCGGGGCGGATGCCGACCGGGCGATGCTCCAGAGATTCCTGGCGGACACGGGGCAGAGCGTCTTCGGTGCCGAGGATGCACGCGGCATCCGTCAGTTCTTCCAGTGGGTGACGATGAGCGTCACGCTTCGTTCGCGCGCGGCAAACCCCGAGGCGGACGACGGCTATGCGCCGCTGCCCCCCGAAGACTACGACGTATAGGGGGCGGCCATGGTGCGAGATGTCATCGGGGCGGACGGCCAGCGCTATCGGCTGACCCACCGCCTGGGAATCGGCGGACAAGGAGCCGTTTACGCCGTTGAAGGCGGCCGGCTGGCCGCCAAGTTGCTGCTCGATCGCTCCGAGGAGCGGCGGTTTGTGCTCCGCACCACTCTGGACGGGGTTCGCCGACTCCCTGTGGAAGACCTGGCGACCGCCAGACCGCTCGTCGTCCTCCGCTCGCCCGAGTGCGGCTACATCATGGAGCTCCTGACGGGCATGGCACCGATCACGAAGCTCGCTCGGCCCGACGGCGAGGACGTCTCCGACTGGTACCGGGCGACCGGTGGGCTGCGCCGGCGGCTCGGCGTGCTCGCCCACGCTGCCAGGACCGTCCACCAGCTGCACAGCCGAGCGCTGGCTTGGGGCGACCCGTCGCTGAACAACATCTTCGTGGCGGAGGACCCGACAAACGAGATCAGTCGCCTGATCGACACGGACAACCTTCGCTGGGCCAGTCGGCCCGGGCCGTCGGTGTACACAGACGGGTACGGCGCCCCTGAACTGAAAGCCGGGCGGTCCGGCATCAACACCATGACCGATGCCCACGCGATGGCGGTGATCGCTTTCGAGGTGCTGACGCTCTGCCATCCGCTGGTCGGTGACGCCGTCCGCGCATCCGAAGACGAGGTCGAACAGGCCGCGCTCCGGGGGGAGTGGCCGTGGGTGGACGACCCGGACGACGAACGCAACCGTTGCTCGACCGGTCTTCCGCGAGAGGCGATCCTGACACGCGGTCTACGCGAGGTGTTTGCTCGATTCTTTGGGCCGGGTCTCGGCGACTGGCACCTGCGCCCGGGGGTCGGCGAGCTCGCCGACGCGCTGGCGATCGCCGCCGCGGCGACAGTGCGATGTCCAGGATGTGGGGCGACCTACCTGTTCAAGGACACGCTCTGCCCCTGGTGTGACACAGCGCGGCCCCCCTTCGTCCTCGCGGACGTCGGGCGCTGGAACCCCGAGAGTCAGGCGCTGGAGCTGGGCGCCGACGGCCGCCCTGACCGGCTGGGCGTGGTCGCCGTGACGACCGGGGAGGAACGAGCGGTGCCTTCGGCCCTGATCGGAGCCGGACAGATCGCGCTTCGAGTCGACGGGTCGCGGCTCTGGGCCCGTGGTCCCGGCGTCCTGCGATCCCCCGATGGCAAGCACCTCGTCGAAATGGATGACCAGGAGCGCCCGCTCGACCTTGGGCCACGCAAGCGACCGTGGACGATCCACCTGGGGACGTTGGATCGGCCCCACCGCGTCCTCACCCCCAATCTCCACGTCGGCGGTGCCCCATGAGATGCGCCGACCTCACCGCAGGCCAGATCAGCAGTCTTCAGCTGGTGATCAGCGCCGGTCGCAGGGCAGCGGCAATTCGGCCAGGTGCCGAGGCTGTCCTCACCCACGGCGCGGACGTCTTCGTGTTGACCGTCGACGGCGGGGATGTCTCCGTTGATGGCGTCTCACCCGACGACGTCGCGCTTCTGGAACGGTTGGCGACTCGGCGGCTGCCGGCCGTGTCCTGGGTGCTCGCAGCCACGCCCGCCCCCGCGCCCCAGCGTTTGACGCTGCAGGTTCACGAATTTCCCATGGCGCTGCGCTGGGATACCCCGATGGAACTGGCGGTCGACACCAAGATCGTCGACGACGTCTCGCGGCGGCGAGGACGGCCGCTACCCGTGGAGGAGGTCTGCGAATGGCTGAAGGGGCAGGTGGTGTTGGATGGAGCATGCCGCGTTCTCCTGACAGCCGGCACGAGACCGGCACCCGGGGTGACGGCGTTCCGGCTGCACGGGCGAGCGATCGCCATCGATGTTGCGACGGGTCCTGACAACCGGCTGTGGGTCACACGTGTGGTCGAAGCCGCGGCCCCGAAGCCGGGCGACGAGCGGCGACCGGTCGTGCTCGCCCACGTCGACCTCAGGTTCGAGAACAAGACAGCAGCCAGCGTCTTTCGCGGCGTTGCCCGAGCCACCCTTGACCAACTCATGGCGCAGGGCGACAACTACCTCGCGCTCTGGCGCGAGTACAACGGGATGGAGCGGGAAAGCGTCCTCCGGCGCGCACGCCAGTTTGGAGCCTGGCAATTCACCACGCGGCGAACGGCTGGGGCTGGCTGGCGGTTTGAGATGAAGGACGCCGACGGCCTACGCCGGGTACTCCCTGAACAAGGTACCGAACTCGAGGTGTCCGAGGACGTGCCCGGGTGGCTGGGGGATTCCGCAGAGCTCGCGGCGCCTCCGGGTCCGCGAAAGGTTGTCGGTGCCTTTCTGGAGCTTCGTGGTGTACAGCTCACGCTCGGGGTGCCCGACGACGATGATCGACAGCCCCCGAAGTCGGGCTGGGTGCACGTCAGCCTTCAGGGCGACCTGGCCCGCCTGCGCGCCCGCGACGAGGCGTGGAGTCAGGTCGCGTCGATGGAGAACCCGATGCCGCAGCTCGCGTTCCTGCTCCTCGGGCAGGACGTGCCGACGGGTCGCCGGGGAACCGTTGAGCCCATGTCTCAGGCTGCCAGGGCGTGCTTCAAGGGGGAGCCAACCCCCAAGCAGATCGAGGCGATGGACGTGGCGCTCAACACGCCGGACATCGCGATCATCCAGGGACCGCCGGGCACGGGAAAGACTCAGGTGATCGCGGCCATCAAGGTCCGGCTGGCCGAGCTGGCCGAAGAACGTCAGGGGATCGGCGGACTGTTCCTCGTGAGCGCGTTCCAGCACGAGGCTGTCGAGAACGCCGCGAGCCGCATTCGAGTCCTTGGGCTCCCTGCGGCGAAGATCGGCCACCGGAAGAGACAAACCGAGGTCCATGACGGGTTTGAGGAGTGGCGAGCGGAACATGCTGGCGAGGTGAGGGCGCAACTCGCCGGCCTGCCCAGCGGCCCCGGCCTCGTCGCACTGCAGGCGGCCCGCCGACGGATCTCCGGGTGGCTCGCCTCGCCGTCCAAGCGGGACAGCGCGGCGTCTGTGGCGCGCTGGGTCTACGAGCAGCTTGGACGGTGGCTGCCCCCCGAGCTGCGCGACCGGGCGTTGTCGCTCTCGCTGGGAGCGAAGCCTACCGCGCCACCTGAGGACACCACGCGCGAGTTCGCGCTCAAGGCCGTTCGGCAGCTTCGGACGGAACCAATCGGGTGGAGCGACGACGGCCCGCGTATGGCCTGGCTCGCGAGAGCACGCCTGCGCGAGATGGACCAGCTGACCTCGGAGGAGTCGACCTTGCTGGCGAGCGCGGCCGCCGAGAGCGGCGAGCCGTCGGCGGAGATGTTTGGGCAGCTGGAGGGGCTTCAAAACGCACTGGTGGACCGCCTGCTACCGAAGCCGAGTGAGGCCGGGCCGGCGCGCGGAGACGCCGATGCCGAGGGCTTCCTCCGCGACGTCAATGCGGCGGTGGCCGACCGGGTCGCTCAGACCGCCGACGGCGTCGCTCTGGCTCTGGAGGAGCTGCACCATGCCTTCGAGCACGACTCCGAGGGCATCCGGGAGGCCGTGAGCCACTACACTACCGTCCTTGCTGCGACTTGCGGTCAGTCCATCGGCGCCGACATGCGCGACCGAAAGGGGGAGGGCATCCGGTTCGACACTGTGGTTCTCGACGAGGCTGGCCGAGCGAACCCGCTCGACGCAATGATCCCGATGTCCCGCGCGGAACGGAGAATCGTGATGGTCGGCGACCACCGGCAGCTCTCGCACCTTCTGGAGCCGGACGTCGAGGGCGCTCTGGAAGGGACAGTGTCTGATGCCTCGCAGAAGGCGCTGCGAAAGAGCCTCTTCGAGCGGTTGTTTCTCTCCTTGCGCTCGGGGCGCGATCCGGTGCGGGTGGTGACGCTCGACAAACAGTTTCGGATGCACCCTGTGCTTGGTGGATTCGTGAGTCAGATGTTTTACGAGCCCTACAAAGAGGGCTTCGGCTCTCCAACTCCGGCCTCGGAGTTTCAACACGACCTGGCGCGATGGCCGGGCAGTGTGGTTGGCTGGGCCAACGTGCCTCTGGCGGACGGCGCCGAACAGTCGGGCAAGAGCAAGTCGCGGCCCGCTGAGGCGGAGAGAGTAGCCGCTGAGGTGGCTGCCATTTTGTCTGATCCGGCGGCGATCGGCCTCACCGTCGGTGTCGTCAGCTTCTATTCGGCCCAGGTAGACGAGATCCTTCGGGCGCTGGTTGGAGCCGGTCTCGCAGCGCGCGGGGACGATGGAACGCCCGAGATCAACACGGAGTATCGGAAGCGGCTACGCGTGGGCACCGTAGACGCCTTTCAAGGCCGGGAGTTCGACGTCGTGCTGTTGTCGTGCACACGATCCAGTCGACCGAGACCGGCATCGGCCCAAGCCGACCCGGAGCGTGAGCTGCGTACCCGCTACGGCCACCTCCTCATCGAGAACCGTCTCTGCGTCGCGATGAGCCGCGCGGAGCGTCTGATGATCGTTGTGGGCGATCTGGCCATGTTCGCAGGTGGACCAGTGCCCGCGCTCGCCCAGTTTGCCCAGCTCTGCCGGGGGGAACATGGCCTCGTCCGATAGCCACTTCCGGAACGAGTCGCCGGCCTTGTGGTTCGGTCCGCGGGCTCATGCGAACCCGGGGCCGAGGCGGGAGCGGCTCTGGCTGCTCTGGCCCGCCTGGGCCTGGCGTGTTGCCGTTCCCGCGAACTCCCAGCGATCGTTGAATGTTTTTCAGCGCGCCGCGCTCGCGTTGGCGACCGCGGGGCTCCGTGATCAGCACGAGATCGGCGAGCGCCTCGGCATGCACCGTGACCTGGCGGAGCTCGTGCTGCTCGAGCTCAACGCGATGGGGTTGATCAACGCCAGGGGCGAGCCGAGCCCACGGGGGCTCTCCGCGCTCACGGAGGCGTCGCAGGCCGACCGAGCGCTGACCGCCGCCTGGGTCTTCCAGGACCCGTTCACCCGCGAACTCTGGCCTCGCACCGAGGCTCAGCTTCAGTATGTGGAACGACGCTTTCAGGCCGATCACCCCCCACAGATCGTGCTCGGGGACTCGGCGCGACCGTACTTTCAAACGGCGGTCCAAGTGCGCCCCAAGCACGTCGTCCGACCGGCGATGCCCTCGCCGGAAGAGGTCATCCGCGCCATCGGGAGTCAACGAAAAGCGCGCCGTCGACTGAGTCGCGAAGAGGAGGAGGACTTCACGGACGAGGGCGAGGCAGAGGTCGATCACGACGCCGTACCAACGGGTGCCGTCAGCTTCATCGACGACGAGCCCTTTGCCGTCTGGCTCGTCGCCTTTGCGTACTTTCCGCGTGGCGCGGAAGGCGATGGGCGCTGGTACGTCACCGACCCGTTCGGGATGGGACCGAGCGAGCGCCTGCGCGCTGGACTCGAACGGCAGCGGAGCCAGACCGAGTTCCTCAACCGGAAGATGCGGGAGTTCCTTGGGAAACGCGCCGAGGAGGATGAGGACACCGCGCGGGAGCTTGGCGTCCTGGAGCTGGAGGACCGATACGGCGTCGGGATCCACGCCAGCCCCGCGTACGAGGCGCTCGTCGACCTCCACACGGCGCTTGCGGCGGGGGACAAGCTGACGCCCTTTGGCGCACGCGGCGCGTACGGTGCCCTTCGGAGGGCGCTCGAGGAGACGTTTCTCCCGCTCGCCAAAGGCGCACCGTGGCAGGATCTTCAGGCGACGACACCGGGAGGTCGGGTCCACATCGATAACTCAGCGTTCATTCGGCAACATCTGGCACTTTGCGCTTCGCTCGCCGGACTCGCTGAGCCTCCGTTTCCCGTGTTGAAGGTGTCGGCCGGGCAAGTTCGATCCGCCGCCGAGTACGCCAGCGGCAGCCTCCGCGCCCGGATGGGGGCATCGCTGCTCAACGCCGCGCGCTGCCACGACCATCCGCTTCGGCTCGCCGCAGTGGCATGGCCAACGCTCCTGGGTCGCGTCGATGCCCTTGCGGATGCCGCCGGCGACGCCGTTCACAGCAAACGGTTTCGCTTCAGCCGCGACCGCCTGACCGCCGACGTCGATGCCTTGCACGACATCCTGCGTGCGCTTTCGCACGACAACGACCGATCCACCGGAGGGTACTGAGCATGGGCAAAAAGAACAGACAACCGCAGGGAAACCGAGCGCCAACGAGTCCGCCCCCCGCTCGCCCCCCCGCGGGACCAGTCCCACCGAACCCGGCCATCGCCGCGACTGTGGAGGGCAAGATCACCGAGGTCGCCAAACGCGCCGGTGACGTGGCAACGATGGCCGACATCGATGCCATCGCGCCCCGGCCGATGCCCGTCGGGACGACCATCCACGACCTGTGGAAGGTGGTGGATGAGGCCGAGCAGCTCTACAAATCCGCCGCGAAGCGCTTCACAGACGAGTCTACGCTGTTCGAGAGCAAGCAGGCTGCGCTCACGGTGCGTGACGAAGCGCTGACCGCTCGGCAGGATGCCGCGCGGGAGCAGGCTGCCGCGGTGGAGAAGCGGGAGAAGCGCTTGGACGCCGATGCCGTGAAGGCCGCCGCCCTCGACCGGGACCTCGCACAGCGCGAACAGCAGCTTCGGGTGGGCGAGGCTGACGCAGTCGCCGGCTTCGCCAAACGGAACCGGGAAGCGACGCAGGCGCTCGCCGAGCAGATCCAGGCCCTCGCCGACGAACACGCGACTCTCCAGCAGCGGCTGGCCAGCCTCGCCGCCGAGCAAGCGCAGGCGAGCGAAGCAGTCTGGGCAGCGGCCCGCTCCAAAGCGGAGGCGGCGATTGCGAACGAGCGAGCGGCCTTCCAGACCGAGCGGGACTCCCACGTCACGGCTCAACGCACCCTTGAGACCGAGCTGCGGAAGCTGCAGTGGGAGCGCGACGACGTCGCAGCTGAACGGGCGTCGCTCTCAGAGCGCGCCAAACAGTTGGCGGTCACCGAGATCGCGGCCGCAAAGGCAGGGGTCGAGCTGCTTGAGGCAGAGATCGCGGCGCTCCGGACCCAACGTGATGATCTCGATGCCAGGCTTCGCGTCGCAGACGGGAGCGCTCGTCGCTTCGCGGGCAAGACCGACACCGAGATCGAGAAGGTGATCGCCGACCTGAACTCGGAGCGCGACCAGCTTGTCGCGCAGCTCGCCACCCGGCCCAACCGCGATGTGGTCGAGGAGAACAAGCGCCTCCAGGCCGAGCGCGACACGTTCAAGGGAGACCTCGACGGCCTGCGCCGAAACCACGAGGTCGTGCGGGTCCAGTTGCTAAGGGCCGAAACGGGGGTCGCGGAGCTGGAGGCTCTCCGAGACCAGTGTTTGAGCCTGAAGAAGAGCAACGAGCTGCTGCATGCGGCGAACGATCAGCTCCGTCAGGACATCGACCAGCGCATCCGGTCCACCGACGGCTCAAGCCCGTTCCCGGCCTGCGTGAAGATGGACAACGGCGGCGACGACGAGACGATCCCGCTCAACTCTCACCGTCAGCTTGACGACAGGCCGGTACTGCCCGAGCTCATCGATCGCATCCAGCGTCAGGCTGCCACGGACGACGAGCCGCTCTACTACGATGTCAGCGACATTCGCGCGTTTGTCGCCGGCATGGCGATGACTCGGTTGACGCTGCTCCAAGGGCCCTCCGGCACCGGAAAGACGAGCTTGCCGGTCGTTGTGGCGCGGGCGCTCGGGGGGCTCGCTACGGTGATCCCCGCGGAGTCAGGCTGGAACGACCCTGCGGACCTCATCGGCAACTTCAACCAGTTCGATCATCGCTTTGACGAACGCCCGTTCCTGCAGGCGCTGTATCGAGCCGGCACCCCGTACTACTCCGACGTCCCCGTGTTCATCGTGGTCGACGAGATGAACCTTTCGCACCCCGAACAATACTTTTCACCGGTGCTGTCGATGATCGAGGCGCGGTCGAAGGTCGATCGCCGGTTCGAACTGGTTCCGGTCGCCGACACCGGCGCCCCACATCGGTTTCTGGAAGGGCGATTTCTCGGCCTCCCCCCGAACGTCTGGTTCATCGGCACTGCCAACCGGGACGAGACGACCAAGGATTTCGCAGACAAGACCTACGATCGCTCCCTTGTCATGGAGTTGCCCGTTCAGCCCCGGGCGTTCAGCGCCGAGCGACCGGACCCGCAGCAGGATCCCTACTCGGCCGCCGGGCTGCACGCGGCCTTCGACCTCGCACGGAAGCGGTACGCCGACGAGGCCGATCGTGCCTGGGCGTTCATCGAGGGCGAGCTGAAGGGGACAATGGCCGAGAACTTCGGGGTCGGTTGGGGCCCTCGCCTGCGTCGTCAGACGCGGGCCTTCGTGCCGGCGATGATCGCGGCGGGGGGAACGCTCGGAGAGGCCCTGGACCACCTGATTGCAATGCGAATCCTTCGCAAGATCCGGGAGCGTCACACGAACCGGCCGGAGGATCTCGACGTAATCCGGAAGGTGCTGGAGAAGCCCTGGACCTCGGTGGCGGGCAAGGTTCCGGCAATGCGATCTCTCAGCGAGATCGACGTGGAGCAACGGCGGATCGAGCGTGATCTCAGATGATTGTGTCGGTGCTGGATCACAAGCCGGGCTCGCCGGCTACGTTTCCTGTGCCCTCAGCCTGGCTCGCCGGCGGCCGTCCGCTCCTGGCGGGGCGGACCGGTGCGCTCCATCTCCAGGATGGGACTCACATCGCTGGAACCGCACTACCGGATCCTGACCACCTGGAGGCGGTAATCACGATGGGCCGCTCGATGCCAACGAGTCCGACCTGGCTGGAGCTCTCGTGCTGCGATCCCCTGGCGCCGGTTCTGGAGACGGATCTGGAGGAGGAACCGCTCGAAAAGGTGATTCGAAACAACCTGGATGCGTTGCGCGACGTGTTCAGCCGGCCACGGACGCACCTGAAGTTGCGCACGGCCCTCGTTCCAGCCGGCAGGGCCCGGCGGCTCGACAAGGCCGCGGCGAACTGGCTCGCCGGACACACCGAGGACTGGGCCCACCTGACGCTGCGCGGCGTGCACCCCCGGAGGGTGCTGGCTGAGGTGCGGGACGTTCGCTGGGACCTGTACGAGAACCGCGTGGCGGTGTGCCTGGTGGATCACCTGCTGTCCTGGGTTCGGGTCCGGATTCGTCGCCTCGGGGCTTGGCTTCGTCGGTTCGACGATCTGGCACGTTTGCAGGACAGCGTCGGCCGTGACGGGTCATGGCGCCGGAAGGACCGGGTATTCCGGTTGTGGACGGACTTTGAGCTTGAAAAGAACCGCAAGAAGGTGGCTTCCGAGCGCATGAAGCAGCTGACGGCGCTGCGACGCGTTCTGGACGGCCTCCGTGACACCAAACTCTATCGGGCGATCCCAGCGCGAACGAACGTGCCCGACGAGCTTCGCCCGTCGAACGTGCTCCAGTTCGACGCGAACTACCGGAAGGTGGCGGTGCTGTGGCGAGCGTGGGCTACCCAGCACCGCGAGGAGCAGCTCAGCGACGAGGAGTTCGCAGCGCGACAGGCCGACTCCGTGGTCGCATGGAGACGGTTCTGCGTCCTGCTGGTCCAGCGGGCCCTCTGCCAGCTCGGCCGCGAGGCCGGGGACCTCGACTCGCCGCTCACCGACGGGGCGCAGATCGCATTTCCCGGTGGGGTGCTCGACCTTCGGGACCCTGTTGCGATCCGGTTGGGCGTCGATGGGGGGACCGCGATCAGGATCGTGCCTCTGCTCGCGGACTTCGCCCACGCCCGCGAGGTCGATGGGCTCGTCTCCGGTCTCGGGACCCGCGCAGGTTCCGACACCGTGGTGTTGCACCTCGCGGTCGGCTCCGACGTTCGGCCGGAATGCGCGCGGTTGCTGGAGCTGGGCCACCAGTCGGGCGCGCCAGGGCCTGGGCTGCTCCCGGTTTCGCCGTGGGATCTGGGCAGCACCGAGCGCGTCGCGCGCGCGCTCCGGTGGGCGCTGCTCACTTCGCAGATCCGGGCGTGGCCACCGCAGATCTCGACTGACTCGTCCATCAAGGCCGCGGGATGGCTGGCGGGCACTGGCCCTACGCGGAGCCTCCTGCGCGCGCCGACCCCGGCCGAGTTCGACCTGGCGAAGGCCGAGGCCGGGCTCACCGCCCTGGGCGCACAAGTCGCGGAACTGGAGTCAGAACGTGTGGTTGTCCGCGAGCGTGCGGCCGCCACAAAGGGCGACCGCGAGAACCGGGCCTTCACGGAGCAGGCGAAGCGCCTGAACGAGCAGATCCAGCCGCTTGCAGTCGAGTTGGCCGCCAGACGCGCCACGTTGGACTCGCTGCGCGCCGGGCTGGCGGCGCTCGATCGCGTGGCGGCGTGCCCGGTGTGTGCCGCCGAGGGAAGGCGGGCCACGGCGACGCTGACTCAACGGGGGGCGAGCAGCTTCACCTGTTCGTGCGACTGCGGCGCCGAGTGGGGCACCGCGGCTTGCGGGTCGTGCAAGGCGAAAGTACCACTTCTGCGTACCATTTCCGCCGAGGTCCTGCGCGAGGAGGCCGAGACGGGTTCAGGCGCGGACTGGGTGGATCGGGTGTTCGGGCAGGATGTGCTGGCCGCGCCTCACCGGGGGGAGCCGGGGAGGTGGAGGTGTCAGGTTTGCGGGGGGGCGGCGGGGTGAAAGCGCGACACCGCCGCCTTGCGACGAGATGCAGAGAAGAACTCGTCGGCAATGGACCGAGCGGTAGAGCGTTCCCCAGCCCGAAAAAGGGCGACAGCCGACCGATGGGCATCCTGAGCGCCGAGCGGGCACCCCCAACTCGGCAGTCGCAGATCCATGATCTGCGTTGGTTCGAGCTTCCGGAGACCACCGGCATACACACGCGCACCCTGTTGGATCTCATGATGGACCCGCGTGGACATCAGGCCCAGCAGGATGGCAGCTCGCGCCTGGCGGCACTGATCTCCACGAAAGGTCAGAACGAACAGCGAGTTGGTAGCGGTCAACCCATCAGCGTCCGCACCGACGCTGAGTGCGCCGTTGCCGACGTCCGCCGACATGAACGCGTGCACACCGTCAGGCAGGGGTGTTCGATGCCAGACCGACCTGGTTCGCACCTTGAACGCGTCTCGATGGCAGCCGCCGTCATCGGGGCGGAGCGAGAGATACCTTCTCACGTGAGGATCGAGCAGATCAGCATCGGTCGGCCTGAACAGGAGCACCCGCTCCCCAGCGGCCAGAAGGCCGCGCCACGTCGCCACCGACATTCGACTTTCAACCAGGTGTCTCGCTTTTCCGAGTGCGGGCACGAAACTGTGAGCCGGCAGGGAATGCCGCTCCTGCTCAGCCCGATTCAGCAAGAAAAAGGAGGTGTCCCCCGTCACAGCACCGATCCTGACCACGGCGCGTTCGGAG
This sequence comes from uncultured Pseudomonadota bacterium, assembly GCA_903875225.1. Lineage (GTDB taxonomy): Bacteria > Myxococcota_A > UBA796 > UBA796 > SXON01 > CAIUMM01. The sequence continues at coordinate 89,370 of CAIQVJ010000110.1, forward strand.
AGTGTGTAGAGGTCCTCCTCCGTGCCGGGATTCCTGTCCTCCTTACGACCGGGCCCCTGGGGGACGCTTTGCCACCCCTTGAGCACTGCGGTCGCTTCGGCTACTCCGTCGACCCACCGCTCCGTGTGGCTGTTCGTTGGCCTATTCCAACCTCGACAAGCGAGGACAACCGTGGCTTCATCCACTCCCTCGCAGAGGGGCCTGCGGCTCCTCAAAACGAGCGTGTCCGAAAAGGCGCTGGCGACGAGAGCTCGGAGCGGGCGGGCGTAGTCCGCATACGAGTACGCCGCGGGCAACACCCAAGCCACGGCCCCTCCCGGTGCTAGGCGGGCGAGCGAGCCGACGACAAAGGCGTACCAAAGGTTCGCCGTGCCACTCACCGGCGGGAATCCAACGGGCCGCTCGACGCTCCGCGCGAGTGCGGCCGCCTGCGAGCTGAGCCGGGAGAGCTTCAGGTACGGCGGGTTCCCCACGACGTAGTCGAAAACCCGTTTTTCCGTGTCGATCCAGCTGAAGAAGTCCACGCCGCCCTGAACCCAAGGGTGCTGAGACACCGGAGCACTTGGTTCCACCTCCAGCGCAGCTACGAACTCTCGCGCGACTCCCATGGCCGCGATCGCGTATACGAAGGCGCCATCGCCGGCCGACGGCTCGAGCCATGCACCATCAGCCTTGTGCGCCGAAACGGCCTCGACCATCGCCGTAGCAAGCTCTGGCGGCGTGAACACACGACACGAACTCGGTGGGGAGACGATCACACCAGCTGGCGGCCGGGCGGTCACCTCAAAAGAGCCCGTCGGACGCTATCGGCCGGGCCGCTCGCATCGCTACCCACGGTGTGCGTCGATCGCGGTCGACAACCGCGAGAAACCAGCCCAAGGTCTTTTGCAGTCGCCGCCGCTGAAACTTCGCAAGCGCCATTCGGGCATTCTGGTGATCGGCGTTCTTCTCCCAGTCCTCCTGGAATAGGTCCGCGATCATGAACTCCAAGCTGTCCGTTGGCAGGACCCAAAACACGGGAAACCGGGGAATGTCCAGACTAGCCGCGCGCGATGGCCAGGCGACCTGCATGTGCAGGTGGGGCCCAGGAGCGGTCAGGTCCCCGACATCAACGTGCCACTGAGCAACCTTCGGGTCCTCAGTTCGATTGACATCCACCACGGCGCACGACGTGGAAGCAAGGTCAGTGACCTGGAATCCCGCTCTCCCGTCGGCCAGAGCAACCTTCTCTATTTCCCACTTACACGATAGCTGCCCGCACACTGTGAGTGCGCCCGCGCTCTCCCTTTGGTAGGCGCCAGCACTTGGGACCGTCTGCAAGGGTTCGTCCTCTGGAACCTCCCACTCGCCCGTCGTCATCGACGAATCCTGAAATCGACGTAGACGTTCCACCCATTCGGCAAAGTGAAGCTTGGAGCCTCGGTCCAGCTTTGGGCCCAGGTATACGCGTGCGTGTTCAAGCTCTTGAAACACCTCTGAAAACGAAAACCGAAGCGGAACTGGGATCACTACAAATCCTCCCGGATGATCAGCGCTGCGAGGCGCTGATCCGCCTCCACCATCTCCTGCGTTGTCCATGCTGGGTCTGCGAAGGGAGGCCAGTCGTCGGGCCTGATGGGGACGGCCGATTCGAGCGGGACGATCCGAAAGGACTCGAAGTCACCGTTTCGCGCGACAACGGGGTCCTCGATTCCGTGAAACTCAGGTAGTCGGCCACAGAGCCGAGTCAGAAGCTCTGTCACTGGCCCAGATTGAAACGACCGCCCGCCTGTAGACTCCCAAAGGAGATGTTCTACGGCCGGTCGCCACCACCTATCGCCCATAAACCCCGCCAGCACGCCGTCGTACCTCGCCGGGGCCAGAAAGGTCGCAAGGGGAGTTGCCGAGCCGAGCTCGGCGCGCAGCCCATCGATAGTTAGCCCAAGTCGGGCGGCGAGCCGAAAATCATCAAGTAAGAACGTTGGATATGGCAAAATGCGGTGGAGCATCCAGCGTAGAAACGCCACGCCGTGACTCGCGGTGGCAAACTCATGGATCGGTGGGCCTGCGGCAAGAATCTCCCGCTCAACCGACGCTCCGGCCTTGGCGCCGTGGGGGACGCGTAACAGGCGAAACAACTCCCCCATAGCGGACTCCTCGGTCCATCGCACGGGAAGCTCCGAAACGGCTCGGGCGAGCAGGGAAACTTGAGTCGCGAGTGCCTCGTCCTGGTTGGCCTTGAGGAAGATCCACTCGAGATTATTCAGGCGTGAAAACGTATGTTGCCGGTTCTCGTCGGGAAGGGGATGGGCGAGGCGTCGGAATGCCCCGGTCACGAGAGCGATTGCTTGGGGCGGCGGAGGCGGCGCCTCCTCGTCGCCAACAAGAAATCGTCGGATCATCGCCGCGAGAGCAAGGCCGTCTGCCACCCGATCAGTCGGGTGCGGCGCGGTCGCACGCGCCCAACGCTTCAACTGGAAGTCCACCAAGATCAATGCCGAATCGCGGAGAAGGTCCTCGGTGATGGCCACATCATCTGGCTCGTGTACCTCGATCTCGTACTCTCCCCGCGCGCGAAGAGCGTCCGCCAGTGCCTGCACGGTTTGAGGTTCGTCGTCGATTATGAGAATGGTGGGTCGAGCGTCTGTCGTGGTCATGTGCCTACCGGGAGTTGGAACTTCACTGCCGTCGCAAAACCTGCGGAGGGCTCCACGAAATCGATCATCCCACCGAGACTCTCGACGACGTTCCTCGCAATGGGCAGGCCCATCCCCATTCCTTGCCCCAGAATCGGGTCAGGGCGCTCCGTCGTGGACTCAAAGGGCTTGAACCATCGTTCGCTCTCTGCCAGGTCGACGGCGACACCAGTGTTCTCTATCCGAACCCACACCTCGGTTTCGGACATGCTGCCGCTCGCGCGAATGTTCCCGCCCGCACCCGATGCCTTGATCGCGTTCGTGAGCAGGTTCGTAAAGATGATGGTCAGTTCGGCCGCAAACATCGGCGGAGATCGCAGGTCCCCTGGAATCTCGTTGACAATTGTCGTGCGGCGGCGCTCGGCGATCGGGCCGAGGATGCGAACGGCGGCATCAAAGCGCTCACTCAGAGAGTGGCGGCCACGCTTTCGCCTCGAATCCGGAGAGCTAACCTCGCTGAGCGCCGAAGCTTGCCGTTCAATCTGGCGCTTCAAGTCTTCAATCGAGGCCTGCAGGTGCGAGATCTTCGACGACACCGCCAGGGATCGGAAGGGCAAAGCAGCCCGCAGTTCCTGCAGGCTGCGGTCCACAACTGCGGTCATAGAGACCATCGCGCTCACATCATGCACGAACGCATGCATCTGAAGTCCGAGGGACGCCAAAACTCTGTACATGTAGGCTTGGTCAGCTGCTTGTTTTCGCGCGGATTCCTCCGCCGTAAGTTCTTCTACGGCGGCGTCCAGAGCCCTAACTGCTCCGGGAACGTCTCCGGAGGCCAGTTTCACTCGAGCCGCCCCGACCAGAAGTTTGGGCGATAGGCGCTCGGGTGCCGGGGCGTCCTTGAGTTTTGGCGGCGCCTTCCCCCGCTCGCTCTTGTCCTTCGTCGGATTCCGAGCCTTTCGCCAATCATCGCGCCTGCCCACTTGTGCCGCGGCACGGTGCCGCACCGATATGTCTATGCCTAACCTCGTCAATTCTACCAGGGTACGGAATGATGCGTCAGGCACAAATCCCTCGCGGGATACCACCATTCGCAGGTTCTTTGCACCCTCCTGTGTCAGAAACACAGCCCCAAAGTAGTTCGAGTTCGGCAGAATGGAATGGCCCGCGGTGTCATCCACCCACTCCGACGTGTCTCCGGTTAGACCACTTAAGTACGACTCGAGGTACGGGAAACTGCCACCGACGCGTCTCGCGTACTCGCGATCGAGTTTCAGCCAGTCGTCCCCAGCATCTCCGTAGGGGAGCACCCGGAAGCCTTCGACGTAGACCCTGATGCCACCTTGCCGGCGTGCCCACTCCTTCGCAGCGTCGGCGACCCGCGAAGGGCCCTGCCGGATAAGGATTCTCGCGCAGAAGAAGGGTCCATCGGTGGGCTCAGGGTGCGCGACGCTGCCGGTCCAATTGCGAACCACGCCCCCAATTTCGCGAATGGTGCGTCGAAAGGGCGTAACTTGAAACTTGACTTGACTTGACAGGGCGTCGATCTCAAGGATCCAGGCGTTGTCGGCGACCAAGTTGTCCCAGTACGACTGACCCACATCGAGATCGCCCGAATAGGTGACTTCGAAACCGGGATCGTTCGGCGCGGTCTCAGCCGGCTTTATGGTCTCGAGCAGCAGGTTCCGATCAAGAATCGCGCCCTTCTGAATGTCGAGCAACGCAGGCGGCACTCGCAGCGCCTCCAACTCGCTGATGAGAGCTGCCTGATCCTTCGGGGACCACGCATGCCGAAGGCGCCCGATCCGGATTGTCGTTCCAGGTTTGAAGGATTCAGGTAGTGGTTCCTCGCTGATCCCCATTTCACGTTCCGGCGCGATCTTGGCCGTGTCCGCGAGTTGGGTCATTTCCTCTACCGCGTCCCAGTCAATGAAGGCGTCCACTGATTGGGTTGCCTTCGGAAAGACTACCGGCTTGGGAAGCGTCGCAACGCCGAGCGTTCGCCCAAGCTTGTGCGCCGCCAGCCGCCCTATACCCTTGGAGCCAGTGAACCGCCGTCGGTAGACGACCGAGCGGCGGTCCTCCCCCTCCTTCGTGCGCCCGGCGATCGTCAGGAAACCCTGCTCGAAGACCCCGCGCGTCATTCCGTTGCCGTCATCTGTGATCGTGATCGCGCCCGTAAGCCCGGACAGACCCTCACCGTGTACGGTCACCGTTGTTGCGTCCGCGTCGTAGGCATTCTTGACCAGTTCGTTGAGCGCCGTAGAGTCACGGCCGACCAGAAGCTCGCCGAGCTCCCGGAAAACGTGCGTGTCCACGCGGAAGCTGATGGGCGCGCGAGGCGAAGACATGCCTCATGCTATCACGCGGGGCCGGGAGATCGTCACCGTTCCCGCTGTTCCCGGTTCCCACCGGTGCGCCCCCGCCCACGGAGGTACTCCACCGCCTGACCGGCGCTCAAGTCCTTGATTCTACGCCAGTCGGCCTCGGTCACCCCAGCGCCGTCCGTCTCCGCCTGATCGAGGGCGCTCATCAGCTGAGTGGGAACACCGAGAACAGCGAGCGCCTGCGTCACCCTGGCGCGGCTCACGCCGAGGTGAGCGGCCAGGTCGGCCCGGCTCCGGATGCTGCGACCGTCGATCATCGCCGACCACTCCCTGGCCCGCCGGAGGACGCTGGGGACCTGCCTCGGCGGCTTGGCGTTCTCTCTCTTTTCCTGCTTAATAGAGAGAGAATTGAGCCGTCTGACGCGGCGCCGAATCCGGTAGATGAGGCGGCTGTCGGGCCGTGCGGGGGTTCGTGCGGAGTGAGGAATGGGGAGCCATACACCGCTCTACCCGCAGGTGAACCCTCCAGTTCAACTTCGGGAGTAGAGCAGCTTGAAGCACTGATGCGCTGGGTCGTTGAGATTCCGGTCCCGCGCGCCCAGCCCTCGCTGCCGATCGTCCGCCCGCCGCGGGCCGCCTACCAGAGCCGCGGCGGCGGCCCGCCCGCCGCTGCCGTCCGCGAGGCCGCGATCGCGCACCTCGGCGACCGCCTGATGCGCCAGGGACAGACCGCGCCGGCGAAGGCGGAGATCCGTTTTGGCGGAATCGCGCCAGCGGGAGCGAGCGTTGCACATGACGAAGCGCGAATCGCGCCAAGCGAAGGCGAATCGCGCCAAGTGGGTTTGGCGCGATTGCCCGACGAGTGGGCGGGTCGGCTCGAGCGGATCCGGGTGACGCTCGACAAGGCGCGCCGCTGGCGGGAGTGGCTGGACGCCGAGCAGGGTCGTCGGGCGTGCGAGATCGCGAAGCGGGAGAAGGTCACGAAGTGCCGGGTCAGCCAGGTCATGCGGCTGCTCAAGCTCGCGCCGGAGGTGCTCGCCGACATCGGGCGGCCGGGGCGCACGGGCATGGTGCCGAGCGAGCCCGAGCTGCGGCAGCTCACGAAGCTGCGCCGAGCCGAGCAGGTTCGCGTGTACAGGGAGCTGACCGGCCAGCCGATCGCCAGCGCGGACGCTCGCCGGGGTGGGGCGAGGGCCAAGGGGTTCCAGCACCTGTTCGCCCGCGCTCGCCGGTACCGGGAGCTGCTGGAGTCGGGCGAGGCTCTGTCGATGGCGGACATCGCGCGGGCTGAGGGGATCACGGGGGCGCGGGTGTCCGACCTGCTCTACCTGACAAACCTCGCGCCGGAGATCGTGGCCGAGCTGGATCGGCCGGTGGAGCTGGCGCCCTACATCGCGGACCGGGAGCTGCGGGCGATCGCGCGGGTGCGGGACCTGGGGGAGCAGGTGAGGAGGTACAGGAGCGTGGTGGAGGGGGTGGCGGCGAAGTGACCGGCCTGCCTGGCTCTGCCGCCGCGATCTGGCGGAATGGCTGAAGCACCGATACAGCGCTCACGCCGTTGGAGTAGTTGTGCCCGCTGAACCCGATGACCTGAACCTCGAGTCCGACGACGACGACGACGACCCAGATCCCCATCTGGCCAAGTACCGTGTCACCTCCTACCCGGCGGACTTCACGCTCAAGGGGTACTTGGACAAGTACAACGAACAGCAGCTCGTGGTGCCGCCGTTTCAGAGAAAGTACGTGTGGGAGCTCCCTCGCGCAAGCAAGCTGATTGAGTCCTTCCTTCTGGGGCTCCCGGTGCCGCCCGTATTCCTCTACAAGGAACGAGGCTCGCGCCGGTTGCTTGTTATCGACGGTCAACAGCGCATTTTGTCCGCCATCAAGTTCCTCACGAACGACTTCAACGACGGTCCGTTTCGACTGAAGAAGGTGAGCGCCGCCTGGCTCGGAAAGTCGTACGCCGAGTTGCCGCAACCCGACAAGAATCAGCTGAACGACTCGGTGCTCCGCGCCACGATCATCGAGCAACTCGACCCCGACGACGACTCCAGCATCTATCACATTTTCGAGCGTCTGAACACCGGTGCTGTATCGCTTAGCCCCATGGAGGTTCGGAAGTGCGTGCACTTCGGCCCGTACTTTGAGATGCTTGAAGCGGCCAACAGGCTGGACAGTTGGCGTGAAATCCTCGGGACGACGCGAGAAGACAGGCGGCTCCGTGACGTCGAACTCGTGTTGAGATCGATTGCAATGGGCCGCGGGATGGGAAGCTACGACAAGCCCGTGAAAAGCTTTCTGAACTCGTTCCTAACGTCTCGGCGGAAGCCTCGGCTTGGCGAGGATCCGGTGGCGGCTGACCGGGATTGGTTCACCTCGGCGACAGCACGCCTAGTGGCGATTCTAGGAAAGCGACCGTTTCACCTGCGCGGTAGGTTGAACGTGGCGGCGCTCGACACAATAATGCCGTTGGTGGATGCTTTCGCCCACGGGTCCCTCGCGGTTGAGGCCCCCCAGAGATATGAACTGCTTAAGAAGAACGCCCAATTTGTGGAGGACACGCATAAGAGCACGAGCGACAAGGCGGTTGTGTTGCGCCGGTTCGAGCTCGCGAGGCACTACCTCGTTGATCATCCACTTGCCGACCTCGCATAGTCGGAGAACCTGCGCCAGATGAGGCTACTTCGGACGAACGCGGCGGTTTCTGCATGTAAGGCGCATCTCTCCACCACCGCTTCGGCTGGAACCTCAATCGAGTCGTTCCTAACGCAGCACGTCCTCGTGTTGCTTTCCGCTGAGGTTGAGAGTGTAGTTCGGGACTTGGTGGTCCAGCGTGCCGAACGTTGTGGTGACGACGCCGTTGCCGCGTTCGTCCGGAACGCATCGGAAAGGCTGCTTCGGAGCGTGGCGAAGTCTGAGATCGCCGGCCTGATAGGCCGATTCGGCCCGGAACAGCAGAAGGCGTTCAATGACCAACTCGTCGATCGTGAGGTGACAGCCTACAGCAACGCCATCTCGAACCGGCACTTGGTGTCGCATTCATCTGGGGTGACCGTCACTTTTGTGGAATTGGAGGCAGGCGTGGAGGCGGCCGAGCGGTTGTTGGACGCGGCCGCTTTGGCGCTCGTCTGATCCTGCGATTGCAGGCTCAGCAACGAGTGTGCATGCTCACGGAAGATTGCCGCACGGCCCGAACCGTGCCGAGAGAGCGCATCGGCCGAAACCAGCGTGGCCAGCAGCCGACTCGCCGTCCTGTCCGCCATGCCGAGCCGCTCCACCGCCATCCGCTTCGTCACCCGCCCGTGCTCGCGCACCAGCGCCAGCACCGCCTCCCGCCCCGGGTCCACCACCTCGACGACAACCGCCGCGGGCATCCGGTACATCCGCTTCCGGTTCTCCCCCTCGGCGACGAGCTTCCCGGCTTCCACGAGCCGATCCAGCGCCCGCCACGCCGTGACCCGGTCCACGCGAAGCACCCTGACTGCGTCGCCCGTCGTGATCGTTCCCGCGCCCTCCACGAGGGTCATCACCCGCTCCACCAGCGGCTTGCCGTCGTCCTGCTTCGCGGGCAGGGCCGCACGCACATCGCCAGCCGTGATCCGCTTCCCATCGCCGTCGACGGCGGCGCGGAAGAGCACGCTCTGGAGCTCCCGGACGTTGCCAGGCCAGTCGTGCGAGCGAACCGCGACGATCGCGCCGGGCGTCAGTTCGCGTCGGCCGACGCCCGCGACCGTGCGAAACCCGTCCACGATCGCCTGGGCGAGCAGACCGACGTCGTCCCCGCGCTCCCGAAGCGGCGGCAGCGCGAGGTCGTAGCCAGCGAGCCGGAAGTACAGGTCCTCACGGAACTCGCCGCTCGTCACCAGCGCTCGGAGGTTTCGCCAGGTCGCAGCCACGACGCGGACATCGACTCGCCGTTCACGAGTCGAGCCGACCGGCCGGAACGTGCGCTCCTGAAGGAAGCGGAGGAGCTTGACCTGGAGCGCCGCTGGCATCTCGCCGACCTCGTCGAGGAACAGGGTGCCGCCGTCGGCCTGGGCGATCAGCCCGCCGCGCCGGTCCCCTGCGCCGGTGAACGCGCCCTTCTCGTGGCCGAACAGCTCGGACTCCATGAGGTCCTTCGGCAGCGTCGCGCAGTTGACGGCGACGAACTCGCCCTTTCGGCCGCTCGCGTGATGGACGAACTGCGCGAGGAGCTCCTTGCCGGTGCCAGTCTCACCAGTGATCAGGACGCACACCGGCGTGGGAGCGACGCGACGGACGCGGTCGAGCACGCGGGTCAGGGCTGGCGAGCGGCCGACCATGCCCGAGGCGACGACGGGTTCGGGTCTTGCGGGGGAGGTTGCGAGGGCGGGGCGTGTCACAGCCTCCTTGCTGAAATTTCCAGGATGCCCACGAGTCGGCGGTCGACCGGCTCGGGGAAACCCCCCGCAAAGCTGCGTCATGGGCGTGGCGTCAACTGGGTGTCAGGAAATTGGGGTCGTCGGAAAAATCCGCGGCGGCACCCGCGCGAAAAGGGCCTCTCGCTCCTCCTCGGTGATCGCGTGCTTCGGGATCGGCAGATGAACGCCGCCGCCCTGCCCGACGAGGCACCAGATCCCCCGCTGGTCGTAGATCATCGGGTCGGTAACGGGTGTCCAGTGCGCTCCGTCGTCGCTGGAGATCCATGGGTGGCCGCCCGCTGGGATTCGCAGGATGACCGCCTGACTGCCGCGCAGGAGGAACCGCAGGATGTTTGCGAACTTCGCCACGCAGAAGAACCACGCCGGCACCAGGAAGAGGACGCCGCAGATTGAGCGCGACCACAAAAAGACTCCGGCGAAGCCGACCCAAACCAACGCGGGCAGCGCCCAGAAGACGACTGCCGGCCACTCGCCACGTAGCCACTCGGCACGGGTGTAGGAGTAGCGGATGGTCAGCTCGGGCACCCGTCAAGGTAGCCGTGCGGCGGCGTCTACGTCCTCGCCCGCGCATCCACCACGTAGAACGCTGTCCGCCAACCCTCCGTTGCGGTCCACGGGTGCACGGGGTTCCCCGGCGGCTCGGGCGTGAACAAGCGTCGGAACGCCTCGCGCAGGGCCTGCGCGTTCTTTCGTTCGTCCTCGCCGCTGCCGGGATCGCCGTGACCGAGGGTGCCGCCGTTCGAGGCCAGCTTCAGCAGCAGGCGCCAGGCGCGGGTCGGCTCCCGATCTCCGGTGCGCGCGTCGGCGAGACCGAGCTCGGCGTAGGTGCGCCGCTCCCGTACACCGGGGGCGCACAGCTCGACGGTGTCGTCGTCGAGCACGCGCAGGGTCAGACGCTGCCAGACCATCCCGTGCGGTACGCGGATCGCCTCCACCACCTTCTTCCTCTTCCGGCCCAGCGCCGCTTCGAGCCCCTCCGCGTCCACCGAGCTTTCCCCATGGATCCCGATCACCGCGCGCAGGGGAAGCGCGACGGCGTCTGCCGCCGCCCAAGCCCGCGGGTCGCCAGTGAGCAGGACCGCCCCGGCCTCGTCGATGGCGTGTGGGTCGGGCTCTCCGCGAGCGAGGAAGATCACGCGGCGCGCACCCGCGATCGACCGGTGCCCAAGCCGCCAGACGCGCCCGCTCACGACCTCTTCGATGACGCCAACCAGCCCCAGCCCCTCGGCGATCCGGTGGGCGAGCAGCCGGGGGTGGACGCGCACGGTCGCGCGCTGTTCCGGGGTGAACCTCAGGAAACCCTCGACCTCGCCGGGCTCGCAAACGCCGACCAGCACTGTACCTCCGTCGGCGTGCTTCACTGCGTCCACCTCGACGTGACAGTACCGCGAGCACCGGTCACAGACCGGGTGCTCCGTCGGGGCGCCGTCCACGAGCAGTCTCGCGGCCCGAAGGCCGTCCGCGAGACCGGCAGGCCAGCGCTCATGGGCGACGACCACTGGCCACTCGAGCGGGTCCGCCGAGAACAGCGTCTCCAGGTTGAAGCGCGCGCGGTCGTCGTCGAACTGCGCCTGCTCGAACGCGTTCACGCGGCGAGACCCCAGCGGCGGAGGTAGCCGCGGATCACCTGGTGACGTGGGTCGTCGGTGAGGTTGGTCGCGTCGGGCATCGTAAGCGTGAAGGTCGTTGTCTTCCCGCGCTTGGCCTCGGGGCGCCAGGAGGTTCGCATCGTCGCGCTGTAGAGCGAGAGGCCGGAGGTCTTGAGCGCGTCCACGTTGACGACGCGGTTCACGAACGTGTGGAGGTTCTCGCCGAGCCCGCGTTGGACGTCGACAGCGGCACCGCTCCGGTGGCCTTCCGTGAAGCGGAACTTGACGGGCTCGATCCTCAGGATCCCATCCTTCGGGTCTGTGGCGTAGGCGAACGATGGGTCCAGCACGGGGTGGATGGCGATCGGCCGGGAGTTGCCTCGCGTTGTCACCGTCGGCAGGATCGCCGCGCGGAAGACGTCGATGAGCTGGTCGCAGTCGCGGCGATCGCCGGGCGCCGAGACCTCGAGGAGGCCCTCGCTCGGGCACCAGACGTAGGCGACCTCGAACGCGGGCCGGCGGTCCTGGCAGGTCAGCCCCTCCTCGTTGAACTCCATGTCGGCCTGGCGATGGTCCTCGCCGAACGCGATGAACCAGTGCCGCTCCGGGTTCATGCGCGGGCTGTGCAGGATCTCGAAGCGCGCTCCGCGACGCTGTTTGAGGAAGTGGTGGCGCAGCCCGTCCGCCAGCGCTGTCAGCGCGTCGCCGTCGGTTCGGGGCTCGACGGAAGGCAGCCCGGATCGTCGGTGCAGTCGTCCGAGGCCGAGCGTCCGGCCCTGCGCGTAGTGGAGAAGCTCGCCGAACAGCGGGTCCCCGGCGTGGTCCAGGAACAGTTGCATGGTGCGGGCGAAGTCGTTCTCCATCGTTGCGAGGTGGTCTGCTTCTGCGGCCAGCCCGCGGACGCCGACCAGGTCGCACAGCGCTGAGGTGCCTGCACGCTTGGCGATGAAGAACATCTCCCGGAAGTCGGACTCGACGATCGCCCGGTCAGAAGCGGGGAGTTCGGCGATGGCGGCGGTCACCATCCTCGCAGCGGCGCGACGCCGCACCCCCTCGAGGTTGAGGTTCGCGAGGACGCCGCGACGGGTGAAGTAGCTTCGGAGCAGGTGGTCGGGCGTGTGGTAGAGGTAGCTCGTGAGATCGTAGTGGACTGCGGGCATTTGATGACTCCGTGGGTGAACGACTGAACAGGTACCCGGTATCGAACGCACCCGGAGCCGGCCACTGAACACCGCGAAGTTATTTAGGGGGGCGGCCAAATTTTGGCTTTTCGGGGGTCCGTCAAGAGCGGGCGGTGAGCTCGCCGCTTTGAACGCCGATCCGTCGATCGGCTGACCCGTCTACCCTCGGACGTAGCCCTTCTCGCCCGACCCGCCGCCGCTCCAGGGCCGCGGCTGCCCATCGTCCCGTACCCGAAAGACGAAGCGGGTTTTTCCTTCGTGGATGACCGAACGTCGGCCGAGGACGGTCCCTTGGCGGTACGACGGCGTGTCCTTCGACTGATGGAGCGCGACCAGCCGGACGGTGCGGGCGTGCTCCGCCGCCACGAGCCAGACGCCAGTCTCGAACGTGCCGTCGCCGTGGTCCGTGACGTTGAGGTCGTCGCGGCAGACGAAGTGCATGGCGATGACACGGTCGTGCATGGTCAACCCGAGCAGGAGTAGCAGGTGTCGTCGCCCGGGATGGCCACGGCGCCGCAGTGGCGGCAGTTCGTCCGGACCGAGCGGCCCTCGCTGGGGCCAGAGGTCACCTGGCGGACGTTGCGACGGGGTGCCGGGGCCGGCGAAGCGGTCGGGATGGCCCGGGTGATGACGCGCGAAGCGCGGTCGACGGCTGGTGACGGCCCACTGGGCCGTTTCGGGCAGGTGATCCGCATATGGCGATCCCGCTTTTTGGCCCCAACGCCGACACCGCAGTACGGGCAGGTCGGCAGCCCCGATCTTGCGGCCCACCGAGCCGGCGTGGGAATAGCGCTGAAAGCGGGAAGGCTCTGAACCCGCGGCGGCGCGGCGCTCTCGGTGGCCCCCGGCAGCGTTGGCACCGCGCGCGCAGGACGGGGCAGCTTGTGTGCGCCGTCGGCCGTGATGACCTCGCGCAGGTGGCCCTCGGCGTCATGTCGCTGCGCTACGAAACGGTTCGGCGCGAGCGCCGAGGCCAACGCGCGGAACAAGAGGTCAACCTGCGACGCTGTCACGTCGCTAAGCTTCATCTCCCACTCTCCCGCCACGCCGGAGGTGGAAGGTCGAAGGTTGATGGTCGGCATTCCGAGAACGTAGCGCGAAGGGGGCCCGCTCGTCGCCGGCGGCCCCTGTTCCCATAGGGCGCTTTATTCCTCGCGCGGAAAGTCGGCCTATTTAGGAAAGTCGAGGCTGGACTCGGACGGCCCGCGGCGTCACGAGTTCAGATCCCAGGGCAAGAGGATCCCGTGCACCCCGACCCCCCCAAGGTGCATCGTCTGCTGATCCTTGACGTTGACCCGCGGCCGTGCGGGCTTCACGAGCGGGTCGGGGAGCAGCAAGCTGAAGTCTCGCCAGTCAAAGAACACCGCCGCACCGCTTCCGTGCCGGGTCACCACCCAACCCCGCGCCGCCTCGGCGAGCTTCGAGGCGACGCGCGGGTAAAGCCGGTAGCTCCATCCACCGCCGCGTAGGGCGAAGTCCGGGGTCCAGACCACCGCCCGCCCGTCGGTGTAGGTGCGCGGGCAACGTGGCACTGACTTCCTTTCGCCGGAGAGGACCATGTCCGCTACCTCCTCGGGGTCGAGCGAGCCCGGAATGATCTGTTCACAACAGTCGGCGCACCGCCAGGCTGAACTGCGAACCTTGGGATCAATCTCACAGCCAAGGAGCTCAAGTTTCTCCCCCATGGCGGCCGCGAATTCGACATACTCCGGCATCGGGTAGCCTGCGATCCGCTCAACGGGACGCATGACAGCCGCGCAGGCCGGACAACGCATCATGGGGGTCGATCGGGGTTGCACGTCAGCGCGAGTCGCATCTGCTACGAGTCTGGCCGAGAATCCGCGCTTTCTTCCAAGGGTCCATCTGTTCCAGCGACACGAAACGGGGTTCCCCGCCGAGGCGGTCCGACCATGGGGCAGCACCTCGGGGAGTCCGCATTTATCGAGCGCTGCCAAGAGTCGGCCGTAAAGGCCTTCACCCTCGTCGTCGCCGTCGCAGCTCAAGGTCACCGTCTCCTCCGCTTCGATCCCGATGAAAGGGCCCGCCTTGTACTTGAACCAGAGGACGTCCCAGCCCGTGTCGGGCGCACCAAGTCTCGACTCTTCCAGGGCCGCCACGAGCAGCTTCGAGAACGCCTCGGAGGCGTAGGTCAAGCGCCCGGAGACAAGGTCGCCCAGGTCGGCATGGGCGGAGATCGGCTTGTGCACGCTGACCGAATAAACCAAGCGGGGAATGGGAACATCGACGATGCGCATCCGGCAGTGTAGCGCGCCGGGGCAGCGTCGGACGTCAGGGCCGGCGCTCGATGTGGCAACGGCGGGACCCGCTCAACCCGCCTCGACCCCCACCTCGCCAAACCGCCCAAACGGGAGCGCCTTCCGCATCCCGGGCTGCAGCCGGATCGCGAACTCCGCGATGATGCCGCCGCTCGCGTCCTTCCCGAACCGAGGCCCGTAGGCCAGGCCTGCGGCGATCTCGCTGGCGAGCTGCGCGGCCACAAGCTCGGCGACGCCCGCCGGCAGGATGAGCACGAGCACGCCCTCCCAGTTGCGGAAGCCGATGCTGCCGAACAGCTTGACCGGGATGCTCAGGCCCTCGCCGTTCGGGATGGCGAGCGGGAACACGTCGACCACGCCGCCGTTCGACATCGGGCGCTGGAACCGGGCCGCGCGCATGAGCGGGCCCAACACGTCGTCGAGCTTGACGCCGATGAACGCCTGCAGCCCGTCGAACGCGAGCGGTCCGACGCGGATTGTCGTGGTCGGGAGCGTGAGGTTCACGAGGAGGTCCCCGTGCACTGTGGGCGGGGTCATGCGCTCTCCTTCGGGTCGGGGTCGACGTCGATGACGGTCGTGGCGTGCGTCCGGCGACGGAACGGGACCACCGGGTTCATCTCGTCAGAGAGCTCCGACGGCTCGTTGGTGTCGTCGTCGCCGGTGTCACCGAGGCCGTGGTCCTCGTCCTCGATGACCTCCTCGGCGTCCTCGCTGGGCACCGCGGGCGCGGAGGTGAACGCCCCGATCTGGTCGATGACGCCGAGCAGCTCGTCCTGACCCTCCGCGAGGTCGCGAACGGCGACGCGGATGGGCGCGAGGTGCTTCAGGGCGGAGACGTCCTGGCTGGCGACGAGGGCCTCGATGCGGTGCAGGGTCGCCTGGATCGCCTCGAGCCCGAGAGCCTGGCGGAACAGGAGCTGGCCGATGTGGTAGGCCTGCTCGCCCTCGGACAGGTCGGCGAAGTCGTCGGCCGCGTCGGCGAGGTCCTCGGCGGTCTTGACGTCGAAGCTGGGGTCGTAGAACGCGTGGAGCGACTCTGCCCAGGGTGGGCGTGAGAGCTTCGCGGGAATGGGTGCTTCCGGCCGGGAAACGCGGGGCAGACGAGGGGTACGACGGGGCTCTGGCATGAGTCCTCCTTTTGGGGGTGAGCGAGTGGGTCAGTTCGCCTGGGGCGTGCCTGACGGGTCGGGGGGACCGGCCTTCGCGGCGAGGTTCAGCAGCTCGGCCAGCTCCTTCCGGGTCTTCTCGTCCTTGAGCATCTGCCGGACGGCGGGGCTCTTGAGCGCGTCGAGCAGCTCGGGCGAGGCCTGGACGACGTCCATCAGCTCGGCCAGCTCGGGCGCCATGCCGAATTTGGCGGCGGCGACGGCGCGACCGAACGTGCCGAGCTCGGCGATGAACGTCTTGCCCAGCTCCTCGCGGACCTTGGCGGCGCCGTCCTCACGCTCCTGCCCGACGTTGGCCTCGGAGACGCCGACCTTGAGCGCGATCACGTCAGCGGTCAGGCCTTCGAGCACGCCCTGAAGCCGCATCTCCTTGTTGTTCTGGTTGACGATGGTCGCGCTCTGGAGCCCCGCCAGGTGCGTGTACGAGCTCTGGAGCAGCGCGATGAAGCTGGTGTAGGCGTCGCCGAGCGCCTTCCAGCTCCGGCCCTCCGGCTGGACCTCGCCCGACGGCGCGGTGACGGTCGGGCTCGGGGCGGGGATGACGTCGCTGCCGGCGTCCTGATCGTTGTCGTCGCTGTCTGCGTTGCGGCAGAGGAAGCGCGCGGAGAACAGGGTCTTCTCGCCCTTCGGGTTCATCGCGCGGAGCTTGAACCGGCCCAGCCGTCGACCGCCCATGTTCGCGCGGGCCACGAAGCGGAGCCAGCGGCCAGCTCCGACTGCGAGCTGCTCAGGCGTCGGATCCTCGCCGTCGGGATCGTCCTCGGTGCCATCGCCGTCGGGATCGACGAGGAAGGGCGCCAGGTCCGCGCCGTTGAACTCGACGCGGGCGACGGTCTCCTCGTGGTTGCGGTCGAGGCACTCGCAAAGGGTGATGTAGCCGACGTCCTCGGCGATTCGAGCGATGCGTCGCTCGGCGGGTTCAAGCTCTTCGAAGGTCAGGTCCATGTGGGCTCCAGTGGCCCCAACATGACGCCGGGCGCGCAGAGCTACAAGTGGGCGTCCGAGGCGCAACTCCACTGGGTATGCGCGCGCGGATGCACGCTGAAACGGCGCTTTCTCTCGTGAGACGAGCGCGGGTTGAAAACTCCCCGCGTGCTCCCCGCTGAAGGCTGCGGGCGCGGACGGGGTGGTTCCCGCGCGGGGTGGAGGCGGTTCCCGCTGGTCAGGAGCGCGGCGCGGAGACGATGGGGACGGTTCCCGCGGGCGGGGGTGCGGGTTCCCGCTGGGTCGGGTCGGGCTGGAACGCCAGTGAGGCGCGGTCCCCGCCAACCCCTCCGGGAGTCGCGGCCGCTCGACCGCGACCGGCGCTTGGGAAACCGTTACGGACGACTGCGGCGGTGGACTACCCGCTTCCCGCCGGTTGCAGTAGCATCCACGCGGCCAAGTCGTGCAGGAACTTCAGGTAGGACGGCAGCGTCTGGAGGAAACTGAACGCTTCACCCCGCGAATAGCGTCGCCCTGTCGGGTGCCCGGCGCTATTGCGATTCCGACGCAGCACCACGGCGATCCCGAGCAGGTGGACCTCGAAGTCCTGAGCGTACTCTTTGGGCAGCTTCGGTTTGCGAGGCTCCAGGCGTTTGCGCATCTCCTCGAAGCGCTCCGCCACCTTCCAGTTCTGGATGCCCCTGATGCTCGCCGCTTCCTTGGTCGGTAGCCAGTGAATGAGTGCCTCGGCCAGCTGCTCGGCAGCCAGCTCGGCCGCCACCCCAACCATGAGGACCGAGGCCACGAAGCTGCCGCCGATGAACGCGTTCAGAGCTTCACCAATGTATAGGTCGTAATCTGGATTCTGGGCGACGGCGGGCACATCGTTTCGCAGCCTTTTCAGGTACCCATCTGGGTCGTGGGGCGTCGGTGTTCCATCTGTCAGCGCCTGCCTCCCGAAGGCGGTGACGCGGAAGAATGGCCAGCCCTCGTTGCCGGCAGCGTTCGGACCCGGGACCAGCACGCCTTGAGCGATCAAAGCCCACACAACGGCTTGGAGGGCGTCCTCCTCGCCGCTTGTCAAGCTCTCTTGAGCCGTCATCAGCCTTCCGGTGCGGGCTTCCACGGTCACCGCGTCGACAAAGCTGGTCCACTGGGTGTTGTTGCGCTTGATCAGCGCTCGAACCGCGAGACCCCGAAGGGTCTCGATGTCGAAGCCGTCGCGGCGACTCATGCTCTGCTACCCATCGGCTGACGTTCCATCGGAAGCTCCAGGGCACCAAGTACCCGGCGCGGGGGTGCCAGGCCGCCCCAGCCAACCGCGCGGTCGCGCCTTCAAAAATCAGCCCGTCCCGTGGGCGCTCGACCGCCCCCTCACTACCACCCTCGGCATCAGCCTCCCGGTCTTCGTGACCCACATCTGGATCACCTGGCCGATCGGCTGCGGATGCCAGCTCATGTGAAACGGACGCTCGTCGTCGTACAGGTAGATCCGGTCGAACGGTAGGTTCTCGTCCTGCACCCACTTCGCCACCTGAAGCGAGTTCTGCCGCGGCACCTTCAGGTCGACGGCGATCCCGTCCCGCTTGCAGATCCGGTTCCCCCAGCTGTTGAGCTCATGCCCAGCGTGCTGGTCGCCACGCGGCGAGATGTTCGCTGGCTTTTCAATGGTCGCACGGGCCAGGATGGCCTTGACGAGCTCGGGCCCGGCGAACCCGTAAGTCAGGACCACGGCGCCGAATTTTTCGCGGAGCGGGCGCAACAGCTCATGGTCCATGCTCGCGATCGCGGCCCAGGTCGCCGGCTCCTTGGGGAGGTTCGGCAGTACTTGGCCCTTCCCAGCGAGAAAGTGCCAGGTGTCGCAGCAGTGCAGCATCGGGTTCGTCGACGTGGACAACGCGTCAGGGGTAGGCTGAGTCTGCATGATGGACCCAGTCATAGCCCGGGCGGCGCGGGGCGGCGGCACCAGCGTTCACCCGGTGAGCGGCTCCGCGATCGGCGGGTGCGCCACGGCCGTGAGCAGGCCCCATGCCGCCAGCCAGCCAGAACCGCGCTTGGCGACCTGATGATGGGCCCATCGTAGCACGTAGATTCGGGTGCCCTCGGTCGCCAAGACGCCCGCGATCTGTGCCTGCACCGCGTTCACGACTGCGACGACCGCGGCCTCCGGGGTAGTCCACGCGGCGGTCAGGTAGGGCGGGTTGTCGGGCGGATTGAGCAGCTCATGCGTCGCTGCCTCGGTACACGTGGTGGGAAACCGCTCCCAGAGCAACCCGTAGTCCTGGCCTGCGTTGTACGAGGCGAGCTGCTCCCGAAGTACCCGGCGTGCCGCTCGCTCGGTGATGAACTCGAGCCCGTGCCGGCTTCTCTGCCCGTCGGCGGCCCACGCGTCGAGGACGGCATCCCACTGCTCCTCGCCGAGGTGCTGCCAGGACATGGAGTCGGTGCGTCCCGTGGTCCAACTCCTGAACGAGTCTTTGATCAGTTCGGGCGGTAGAGCGGTCCAAATCTCGCGTTGCCAGTCCTCACCAAAATCGTGCCCCGTCCTCCCGAACGAGAAGAGCTGGCTTGCGAGCGGCACGCGCCAAAGCCCGTCCAACAAGGCAGCCTTGGTGACGCCGGTGTCGGCGGCCAGCGTCACCAACAGGTCCATCTCGGCATCTGTGGCGATGCGCTCTTCGAGTGACTCCGGGGCGCCGTTGTGGAGACCCGCGATGTACCGGAACATGCCGACGAGGGAGGAGTTGCGGGAGATGGGTGCGCCGAAACGCTCGTAGAGCCTCCGGAGCAAGCGGAGTCCGTCGAGCGCGAAAGGGAGCGGCGCGGTGGGGCCGCTGGTGACACCGCGGCCTGAGGACCAGCGCCTCATGTAGTGTGTCAGTGCAGACTCGATGGCGCAGAACACGAAATCGGCGAGGTGAGGCAGCTGCTCGGCACCCCACGGCCAGAGCGCCGTGTGCGCGGCCGGGACGCCGCTGAGCGCCAGACGCTCGCTGAGGGCGAGCGCAGCGAGGTACCACTCGGCGCTCAGGGTGCGCTTCGCGTTTTCGCTCGCGAGTACAAGGGGCTGCGGCGGGGCGTTGGTGTACCTCGAGACCACAACCGACATCTGCGCGTTCCAGAGGCGCTGAAGCTCGGGGCCCGAGGCTTCAAGTCGGGGGTCGAGCAGCGCTAGTCCCTGGGCGACAAACAGGGCTTCGACTAGCACCACGCTCGTCGGAACGACGGGGTCGAACGCATCGAGCGCGAGCTGGATGATGTCAATCTCCTCGCGATGAGTGCCCGCCGGGCGCTCATCGAATTCGAAGCCTTCCCTCAGAAGATCGAGCATCGAGCCGGCTCGGAGCGGGTGGATGAGCGCGGTGCCCAGCCCCCGGCTCGGTTCCTCCAACAGCCGCCGCATGGCGACCTCTGCGGCGAGCATCGAAACCCACCCTGGCCGGAATTCCACCACTCCTTCGCCCACTGGCTCGAGCAGATGCAAGCGCACCAGCTCGCGGATGGCGGTGCGTGCGGTCGGCTTCAGCCGGGCATGTACGTACACGAGGTCCTCGGGCGTGGGGTTGTCCGCCTCCGCCAGGCGAGCGAGGACGGCCTGCTCGTCCCCTTGAGGCAACGCATCCGGCGGCAGCCAGCCAACCAGGTCCACCTCGCGCACAAAGCCGTCGCTCCGCGGTGAGTTCACGATCGCGCCCTCCGCGACGCCCTGGAAGAGCGTCCAGAGCTCCTTCGGCTTCCAGACGCTTCTTGGGCTGAGGTCGGAGCGGTCCACGCGCCCTTTGAGGAACGCCTCAACGACCCGATCGGTGTCGATCCGACCCCAGTCCTCGGTCCCGATCTCCTCGATGACACCGCACACGCCGAGGTAGTCTCCGGGAGTCTGCAGCCATCGCCGGAGCTTCGGCTTCCGGAGGATCGCCAGCGCCCCCTCGACCTCAAAGCCCCCGTCGGGCTGCATCCGGTCTCCGACCCACCGGACGAGCGCTTCCATCCAGTCCGCTGGCGGCGCGGCTTTGAAGATGGTCCACGCCGACTCGAGCTCGGTAGGTCCGTCTGCGTCCGCTTCGGCCGGGTCGGGCTCTTCCGAGTCCGCTTCTTCCGAGCGTTCGTCCCATTTGAGGCGCTGGGTCGCCACCTCTTTGGCCTCGGCGAGCGGTACCGGCAAGAATGGGGCGGCGACGCAGATGTTCCGGCCCTCAAGGCCCTCTGCTGAGCGAATCTCCTCAGATTCGTCCGGGAGCGCGAGCTCGATGTACACGTCGATGTTGGGGTCGGCCGGCAGCTCGGCCATCGCATCGGCCCACCTCGGCCTTCGGATGAACACGGCCTTATTTCGAGCTTCGAGCCAACGCCCTGCGAGGGTGCGACCGGACCCGGACTGTGCGAACCACCAGGTCAACCCCCATTCCTTCGGCTCCAACACCTCGTCGGGGATCCCGGGGAAGGGGCGCTCCCGCCTCAGGTTGATCGGCTCCGCCGCCCGCAGTTCGTGCAGCGGGAGTCGAGGATCCGCGGGGCCATCAGGTTCGGACAGCCCGGGGTCGAGCGCCTCCGCGCTCACGTTGAGCAGTTCCGCCAGAATCTCGCGGACCTCCGGACGGTGATCCAGCCACATCTGTCCCGTCCGCTTCTTCTGGTCCAGCGCACGAAGCTGGTTCTCGACCGAGCGCGGGTTCGTCGCCTCGTGCGCGGGCCAGCGGTCGTGTTTCACGGCCATCTGCGCGAGTTTTCCGAGTCCTGGGAATTTCGCAGTGCGAGCGATGCCTTCAAGCCAGCCCATCTCAACCTCTGATGCCTCACCTGTAACCCAGGCATCGCAGGCATTGCATAGTGCATGGTCTATGTGTAGCTATGCGGTGCTATGCTAATGACTATGCACACCCCATTGACGGCGCGGGGAATGGGGGTGAAGCTGTGTCGGCCACCCGGAGCTCCACATGCCAGCCCGCCCCCGCTACTCCCAACACGCTCTTCAGCGCTTCGACGAACGCAGCATTCTCCGCCGTTGGGTCGCCACGGTCCTGCTCACTCGTCCCGAGCGGGCTGGTCGCCGGGACGTCTTCACGCTGTCCGCCGACGAGCTCGCGGCCCGCTGCGGTGGACAGTTCTGCGACGGGCTGCGCGTCGTGGTTGACGCCATCACTCGGCGGATCGTCACCGCCCACTGGCTGGATCGCGACCCGTGACTTCCCTCAATTCCACTTCCGCCGGACGCATCCCGCGTCGCGGCGGTTCAACGGCCTGAAAGGGCCCTTTCAAAAGGAGATCCGAGCCCATGTCGGACAAGAAGCAAACCCCGATGACCCCCACGGATGCCTCGCGCATCCAGGGACACGCCGACAAGACCGGCACCAACGAGGGCTTCAAGGAGCGGGCGCAGGCCGCCGGCGACAAGAATGCCAACCAGGGGAAGGTGCCGCCCTCGGGCGGGAAGAAGTAGGGGCGTAGCCCCGGCGGGGTCGGCGCGAGCCGGCCCCGCCTTGCTTTTCGGGCCGGCACTGGCTCCCCGCCCCTCGATCACCGTGATCCCTGTGCCCTCCCCGCCGCACATGACAACCCGGCGTCGGCGATCCCCGCCGCCCCCTCCGGCCGTCCCCGCCCCGTCGCCCAAGCTCCCCGCGGCGCAGCCCACCGCACCCCGCGCCAGCTCCAAAATCCCGCCGATCCTCCCCGCCGATCGCCCCCCGTGAGCGGGGAGAAGCGGGGAGTAAAAGCCCAAGACTTTCCCGATCGGCGACCCTACAACTGCTCCATCGCCGGAACGTACCGGCATCCACCCACCCCGGCCTCCCGGCCATGGAGCACGCCAATGCCTTCCGAAACCCCGCTCGCCAAGATGATGCACGGCGAGAAGATCCCCGAGAACAAGATCAAGGGCGCGCTCACTGACGCCGCCGGACGCCTCAAGAACCTCACCGGTCGCTTCGCGAAGGCGAAGGAGATGTCGGAGACGCTCGCGGAGGCCGTGATCGCCACGGCAGAGACGCAGGGCACCGTCTTCGTCGCGTCCTTCGCTGAGGGGTACTGGGGAGAGGAGAAGATGGACGTCGGCCCCGTGGACATCCGCGTTGGCGGCGGTCTTCTGCTCGGCGGGTACGGGCTCTACAAGTCGATGTCCGGCAAGGGTGGACAGCACGCCCTGGCGCTCGGAAACGGCCTGCTCGCCACCGGCATCGGCC
Source organism: uncultured Pseudomonadota bacterium (assembly GCA_903875225.1). GTDB lineage: Bacteria > Myxococcota_A > UBA796 > UBA796 > SXON01 > CAIUMM01. The sequence continues at coordinate 112,030 of CAIQVJ010000110.1, forward strand.
GCATCGGTCGGCACGCCGGAAAGGCGCTCGCCGAGAAGAAGGCGACGGACGCTCCGCCGCCCGCCCAGACCCCGGCACCGGTCGCGGCCCCGGCTCCTGCTCCCGCGCTGAAGGGCGACGACATCGGCGAGATCGCTCGCATGGTCCGCATGACGCCTGGCACCGAAGGCGAGCGCGTCGAAGGCCGTCGCCGCGAAGGCCGCGAGCGCTTCCCCCGTCACCGCTGATCGCAACCGCATCCACGAATTCAACCTCACCCCTCCGTTTCACTGTTTCAACCAAGGACAACTCCAATGACCATGGCACCCATCTGGGCCCTCGTGACCTTCACCGCGGACGGCGAATGCCTCGTCGACCGCACTTCCCTCCGTGCTTCGCTGCGCATGGCCGACCGCGCCGAGCCGTCCTTCGGGGCGGATGACGACGACGACGACCTCGACGACATCGACGACGACGAGCTGGGCGATGAGCTCGGCGACGAGCTGGGCGATGAGCTCGGTGACGAGCTGGGCGATGAGCTCGGCGACGAGCTGGGTGACGAGCTCGGCGAGGAGGTCGGGCGCACGCCCGGTCAGCGCCGTCAGCGCCGCCTGTCCCGTCGGGAGGCCCGCCTCGAGGCCCGCGCCCGCAAGCTCCAGAAGCGGCTCCACCACGCACAGAAGGGGAAGATCGTGCAACGCAACGTCACCGTCTCGGGCGGAGTCGCCACCACCGTCGGGCAGTCGATGAGCATGACGCTCACGCCGCGCACGAGCCTGCACCTGCTCAAGATCTTCGCGACGGGCGACTCGGCCGCGACCATCAACACCATCATCAGTGGTGACGACCCGGTCGTGCTGGACAACCTGGACGCCGCGCTGATCGCCCCGACCGCGTACCACGGACCCAGCTTCGGCGGGCGAGTGCTCCGGGCGGGTGTGCCGGTGACGATCAACTACACGGCGGGCTCGACCACGGCTGCCCTGAAGCTGAGCTTCTACGGCAAGGCGCGCGTCAAGAACCCGAACTGCTGATCGAGGTGAGCCGTGGGCGTCTGCAAGCTCTCCCGCCGATCCGGAACTGCGAAGCTCGTCGCTTCGTTGACCGCCGGGTTGGCTGGGGCAGAAGGCGAGGTGCTCACGGCACAGTCGATGGGCTCGGGGGACGGCGACTGGCGCATCATCGACCTCTGGTCCGACGAGAGCACTCCCTGGGAGGCGCGGCTCGTCTGGTCCGGCGGCGGGGGTGCACAGCGCACCGCCTGGCTCAACGTTCCCAAATCGACGCGGGTGTGCGTTCACGCGACGACCCTACAAGTTTTCGGTTCCAACCTTTCAACCTCGTCGGATATCGCAGCTCGCGCCGCGATCGCAGACGGTCAGTGTGACACCGAGAACCAGTGGACCGTGCGCGGATCCAGCGCCCAACTCATCGGAGGCGGCGGCGGCAACGTCGACGTCCTCCCCCCTCCATGGGCGAAGTTCGTGCGGCTTGAGCTGTCGGACTCGACGCTCAACACCACCACCTTCGTCGAGCTGCTCGACGTCAACGGCACCACCCGCGCCCGCTACTCGCTCGACCAGCAACCCAATCCGGGCGTCCCGCTCGGGGACGCCGCCACCGTCCGCTGTGTCCTGCCGTCCGGATCCTACGCCTACCGCGTGGTCTTCCTCCTCCACCTCTGATTCCCGAGGCCCTCCGCCATGAAAGCCTACCTGAACCGCTTTGCCCAGCAGCTCCTGGCCATCCTCGTCTCCGCCCCGGCGACGGTCACGACTGTCGGCAAGTCCCTGCGCATCCTCCCCGACCAGACGGACAACCAGACGGACGCATCGCAGGACTACCGCTTTCCGAGCACCATGAACTTCGTGGGTGGATCAGGGTCGCCGACCGCGGTTCTCGTGATCCAGGGCTCGGTCGATGGGGTGACCTGGTTCGACGTCGCGCCGGGCACGAACCGGACTGCCCCGGGCGTCTACCAGGAGATCATCGACGTCCCCGCCGCCCCGCTCATGCCGTGGATCCGGGCCAAGCTCCAGCTCGGCGGGACCACCCCGCCCACTGTGGACGCCATCGTCGAGATCATCTCCACCGGCGCTTTCCAGCTCTCGCCTACGTAATTCTCTCCCCCAACCGGAGCCTCCAAAGTGATCATCAAGGTCGCCCTCACCTTCAACGAACGCGATGCCGTCAGCTTGCTGAACTGGCTCGCGCGCTGCAACGCAAGGCTCTTGCGCGAGCGGCCCTCGTTGCCGCTGCTCTACGCGACGAGCGTGAAGTACGGACGTGAGGAAGAGGAGCTTTGGTCGGACTACATCCAGCTTCTGGCCCAGGGCTGGGAGGATTGTGATGCGCTGGCGGCTGCCCGAGCTGGCGAGCTCATCGCCCGTGGCTGGAAGGCCCTCTCTCCGCGCGACCCCGGCTACGCCTCCGCGAAGGCCACCGGGCTGACCACCATCCCCGCCGAGGTCGCGCTCACCACGTCCGTCCGCGAGGGGGAGCACGGGCTCTACCACTGCGTCGTCCGCTACGTCGTCAACGGCACCGCCTGGTACGACGACCCCAGCGCGCGGCTCGGGATGCTGCCCGAGCGCCTCGACGGGCAGGCTTGTCACGAGCGCATCGTCACCCGCGTCCGGCTCGCCGGGATCCGTCGCGATCCCGAGGCCGCTCGCCGTTCCCAACTCTCCAACTCGCGCCGTCCTCGGCGTCGGGAGTCCGCATGACCTCCAACTCTCGCTACATCCGCGCCCGCGTCGTCGACTTCTCGGGGCCTGAATTCGCCGGCGAGATAGCCGGTCCGAAGGGGGGCGGCGACAAGAAGCTGCGGTTCAAGCTCCGTCGGGCGCGTGCGCTCAAGCGGCGCATCGCGAACCTGTCGGACAAGCACCCGATCGGCTGGAAGCTCCAGCTCCGCACCGCCAAGAAGCGGCTCCGGATCGTCATGGCCGACCTCCGCGCGCTCGGCTGGAAGCCAAAGAAGGCCAGCCGCGCCCGCAAGCCCGGCGAGGACGACATGGACGCCGCGCTCGACGACATCCCCGAGGCCGAGCCCGGCGAGACGGAGGAGACCGACGCGGAGCTCGAAGCCCTGCCCGACGAGCCCGACGACAGGACCGAGGGCGAGCAGAACTGGCTCGACGCGCACGTGGGGGTTGAGCCAAGGCTCATCGTCGCGCCACAGGTCAAGCAGCGTGGAAAGCCGCTCCTGCCCGTCGGCAAGGTGTTCAAGGACGCCGCTGCGAAGGCCGCGCAGCTCGTGCGAGGCGGCTGGCGACCGTTCGATCATCTCGGTGCGAGCGCCCGCATCCAGACGCGGTCAGGCCAGAGCGCGATGATCACCACGGTCAACCCGGGGCTGTTCATCGTGCAGATCGTCTCCGACGAGGCGGCACACAAGATCGCCGGCGACAACATCGGCATCCTGCCGCTGCTCCTGTACCCGATGGTCAAGAACCAGATCCAGAAGCTGGTCGCGCCGAAGCAGCCGCCAGCGCCGGTTCAGCCAGGCCAGCCCGCAGCCGCGGCCCCACCCGCCCCGGCCTCCGACACGTCTGGGGTTGGCTGTGACTGCAAGGACAAACGCTGATGGACACCCCCGCCGTCAACTCCGACTCCGTCAGCGAGCGCATCCAGGCGATGCGGCTCACGGCAGAAGCTTCGATCGGAAGCGTGCAAGCAGCCGCGGAGAAGAGCGCCGAGCCGCTCGCCCGCGTCGTCGCGGCCTACCGGGCGCTGCTCGCCAGCACCGGCTCGCGCATCATCCGGGCGCAGGCCCTCGTGGCCCAGGCGCGCGCGAATGACCCGACGAACCCGGCGCTCATCACGCTGCAGCGCCGTGTGATCGGCCTGCTCACGACCTGGGCCGCGCACGCCAACGGCTACGCCGCCTATGAGCGTCCAGCGACGGACGCCGAGAAAGGCAACGCGGTGTCTGTGGGATGGGCGGGGATCATCATCGCGCTAGCGATCGCTGGTGCCGTCATCGCCGTCTCACTGACGGGCATCGCCTGGGCCGTTGTCCACTACAAGGAGGCGCAGAACCTGTCGGACGAGGTGGCCCTCATCGAGCGCGACCCGTCCATCGCCGACCAGCTCGCGAAGGTCAACCAGACCGCGCCCGGCTCGGCACCTCCGGACCCGACCGCCCCCGCCGGGACCAGCGGCTGGGTCTGGCTGCTCGGCGCTCTCGGCGTCGGCGCTGCCGCGGTGTTCCTCCTCCCCAAGATCGGAAAGGGTTGATCCACATGGAAAAGTTCAAGCTCACGCTCATCGGCGCCGACGAAGACGTCCCCCGGATGCTGCTCGCGTTCGGCAAGGGTTGTGGCGGCGAGGTGGCCCTCGTCATGCGCCCGCGCGAGAACACGGCGCTGCTCGTGCACCAGGTCAAAAAGGAGCCCGCGAAGGTCTGGCGCACGGATCTGGGTCGGGCGCCCTCCCACGCGCCCGAGCTCGCAGTCGCCCCGAACGACGCGCTGGCCGAGTTGCGCAAGCTCAAGTCCTCGCCCCCTCCGGCCGGTCCCGCCACGCTGCGCGGGACCTGGACGGGCGCGCTGCACTGCGTCGACGGCACGCCCTCGGTGACGTTGGAGCGGAAGGTGGCGTCCTACGGCGTGCTCCGGCTTGCCTCGAAGTCTGACGGTCGCTGGGCTGCGACGTTTGATCGCAGCGAGAAGTGGTTCTCCAAGGCGAAGTCCGACCACGTTGAGCGCTCGAGCCTCGCGGACGCCATCCAGGCTGGGATGGGGCTCGTCATCGGCCTGGTCTCAGAGGCCTGTTCGTTTCGGGACACGCACCGTCGCAACACCGTGGACGCCGACTACGCCGCCCAGCACCCTCCCGCTCCGCGACGCGAGCGGAAGGACCCAACCGAGCGGTTCAAGCCGCCCGCCGCGCCCGTGTACTCGCTGCGTGGGGACGCCGCCGGATTCGACGTACTCGACCTGGCAGGGAACGTGGTCGCCCGGTTTGGCGCCCGCGAGAAGGGTCGCGCGGAGAAGCACCTGCGGGCGCTCAACGCTGGCAAGGTCACCGACGCGCCGCCGAAGACCGATCCGGTCTTCACCGACCCCGCCGCAGACCGGGCCGCCCGCGACCGCGAGGTGCCGTCTCTCGACGCCGTTCGGGAGCCGCAACCGCCTTCGTGTCCGATGTCCGTCGCGAACATCGCGTCCGGCCTGAGCAAGGAGGCACAGGCGCTGACCGAGCTCTCGGACTCGTTGTGGGGTTCGACGGAGGCCCCAGACCTGCTCAACCGCGCCGCGAAGCTGATCAAGCGCGCGCACGCCCTGGTCTCGTCGCCGCTGTGCTCCGGTAAGGAGCAGAAGGCCGCGTTCGAGGACATCAACCGGGCCGCGAGCGCGTACCAGCAAGCCTGGGACGCCATCGGCCGGGGCGAGAAGCCCGACATCGTGACCACGCTCCGGCGGATCTCCGAGCGCGTCTCGCTGGCCGCAGCTCGCGCGGCGAAGTCGTGCGCCGCCGGGCAGCAGAAGCTCGGCGCGCCCACCCGCACGGCGAACGACGTCGCCAGCGGGATCGGCCGACGCGAGGCCGGCTGGAACGAGGGTGACCGCGTCACCTGGCGCGGCCAGGTCTGGGTTGTCCGCGACGTCCGGGGCGACGGCTCGGTGGACGTCATGCGCGAGGGGACTGACCTCGCGGAGACCGTGGCGGCGTCCGAGCTTCGGCGCGCGCCCGGCAACGTGACCATGCTCCCAACTCGCGCTGCCCCTGCTCGGCCGCCAGCACCTGCGGCTGACAAGCCCGCGCGCACCCGGAAGCCGCGGGCAGATGCCGTGGATCCCGAGAAGGACAAGGCGCTGATGGCGGCGTTCGCGGACGCGATCAAGACCGCCGCGGTCCAGATGGGTGGCTCGTGAGCCGCGTGTACCTGTTCGCGGGGCCGCTGCTCATGCTGGTGTCGTGCGTGGCCACGGCGCTCGCGGAGGACCCCAGCGCGATCCTGCCGGGGCCGTCGATGTCGCTCGACCACGTGCTCGCGCTCGGGCCGTACGGGGCGCTGGTTTGGGGGGCGTACCAGCTCGGGAAGGGCGTGAAGGTCACCGTCCAGATCGAGCTTTCGGAGCGGGATCGGGAGATTTTTGAAGGGTTGGGGAAGAGGGGGGCGTGATCCGCAGACTTATGTCCCGCGTGTACCACGCGCCGATGTTCGCGCTCGCAGGGCTGCCCCGAGGTGCCGAAGGGGACTATCGACCGGAGCTGTTGTAGTCAGTTGGCCGAAAAACCGCGATCGAGATCTTGCTGTAGCCCTTGACGAGGTCCGACAGGCTCTTGTCCGTTCGGTTTTCGGTCTGGTAGGTTAGCCGGATACGCGCATAGCCCCAATACAGCGGGTTCCAGAACGACTTCACCTCCGTCACCACGGTCGTGTGATCGAACGTGCCGTCACCAGTGAAGTCGGCGAACAGGATGTCCCCCGCCTGCAGGGCGCCATAGTCGATTGTCGCGCCATTTGTCTTCGCTGTCACCGCGGAAAAGTGCAACCCCTTCCAGGTGGCCTTGTTGGACTCGGCGTAGTCGTGAAGGGCGTCCGCACCGTAGAACGCCGGACCCCGATCGCTCGCCGAATTCATGTACCACGCCACGAGGCTGCCCTTGTCCGCGGTGAATTTGGACCGCGCTGCGTAAACGGTCGCAGGATCCGAGCTTCCCACGAGCCCGGCCAGCAGGCACTGGGACGCGAAGAGAGTGCAATTCTCTGGGACCCCCGCAGTACCGATGAAGCTCGGAAACGCGTTGCCCGTGCCGCCGTACGCGACATTGTACATAGCCTTGGCATACTGGACGGCGGCGGACGGGTCGTACGACCATTTCGTGGACGTGATCTTCGGGTCAGCCACGACAGGCCAGCTGGCGCCCTGGGTGTCCACCACCAGCTGGATGTCGGTCCCGTTGACGACGTACTCTGCCGGAAGTTCTGCCCCAGAACTGTCGACCGCCCATGCAGCATCGACGATGAAGAGAATGCCACCGCTCGAGTCGACGATGGAGAGGCTGCCGTCTTCCTCAGCGACGACCTGAGCGCCCTCGTCGAGGGTCAGCGACAGGGGCAGAACGGGGTCGGCACCGTCTTGCCACTCCGCGACGACGCGGACGCCATCATCGCCAAGGTTCTGCACGATCACCGCCGTTGCCGGGGCGATGCCGTCGAACACCACGGTGGCCTCGTCGACGGCCGTCCCGGGGAGCGCCGACTCTGCACCGGCGATGTCGAGTAGCAGGGCGCCGCCGCCGCCACCGAGAAACACCCCGTCGCTCGCGTCACGGGGGACGTCCACGTAAACCCCATTCTCGCTGCTGATGCTGGCCGAGACGGCGTCGGACCATGCGTCCACTCCGTCCGACTCTGCCGCCATGGCAAGGTCGTCGAAACCAGCGATCACCGGCTCTGTGCCGGAGGCGGTGTCCCCCGGATCGTCAACAGTCTCAGCCGTGCCTGGATCGCCCGCCTGCGGGTCGCTTGGGGTTGCGCTGTCCAGCGCTGACGGTTCGTCCGACCAGGCCGGGCGGGACACCGAGAGAGCCAGAAGAGATACGAGGCAGAACGCGGTGCGAACCATGGAACCTCCGGGGGAGTGGATAGGCGACCTGACAAGCCATTCTGTCCCCTGAATCATTCGCCGCTACGGCAACGGTGGCCCGTTCGCCGGGGGCCCGGTCGCCAACCATTGACGGGTTACGACAATGATTGCGGTGACCGGGCTATAAGACGGCGATGACGCCCTTGAAGTTCACTACCCCTTCCAGGCACGAGGAGGTGCGGTTGCACGTCCTGGCGAGGGAGAGTGCGCGGGAGGCAACCGCTGCCGTGTGGCGGGCGGCTCACGTCGAGGGCAGGGCTCCGCCGGGCGACTGGTTCATCGACGAGAAGAGCCTCAGATCTGCGAGGATACAGGCGGATGTGGCGAACTTGTCGCGGCTGCTTGGGAATTTGGGACCTCTACGTCGCGCGCTTGAAGATGAGGGAATCGGGGTGAACGCGGGCGGTCGAGGCTCGTACTGGTTCCGTCGCCTGCCCAACCGTGCAAAGCCAGCGGCAGCTGCTCCCCGATCGCTTTCGGGCGACTGGGCGGTTTACCTGTCCGCGGAAGGCGTGCACGTTTCCGACGTCCAGCGGCTCCGCTTTCCGAAGTCAGATGTCCGTGCCTGGGCGGAGTTCGACTCATTGATCAGCGACAACGGTGAACTCTGCATCTGCGCCCGGGCGGAGGACGTGCCGACCGACCTCAGCTCAGGTCGGAACGTCGCCGTGATCGGGGGGCCGGGCTACAACGGTCTCGCGTGGAACCCCGCATCGGTCGAGTTCGGGGGCTTGCCTCGTTTCGAGAGACCGCCGACCAGGGGACGCGCATGGTACGAACTCGTCGCGGAGGACGGGACACGTTTCGTGCCGCGCGACAAGCGCGACGCACCGGAGGACTGTGTCGGTCTCGTTGCGGTTCGGCGGTGTGAACAGGCGGTGTTGGTGATGGCCGCGGGGTGCTCCGGGCTTGGGACTTGGGCTGCAGTGAAGCATCTGGTCGCAAACTCACGTCAGGTAGAGGACGCGGTTTCTCAGGGTCAAACATGGATCCGCGTGATCGCCTGCAGGCGGAGTCGGCACGGCAAACCGATTGACATCCGGGAGCTGGCCGCCATCCCTGGGCACGCCCCCCGCGGGGAGCCCGCGGGGACCGAATTCCCCTGACTTCGCGGGTTTGGGCGTCTACCCCTCCGTCATGCACGCCTCCGCCCACCCGGCGTCTTCATGACCGCCGCCGCCCAGCTCCTCGACGCGATCGTCCCGATCGTCCGCGCCCGCCTCCCTCGCGGCGTGGACGTCGACGACCTCGACGACTTCCTCGAGCGGTACCGGCCGTCGCTGCTCACGTTGCTGGAGCAGAACCTCGGCCCGGTCCTCCGCCGCATCGACGCCGCGAACAACGCGAACTTCGTGCCCGAGGACATCCCAGAGCACTGGACGGTCGCGCGCCGGACCGCCGCCAACATCGCCGCGATGACCGTGGTCGCGACGGTGCCCGCGAACGCCATGACCGCCGAGCAGCGCCGCACCGTCCAGGGCTACTCTGGCTGGGGCGGCCTCTCGATCCAGGCCGCTGCTGGCAAGTTCCCGCCTGGCGTCCCAGCCCCCGAAGAGCGCGGACTCATTCATGAGTTTTTCACACCCAGCCGTGTCGCTCGGGAGGTCGCGCGGGTTGTGGCGCCTTTGGTTCCCGGCCTTCCGAGCGATGGCGGCCTTGTGCACGCGCTGGAGCCCGCCGCCGGCATCGGGCGGTTCCTACAGGCGTTCGGGGCCGTGCCTGACCTCGAGTGGCACGCGGCTGAGTATTCGGAGCTCTCTGCGCGGATGCTCGCGGCGGTGACGCCGGGCCTCGACCTGTACGCCGGGCCGTTTGAGCGCTGGGTGCGCGAGCGCGGCCCACGGATGGCCGGTCGCATGGGCCTCGTGGTGTCCAACCCGCCCTACGGCGCACGCGGGGCGTCCATCGCGGACGACCCGGACCGCTCGTACAGGGAGCGCATGGCGTACCACTACTTTCTGAGGCGTACCCTGGACTTTCTCGCGCCCGGCGGACTCGGGGTGTTCCTGATCCCGGGCGGCTTCCTGACGTCGCGCACCGCGCAGTTCGTCGAGCTGCGGACGAAGGTGCTCAGGCGCCACCACCTGTCGGCGGCGTACCGGCTCCCCTCGATCAACGAGAAGGGCCGCGAGGCGATCTTCCCGGGCGCGATGCTGGTCACCGACCTGCTCTTCTTCCGGTCGCGCGGGGGCGAGCTCGACGCGGTGGACAGCGCCGACAGCGCCATCATCGACGGCCGCCACTTCCAGCAGTTCCCGCGCCACATCCTGGGTCGGGAGGTCGGGCGCGACGCGGGCGACGACGACCAGACCCGCTCGCCCCGCTGGGGCTACCAGGTCCGGGGCGAGTTCACTCGGCTCCCCGACCTCGTGGAGCGGCCGATCTGCGGCGAGTGCAAGATCGTGGCGTTCCCGGTGGCCCGAGCGCTTCCCGACGCACCCGACGGCGGCCGCGTCGGTGTCACCCGCGCCGGGGACTCGGACGTCTCCAACCTCTCGCGTGAGCTCGCCAGCGCCGTGACGCTTGGGATGCGCGCCGATCGCTACCTCGCGCTAGTCGCGGCCGAGAACACCGAGGAGCCGCCGCTGCTGTGGCGCGAGCTGCTCGACGGGCTCGACGCCTGGCGCACCTCGCACGGCAACCCACACGGGAACATCGATCTGGTCAAGCTCGCCCGCGGTGGGACGACGGGTGCCGAGCGGTTCCTGTCGGCGTTCGACCGCTCCGGACAGGTCATCGACGGCCTTCGTCGCAAGCCACCCGTGTTCGAGCCCCGCTACACCGGGCGCATCGACGATGTCGTCGCGCAGGCCGAGCACCTGTACCGGGCCGCGCGCGCCCTCCCGAAGCGTGACCTGCTGGAGTACCACGCGAGCCTGGGCGGGCCTGTTGCCCCCACCGAAGTCCTGTCCCGTGTCCTCGGTGCGGGCTGGTGCCTCGACGGCGACGACCACGCCCAGCTCGTCCCCGGCGACGTGTACCTGACCGGCGCGCTCTGGCCCAAGCTGGACCGGCTCATGACGCGCGACGACGCGCAGTCTGTCAAGCAGCGGCAGCGCCTGCTCGACGCGATCAAGCCCGCGATCTTCGACGACATCGAGGGCGTCAGCGCCCGCCAGGGTTGGCTCCCGCTCGACCTGGTCGCCCAGTGGGTCAACGCGACCTACACCGGGTACGACGACGTCGAATTCGTGCGCCAGGGCGGCCTCGTCACCTCGAAGGGCTGGCAGTACGAGGAGCTGTCGAAGAAGAGCCGGGAGATGCACCCCGAGGTCCTGCTCATCCTCGGCTGGATCAACCACGACAAGACGATGTTCTCCCCGTCCAAGAAGTTCGACGACGACAACGAGAAGGACATCGACAAGATCCGGATGAAGAAGGCGCTTGAGTGGGACGCCAGCTTCAAGGGCTGGTGCACGGCCACGCCCGAGCGGCGCATCGCCGTCGAGCACGCCTACAACCGCCAGTTCCGTGGCTTCGTCGCCCCGACCTACACCGCCGAGCCGCTCGCCATCGCGCGCTGGAGGAAGGACGGTCCTCGTCTGCATCCGCACCAGGTTGCCGGTGCGCGCCGCATCCTCGCCAATCGTGGCGGACTACTGGCGTTTGACGTGGGTGTTGGCAAGACGTACACCGCCCTCGCGCTGCTCGCCCGCGCCCGACAGGAGGGCTGGTGCAAGCGCCCCGTTGTGTTGGTGCCCAACTCCATCGTCTGGAAGTGGCACGCCGACTTTGCCCGGGTGCTGCCCGACTACCGGGTCGCCGTCATCGGCTCGAAGCAGAAGACGATCAGCCGGGGCGACCGCAAGGGCCTTGCGACCAGCGACACCGACACGCCCCAGGAGCGCGCCGAGAAGTGGACCCGGTTCCAGGCCGGCGAGTACGACGCCGTGCTGCTGACCTACACCGCGCTCGGCCGGACGCGCATGAACGAGAAGGCCGTCCGCACCTACGCGGAGCAGTGCGAGGCGATCGAGCGCGAGGTCGCTTTACGCCGCCGAAACGCCGCGAAGCGGAAGAAGCTGTCCGAGCGTGACGAGGCGATCCTGCGCGAGGGCGTGGCCGCATGGGTCGCCCAGCAGATGGAGCTCGCCGACGGCTGGGACTACGATCCGGGCATCGCCTGGGACGACATCGGCGTGGACCTGCTCGTTTGCGATGAGGCACAAAACTACAAAAACCTGTACTTGCCCGAGGATCGCGAAGGTGGCGTCCCCCGGTTCATGGGCAACCCCGGCGACGGATCCAAGCGTGCATGGCAGCTCGACTTCCGGTGTGCCGCGGTTCGCAAGAAGACCGGCGGCACGGGCATCGTCCTGCTGTCGGCGACGCCCGCCAAGAATTCGCCGCTCGAATTCTACAACTTGATCCAGTACGTCGACCCGGACGCCTGGCGCCGCATGGGCATCCGCGATCCTGAGCAATTCATCGACCGGTACCTCCGCATCGAGATCAAGGCAGTCGTGACTCCGACGATGGAAGTCGAGGAACGCGGCGCAGTTGTCGGGTTCCAGAACCTGCACGAGCTGCGCGACACGATCCTACGCTACGGCGAGTTCAGGACCGCCGAGGAGGTCGGGCTCAAGCTGCCCGATCCGAAGGTGGAGATGGTCGAAGTGGACATGGATCCTGCGCAAGACGCAAAGTACGATCGATACGTCCGGGAGATCGAGGCTGCGCTGAAGAGCGACGACCCGAGCCAGAAGGCGAAGATCCTGGGCTTGCTCGCCCGGATGGCGCTCGTCGCCGTCCACGCCAACCTCGACGAGGGCTACAATTGGAAGAACGCGGACCAGGTGGCGGACTCGTCGTCCCCCAAGTTTGAGGCGCTGGCCGAGCGCGTGCTCGCCAACCGGACGTGCGGTCACATCGTGTTCGTCGACAACGTGGCCGCCCACCGCTGGGTGAAGGACGTGCTGGTCCGCGAGGGCATCCCCGCCGACCGGATCGGCGTGCTCAACGCAGAGGTCGCCCAGGCCGCCGCTGACCGGCAGCGCATCGCGAAGGAATTCAACGGCGACGCCGAGGAGGGGCTCGCCCCCAAGTTCGACGTCGTGATCGCCAACCAGATCGCCTACGAGGGCATCGACCTCCAGACGCGCACCTGCGCCATCCACCACCTCGACCTGCCTTGGGAGCCCGCGACGCTCCAGCAGCGAAACGGCCGGGGTGTCCGGCAGGGCAACACCCTCTCCGCCATCTCGATCTACTACTACTTTGCGCGAAGAAGCCAGGATGGACTTCGCTTCAACCTGATCCAGGGCAAGCGGGGGTGGATGACGCAGCTC
>CAIQVJ010000111.1 GCA_903875225.1 uncultured Pseudomonadota bacterium
CAACCGTTCGGACAGGGCGCCGGCTCGCCCCACGAGAACGGTTTCAATACGCAACCGTTCGGACAGGGCGCCGGCTCGCCCCACGAGAACGGTTTCAATACGCAACCGTTCTGCCAGGGCGCCGGCTCGCCCCACGAGAACGGTTTCAAAACGCAACCGTTCTGCCAGGGCGCGGGCTCGCCCCACGAGAACGGTTTCCCCACCGTCGACTCGCCCCCTCCTCCGACCTTGCCCCAGCCTTCGCGCTCACCCCCCGACCTACGCCCCCGCCGCTCGCCCCAACCCTGATCTCCCCGGACCCCCATGCGCTCACGCCTGCTCCTCCTCCTCGTCCCCGCCACGGCGCTGCTGCTCCTGGGCGCCAAGAAGATCCCCCACCGCGCGGTGATCCCCGAGACCATCGGGCCCACGATCGTGCCGCAGGCCAACCTGTTCCTGCGTAATGCGCCCGACACCGATCCATCGAGCTATATCGGGCGGTTCATCCCCGATAACATGACGCTTTTTGACGACACAAACGGCAGCAAGCGCACCTGCTCCAGGTTCATCACCCAGAAGGTCGTGGGCGGCGGCAATTTCGCGCGAGACGAGCTGTTCTCGGCTTCGGCCTCGGCGGTCGCGAGCTGGGGGCTGCCGTTCATCGCCGACGTCAACATTGGCGGCGGCACAACGAACGTCATCCGCGTGAGCTACGTGCTCACCAACAAGATGACGTCGGACATCTCGGACCCGGCCGGCTTCGACGCCTGCTGCAAGCAATACCCCGACCAGTGCACGGGGCGATACCTCGGTGAGTTCCTCGAGGGTACGGGCACGGTCTGGCACTCGGTCGGCAAGGGAGGCGCGGTCGGGGTCGACGTCACGACCCAGTACGGGATCGGCAAGCTCGACGCCAAGTTTGGCACCACGTGGCAGAGCGCCGCTGAATTCACGACGCCGGTCTACTTTGCGTTCAAGTCTGTGGACACCGGGATCACGGCCGTCACGCAGGGCTGCGGGAGTTGGATGGACACGCCCCCGACGTCCTCGGCGGGGAAGTACTTTGTGGGCACGTCCGAGCCGGTGTCCACCGAGAAGGAATCCCGCGACAGGGCCATGCTGCACTCCCGCACCCAGGCGGTGCAGTACGTCGGGGTCGCGATCCAACAGGGTCAGGTCGAGACCGCCACGACGACCGGGCAGCGGAGCCAGCTTGCATCGTCGTTGACCGACACCGCGTTCGTCGAGAGCGTCGCGAGCGGACTCGCAGCCTACGTGAAGGATGAACAGTGGTGCGTGAAGCCGGCGCTCGACGGCCGGTACGACACCTGGGTGCTCGCGTTCCTGCCCACCGAGGACACCGCGAAGGCAGCCCAGTCGCTGCTGGGTGCGGTGCCGAAGTCCCCATGAGTCGTGGTCTCATGGGTCTGCTCCTGCTGCTGGCAGCGCCGGCCGTTGCGGCGCGACCGTATGACGAGCACGTGGCGGATCCCGCCGCGACCTGCCCCGCCGCCCCCGAGACGCCGGGCATGGTCCAGGTGATGGGCAGGGCGAGGGCGTTCTCCCAGCAGGTCGCCATGGATCTGGCCCGCGAGGACGCTGTCCAGACGATGCTCTCCATGCACGCCGCCGGGTTTGGGGATGCCGCGCGCGAAGCAGTCCGCCGCAACACGGTGGAGGTTGAGGGGGCGGGGACCTGGCTCCGCGGGGTGGCGTGTGTGCCGATGGCGCTGCGAAGCAGCTACCTTGACTACTATGTCGACAAGGGCAAGGAATTCGACAGCCAGATCCACGCCCTCGTGGCCGCGCTCAGCCGGGACGCGGTGGGCCGGTCCGTGCTCGTGCTCCCGCCGACGCAGGTTGGGAGCGGCGCCGTGAGCCAGCTCAGCGACACCATCCGCAACCTGCTCCTGGGCCAGATTGACCCGAACGACAACATCCACATCGTCGACAACTGGGTCCCCGACGCCCTGGAGCTTCAGATCCAGCTCTCCACGGTGAAGGAGGACGTCACCGGCTTTGTCACGCTCGGCGAACAGTCCATCGGCGGGCTGCAGTTTCCCCTCGGCCTCTTCAACCTCACCCCCGGAGAGGCGAACCGAGGGATCCCGCCCGGGAACCTGAGTGGGGGGGGCGAGCCGCGACGTGGCACCAACGGTCTGAAGGTCTACATGGCCCCGCCCACGCCGAATGGCATCGCATGCGAGGGGCAGGTCGTCGATCTCGTCGCGAACACCGATCGCAACGCGCGCGTCCGCCTCTACTCGGTCGCGTCGGACGGGAGGACCTACCTCCTCTGGCCCCCCGATCCCCGCTGGGTCGGAGTGCCTGCAGGGCTCGGCCCCACCGCCGACGAGGTGCCCAGGCAGCTTCGGCTCCCGGGCACGACGATGGTCCCCACCGCAGACGGCCAGGCCGAGCGCCTGATCCTGGTGGCCGTGCCCGCGGGCGGCTCGCTGGGAGCGGCTGAGCGTTGGCGCGGCTACTGCGAGGTGCGGGGCGGGTTCTCCGAGGCGTTGGTGCCCGCTGGCGCCGCGGTGTCCAGCACGAGCTTCCTGGTACGCCCCGCCGAAGCCACCGGGTGTGTCCTCTCCGAGGCGATCGAGCAGGACCGGCTCGCCAGCGCGCAGGCGATCGTGGACCAGGCCATGCCCTGCGAGTGAGGGGGTCCGTCGCGATTCGCTCAGCTCCGCCCAAGACGGCCCTGCAACTCGCGGTCACGGCCGCGGCGCGATCGCCGTCGGGGGGCAGGCTGGCAGCAGGATCCGGAATTCCGTGCCGTGCCCCAGCCTCGAATCCACGGATATCTGACCGCCGTAGCGATTCACGGCGTCCAGCACCATGGCGAGGCCCAGCCCCGTTCCCTTGCCTTCCGGTTTCGTCGTGAAGAACGGCTCGAAAAGGTGGCTCATGACCTCCGCGGAGATGCCTGCACCTGAATCGCGGATGGCCAATTCGACGAACGGGCCGCCGGCCGGCCGGGCCGGGATTGCGTTCGGCGGCGCGATTGCGACGTTGCGGAACTCGACGGCCAGGAACCCCTTGCCAGCCATGGCGTCACGGGCATTGAACGCCAGGTTGAGGAGCATCTCCTCGATGTGCGCGGGTTCCACCTGGACGGGTGCGAGGTCGGACGCAGTACGGAAGGTCAGCTCGATGCCAGGTCCGAGGGAACGGCGCAGGAGCTTCTCGACCCCGACGACCTGCTGCGACAACACCACGGGACGAGCATGGTCCGCGCGTCCCCGTCCGAACATCAGCACCTGTCTCGCCAGGCCCGACGCCGCCAGGGTGGCATCGCGGATGTCCTGGACCAACTCCTGCCGCTCGTCGCCCATCGCGATGGAATCGCCAAGCTCGTCCGTACACCCGAGGACGACCGTCAGCATGTTGTTGACGTCATGGATCAGGCCCCCAGCCAGGTGGCCCAGGGCCTCGGTCTTCGCCGCGCGGCGCAGCATCTCCTCCCGAAGCAGCAGGGTCTGCCGGGCCCGGAGCGCCGCGATCCCGTGACCGACCGCCCGCGCGACGTGCATGAGCAACTCGCCCTCCTCCTCATCGAAGGCTTCCGG
Organism: uncultured Pseudomonadota bacterium; assembly: GCA_903875225.1. GTDB lineage: Bacteria > Myxococcota_A > UBA796 > UBA796 > SXON01 > CAIUMM01. Next base: position 3,552 of record CAIQVJ010000111.1, read on the forward strand.
CTGACTCGCGTAGAGTGTGAGGGCGGCCAAGACGGTGTCTCCGTCGCTCAGCGGCAACGCGATGGAGGATCCGAACCCGTGCGCGAGTGCCTCCTTGCGCCAGGGCCCATACGTCGGACTGGTTCGCGAGTCGCGGTTGATGGTGGTCTTTCCGTCGCGGATCGCAGTCCCTGTGGGGCCGGCACCAAACTCGTCTTCACCCCAGTGGATCTGGACGCTCTGCAAGTAGCCTTCGTCCACTCCGGCGAATGCGCCGACAGTCACCAGGCGCTCCGGGTCCTTTCCGGGGTAGCCGATCCACGCCATGCGATAGCCGCCTACATCGACGAGCGTCCCGCAGAGCGAATCGATGAGCTGGTGCTCGTCCTTCGCATGGACAACCGCTGCGGTGCAGTGACAAAGCGCCCGGTAGGCACGGTTGAGTCTGTCGAGCTCACTGGTCACGACGAGCAGGCCTGACGGGGCCGGGAGCTCGAATGGAGCGAGGTGGTCGGTGCTCCACGAGGAGCACACCGTGCATCCTGATGCGAGCGAAGCTCAACGGAGCCACAGACCATGAACGAGTGTAACACCTGCGGCGGCGGCAGCGGTTCCGGAGAGCGCGCCTCGACCGCGTCCGCGCGTGCGGCCTCGCGAGTTCGAAGCCGACCTTCGGGTTGAGCAGCGACGGCGGGTTGGTGGGAGCGTCCCCCCGCGGACCGCACACCCACGAACACGCGCAGGTCGGGTCCGGGCGGTCGACATGGCCCACCCCCGCAGGTGCCGTCCAGTGACGAACTGGAGGTTTCCGTGGTCGGCGCCCGATCCAGGGGGCCGAGGCCGCACCCAACCCAGGACTACTGCCCACCCAACGCCGTCACCATGTCCGGGTTCATCGTCAGCTGGTCCGGCACCGCAGCGGCCAGGAATCCATCGAGCGCGGCATCTGCCTGCGAGCGGTCCAACTTCCCCGAGGTCCCGTCGGCAGCGGTGAGATCGTCGAGGAGCGTGAGCCAGTCATCAGGGGCGGTGATCTCGCCGAGCCCGGGGTTGCTGGTCGGCACCTTCTTCCAGGGCCAGAAGGAGGTGCCTGCCAGACCTGCGGCGTCGGCCGCGTCGCGGAGGGAGGCGACGTTGGTGGGCTGATCCTCGCCGAACTCGCCGAGCCAGACCGGCGCGTCGTGGCAGGTCTGCAGCTCCGCGAAGCCCCCGACCCGGTCCAGGGCACGGCTGTCCATCGAGGTGTAGAGGTGGGCCTCATAGGCCATGTTCTCGTCGAGGCGCTCGGTGAACGGTCGGAAGTCCCGCGCGAACGCGGTGCCCTCGACGATCATGAGGGTGTCGGGATCCTCGGCGCGGATGGCCGCGATGATGTCGGCCAACAATGCCACGTAGGCGGCCTCGTCGGGGGGGATGGGCTCGTTGAGCAGGTCGTACCCGACTACCGCCGGATTGGCGGCATAGCGCGCGGCGAGAGTGCGCCAGACCTCCACGGTCGCGGTCTGGGCTTTGGGGTCGTCCCACAGGAGCGTGGCGTCCGGATCGGCAGTGAACAAGTCTGCCTGCCCGCCCGGCGCCGCGTGCAGATCGAGCACGACCTGGAGACCGTTCGCGGTGGCAGCGTCGAGGAGGGCGTCCACGGTCGCGAGCCGCGCCGGATCGTCGACGACCGTGTGGTTGAGCGGGAGGCGCACCGTGGTGAACCCGAGCGCCGCGATGGCGGCGAGGTCCGCTTCGGTCATGAGCTCCGCATCGAGGCGGCTCCGGAACGTGGCCGCCTCGTCGGCGCCGTAGAGCTCCGTGAGCCGGCCGAGCATGTGGCTCTCCGACTGCCGGTCGAGGTGCAGGAGATCGAGCGGGCGACCCCAGATCCATGACTCCCACAGGAGCCAGCCGCCGAGGTTCACACCATCGAGCTTCACCTCCGAGCCATCGGGACCGATGAGCTGCGTGCCCTCCTCGTGCACACGCGGGTTGGACACGTTGGGTTGGTTGGCCGGCAACGGGTCCGTGCACGTGTAGACAGGCGGGCCGCATCCGACCAACAGGAGGAGCAGCACGACGGCTACCCTATCGGCTCACCCCATACAACACACCCTGGCGCGACCACAGGTGGTCCATGAGATCCTTGACCGGATCGCGGTCACCGACCGCTGCGGCGAAGATCTTCGGGGCGTCCTCCGTGAAGCCGTGGCTGTGGATCTTCTCGCGGAGCCAGGCGAGGATCGGGGCAAAATCACCGTGCTCGACACGCTCCCACAGGTCCGGGATGGCGGTGGTGAGCGTGGCGCCGAGGCTGGCTGCGTACAGGTTTCCGATCGTGTAGCTTGGGAAGTAGCCGAACAAGCCGCTCGACCAATGCACGTCCTGCAGCACCCCGTCGCGCGCCGTGGGCGAGACGACCCCCACGATCCGGCGGTAGGCGTCGTCCCAGGCCTCCGGCAGATCCTTCGCGTCGAGCTTGCCCTCGAAGATCCCCAGCTCCAGCTCGAAACGGGCGATGATGTGCAGGTTGTAGGTCGCCTCGTCTGCGGCGACGCGGATGAGGGAGCGCTCGATGCGGTTGGCGGCGCCGTACAGGTCGGTGGGCGTGAGCGAGAGCGAGGGCCAGATGCCGGCCATGCGCGGCTGCAGGTACCGGAAGAAGGGCAGGGATCGACCGATGAAGTTCTCCCACAGCCGGCTCTGGGACTCGTGGATGCCCATGCCGGCCGCGCGGTTGAGCCCGGTGCCGGCCAGGTGCTTCGGGAGGCCCTGCTCGTAGAGGCCGTGGCCGCACTCGTGGACGGTGCTGCCGAGCGTGGACATGAAGTCCTCCACCTGCAGGCGCGTGGTGAGCCGCACGTCGCCGACGCCGAGGTCGGTGGTGAACGGGTGGGCGGCGAGATCCATCCGACCGGCGTTGAGATCGAAGCCGAGATCGACCAGCACGCGGTCGGAGAGCTTGCGTTGGCCCTCGATGTCGAGCGGGGGGACCGTGCCCTTCGGATGCGGGCGCCCGCCCACGGCGTCGAGCAGGAGATTGAGCTCCTTCCCGAGACGCTCGAACATCGGGCGTAGATCCTTTACTGTCGAGCCAGGATCGTACTCTTCAAGCAGGGCGTCGTAGGGGTGCGCGCCGGGGCCCTGGAGCGGCAGGAGCAGGCTCGCCATCTCGCGGTTCAGGTCGATGATGCGCTGCAAGGGCGCTTCGAAGGTGGCAAAGTCGTTGCTGCCCTTGGCCTTGACCCACGCGTTGAAGCCCTCGGAGCGGGCGATCGCAAGCTCCCCGACGAGGCGGCTCGGGAGCAGCGTGGAGCGCTGGTAGTTCCTGCGGGCACGGCGCACCGCAGCGCGCGGGATCTCCGCCAGGTCCTGCGTCGAGAGCGCCGCGAGCCACTCGCCGACCTCGGGGGCGGTCGAACGCTCGTGCAGCAGCTTGCTCAACAGCGCCGACTGCTTGCCGCGCGTCTCCGCCGCGGCCGGCGGCATGTACGTCTGCTCGTCCCAGCCGATGATGCTGGAGATTCCGGCGATGCCGTCTAGTTCGTCGATGCGTTCGGTGAGGGCGGTCCAGGCGTCCATGTGAGGCTCCAGAAAGGGAGCGGGGGGCTAACCCACCTTCGACGCTGCGCGCCGCGTGACCACCCAGTCGTCAGGCAGGCACGCCGCGAACTCGTGGCGCAGGAAGCGCTCGCAGATGAGCCAGACGGTGCCGCGATCGGTCGCGGAGCGCACGACCCGGCCGGCCGCCTGCACCACCTTCGTCATGCCGGGCTGGATGTAGGCGAGGTCGAAGCCCGCGTCCCAGCGCTGCTCGTACCAGTCCTGGATCAGGCGCCGGTCCACGCTCGGCGGAGGCAAGGCCGGGCCGACGACCACGACGGTGGAGAGCGCGTCGTTCGGCAGATCGATGCCCTCGGAGAACGCACCGCCGAGCACGGTCGCGAGCAGGACGTCGCGGCGGGCCTGCAGCTCAGCGACGACGAGCGCTCGCGCCTCCTCGTCACTGGCCCCGGCTGTGGGCCGCGCGGGCATGAGGAGCCGCCGTCGTCCGCTCTCCAGGCCATCACAGAGGTCGTCGCGCTGCTCGTAGCTGGAGAAGTAGAACGCTACGTTGCCCGAAGGAAACCCGGGGTGGACCTCGTTCAGGATCCCCTCGAGCACCTGCCGGATCGTCGAGCGGCACCTGTCGCGGTCCTTCCACGCGGTCGAGACCCCGTTGACGACGACCACCCGCCGGTTTTCAGGAGGAAAGGGGCTCACCAGCACGTGCTCGTCCACACGCGTCGCGTCCATCCCGCAGCGCTCGCGGTAGAACCATGCGGGCTTGAGCGTCGCGCTCATCGAAACACTGGCGATGAACCGGTCAAATGCCGGCTTCAGGACGGGCGCGGGGTCCCGGCACAGGAGCCGCAGCCCGGCCGCGTTCCACAACGTGACGCTCTCCTCCCCGGAGCGCAGCAGCGCGTCCGCGAACCGGATCACGGCGAACGCGAGCTCCTCCCATGCGAGATGGGCCTCCGGATCCACCCGTCCCCGCAACCTCGCGTGGTCCACGGCCAGCTCGTCCACCCGGTCGCGCAGGTCTGCCCAGTCGGGCTTCGAGAGCTCTACGATCATGTCCACGCCTACGCCGTCGACGCCGGAGACCCGCTCCACGGCCTGCCAGCTCGCATCCTCGATCCGCTGGTGCAGCTCGGATGCGAGCACCTTCATCGCGTCCCAGCACGGGTCGGTGAGCGCGAGGATGGGCTCCGTGAGACCGAGGGGCAACGACGGCGAGCCGTAGCCCATCGCGCGCTCGGGGAGCTGGTGGGCTTCGTCGACGACGACGATCCAGTCACGCTCGTCGAACATGCGGCGGAGCGCACGGGTGGGGTCGAAGGCCTGGTTGTAGTCGCCGATCACCAGGTCTGCGACGGACCCCAGCTCGACGGCGAGCTCGTATGGGCACACCGTGAAGCTCGCGGCCGCGGCGTCCAGCTCGACGGCGCTGGACAGCCCGGGTTGCAGACCGGCGACCACGTTGCGCGACTCGATGTTTGCAGCGTGACCCGCGGCGAACCGACATGCCTCCGGCGTGCAGTCGATGTCCAGGTCCTGCCCGACCCGGTTGCAGCAGGCGTTCTCCCGCGATCGGAGCGTGACCGCGCGCAGGGGTGTGCCCGCCGCGATCATCGCCCGCGCCGTCTTCTCCACGATCCAGCGCTGCGTCCCCTTCGCGGTCGCCCAGTAGACCCCGAGCCCGCGCTTCGCAGCGCCCGCGAGCACGCCCGCGAGCACCGCGGCGGTCTTCCCGACCCCGGTCGGCGCCGTGAGCAGCAGGTGCCTGCCCTCTTCGACCGCGAGCCGGCTCGCCCGCTCCATGTCCTCCTGCCCGGCCCGCCATTCGTCATGCGCAGGCGCGACCCGGTGATCGCGGCGCACGCCCTGCCAGGCGAGCCACCGCTCCCGGTCGAGCACCCAGCGGTCGAGGCTGGCGCGGACGGCGGCGCCGAGCGCGGCGCTGCCTGCGTCGTCGACGGTCCAGATGCGCTGGGCGCCGTCCTGCAGCGAGACGACGCGCAGGTGCCCGGTCGGGCTTGCCCACCGCAGCTCGCCCGCCATCCACACGTAGAGCCGAAGCTGGCCCTCCCACTCGGGAAAGCCCCCTGTGGCATCGAGGGCCGGGCCGTCGAGCGCGGTCGACTTGACCTCCTCGATCAGCGTGTATCCGTCGGCCTCCTCGACGCCGTCCATGCGCCCGTGGACGGTGCAGGTCCAGTCGCGGACGGGGATCGACACCCGCACCGTGCGTTCGCTCGACCACGTCGGCTCCCGCTCGGCGTCCATCGCGCGGTGCACGTCCTGGCCGGCCCGGTTGCGCCCCGTCGACGACATGGCGAGCCCGCCACTGCGCTCGAACCGGCCCTCCCGGCCGCCGAGCAGGTCCCGAACCCCGAGGTCCAACGTTCGATCGGCGTCGTTCCAGCGGAGCACGGCCGGTGGCTATCAAGGATCCAGTCCGGCACCACGCGCGAATCGTCGAACTACTCCGGCTCCACCGACTCCTTGATCGCCTCTGCACGGTCTTCGGGGAGCGCGGGCCGCGACCTGCGGAAGCTCCAGCTCAGCACCGGCGGGGTCACCATCGTGGTGAGCATGACCACGATCACGATCGCCGTGAACGCAGAGGTGTCGAGGATCGGCACCCCCGCGATGTGCAGGCCGAGCCCGATGTTCGCGAAGATGAGGCCCACCTCCCCGCGCGGGATCATGCCGATGCCGACCGGCAGGCGACGGACACCCGGTCCGAAAGCGCCCAGGCCGGCGACCTGCTTGCCGACCACCGCGGCGAGGGTGAGCGCCCCGGCGAGCAGCAGCGCGTGCGGGTCTGCGAAGGTGCCGAGGTCCACCGAGAAGCCCATCAGCACGAAGAACACCGGCGCGAGAAAGGCGGTCACCGGGTGGATGAGCTGCTCGAGCGCGTACTCGCCGCGCTCGGTGAACGGCTTGTAGTGTGCGGCTTCGAGGATGAGGCCCGCGGCGAACGCCCCGACGATGGGCGCGAGGCCGACAGCATCCGCCGCCCAGGCAAGGATGAAGCAGAAGGCCAGCGCGATCCCGAGCAGTACGCCGCCGCCTCGCAGCCGGGCTGCGGTCTTGAACAGCCGCGGGGCGAGCCACACGCCGAGGACCATCGACCCGATCAGGAAACCGACGGCCTTGGCGATGATCCAGAGCACGGGGCCGACCTTTGCGGGCACACCGTGATCGGCAGCAGCGATGATCCCGCTGACCGCCGCGAGGATCACGAGCCCGAGCACGTCGTCGACCACTGCGGCGCCGAGGATGATGCGGGCCTCGGGGCTGTCGGCCTGCCCCATGTCGCGCAGCACCCGCGCGGTGATGCCGACGCTCGTGGCGGTGAGCGTGGCGCCGATGAACAGGTGGGCGTACCAGGTCGCGCCGGGCTGCAGCCAGGCGCTCACGCCGTAGCCGAGGGCAAAGGGCGCCGCGACCCCGAGGCAGGCCACCGCGAGCGCCGGGAGGCCCACGCTGAGCATCTGGCGCGGCGTGGACTCGAGGCCGACCTCGAACAGGAGCAGGATCACCCCCAACTGCGCGAGCGCGCCGAGCGTGGCGTCGCCCTCGATGAAGTCGAGCCCGTGCCACCCGAGCAACGTCAGGTTGCCGATCACGAGCCCGGCGACAAGCTCCCCCAGCACCGCGGGCTGACCGAACCGGATCGCCAGGCTGCCGCCGAACTTGGCGACCGCGAGGATGATGGTGAGCGCGAGGAGGGTCGGGCCGATCACGGAGCTACCAGCGCGCTCGCGCTGTCGCTGTCAGCATCGTGGCGGTGCCACCGCCCATGTCCGCGGAGCTGAAGAGGTGGGCGCCCTGGAGGAGCAGCTCGGGCGCGAGCGGGCAGGAGTGCTCCTCCCCTCCCCCGAGCGGGAGCCCGCCCACCCGCACCGCCCAGTCGATCTCGGTGCCGAGCGCGCGCCCGGTCGTGGGCTGGTCGAGGTGGTTCGTGGGGGACCCGCCGTTCCGGAACGTGTAGAACGGCTGCGCGATGGAGCCGGTGGACCACGCCATCATCACGCCCGCGCGAACGCCGAGCCACGAGAGCGGATCGACCTCCGCGACCGGCTGGACGAACGTCGCCCGGCGGAAGCTCCCCTCGGTGACCGTGAGATCAGCGCCGTCGGGCGTGTGGCCGGCGTTGGCGGGATCCGAGATCAGCGCGTGGTTCGCCGCCTCGATGCCCCCCATCTGCTCCTTGAACAGCAGCATGCCGGCGTCGTAGTCGCGGTCGAAGGTGAAGTCGTTCGAGCGCCCGTCGTCCGGGTCGGAGTCGCCCGAGGCCCATCCCGTGCGGATCTTCGCGGACCAGAGGTCGCGGGCGGGCCCCGCCGTCGCGTCGAGCACACCCGACCGGCTCATACCCGCCACCCCGACGTACCCGGTCGCCCCACCGGAGAGGATGTCGAGCCCGTCGATGGAGTTGACGGTCTCCGCGCGGTTGGTGTGCCCGCCGATCTCGGCCGCCTCGCCGCCCACCCGCAGCAGCAGCGGGCCGAGGACCGCATGGGCCTCGCCGTACACGTCCACGACCCCGATCCGGGTCTTGCGGCCGACGCTCTCCCCCACGAGCACAGGCTCGGTCTGATCGCGGTAGACGCCGTAGATCCCGAGCTTGTTGCCACTTTGGGGGGTGTACAGCGCCGCCGCGACCCCCTGCCAGGCCACCTGCCCACCCGGCCCGAACGCGCCTGCGCGGACCAGATCGTCCTGCACCACACGGTCCCCGGCCAGCGCGAACGTCAGCGGAAACGCGCCCTTCTGGAACGGCCGCGCGCCGACACGGAGCCGCAGCACGCGATCACCGAAGTCGGTGCGTCCGAATTCCGGGTCGTGGTCCCCGTCGTTCGCGAGCATGCCGAGGCCCCAGTGCGAGCTGGTCAGACCGGCGGACACCCGGAGGGGCCCGAACCGCACGCTCCCGCCCGCCTCCCGAGGCAGGAAGCTCCGGCTGTACAGCACGCCGAGCGCCTCCCGGTGCCGCTCATCGATCGTCCCGGGCACGTCCCAGGTGTCGCCCGCGAGCTGACCGCTGAACAGGTCCCACTGTGTGCCGACCGACCAGAGGTCCTCCGCGCTCTTGAGCGTGATCCCGGTGCGCAGCCGCTGGTCGAGCACCGGGCCCTGGCCGAGCTGAGTGCCTTCCGCGTCGAGCGTGAGCTCGGGCGGCAGGCTGCCGATGTAGCGAAGCTCCCCGGTCTCGATCAGTGAGAGCTTCGTGCCGAGGGCGAGCAGGGTGAGCGTCATTCCGTCACCGCCGGGATCCAGTCGCACGAGGCGGTCGCGAGGCAGGGGTCATCGTTCACGGCGCGCCCTCCATCCTTCAAGAAGGTGGCGATCTGCAGGATCGCAAAGGTGTTGATGTCGAACGCCCGGCTCGGCTCAGGGAGGCCGAAGCCGTGCTGCCCGGTCGGGTTGACGTAGGGGAGCCGCAGCGCTGTCACGGTGCCATCCACCTCCCTCGTCGCCCGCAGCGGTTCGTTCGACGGCGCGCCGGTGCCGTCGGTGCCGTTGTCGAGATCGTCCACGTCGAACAGGCAGGACGCGCCGTTCACGTCCGTGTACGGCCCGAACTCCTCGAGGCCCTCCACAACGCCCCGGTAGATCAGGAACTGGTCCTCGGTCATGCCGTAGCGCGGGTCGGGGTCGACCCGCTCGATCACCCCAGCAGACCGCGCCAGCGCGATGCCGGAGTTGATGTTGACGATCGGGTCACCCGGCACGGGGACGATGAGCACGCTGGTGGGCGTGCCGCCGCCGATGTCCGCGAGGTCCGGGAACGGATCGAGCGCGTAGTGCGGCGCGTAGGAGATGGGGTCGCCGGGTTCGAGCAGCATGCCGAACGCCATCGCGACGCGGCGCATCTCCGGAGATCCGCGGACGTACCCGGAGCCGTGGGAGGCGGCCACGAGCGTGGAGCCCGCCGCCATCGTCGTGCCCTCGTTCGTCACGTCGGTCTCGAAGTGATCGAGCGTCTGGACCTCGGTGCCCGCGGTGTCGTAGAAGTGCAGCACGAGGCGATCCCCGAGGCCCTCGTTGTCCACGCCGGTGTAGCCCTGGCGCTCGAAGGCATCGAGCCCATCCGCCGCGATGGAGACCCGGAAGGTGCCGTCCTCCGGGATGTAGCCCTCGCGGCTCGTGCCCTTGTCGAGGTTCTCCACCACGATCTTCCCGCCCGCCGGGAAGCTCGGCAACGTGGCGATCGGGATCTCGACCATGTCGGTCACCGAGTTCACCATCTGCACGACCGAGAGCCCGCCATCACCGGTCGGGTGGCCCAGCAGCATCGGCGTCATCAGGCGACCGGACATCGCCTCGACGGCCCCGCCGATCTGCGTGCGGACAGCGACGTCGAGCAGGCCCCCGCCGGGCACGATCGGCGCCCACGCCTGCACCTCGGGGATCACGGCGGCCGCAACCGCGGCGTTGATGCCCCCGAGCGAGCCGCCGACGATGTAGTAGGGCACGTCCGGTCCGCCGAGATCGGGCGAGCCGTCATCGTCCCAGTCGCAGGACATCGCGCTGCCACCGCCGGACAGCGCCATCTCGCCATCGCCGCAGTCCTGCAGGCTGTGCACCATCTGCATCCAGTCCACCGCGGCCTGCCGGACCATGTCTGCCGTGTGGAAGGCGTCTGCGGTCCACTGATCCCCGCCGGAGTCGGCCACGCCGTCGTTGTTGAGATCGCGCTGGCGACCGTCGAGCAGGTGGTCGAGGAAGGGCGAGATGCCGGCGGCGTTCATGTACCCGCGGATCAGGGTCATGTCCGCATCGGAGAGCGAGAGCCCGTGGCCAGGAAAATCGGCCGCACACGCTGCCATTCCGAGCCTGTTGAACGCCCACGCGTAGCCCAGGAAGTCGAACCGGTTCGAGCCGTAGCCGTGGCCGAAGAGCACCACGGGGAACGGCGCTTTCACCTCCGGGATCCCGATCTCCGCCTCGCGCTCCTTCGGCAGAACGCAGGTGAACGTCACGCGCTGCGGAGCGGCCGAGTACGTGCCCTTCATCGGGTCCATCAGCCACCACTCGTCGGCGTCCCAGGCCCCGCCATCGTCGCGGTCCGCGAGGAAGTAGGGGGTCTGGAACGTCCCGCCGACGACCACGTCGCTGAACGCCGCGTAGTTGGCGGTGAGCACGTCGGCGCTCTCCCCGTCGAACAGGCCGAGCGCCACCAACTGATCCATCAGGATCGAGATGGGGAGGCGGTAGTAGCTGGGGTTGCCCTGGGGTTCGTCAGCCAGATCGTGGAGGACGGGCGCCTCCGTCACCCCGGCCGGGTACTCGGACTGCAGTGATGCGTAGGGCCCCTCGCCGTGCAGGCCGCGGTGGACGTCCACCAGATCGCCGGTGATCCGGCCGGTGGTGAACACCCAGGCAACCGCCACGTCGTCGATGGTCAGGCCCAACGGCGGCAACGCGTCCTTCAGGGGTTGGAGCGCGTCGGTCTGGCGCAGGTGGTTCACGTACTCCCAGGGGGAGCGTACGGGCTGGCCGTCCTCGCCGACGAGCCGGTTGGTGAGCACCACGGCGTAGCGGGTCTCCTCGCGCAGCGGCACGACCGGCCGCAGGATGAGGGTGTTGGTCTGCTTCTCGTACCAGGTGAGCAGGTCCGCCCGCGGGTCACCGCCCTCCGGGTAGACGTTCGGCTTGTCGAGGACCCCGTCGTTGTCGAGGTCCTCGCCCCAGTCCATGACCCCGTTGCCGTTCACGTCCTCGTCCACGGTGTCGAACACGAGGCTCGGGCAGGCCGCCCGCGAGTCGTTCGGGAAGTACCGGTTGGGGTCCGGCACGTCCATCGGGAACCGGCCCTGCCCGATGTCCATCTCCGCCGGCTTCAGGTAGTCGGGGGACTTCGGGTCCACGTTGATGACGAGCACGGCGTCGTTTGCGTACTGGTACCAGCCGGTCAGCCGATCGTCGCGGTGGCGCGCGGCGATGTCGGCCAGATCGAGCGGGGCGTCGAACGCGACGGTGATCGGCGCGTAGATGCCGAACCCCACGAGGTTGTCGATCTTCGCGCGGGCCTCGGTCTCGTCGTTCGTCGCAGCGGTGAGCGGGATGTTGACACGGAGTCCGGTCACGCTGTCGGGATCCGCCCGGGTGGCCAGATCGTTCGGAAACGGGATGTTGGCCAGGGGCTTGGCGTCCCAATCGACGGTCACGACCGGACCGGTGCCATCCGGCGTGAGGCGGAGCCCCTTCGGGTCTGTGGCGCAGGCGCCGAGCGCGACGAGGGCAAACAGGGGGAACAGGCGACGCATCCGGACTCCGACAGGGGTGGGAGACTACCACCCGGCACGGGTCGGGGCTCCCGGGAGGGCCCAAACCTGCTGTGCAGATTAGAACCCCGACCCATGCGTGTACCCCTCTCCCAGTTGTTGCGGTGCTTCGAAAACAGCGCGCCCCTCGCCGCGATCCCGGTCGCGGAGATCGCGCGGGTGCTCAACGCCCGGGTGAGCGAGGTCGAGCACATCCACCGGCACCCCGAACGCGAGAAGTTCGCCGACGTGCGGATCGTCCAGGCCGTCGCGCCCGGAGAGCGCGTCGCGTCCAGCGCGGGCGAGGCGCTCTCGCGGTGGGAGATGCTGCACGCAGAGGGACGGGTCCACATCGTCGTGGGCGACCGGTTCGGCCTGCGGCCCGGAGATCGGGCTGCCGCCGTGCTCGCGGGCGGAACGGTGCCCGATGGCACGCTGATCCAGCCTCGCGCGGTCTCCGGTCTGCAGAGCGACGGCGTGCTGGTCTCCGAGGCCCAGCTCGGCCTGGGGAAGGACAGTGCACGGCCGCTCCTGTTTGCGCCCGACACGTCCATCCACGACGACCCCTGGGAGGCGCTCGGCGGCGCCGAGGTGATCTTCGAATTCGACCTCGAGCCCAACCGGCCCGACCTGTTCTCGCTCTCGGGTGTCGCCCGGGACGTGGCGGCGATCTGGAACCTGACCCTGCGCGCACCGAGCGGCGTCCCGCTGGCCGAGCTCCCGGCATTGGACCTCCCCATCCGGATCGAGACCCCCCGCGCCCGGCGCTACGCTGGCTTGCAGATGCGCGGAGTGAAGGTCGGGCCATCGCCCCAGTGGCTCCAGAACGCGATGCGCGGCTTCGGCATGCGGCCGATCAACAACGTAGTCGACGCCGCCAACCTCGTGATGCTCGAGCTCGGTCAACCGGTGCACACCTTCGACCACGCGCGGATCGGACCCGGCGCCATCGTGCTCCGGATGGCCGCGCCAGACGAGACGATCACAACGCTGGATGGCGTGACCCGCACGCTCACCGACGAGTGCCTGCTCGTCTGCCACGCGGCCCCGGACGAGGCCGCGAGCTGGCCCATCGCGATCGCGGGCGTGATGGGCGACGGGGCCACCGAGGTCCACGCCTTCACAACGGAAATCGTGATCGAGTCCGCTGCGTTCGACATGGCGGCGGTACGTCGAGCGTCGCGGCGCCTGTCCCTGCGCACCGAGGCGAGCCTGCGGTTCGAGAAGGGGCTGCCGATCTCCGGCGTGATGCCCGCGCTCACCCGCCTGGCCGGGCTGCTCGCAGAGCTGTGCGGAGCCATGCCGGTCGCGCTGTCCACAGCCGGGGCGCAGCCCCCCGCGATGACCGCCATCCCGTTCGATCGGGCGGTCGTGCGCCAACGGCTGGGCATGGAGGTGAGCGACACCGACATGGACCGACTGCTCCAGGCCTCGGGCCTCGAGGTCGGCGCGGACTATGTGCTCGCGCCCGAGTACCGGCCGGATCTGCGCATCCCGCAGGACCTGCTGGAGGAGATCGGCCGGCTCCACGGGTACGAGCACGTGCGATCGGAGGCTCCCACCCTGCCGCTCAAGGCGCCGGAGCTCGCCCCGACCGTGCGCCTCGCCCGTGCGAGCCGCCAGGTGCTGACCGCCGCAGGGTTCGACGAGGTGTACCTGCCGGTGTGGATCGGAGACGAGGACGTCGCCCGGTTCCAGCTCGATCCGGAGCGCCTCGTGCGCCTGATCAACCCGCTGGCGTCGAACCTCACCACCTTCCGGACGACGGCGCTGCCCGCACTGCTCGAGGCGTGCGTCCAGAACCGCAAGGATCTGCTGGGGTTCGGGCTGTTCGAGGTTGGAAGGGTGTACCGGCGCATCCCCGGCGATCCGGCTTCGGGTGCCATCGACGAGCGGCAGCACCTCGCGGGCATCTCCATCGGGCGCGACCTGCTGGAGGTGCGGGACGCGCTGCTCCAGCTTGGGCGCACCGTCGGTGCGGGAACGGTGATCTCACGGCCCTCCCGGCCGGATTTCGCGTTGGCGGACGTGCTCCATCCGGGTCGGAGCCTCGCGCTGGGCGCACCGGACGGCACCGTGTGGGCGACACTGGGAGAGCTGCACCCGCGGCTCGTCCGGGCCGTGGGCCTGCGGGAGACGCCGCTGGTGTTCTGGGCCGACCTGGAGAGCCTGCTGGGTGTCCGCCCGACGGCTGTCCGGTTCGTCCCGCCGCCCCGTCATCCGTCCGTGGTGCTGGACCTGAACGTGACGATCGGGGAGCGCGCGGAAGCGGGCAGCGTGCTGCGCGCGCTGCCGGATCTCCCGGGCCTCCTGCATGCGGAGGTCGCCGACGTGTACAGGCTCGAGTCCGGCGCGCGATTGACGCTCCGGTTCACCTGGAACGGCGGCGAGCGGTCGCTCACCGCAGACGAGGCACAGGCTTCGCTGCAGAAGGTACGTGAAGCGCTGGCAGCGAGCGGGTATTCGGTGTGACGGTCGCCTTCGCGACCTGAGCGGGGCCTTTACGCGGTCTGCCCGGGCCTTAGGTTCGATCATCCTGGGAGCGAACACCATGATTGATTCAGCCTTGGCCGCGCACTATCTTGATGCGATCGGCAGCCGGAGCAGCGGAGTGAAGGCGCTGCTGGAGCAGGCCCGCGCGAGCGGGCCGACGCTCGCGCCGTTCGTGGAGGCGATGACCTTCGCCCCGGGTGAGCGGCTCATCCAGCAGGGCTCCCGCCCGGGTGCGTTGTTCCTGATCGTCGCCGGCAACGCCGAGGCGGTCGACCCCTCCCACGAGATCACCGGGAGTCGGCTCTCGGCGCCCGACGTGGTCGGCGAGGTCTCGCTGGTGACGAAGCTGCCCGCGATCGCCGACGTCGTCGCCGTATCCCAGGTGCAGGCGCTCCCCCTGAGCTACTCGGCCCTGGCGGGGCTCCTGGCCAGCTCCCCCCTCACCGCGCTCGCCCTGGTGAGGTGGTTCGCCGAGGATGTCGTCGACAAGATCCTGCGGACGGACGGCTCGAACGGGCCTCCGCTGGGGAAGGCCCACACGATGGCCCCCGACTGCCCCGTGATCCCCTCCGTGGGGCCTTCGAGCGTGGTCGAGCGGCTCGCCGAGATGCAGGCATTCCAATGGACCCACGAGGAGGTCCAGAGCGGGGTCTCGACCCTGTTCTGCACGCGGATGCTGGCCCCCGGCGAGCGCCTGGCGGCCGGCGAGGAGTCCGATTCCCTCTACCTGCTCGTGGCGGGAACGGCGCTCGTCGATGGACCGGACGGGCCGATCAGCGCGTTCGTCGGCGGCCACCCCCAGTGCGAGCATGTGCTGATCGGCGAGCTCTCCTTCCTGACGAACCGACCCCGGGCCGCGAGCATCACGGCCCTGACCGAGTGCGAATTGCTCGAGCTCTCCTCGACGCGGCTGGTCGACATGGCGAAGATCTCTCCCGCCTTCACGTGGCGCCTCCTCCTGGGTGTGCTGCGCGCGGAGTGCCGCGACCTGGTCGACAACGCCACGCTGCGGGCCCGCTCGGAGTCCGTCATCGACGGAAACTGGAAGCGATGGTTCGTGGACGACGCCGACTATGCCTCGCGCTTCGGCGCCTGAAACCCGGATGGTCACACATCGGGACCATGCGTTCAAAATCGCGTTAGCAGCAGCCGTCCCCGCGCTTCGGGGCGAAGGAAACCCACCGTGTCTGATTACGAGAATCCCGAACCTCCCCCGAGCCGCGTTGGTGGCTGCCTCGTCCAGGTCGTGACCCATGCCGTGGCCCTGGCGCTCGGCGCCGTTGTCGGCATCGTGGGGGCGAACCTGCTGGAGTACTACCAGAACCCGGAGCTGCTCGACAGGCCGGAGGGTGAGCTCTCCCGCGCAGAGCTGATCTCGCGGCTCGATGCCTCCGAGAAGGCCTACGCCGAGCTGCTCGCCGAGAAGGCGAAGCGCGAGGAGGCCGCGAAGACCGAGGTCGAGGCCGCGAACCAGAAGGTGGGCGACCTGCAGGGCCAGGTGGACAAGAAGCAGGACGACATCAAGGTGCTCGAGGCCAAGGTCAAGAAGAGCAACGGGAAGAGCGCCGCGCTCAAGAAGGAGCTCGAGGAGAAGGTCAACGAGCTCGCCGCCTTGCAGGCACAGCTCGACACCGCGCTCCAGGAGAAGGCGGCGCTCGAGGCCGACCTCCAGGTCTCCAGGCAGGAGACCGTGACGGCGCGCGGCGAGACCGACGTGGCGAAGGGCCAGACCATCGACGCAAAGTGGGACGGCTTCCGGAGCGACGCGAAGGTGCAGATCTGCGAGAAGGGCAACCGCAACAAGCTGTCCAAGTGCCGCGAGGAGGTCGAAGCAGCGCTCACTTCCGCCCGGGGCGCCAAGTTCAAGCACTGTCTCGCCAGTGGCCAGGCAAGCCCCCGGCTCAAGCCCTTCGACAAGCGGACCGACGACCCCACGCTCCCGCGCTGGAGCGAGTGGGTGGACCAGGACTCGAACTTCACCCAGGACGCCTGGTACATCGTGTTCTGCGACCCGACGCTGCCGGAGTCCGAAGTCGGCGGGGACGGGAGCGGGGACATCGAGGATCTCGGCCAGTAGCGACCGGTCGGGTCGACCTCGGGGGGCCTCGCTCAGGCGATCACGCCCCGGATCGGCTCCGCGCCAGTGACGAACCCGGCCGGGTCCACATCGGCCAGGGCGAGCAGGGTCGCGCCGATCGCCTGGGCAGAGAGCACGGGCGCGCTCGCTGCGACGTCACCCGAAGCGGGGTCCACCCGCTCCCCGTGGTAGGCCGCATCGAAGCCGCCCACGACGCGGTCCCCGGTGAGCCCGGCCCCCACCATCATGATGCTGGTGTAGGGCCAGTGGTCCTTCCCGTCGAGGCCGTTCCGCCCCGGCGCCCGGCCCATCTCGGAGAGCACGACGACCGTGGTCTCATCCAGGAGCGTCGGCTCCAGCTCGCCCGGCGCGCTCGCCAGCATGTGCACGAGTTGGCCGAGGCCACCGTACAGGTCCTCCCAGAGGGGCGACTGTCCGGCGTCGTTCCGGGCATGCGTGTCCCACGAGAACGCACTGCCGGCCGAGAGGGTGAGGCACCGGCTGATGCCGTTCCGGAGCACGTCGACGGCGACGGCTGCCTGCTCGGCGAGCCCCGCCCCGCCAGCGAGGTCGGTCAGGTACTGCAGGTCCCGCACACCCCGGGCGTCCTGCGTGGCGAACCCGTCCACGAGCGCCTGCCCGCTCGCGAGCGCTCCCCGCCGGCCAGCCGTCCCCGGGCGCGCGACGGCCACGCCCTGCTCTCCGGGGAAGCTCGGCCCGCCCAGGACGAGGTGGGGGAGCGCGAACGCTCCACGGTCGTGGTTCGCCAGGATGGCCGGCCAGTCTGGAGCGAGGCCGCTCGTCGCGCCCGTCATCGCGCGCATCGTGCAGATCTCGTGGGCGATGGACCCGACCATCACGCCGTTGAAGATCACCGTGCGGTCGTGCCAGGCGTCCATGAACGCGTCGACCGAGGGGCGGTTCGGGTGGCGGACGTACCTGAGCCCCCCTGCGGTCCCGAGGTCGGCCGCGGCCTCCATGTCCACGCGGGGGTTCGCGAACTCGGTCGCGAAGACGCGCGTGGGATCCCAGCCACCCTGGGCGAAGACGAAGATGAACTTGCGTTTCGAGGGTGTTGCCGCTCGAGCGATCCGCGGGAGCAGGGCGGGGCCGAGCGTGAGGCCGAGCCCCACGCCGAAGGCAGCCCTCCCGAGAAAGCGACGACGCGTCTGCGTGATCTGGAGCGGGTTCGCGGTCTTTTCACTGGTCATGCGTGCGTGTGCCTCGTGGAGGGGGTTCTTGATCGGTCGGGCGGCAGCCTCGGCCGCTCCGCAGGGCCGGGCCAGGGACAGGGGGCTGTCATGCGCGACCGGGAGGGGGGTGGACCAGTATTCCACCGATCCGCGCTCGTTGCCCGACCAAACGCGTGGACATGGCGACCCGATCGTTGGCGCCACGGGGAGCGCGCACGGCCGTCAGACGGCCCGGCGCGATGCCCGATCCCCGGGGAGCGAGGCCGCCAGAAAAGCAGAAGACCCCGGCGGATGCGATCCGCCGGGGCCTTCGCGAGCGACGTGTCGCTTCAGATCTGCTGCGAGTAGAACTCGACGATCTTCTGGGGATCACACTCGAACGGAAGGTCCTCGCGCTCGGGCTGGACGACCATCTTGCCGGCGGCCTTGGCCGGATCGAACTCGAGGAAGCCGGGGCGTACGCGAGAGTTCGCGTGCTCGAGCTTGGCGAGGACGAAGGGCTTCTGGCGGCTCTTCGGGTGGATGGCGACCACGGCGCCCGGCTTCACGTGGAAGCTGGGGCGGTCCGTGCGGACGTCGTTCACCGTGATGTGCTGGTGGACGACGAGCTGGCGGGCGCCGGGGATCGTCTCGGCGAGGCCGAGCCGCCACACGATGTTGTCGAGGCGGGACTCGAGCAGCGTGATGAGGATGCGGCCCGTGGGGCCCTTGCGCCGGCTCGCCTCGGTGACGTAGCGGCGGAACTGCTTCTCGAGAACGCCGAAGTGAAGGCGAAGCTTCTGCTTCTCGGTCTGGCGCTCCTTGAAGTCGGAGGATTTTGACTTGCGGCGAGCGCCGTGCTGTCCCGGAGGGTTGGCGCGCTTGAGCGAGCCAGCATTGGTGAGTCCGGGAAGCACCACGCCCACCTGACGGCATTTTTTCAGCCGAGGTCCACGATAACGTGCCATTTGATTGGCTCCTTTGGGTGCAAACTGCCTTTTCGGGCAGAGAATCCGCGTCGGGGGTACCTTGGATGCTCAGGATCGAGCTTCGCGGGCCGGCGCAGGCCACCTGGAACAGGCGGCCCCGGCGGCTAACCGGGAGCGACCGAGGTGGCAAGAAACGCGCGCCTCCGGGGTGCCGAAGCGGTAGAGCTGTTCCGGGATCATCGCCGGGATAGCGCTGACGAATGTCCGATCTGAAGAAGGCGTTGCTCGGCGCCCTGAAGGAAAAGGGGCTGCCCGAGCCCACGATGCCAACCGCCCCGAGCGCGCCGCCGCCCCCTGCGCTGCCGGACCCGCTGCAGAGCGCCTGGGTGGCCGAGCTTCGGGCGCAGCGCGTGGAGGTCCCGAAGGAGGCGTCGATCGGCCAGCTGACCTCACGATCGGACGTGCGCTGCAAGGAGCTCAAGGCCGCGGGACGAGCGCGAGAGGCTGCGAGCCTCGTCCAGCTCAAGGAGCAGTTCCTGCGCGAGCGCGAGAAGCGCGCATGGGAGCTCGTCAAGGAGCGCTTTTCCGCCCTCGACCTGAACGAGAAGGCCTACCGGGCGCTGAAGCAGGAGCCCGGCGTAGACCCCGTGAAGGTGCTCGCGAAGCTCACGAGCCGGCGATCGGAGGAGCTACGCGGGATCAGCGCGGCGCGCGTTCGCGAGGCGCTCCTGAGCTAGGCGGGCGATGGCCAGGTCACCGACCCGGCCCGGAAGCGGGGAGAGGCGCTCGATCTCGATCACAAGGCGCCGGGCGAGCGCATCGCGGTCCACCTGCGCTTCCACACCCCATGCCACCTCGACCGGGTCCACCCCCACCGGGGCAGCCACCGCCGCCACCGCCCCGGCGCCAGCGCCGCGCGGCAGCAGCACCAGGACGCCGTAGTAGCGGCCGCCGTCCCACACCCCCCGCTCGCGTGCCACGCGCCAACCGTGCAGGGCGGCCCACGTCCTCAGCGAGACGGCGGAGTCGTTGGGCTGCGCGACGACCGCCCCGATCCGGCCGGACGCCGGGGCCATGACGCCGATCAGCGTCGCCGAACCGACGCCGCAGATGCTCACGACGTGGACGAACCCTGCGACAGGGTCGAGCCCCTCCCCCTGCCGCACGTCCAGGGCGAGCCCCAGCTTTCGTGCGTTCGACCGCGCGCGGTCGCAAGGGGGGGCATTGACGTCCACTGCGACCACCGCAGCGCGGGTGCCACGATGGAGCACGGTGAGGGGCAGGCCGCCGTGATCGCAGCCCACGTCCACGTACAGCGGGCGCGTGTCCCCGCCCGATCTCCCGTCTGCCGCAGCGACCGGGTCGAGACCGCGATCACGCGACTCCAGGAGACGCTCGACCTCCTCCGCGACGATCGCGAGCCGGGGCGTCAGGGGGCGAATGGCACCACGCGCGCACCGAGGCCCTCGAGGGCGCCCTCGTACCAGGCGGCGACGGCATCGAGGCCCGCCTCGAACCCGCGCACGCCCCACACCACCGAGAGCGTTCGGGTGCTGTCGCTGTCCGTCTTGGTGCGCTGCGCGTCCTTCACGGCGTTGGCGCACGGACCCTCGGCGTCGAAGAGGCAGAGCAGCCCACCCACGTCGATGATCTGGCCGCTCGCGTTGAACACGTACTCGCTTCCGGCGGGCGCGATCGCGATCCGGAGCGGCAGGGAGACGCGGGCGAGATCCACCACCGAGATCGGGAACCCCGAGTGCAGGGAGGCGACATTGCACGCGTCGACGGCCGCGTTGACGGATCCCAGGAATCCGCCTTCTGAAGCCTTGATCAGGTATTCGGACGCCGGCTTGGACCGTCCGGTGGGCTTGAACCCACCGTGGCGCAGCAGATCGCGGATGGCGGTGCGCAACGACTCGCTGGATGGGACGATGCCGGGCGGCGGGCTGGAGAGCGCAAGGAACCGCTCGAACGGCCTCTCGAGCGAGCCCACCGGCGCCGGGAACTCCGTGGTGAACGCGCGCACGAGCAGCAGGGGATGGGGATCGAGCGTGAGCACCCGGACGGGCTAACCCGCAGCCCCCCCCGCGCTGCGCGCCGGCGCAATAGGCTGCAGCATGGCTGGCGAAGACATTGCCCTCTACCTGACGCTCACGCCCGAGTTCGGCGGGACCCGCTTCGGCCCCTTCGAGGGCATCGAGTGCCGCCTCGGGTCGAACAAGGACCGGTGCCACATCACGATCCCGGAGGGGCTGGGTGTGCAGAAGGAGCACTGCAAGGTGCTCCGCCAGGGCCCGGCGAACCTGATCCTGACGCCCAGCGAGCGCTCGGCAGGGCTGTACCTGTGGAAGGGAGAAGCCCGCAGCCCCGTCCAGGTCTCCACGCCCACCGCCGTGCGCCCGGGCGACAGTTTCGCGCTCGTGACCCCCGATGGGCCGCGCTTCATGATCGAGCTTGCCAAGCTCCCCGACGAGGTCATCGCGAAGCGTTCGAACAAGGGAAGGAAGAACGCCCGGGGGCTCTCCGCAGAGAAGTTCGCGAACGAGGGGCGGCGCATGGCGCTCGCCCGCCTGTTCACCATCGGCCCACTGCAGATCCTGTCCCGGGCCTACTACTTCGTCATCTCCGGGTCGATCTGGCAGCCCCGCTACATCATCACGGGCGTGATCATGGCGAGCGGGTACCTGATGGCCGGAATGGGCTCATGCGCCGCCCTGAAGTTCAAGTCCGACGCGTTCACCGCCACGAAAAAGGCGGACACGTGCACGGAGAACCTCGCGTACGCCAACAACATGGGCGGCAGCGTGGAGAATTTCCAGTTCGACCAGCTCGCAGCCACCATCCTCGGTGTTCCGGAGATCGGCGCGGCGCTCAAGAAGGACGACCAGCTCCTCGGAAAGGTGAAGGAGGAGGCCAAGTCGATCGCGTCGAACCCCGACCCGTACTCGTGGATGTTCGAGGACACCAACCGCGTGGAGGACTTCGCCCGATGGCGTGAGCGGGTCGAGAAGTCCGACTCGCTCGACCTCGGAACCAAGCGGCTCCTGCCCTACCTCGCCGCCTCGAAGAGCCGACTGCAGGGCGACTGGGACCGGGTGCTCGACTCGAAGCAGGTGGAGCAGTGTGGACGAGGCCCGGTTCGGCTGACCTACCGTCAGGCCAGGAACCTCGGATTGACAGCCGTCTACCTGGATGCCTACGTGCAGGGCGATGCCACCGTGGAGGCGAACGACGACACGACGCGGACAAAGTTGCTGGCGCGGACCGCGGAGGCTGCCGGAGAGCCCAGCCCGACGAGCGACATCGCGAGCACAGCGGAGATCCTGCGTCAGGGGGCCGCCACGTGCGTATACGGCACCGGAGACGACGACCGCGAGGACGAGAACAAGGTGATGTCCATGTTCAACGACCAGATCGGGCGGAGCGTCGACGGCCTGCAGAACCCCGAGGACGGCCAGGGCATCGTCGCGCGGCTCGCAAAAGTCTTCTCCGCCGACATCCCGGGCAACAACTGGGCAGGCTCCCGGCCCCCCACCCTGAGCTTCTCGAAGGGCACGGTCGCCGGCGCCTTGAAGGACGCACAGGGCGGGGACTGGGTGCTGCAGCGCACGGCCGAGATCATCGCGCGCGCCATGATGATCCCGTGCGACGGCGTGCTGAACCGCGACAAGAAAAAAGTCGAGGCCACGTTTGGCCACCTCCCCGACGCGGTGCCGTGCCTCGTGCTCAACTACCGGATGAGCCACGAGTGATGCTGGAGTCGCGGCGCTGAGCGATCCAGTCGCGGTCGCAGTGGTCGCCGCCACGCCCTACCCGGGCTCTCCGCTCGCGCTCATGGGGCCCCGTCAGCTTGAACGCCACGGTTGAGGCCTCGGTCGCAGCGCGGATCAGACGCCCAGCGGCCCCTGCTCGCCCAGCATTTCGCTACCCGCCCTTCCATTCTGCGGCACAACCGGCTTGATCCGCGCTGCGAAACGGCGTACAGTCCGCGCGCTTCGGAGTTCCTCTTTATGTCGATGACTCGTTCTCTCCTGCCCGCTTTCGCGGTCACTTCGCTGGTGTTCCTCTCGCTGGTCGGTTGCTCCGGCGAAGCCCCGGTCGAAACGCCCACCGCACCCGTGGTGACCCCGGCACCGGCAGCCCCCGAGGCTCCGCCCAACATCGCCATCGCGGATCTCGAAGCCGACGCCCAGAACGTCACGCTGGTGCCCTCCCCCGCGGAGATGCAGAGCGCGATGGAGAAGGCGGGGATCGCCAACGGGCTCTCCAAGCTGGTCACCGAGCGGCAGCTGAAGATGGACGTCCAGAACAAGGACGTCGTCGCCGTCCGCACCGGCGTGGTGCTGGCCGACTGCCTGCTCACCGTGAAGGACTCCCCCAAGGACAAGCTGGTGGAGCGCCTGAACGTCGTCAAGCTGGGGCTGAACACCCTCGGCGCCGGCAAGGACCTGCCGGCGACCATCGACGACCTCACGGCGCGGATCAACAACGACGGGATCTCGCGCGACGACCTGGTGAAGGAGCTCGACGAGATGCACGGGGCGGTCATCCCCGAGATCAAGTTCGAGGCCGGCGACCGCGCGGTGCCTCTCATCCAGGCTGGCAGCTGGCTCGAGGGTTCGAACCTCGTCAGCGCGGCGATCATCGCCGCCAACAAGCCCGACGCCGGCTCCCAGCTCCTGCGCCAGCCGCAGGTCGTGGACTACTTCCTCAAGTACGTGCAGACAGAAGGCGCCGACAAGGCACCCGATGCCGTGCTCAAGCAGCTCGAGGGCACGCTGATGAAGCTCAAGGAGATCGCCGCCAAGCCGGCTCTCTCCGCCGACGACGTCAAGGAAGTCAAGGCCCAGACCGACTCCGTGCTCGCCCTGCTCTGAACCCGAAGCGCTGGTGCCCCCCGGGGCGCAGCGACCGGAATCTCCTCTTCCCCTTGTTTGTTCGAACGACCCGAGGTCGCCATGCACATGCTCCTTCTCTCCCTGCTCGCGATGCCCGCCCGCGCCGATGAAGATCAGGCGGAAACCTGTCTCCGCACCAAGATCTGGGACGGCTACAACACCGGGTGGGCGGTTCGTACCTCCACCAAGGCCACACTCAACCAGGGCGGCCACAAGGTCTACCTCGTCACTCTGTACGCCGGGAACGACTACAAGGTGCTGGCGTGCGGAGACTCGAACATCGGCAACGCCGACATCGTGCTCTACGACCACACGGGCAAGCAGGTCGCGATCGACTCCAGCAACGACCGCGAGCCCAGCCTGAGCTACACGCCGCAAGCCACGGACACGTACTACATCGCGGTCCACGCCTCCAAGCTCAACGACCTCACCAAACAAGGGTCGGTCGCTACGGCGGTGACCTACAAGTAGGGGCGTAGATGGGTGCCGGAGCACGACTGCTGGAGCGCTTCGGCGCCGAGCTCAAGAAGCAACGGTCCGCCACCCCGCCCGAGCGGGTTGCCCATGGGTGCGACTTTGTACGTCTGCTGATGCAGACCTCCCTGGTGGCGCCCGACCGGCTTGAGGCGCGGTTCGGCCCCGCTCTCCGGGTGACGCGCGAGCGGACCGGGCTCGACGCGGGCGAAGCCGCGATGCTGATCCGCTTCGCTGCGGCGCCAGAGTTCCGAGGCATTGAGAACCTCGCCGAGCTGGCCGCTTTCGTCGAGCGATTCGGCGAGGCTGCGGGCCGGGCGCTGGGGGCAGACGAGGACAGTGACCTCTCACTCGCGGGGTTCGTCGGGAAGTACGGCTCCTGGGAAGCCCTGCTGCTGCTCGACAGCATGTTCGCGACGGTCGCCGGGGACGGCGACATCGATCCGGCCGAGCTGCGCAGGCTGGAGAACGCGGCCCACGAGCTCGGGATCGACGGGGTGCTCTTCGCGGCCCTGCACCAGAAGCACGAGCCACGCTACCAGACCGTCTCCCCGGATGGCTCGGCGACAGGACTCGTCTTCGCGTTGTCGAGCGACCGCGTTTCCATCGGGCGCTCCCCGGGCATGGACATCGTCCTGCCCGATCCGCAGGTGGGGGACCACCACGTGGACCTCGTGCGCAGCCGCGACGGCTGGCGCCTGAAGGACGCCGAATCTGGCCGACCGACCGTGCTCAACAACCGGCCCGTCTCTGCTGCTCCGTTCTCGAACACCGACGAGCTGCGGGTGGGGCCCTTCCGCGCGAAGCTCGGGCCCGACGACACGTTGATCATCCACAACGATCGCGTCTTCACCGCGCTGTCCGCCCGGCACCTCACCCGGAAGATCGCCGCTGGACCCAACACCGTCTCGTTGCTCGACGACGTGAGCTTCACCGTGTTCTCCGGGGAGGTGATCGCGATGGTCGGCCCCTCGGGCGCAGGGAAGACCACGCTGCTCAACGCGATCGCCGGCGTGACGCCCGCGGACTCCGGAGAGGTGCTGTTCGACGGGCAGGACTTCCACGCGATGCTGGCCATCGACCGCTCACAGGTCGGGACGGTGCCGCAGGACGACATCGTGCACCCGGAGCTCACGGTCGAGGAGTCGCTGCAGTTCAGCGGACGCCTGCGTTTTCCTCCCGACACGCCTGAGGCCGAGCTGCAGGGTGCGGTGTCCCGCGTGCTCGAAGAGCTCGGGATCGACCACATTCGCAACTCCCGCATCGGCGACGCCACGCGACGGGGGATCTCCGGCGGGCAACGCAAGCGGGTCAACCTCGGGCAGGAGTTGCTCTCCCGCTCCACCCGCGTCCTGTTCCTGGATGAGCCGACCAGTGGCCTCGACCCCCGCGCCGCACAGGACATCGTGCGGCTCGTGCGTCAGCTCGCAGATCGTGGCCGCATCGTGTTTCTCGTCACCCACGACCTGTCGCCGCAGGTGATGGCGCAGGTGGATCACCTGCTGGTGCTCGCTCCAGGCGGGCGGGTCGCCTACTTCGGTCCGCCCAGCCAGGCATGCACGTACTTCCACGTCGCCACCCCCGACGCCGTGTTCAACCGGTTCCAGGACAAGTCGCCCTCGGGCTGGGGCGAATCCTACCGTCAGAGTGCGGACTTCCGTACGTTCGTGACCATGCGGGAGGACCTGCTGAAGCTCCCGGGGCGCAGCTCGCACACCCTGGACGTCAGCCCCCGCCGCGTCTCCGCGATCCAGCAGCTCACCACGCAGATCCGCCGGTATGCCAAGGTGAAGCTCCGGGACCGGACCGGCCTCTGGGTGCTCGCCGCGCAGCCGCCATTCCTGGCGCTCGTGATGTTCGTGGTCTTTCCCAAGCCCACCAAGTCGATGGTCTTCATGCTCACGCTGTCCTGCTTGTGGTTCGGCATGAGCGCGGCGGTGCGTGAACTCATCTCCGACCGCGTGATCTGGGCACGCGAGCGTCGCGTCGGCCTGGGCGTGCTGCCCTACGTCGGCTCCAAGGTCGCCGTGCTCGGCGTGCTCGCGGTGGCGCAGTGCACGTTCCTGGCGAGCCTCACCTGGATCGTGTTCGGGATGTACGACCCGACCACGTTCGGGTTCGACCCGTTCTCGTTCATGGGGATGGCCGCGCTCACGGGGCTCTGCGGGATGGCCCTCGGGCTGCTGGTCTCATCGACGTTCTCCTCCAGCGAGGCCGCCGTTGGTACGCTGCCCCTGCTGCTGATCCCCCAGATCAGCTTCTCCTCGTTGCTCGTGGGCCTGCGCGACATGAACGGACTCTCCCGGGCGGTGACCTGGGTGGATCCCCTGCGCTACGCCTTCGACGGCATGATCCGGACAGGCCAGCGGCTCGCCGAGGCCTCCCACAGCCACATCGGCCAGTGGGACAACCACGATGTCCGCGGCGCGCTCTACGAGCTCGGGCTGAAGGGTGCTGACGAATCGGACATGGGGCTCGATGCACGAACACTGGCGGTCGTGCTCGTCTCCTTCACCGCCGCCTTCCTCTTCGGCGCCTTCATCCGCGTGAAGACGCGGGACACGAACTAGCTTCCGGGGCGCCCAACCCGGGGGCGCCGTTTTGCCGCCGGTGCCTATCTACTTGCGCATGTACAACACCCTGAAGACCGTGCTCCTGCTCGGCATGATGACGTCGGTGTTCCTGCTCGTGGGCCGCATGCTCGGCGGGGACCGTGGAATGGCCATCGCGCTGGTGTTCGCCACCGGGTCGAACCTGATCTCCTGGTGGTTCTCGGACCGCATCGTGCTCGCGATGCACCGGGCGAAAGAGGCCACACCCGAGTCCGCGCCGCGGCTCACGGGCATCGTCACGGAGTTGGCCCGGCGCGCAGACCTGCCCATGCCGCGCGTGTTCGTCATCCCGCAGCCTGCGCCCAACGCGTTCGCGACCGGACGGGGCCCACGGCACGCTGCGGTCGCTGTCACCGAAGGGCTCCTGCGAACCATGGACGACGAGCAGATCTCTGCCGTGATCGCGCACGAGCTCGGCCATGTCGCGCGGCGCGACACCCTGACGATGGCAGTGGCCGCGTCGATGGCGGGAGCACTCTCGATGCTGGCCCAGATGGCCCGTTTCTCGATGATCTTCGGTGACAGCCGACAGCGGCGCGAGAACGGCCTGGGCATGCTCGTGGCCATGCTCGTGGCCCCGATCGCGGCCCTGCTCATCCAGCTCGCGATCTCCCGCTCCCGGGAGTACGCTGCAGACGCCTACTCTTCGAAGATCATGGGCTCGCCGCAGCCGCTGATCCGCGCGCTGCGCAGCCTGGAGTCCGGACTGCAGCAGATCCCCTCCCAGACGCCGAACCCCGCCGTCGCGCACATGTACATCATGAGCCCGAACGACATCTTCGGCATCTTCCGCACGCACCCCTCGACAGAGGATCGCATCGCGCGCCTCCTCGCGGGGTAGCTGCCGGGTTCGCCCGACCTCACGCACCACCACCCCGGCCGGATAGCGCCGGATTACCCTGCCGCGTGGCCGCCAGCTCCTCCCAGTTCGCCCTCGCGCTCGCTGCGGCGATGGCGCTGGTCCAGGCACCGTTCCTCGACCGCCCCGTCAACTACGACGAGGCGAACTTCCTCACGCTCACGCGGGGCGCGCTGGCCGATCCCGCGGCGCCCCACAACATCCTGATCAACTGGCAGGGCACGACGGAGCGCGCGTTCGACGTGCTCTCCAACCCGCCCGGAATCGCGTGGTTCCTCGCGGCCGTGCAGCACCTGGGCGGCGACGCGATCGCCGTGCAACGTGCGGCCATGCTGATCTGGACGCTGCCGACGGCATTTGGCGCAGTCTGGCTCGCGGAGACCTTCTCGGCTCCGCGCGAGTACCAGCTTCGGGCTGCCGGCCTCGTGGCGATGCCGATGGTGCTGCTGTCCGGGACCGCGCTCCTGCCCGACGCTCCACTCTACGCCATGACCGTGCTCGGGATCGGGGGCGTGGCGCGCGGCGTGGTCCGGGGATCGGCCGTGGCGGGGTGGGCGCTGGTCGCCGGGGCCGCCGGCCTCTTCCGGTACAGCGGTGTGGCGCTCGTGCCCCTGGTGCTGCTGCACGCGCCGCGCCGCCCGGCGCTCGCATGGGTGCTCGCACCCGTCGCCCTGCTCACGCTGCATGACCTCGCCGTCTACGGGCAGCCACACATCCTCGCCATGGGCCACTTCCAGTCGGTCGCGAACACCCCGGAGGACTGGATCCACAAGGCGGCCAGCGCGATGACGTTCCTGGGGGGCGCGTTGGTCCTCCCGATCTTTCGCTGGCGCAGCGCACAGATGCTCGGCGCAGTGGTCGGCGCGGTGCTCGCCATGCGGTTCGGGACGGGCGTCGAGGCGCTGCAGGCGGCGGTCTTCGGCGCCGCCGGTGGGGCCTCGTTCGGGGCCGTCCTGGAGGCGTTGCCGCGCAGCGAGGATCGCTGGCTCGGACTGTGGGGTGCGGGCGGCCTCGCGTTCCTGCTGCTCCTCAGGTTCACCGCCGCGCGGTACTGGCTGCCGTTTGCGCCGGCTGCGTTGCTCCTCAGCCCGTACGGCGGGGTCCCCTCGGTGGTGGCCTCGGCGGTGCTCGGCGTGGCGCTGCTCGCCGATGACGCCGACAGCGCCCGCGCAGTCTCGGACCTCGCAGACCGGGTCGCCGACTCCGGGCCGCCGGGCATGTTCACCGGGCACTGGGGCTGGCAGTGGGAGCTGGAGCGCCGGGGCTGGAAGGCGCTCGACGAGGGCGCCCGCACACCGGCGGGCAGTCTGCTCGCCGTGCCGACCGAGGCCTGGCCCCAGGCCGTCGAGGGGCTCTGCGTGACGCGGATCTTCGACGGTACCGCCGTCATCCAGCCCGCGTGGCTGCCGCGCGCCTACTCCGCCGCGGGCCACGCAAACCTGCACGCGAACTGGATCGCGGGTGATCCGCAGCAGCGCACCGTGATCCCGTGGACCTTCGCCACCGACCGCTACGAGGCGGCGCGGGTGTGTCGGGAGTAGCGCCGTCTGGTAAGGGTGTTCATGTTCCTCAGCCGCTTCCTCGACCACGATCCCGCGAGGCCCGCACTCGCCACCTCGCACGACGCCACGGCGACCGCCCCGTCACGGTGGCTCACCTACGGGGATCTGCGCGCCCGAGGCGAATCCGCCGCCGCGTGGCTCGCCAGCGAGGGGGTGCGTCCTGGCGACATCGTAGCCATCCACCTCGAAAACAGCCTCGACCTCGTTGACGCCCACCTGGGCTGCATGGCGCTCGGCGCGGTGCGGCTCCCGCTCAACCCGCACTACCGCGAGGCCGAGCTGACGCCGATCCTCGAGGACGCCGCTCCATGCCTCGTGATCACGGCCGCTCCCGAGCGTTTTCCAGGCTTCCGCTCCTTCTCCGGTCCACATCCTGCAGCACAGGACCGCGACGGAGCCCCGCTGCACGAAGCGCCCGACCAGCCGACGTCGCTCCCCGCGGATCGGCTCTGGCCCGACCGGGATCTCACCGCGCTGCTGTTCACGTCCGGCACCACGGGTCGACCCAAGGGCGTGCCCCAGACGTTCTCCATGTGGGGGGCCAACCTCGATGCGCTGGCCACCTTGTGGCAGCTCTCCGGCGACGATTGCCTCTGGCTGGCCCTCCCGCTCTTTCACACCCACGGGCTCGTCCTCGGGCTGCATGGCACGCTGCTGCGCGGCTCCCGCGCGATCCTGCGCCCCCGGTTCGAGCCGGTGCTGCTGCCGGGCGAGGTCACCCACGTGTACGGCGTGCCGACCTGGTACCGGCGCTGGCTGCCGGTGATGCAGGCGGACCCCGAGCCGTTCCGCCGCCTGACGCTGATGGTGAGCGGGTCGGACGGCCTGGACCGGGCGACCTCGGACGCCGTGTACGCGGCCACCGGCCACCGCATCCTCGAGCGCTACGGCATGACCGAGACGGTCATGATCTGCTCCAACCCCGGGCGGGGCGAGCGGCGAGCCGGCACCGTCGGCCCACCGGTCCCCGGGGTGAGCGTGCGGCTGGTGGATGGCGAGGTGCAGGTGAGCGGTCCGAGCGTGTACTCGGGCTACTGGGGGCAACCGCTGCGCGTTGCGGAGTCGCCGCGCTCCGGGAGCGGCGCCGAGGCTCCCGCCTGGTTCTCCACCGGAGACGCCGGAGAGTGGGACGACGCCGGCTACCTGCGGATCGTAGGCCGGAAAAAAGAGCTGATCATCGTGGGCGGGGTGAACGTCTCCCCCGCCGAGGTCGAGGCGATCTACGCCGGCCTCCCGGGCGTGCGGGAGGTCGGGGCAGTCGGGCTCCCCGACGACGACCTCAATGAGGTCGTGGGCCTCGCCGTGGTCGTGGACGGGGATGTCGCCGAGGCCCTGGCCGCGGTCCGCGAGCGTGGGCAGATGCTCTCGGGCCTAAAGCGCCCCCGTCGCGTGATCGTCCTCGATGCCCTCCCCCGGAACGCGCTCGGCAAGCTACAACGGGGCGCGCTCAAGGCCGCCTTCCCAGGCGGCTCCGCACCGGATGCCACGTGAAGCCACGCCCCCCCGCCCAACTGCCTCCCACCGCTGGGAATCCGGCGAAGCCCAAGCACGCCGCGCGCACGGAGGCGCGCGCGCTCTCCATGCGCACCTGCATCGTCTCCCGCGAGGAGCGCCCCCAGAGTGAGCTCCTCCGGATCTTCGCCGGGCCCGAAGGTTCTGCGTGGATCGAGTGGACGAGCCGGCACAAGGACGAGGGGCGCGGCGCCTGGGTCACGCCGACGGAAGAGGCCATCAGCGCGCTCGTGGCCGACCCGCGCCGGCTCGCCCGCGCCCTGAAGTTGCCGCAGATCGACACAGCGCAGTTGCTCGACCGGGCCCTCGCGGTCGCCGCCGCTCGCGTCCTCGACTTCCTCGCGCTCTCCGCGCGCAGTGGGCGCCTGGCGAGCGGCGCGGACGCCGCCACGGGCGCGGTCCGGGCGGGCGAAGCCCGGGCCCTGCTCGCCGCCGCGGACGCCTCGGCCTCCTCGGTCGCCGACATCCGTGGGGCGCGGGACATCCCGGTGTTCGTGCTCCCGTTCGAAAAAGAAGAGCTGGGGCGACGGATTGGCAAGGGCGCACGGGCGGTGATCGCGGTTCGGGCCGGCGGGCCCGCAAAGGATCTCCTCGTCTGGCTTGCCCGCGAGCGAGCGCTCGGCGGCCCCCGACCTGCCCCGACAGCGCCCCCCCCCGTCTCAGAATAGAGGTGCGTCTGGACGTGGTCCGGGTTATCGCCCGGGCCCCGGAGTGCTGCCGGTCCGGACGGGACCCTACCAGCGCTCGAAAACCCAGACCGCAAGGGTCCGCATGTCGACCAAAGTCAGTATTGAACGGCTTAATGAAGCCTCGACGCAAAAAGCAGCACGCCCTGCCGCGCCCGTCGAAACCAAGGCAGCTCCCGGCAGCCCCGCCGAACGCGTGGGCAGCGGAGTCGTACGGCGCCGCGCCGGCGAACCCCTGCCGCCCCCCCCCGCCGCCTGTCGCGGCTCCCGCCGTGCGGACGATCCGTCGTCCCGGCGCCGGCCTCCCGCCCCCCGTGGTGGCGAAGCCCCCGGAGCCGGTGCGCCCCGCCGTCGTCGAGCCACGCCTCGTGGCCCGTCCGGTCGTCGCCCCCCCCGTCGCCCCGACGCCTGTCGTCACGGCACCTGTGGTCGAGCCCGCGCCTGCGGTAGTCGCACCACCCGTGGTGGTGGAGCCCGCACCGGAGCCGGTGGCAGAGGTGCAGGCCGCACCCGAGCCAGTCGTCGAGGCCGCGCCCGTCCACGCCCCGGCAGAAGTTCACCCCCCGGTCACGCCCGAGCCCCCGCCCGTCGTCGAGGCCCCCGCCGTGGTGGCACCTCCGGTCGAGGTTGCTGCTGCGCCGGTCGTCGCCGTGGAGCCGGAGCCGGTCCCGGCACCCGCGCCCGTCGTCGTCGTCCCCCGCCCCGCCGAACAGCCCACGCTGGATCGCGCCGTGATCGTGGATCGCCCGGGCGGAACCGCTCGCCACTCGGTCGCCCCCGTCCGGGCGCCGCTCGCGCGCCTGCCCGACACGCCGATGCTCCCCGGACTCGGCAAGGGCGTCATCGCCCTGCCACCGGGCTTCGACCCGGCAGACCCTCGCGGTCTCCGCGGCCGCCCCGGGCTCGCGCCCGGCGCCACGCGCTGGACTCCTCCCGGCACCGCGCGTCCTCCGGGCCGTACGGACGCCCCGGCGGCCCCTGCGGCGCCCGGCACCGACGCTGCCAACCGAAAGAAGGGGCGCCGTCCGGATCGCACCGAGCACACCATGTCGGAGTTCGGCAAGGTGCGCAAGCCCAAGGGCAAGAAGGGCATGGTCATGGCGCCCGTCGCCAAGCTCAAGCGCCGGGTGTCGATCGATGGCGAGATCACCGTCGCGAACCTCGCTCACGAGATGGGCGTCAAGGGCGCCGAGCTGATCAAGGTGCTCATGCAGATGGGCACGCCAGCCACGCTCAACCAGACGATCGACTTCGCGACCGCCGAACTGCTCGCCCTGGAGCTCGGTCACGAGGTCTACAGCGTTGCATTCGACGAGTCGGAGCACCTGATCCAGCCGGCCGTCGATGACAAGGCCAACATGCCGGTCCGCGCACCGGTCGTCACGGTCATGGGCCACGTCGATCATGGCAAGACCACGCTGCTGGACAGCATCCGCAAGGCCAAGGTCGCCGCGGGTGAGGCCGGAGGCATCACGCAGCACATCGGCGCGTACCAGGTCAAGAGCGGCGATCGCGACATCACGTTCCTCGACACGCCAGGCCACGCCGCGTTCTCCGCGATGCGTGCCCGCGGCGCCCGGGCAACGGACGTCGTCATCCTCGTGGTGGCAGCGGACGACGGCGTCATGCCCCAGACCATCGAGGCGATCAACCACGCCAAGGCCGCCAAGGTGCCCATCGTGGTGGCCATCAACAAGATGGACAAGCCCGGCGCCAGCCCCGAGCGCGTGAAGCGCGAGCTCATGAACCATGGGCTCGTGGCCGAGGAGTTCGGTGGCGACACCATCTTCTGCCCCGTCTCGGCGCTCAAGGGCACCGGCATCGCCGACCTGCTCGAGAACGTCCTGATCACGGCCGAGGTGCTCGACCTGCGGGCCAACCCCGAGCGTCACGCCGAAGGTGTCGTGCTCGAAGCACGGCTCGAGGTCGGCCGCGGCGCGGTCGTCTCGCTGCTCGTGCAGAACGGCACGCTCAAGCAGGGCGACATCCTCGTCATCGGCAACACCTGGGGCCGGGTACGCTCCATGTCCGACGACACGGGCCGCAAGATCAAGGAGGCGGGTCCCTCGCAGCCTGTCGAGATCTTCGGCTTGCAGGACGTCCCCGCCGCCGGCGCCGACTTCTCGGTCGTCGAGACCGAGAAGGATGCCCGCACGCTCGCGGACCATCGCGCCGAGTCTGCCCGCCAGGGTGCGCTCGCGCTCGCCTCGCGCCAGAAGATGACCGTCGACGACCTCTACAAGCAAGCCGGCATGGCGCTTCCGGTCCAGCACGTCATCATCAAGGCCGACGTGGGCGGCACCCTCGAGGCGCTCAAGAGCGCGCTCGAAGGCCTCTCGATCACCGGCACGCAGCTCAAGATCCTGCACGCTGCCATCGGGCCGGTCACCGAGTCGGACATCACGTTGGCTGCCGGCAATGGCGCCTACGTCATCGCGTTCAACGTGAAGTCCGACGCGAAGGCCCGCGCCGCCGCCGACCAGTACGGCGTGGAGATCAAGCGCTACGACATCATCTACAACATCATCGACGACGTGAAGTCCCGGATGCTGGGCATGCTGCCGACGGTGTACGAAGAGCGCAAGATGGGCGAGGCCGAGGTCCGCGCGCTGTTCAAGGTCACGAAGGTCGGCACCATCGCCGGCTCGATGGTCCTCGACGGCGAGATCGTCCGCGGCGCCATCGCCAAGGTCATGCGGGAAGGCAAGGTCGTGCACGAGGGCAAGATCCAGGCCCTCAAGCGCTTCAAGGACGACGTCAAGAAGGTCGAGAAGGGCTTCGAGTGCGGCATCTTCGTCGAGGACTTCGAGGGCATGGCGGTCGGTGACATCATCGTCTGCTACTCCCGCGTCGAGGTCCCCCGCACCGAGTGATCCGCTTCCTGCCCGCTCCGGACGAGGCGATCCACGTCGGAGTGATGCGTCTGCAGATCTCGGTGCCGGGCAGCCGTTCCCTCAAGGATCGGCGCCACGGGGTTCGATCAGTGAAGGACCGGCTGGCCGCCCGGTATGGCGCGGCCGTCGCGGAGGTCGGGCACCTCGAGAACCACGAGCGGTGCGTGCTGGCCATCACGATCGTGGGCAACGACGCCGGCCTCGTGCGCGCGCGCCTCGACCAGATGCGCGGAGACGTGGCACAGCACGCCGACGTGCTCCTCGACGATGCCTTCATCTCGGTCACGCCCTGGAAGGGCTGACCGCGATTGTGTAGTTCACAGCACCGCAGATCGGCACGAAGGGCGCGCCCGGACGCTTTCTGATAGACGCGTTGGATGCCGCACCTGCCATTCGCCACCGTGGACCACGACAGGGAGCGCCGTACCGGCTTCCCGGAGGTGATCTACGGCGCGGGCAAGACTGCCGAGCAGATCCTCAGCATCGCGCAAACCCTGGTGGAGCGTGGCCAGGTGGCGCTCGCCACACGTGTGGACCCGGCGAAGGGCGCACTGCTGGTCGAGGCCATGGGTGGATCCTACGACTCCACTGCGCAGGTGTGGTGCCTGGGCACGGCGTTGCCGCTGCCGGGTCGGGTGGCCGTGGTGTGTGCCGGCACGAGCGACCTCGGGGTCGCGGAGGAGGCCGCGCTGTGTCTCGGGGCCTGTGGCATCGAGGTGCAGAGGATCGTGGATGTGGGGGTGGCGGGGCTGCACCGGCTCCATGCCCGGCTGGACGATCTGAACGCCTGCGACGTGATCATCGTCGTCGCAGGGATGGACGGCGCGCTGCCCGTGGTCGTGGCCGGGCTGATCACGGTCCCCGTGATCGCGGTGCCCACGTCTGTCGGCTACGGCGCGAGCTTCGGCGGCGTGGCCGCGCTCCTGACGATGCTCAACGCCTGCGCCCCGGGGATCGGGGTGGTGAACATCGACAACGGGTTCGGCGCTGCGGCGCTCGCGGCGCGCATCGTGAAGCGCAGGGCCGGGCCGACGTGATCCTGTTCCTGGACTGTTTCGCGGGCATCGCGGGCGACATGCTGGTCGCCGCGCTCATCCATGCGGGAGCCCCACTCGACGTCGTGCTCGCCGATGTACGCGCCGTCGGCATCCCTGGCTGGGAGGCGCATTGCGAGCGAGTCCACCGGGGCGCCTATGCGGCGACGCGGTTCGTGGTCCGGCCGAGCCCGGCCGAGGCATCGAGCGGGCCCGCGCACGACCACTCCCACGCCCACGACGGTTCGCACGACCACAGCCACGCGCACTCCCCGGTCGGAGACTCGTTTCCGGGTCAACCCCAGCGCGATTGGGCGGCCATCCGAGCGCTGCTCACCGCGGCGGAGCTTCCCCCACGGGTCCGCAGTCGCGCACTCTCGGCGTTCGCCCGTCTGGCCGAGGCCGAGAGCCGCGTCCACGGCGTGCACATCGACGATGTGCAGTTCCACGAGGTGGGAGCCGTGGACTCGATCGTGGACATCGTGGCCGCGTGCTCCGCGATGGAGGCGCTCTCCATCACCGAGATCGTCGCCACGCCGCTCCCGATGGGCCAGGGGGCTGTTCGCACGCAGCACGGCATCCTCTCGATCCCCGTCCCGGCGACCGTGGAGGTGCTGCGCGGGTACCCGGTGATGCCGAGCCCGTTTGCCGGGGAGCTCGTCACCCCCACCGGGGCCGCGCTGATCGCCGCGCTGGCGAAGCCCGGCGCCATGCCCGCCATGATCGTGCGCTCGGTCGGGTACGGGGCTGGCACCCGTGACCCTTCCACGCACGCAAACGTGCTGCGCGCCGTGATCGGCGAGGGGCAGGCGGGCAGTCTCGCCGAGGTCGTCGAGCTCTCCGCGCAGGTGGACGACCTGCCGGGCGAGGCCGTACCTCCCCTCCTGGACGCGCTCTTCGAGGCAGGCGCCATCGACGCGTTCGTCGTTCCCGTGCTGATGAAGAAGGGCCGACCCGGCCTCTGGATCCACGCGCTGTGCGCAGTCGATGCGCAGCCCGCCGTGGGTCAGGCGCTGGTCCGCCACTCCGGCACGTTCGGGTACCGCTGGACGGCGCACCAACGTGAGGTGATGTCGCGGCGCTGGGAGGCGGTCACCACCGAGTATGGCGTCGTTCGCGTCAAGATCGCGGAGCACGCCGGCAGCATCGTTCACGCCTCACCCGAGTACGAGGACTGCCGCGCTGCCGCCCTGGCCGCCGGGGTCCCCGTGGGCAGGGTGCATGGCGCCGCACTTGCAATCTGGGCCAACCGGGAGCCGACATGACCGACTCGGATCTGCTCACCCCGCTGCTGGAGTGCCTGCCCGAGGCCGTGGTGGTGGCCGATCGCCACGGCCGCATCATCCGCTTCAATTCCGGCGCGTCCCGGCTGCTCGGATGGTCGTCCAGCGAGGCGATGGACCGCCTGCGCACGCCCGACCTCTATGCCGACATCGCCGATGCCCGGGCGGTGATGGTGCGCCTGCGCCAACGCACCGCGGGGCTGCCCGGCGCCGCCGAGCCGATGAACGTCGAACTGCGGGGCCGGGACGGCTCACGCGTGCCTGTTCGCCTCACTGCGGCCTGGGTGCGGGACAGCACCGGGCTGCTCGGCACCGTCGGAGCGTTCTCCGATCGGCGACCGTACCGGGCGATGGAGGAGCGTCTCCGGCTCGCGACCGAGCTCGTCGCTGACCGCGAGCGGCGCGTCGAGGCGACGAACATCGGCCCTCGGATGGCGAGCGAGCTCGCCCAGCCCGTCACCGCCGCGATGGCGCACCTCGACCTCGCGATCGAGGGCGGGGAAATGCCCGAGGCGGCCGAAGACCGTGTGATGCAGGCCCTCGAGCAGCTGGAGCGCGTCCGCTCGGTGGTTCACGATCTCACCCGCATGTCCACGCACTGGAAGGCCTGACCCATGTTCCGAACGATCCTCGCGCTCCTCGCGCTGCCCGAGTCCGGCCACGTCGGTCCCGACAACGCGGTGCTCGATGCCGTGGTGGCGCTCGCCCGCTCCTTCGGTCCGCAAGGCGGGAGCGTCCACCTGCTGCACGTGCGGGACCGGAGCCGGAGCTTCTTCTCGGCGCCACAGCCAGAGCCAGAGAGCCTGGTGACCGCAGCGCTCGCACTGCACGCCCACAACCTGAAGGCCGAAGGCATCCCAGCCGTCGCCCGGTGCCGCACCGGGCGGCTGACCGAGGAGGTCGAGCACGCCGTGCACGAGCTTGGGGTGGATCTGGTGGTGGTCGGCCGGCCCGGCCGCGGCTGGGGAGACCACGGCCTGCGCGTCGTCCGGCTCTCTGACGCGCCGGTGCTCGTGATGCCCGAGGGCACCCGGCTTCGCCGCGGGAGGGCCGTGATCGGCATGGACTTCTCCGCCAATGCGCTCCGCGCCCATGCCGTCGCCAGCGGCTTCTTCGAGTCCGTCTGCCCCGTTGCGGTCGTGGACCCGGAAGGCGAGCAGACCGACGTCGATACGCTCCGTCGCCACATCGAGGAGACCTGGCTCTCGCTCGCCGGCCCGAACCCGGTGGCGCTCCGAATCGAGGCCTCACCACGACCGGCAGACGCCCTGCTGGCAGTAGCCCGGGAGGCAGATCTGCTGGCCGTCGGCTCTCGCGGCCTCACCCCGCTCGCCGCCGTCCTGCTCGGCAGCACGGCCGAAAAGCTCGGCGCCAGGAGCCCGCTGCCCCTGCTCGTCTACCGGGATCCCGGCACGCGCAAGGGCCTGTTCGCGAGCTTCATGGGCGCAGCGGGCTGACTAAACAGGATCGCCGCTCATCGTAGCGGTCCGACAGGCTCGGATCGGAAATCGACTTTCGAGCATCGAGTCTCGATGTTCGAGTCTCGACTTCCGAGTGTCGATTGTGGATCTCGACGCTCGCA